>JACQVF010000088.1 GCA_016209885.1 Gemmatimonadota bacterium | reverse complement strand
CTGCTTCAATGGGGCCGCGGTCAGATGACCGCGGCCCCATTGAATCAGGAAGACCCAGCCGACACCATCCTTGTTCTGCGCGAGAATCCGCGGTCAGAAGACCGCGGCCCCAATGAAGCAAGAAGGTGATGGGGCTGAACTGAGAAACCACAGGAGGATTCCGCGGTCAGATGACCGCGGCCCCATTGAAGCGAGTGGCGCTTGCCCAGCAGCCGCCCGGTGGCGACCTGATTCCGCGGTCAGATGACCGCGGCCCCATTGAAGCCTGGCACAGTGCCACGCGTTCGGCTCGGGCCGCGGACTGATTCCGCGGTCAGATGACCGCGGCCCCATTGAAGCCATGCTAGTGCCAAAGTTGTGCGAGTTCCGCTGCTGATTCCGCGGTCAGATGACCGCGGCCCCATTGAAGCAGCTTGTTAGGCATGCTTGAGGGGCCACCGAGGCTGATTCCGTGGTCAGATGACCGCGGCCCCATTGAAGCAACGCATCTCGGTTCTGGAGAGGCGTGTATCGGGTGATTCCGCGGTCAGATGACCGCGGCCCCATTGAAGCAAGTTGCAGCGCAGCGCCCGAAGCCGGGACCGTTGTCAATCGGCAGCGGACGGCACTGCGGATTGGGTGTTCTTGCCGGGAGTGAGGAGCGCAGCCGGTAGTGTCCTCCATCTGGACGGGAAGCGTGCGACTCGAGGAGAGGTACTGCAACGGTGGCAACGAGATCCGCGAGACGATCGTCAACGATCGCCTTGCCACTACAGGCCTGCTCGGGTGCGCCCGCTGATGGTTGAGGTCCTCGTCTGCGGGCTCGGTGGATCGGCCTGCGATCTCTCGGACCCGAGCAGCCGCTGCCGCGAGCAGAGAAGCCGGCACTCCGGCGGTGCGCCGTCAGGCGTGATCAGCAGGAGGTCGTAATCGGTGTCCGGACCGTCGTCCCCCCGCGCCTTGCAGCCGAACAGATAGATGAGCTCCGGCGCGTACGCTGCACCAGGTGCCGGAGGGATTTCGGCGAGTACCCGGTCTTCCGGCGAGCCCAGGCGGCAGGTGGAAGCGGCCACAGGCTCCGTGCCGCGGTGTCGTCTCGCTCGTTCACGCTTCAGCCTTGGGCCAGGGAGGTGCGCGCGACCAGCCTGGCCGTCACCATCCGGCAGCATGCTCCAAAGCGATCGGGGCGCGTTGCCTACCCCGTGCTCCAATCCTCCATCGCAAGCCCCGGCACTCGCCCGAACTCGCGCGTGTTCTGGGTCACCACCGTCAACCCGTTCGCCAGCGCGATGGCCGCGATCAGCAGATCACGGTCGCCAATCGGGTTGCGTCGGAGCGCGTAACGTACCCGCGCGTGCTGCTCAGCCGCCGGCCGATCGAAGGGCAGGATCTCGAAAGGCTCGAGGAACTCGGACCAGGATGCGCGCTTGCGGGCAGGATGTTCGCTCTTCTCAGCAGCGTACCACAGCTCAGCGAGCGAGACCGACGAAACGGCGACATCCTCAGGGCTTACCTCACCCAGGCGGTTTCGCACGCCGGGCGGCTGGCCGCGGGCGGCCCGGATGAGGACGTTCGTGTCCAGGAGCCAGATCAAATCTCCAGATCCTCCAGATCCAGAAGGCGCGCCGGGAACGGTTCCACCTCACCCAGCTCGAGGTCGCCTCGCAGGGCGTCAATCCGGTCCCAGTATCCTACCGGCCAGTCCCGCTTGCGGATTGGCTCCAGGATCACCCGATCACCCTCGCGCCGGATCGCGACCTCCTCACCCTCGAACCGGAACTCCTTCGGCAGCCGCACAGCCTGCGATCGCCCATTCCAGAAGAGCTTGGCCCGCTTCGGCGAGTCGCCCGCCCCGGCTCGGCTTCGTGTCGTCACCAACTCAACCTCCAGTTCTGATATATACCAGTATATATCGAGGCCGGACCCTTCGCAACATTGACGGCACCCGGGACCTGTCGCACGTGGTTCTGTTCGGACTGCCAGCGGCCGACGTGCCGCGCTCGCAGCGCTTGAGAGACGCCTCAACCAGACGGTCAGATGACCGCGGCCCCATTGAAACAGTTGTGCCAGCCCGCTGTTGATCCACGCGTTCAGGAATTCCGCGGTCAGATGCCCGCGGCAGGGGTCGAGATGGTGAGCCTCATCGCATCACGCCCTTGGGTTCTATGATGGTGGGCGCCCCGAACCCCAGCGCGCGGAGCGGCTCATCGAATTTCGTGCTGTCGCCCACCACGAGGATGGTCAGGCTATCCGGCCTCAGGTAGCGGCGCATGACGCCGTGGACGTCCGGCGGCGTGACCTTCTGGATCCCGTCCAGAAAGAGCTCGAGCCAGTTGAAGGGCAGCCCTTCGGCCATGTACGCCATGCGCCGCGAGACGATCTGGGCCGGGTCCTCGAAGTTGAACACGAAGCCGTTCACGAAGTCGTCGATGACCACGCTCACCTCGTGGTCGGTGGGCGGCGCGGCGCGCATCTCCTCGATGATCTCCCGGATCAGCCGAATGGCGGCCACAGTGGTCTCGCTCTTGGTTTGGGTCAGCGCGCCGACGACGCCCTCGTAGCGGAGGGGCGCAGTCCAGAACGAGGAAGCGCTGTAGGCGTAGCCCTTCTGCGAGCGGACGCGGGAGAGCAGGCGGCTGGTGAAGCCGCTGGCACCGAGGATCGAGTTGGCGACGCGAGAGGCGAAGAAGTCGGGGGTGTTTCCCTGCCGGATGCCGCCCGGCTGTCCCACGACCACGGTGCTCTGATTGAGCGCCTTCGGGATGAGGAACACGCCGCCCTCGCGCCGGATGCGGGGCGCAAGGGGGTGCGGGAGCTCGCGAGGGCAGGGGGGGAACTTTGCGAGCACGCGCTCGAGCTTGGCCCGCGCATCGTTCTGGCGGACGTCACCGGTGATCCCCAGGAGCAGGTTCTCGCGGCAGAAGATCTCGCGGTGGACGCGGCGCAGCCTCGGCTCGGCCAGGTCCGCGGGCTCCAGGTCTTCGGGCTCCATGATCCACCCGACGGGGTGGTCGCCGAACATGAGGTGGTTGAACTCCGAGATGGTGAGGGACGAGGGGCTGTCGGGCCGGCGGCGCACGGTCTCGAGCTCGCGGCCGCGCCAGACCTCGACCTGGGTCGAGTCGAAGTGCGGGTTCAGGATCATGTCGGCCCAGAGCTCGAGGGCCAGGTCGAAGTGCCGGGTCAGGGCGCTGACGCTGCTGAACGAGCTCTGGCCGCCGGAGCCGAAGGCCATGTCCAGGGCATAGAGCTCGATGAGCGCGTCCACGGAGTCCGGCGGGAGGCTCCGGGTGCCGCCGTTCCGGAGCAGGGCGGGGACCGCGGTGGTGACGGCGATCAGGCCGCGGTCGAAGTGAGCGGCCCCGCCCTTGAAGCGAGCGGACAGATAGATCAGCGGCAGCGAGTGGTCCTCGATGAAGAACACCTTGACCCCGTTCCGGAGCCTGAACTCCACGGGCTCGGGGGGCTCGAAGCGGAGCGGCGGGAAGCGGAGCGCTTCGATGGCCGGCTTGCCGACGGGGGGCGCCTGCTGGGCGGAGGGGGCTGGGCGTGCGAAGCACACGAGGCCCAGTGCGACGAGCAGCGCGGACGGGCAGCCGCTGCCGACGCCACGACTCATGGCCGGGCCTCGCGCTGCGTGCGCTCGCCTGCGGGCCGCACCAGGGTGGCGACGGTCCGGTTCTCACGGCTGAAGTAGCGCTGTGCGACGCGGCGGATGTCCTCGGGCTCCACGGCCTGGAGCCGCCGTCCCAGACGGAAGGTGGCCCTCCAATCGCCGTACCGGGTCGCCGATTCGGCAAGCTGGAAGGCGAGGCCGAAGTTCGAGCGCAAGCGCCGGACCTCGCCTGCTTCGATCTGATTGCGCACGCGCTGGACCTCCACGGGCGCGGGCGGCTCGGCCTTGAGGCGGTCGAGCTCTTGGTAGATCACACGCTCGAGCTCCGCGGTCGTATGGGGTGCGCGGGGCGTGGCCGAGACGACGAACAGGGCGGGGTAGCGGTCGCCCGGGATGAGGCTCGACGTCACGCCGGCGGCGATTCGCTCCTCGAGGACCATGCGCCGGTAGAGACGCGTGGTGCGGCCGCCCGTGAGGATTGATGCGAGGACGGAGAGCGCCGGATCGTCGGGATGGGCCTCGCTCGCCACGTGCCAGCCGACCATGAGCTGCGGCTCCGCGTCGAAGGCGACCTCGACCCGGCGCTCCCCGCGCTGCGGCGGCTCCTCGGCGAGCACCGGCCGCGGCTTCTCGCCGGCGGGAATCCAGCGGAAGTAGCGGTCGGCCCAGGCCAGGATACTGTCCGCAGCGATGTCGCCAACGATGGCGACGACCGCGTTGCTCGGGCCGTAGTAGCGCCGGTAGTACTCCTCGACCTGTCGGCGAGAGAAGCTCTGGATGTCGGACATGTGACCGACGACGGGCACGCCGTACGGATGGACCCGGTAAGCGGCGGCCAGGAGCGCCTCGCTCAGGAGGCTGCCGGGCTGGGTCTCGACGCGCATGCGCCGTTCCTCGGCCACCACATCGCGCTCCGTGTAGAACTCGCGGAACACGGGGTTCGCCATGCGGTCCGCCTCCATGACGAACCAGAGCTGGGCCCGATTGGCCGGGAGCTCGACGAAATAGTAGGTGCCCTCCATGTCCGTGGCCGCGTTGAGGCCTCGGGCGCCGCTGCGCGTGAGGATGAGGTCGAACTCGTTCGGGACCGCGAGGGCGCGGGCACTGTCTTCCAGCGCTCTCAGGCGTCGAGCGAGGGCGGCGATCCGCGCGGAGTCGGCGCGCTCCGGGCGCGCACGCTCCCGGAGGATCGAGTCGTTCACCGCGTCCATGGAGGGGAAGATTGCGAGCTCGGCGCCGAGGCTGCGTGTGCCGACGGTGGTCGTGCCCTTGAAGAGCATGTGCTCGAGCATATGGGCGATTCCGGTATAGCCGAGGGCCTCGTTGACGGAGCCGACGTCGAAGTGGACGATGAACGAGACCGTGGGCGCGCCCGGACGCTCGAGGACGAGGAAGCGCATTCCGTTGGGCAGGGTCTGCTCGACGACGGGCAGCTTGTCGCCGCTCACCTCCTGGGCTTCCGCGGCCGCCGTAGCCAGCAGCCACCCGGCCAGGAGCGGCGGGATTCCGCGCAGCGCCGGGGAGATCGCCCTCATGCGGCGTGTGCCGCGCCCGACGCGGTCGGGTCCGGCGGCTGGCAGACCGGGCAGAAGAAGGCCGAACGCCCTCGCAGGACGGTGCGCGTGATGGGCGCGCCACACCGGGGGCAGGGCACTCCGTCCCGGCCGTACACCGCGAGCCGGGGCGCGAAGCCACCGGGTCCGCCGCCGGGGTCCCGGTAGTCGCGGATCGTTGTGCCCCGTCCCTCGATGGCTGCGCGCAGCACGGAGCGGATGGCGCGATGCAGCCGCCGGATGTCCCCGGGCTCCAGGGAACTGCCGGCTCGCGCGGGGTGGATGCGCGCGCGGAAGAGCGCCTCGTTCGCGTAGATGTTGCCGACGCCCGCCAGGCGCCCCTGGTCCAGGAGGAGCGAGCGGACCGGCGCGCGCGAGCCCGCGAGGCCCGCGGCGAGCGCGGCGGGCGTGAACGACGGGTCCAGCGGCTCGGGCCCCAGCCGCGCGGAATGCGCCGCCCAGCCTGCAGCGTCCAGGAGCGAGAGCCGGCCGAAGCGTCGGATGTCATCGTAGACCAGGATCGCACCGGGCTCGAGGTCGAAGACGACCGCCGCGTGCGGGAGGCGACGGGCGAGGTTGAGGCGTGCACCGCGCTCGCTGAGCAGCAGCCGCCCGGTCATCCCCAGGTTGACGGCCAGGACACGGCCGCTGTCCAGGTGGAGGACCACGTTCTTTCCCCGGCGGCCCACGTGGCGGATGCGCCGGCCTCGCAGCCCCCTGCGAAACGCTGCGGCGCTGCCCGCGAGGACATCGGGGTGGAGGATGCGTACACGCCGGATGGTTCGGCCGGTGGCGCCTTCCCGCAGCACGCGCACGATCGTCTCCGCCTCGGGCAGTTCCGGCATGAGCTGGGACGGGACGCTAGGGAAGCTTAACCGCGGTGCCGCAGGCGGTGACCATGAGCATTCCGTTCTTCTGGCCCAGCACCTCGTAGTCCAGGTCCACGCCGACCACGGCATCGGCGCCGCGCTCCTCTGCGGCCTCCGCCATCTGGCGGATCGCGACACGCCGGGCCTCCTGGAGCGCGTTCTCGTAGGCGCCCGCCCGTCCGCCGACGACGTCGCGGATCGTGGCGAAGATGTCACGGAAGATGTTGGCGCCGATGATGGCTTCGCCCGTGACGATCCCGAGGTACTCCGTGATCCGGCGCCCATCGACCCCGGGCGTCGTGGTGATGATCACGCTCCCACACTCTCCTTTCTTCTCTTGTTCTGGCGCGCCAGCTCTCGCCACCCGATGTCTCTGCGAAAGACCTTGCCTTCGAAGGCGATGGTCTCGGCGCCCCGGCGGCTCGCCTCCGCCGCTCGCTCCAGCGTCGGTCCGAGGCCGGTGACCGCGAGGACGCGTCCGCCCGCCGTCACGAGGCCGTCGGCCCGGCGCGTACCTGCGTGAAACACGAGAACATCGTCCCGGGCGGCGAGCTCTTCGGGAATCTGGATGGGGAGGCCCGAGCGATAGCTGCCCGGGTAGCCATCCGAGGCGAGGACGGTGGTGATGGCGCTCCCGGGGCGCCAGCAGAGCCGAAGGCCGGTCACGGAGCCGCCCGCCGCGACGGCGGCGAGCGGGTCGAGCAGCGAGCTCTCCAGGAGCGGCAGAACGGCCTGCGTCTCCGGGTCACCGAACCGGCAGTTGAACTCCACGACGCGCGGGCCAGTGTCCGTGATCATGAGGCCGGCGTAGAGGAGCCCGCGAAAGGGCGCTTCGTCGTCCGCGAGGGCCGCGAGCGTGGGCTCGAGAATGGTCCGCCGCACTTCCTCCATGAGCGCATCCGTGGCGATGGAGACCGGTGCATACGCGCCCATGCCGCCCGTGTTCGGGCCGGCATCGCCTTCACCGAGGCGCTTGTGGTCCTGCGACGGCAGCAGCGGGATCGCGGTCCGGCCGTCCACGAGGGCCAGCACGGAGAGCTCCTCGCCGGTCATGAACTCCTCGATGACAACTTCTCGTCCGGCGTCGCCGAAGATGCCCTCCACGAGCATGTTCCGTGCGGCGGCGACCGCCTCCTGCGGCGTCGCGCAGACGATGGATCCCTTGCCGGAGGCAAGCCCGGAGGCCTTGACCACGAGAGGCGCGCCGACCTCAAGGATATGCCGCTCGGCCGCCGCGAAGCTGGCGAACGCCAGATGCCGCGCCGTGGGCACGCCGGCGCGGGCCATGAGCGCCTTCGCATACGCCTTGTTCGCCTCGATACGCGCCGCGGCGCGGGTCGGGCCAAACACGTGGAGCCCGCAGGCCTGGAGTGCGTCTGTGATCCCGCGGGCGAGGGGTGCCTCCGGGCCCACGATCGTGAGGTCGATGGAATTCGCTGCTGCCCAGGCGGCAAGAGCGTCCACGTCGGCGGAATCCAAATCCACGGGGGCGGCCTCGCCCATTCCGCCGTTGGGCCGCGTCACGAAAAACGACGCCTCCGGCGCGTCCCGCATCAGCTTCCAGAGGAGCGCGTGCTCGCGGCCACCGTTGCCGACGATGAGGATGCGCATGGCAGACAGACTATCCCGGGCGCGGGGAGCGTGTCAAAACCGTGGCCGGGAGCCCGGGGATCGCCGCTGGGCCGCCGGACAGCGAAGGCGCGGCTACGGTGCTACGGTGCTACGGTGCGCCCGTGCCGCGCCAGCCTTCCCGGAAGGCTTCGCGCACGCGGCGGGCGGCGTCGCCCACCTGCTCGAACATATCGCGGGCCCCTTCCGCGTACGTCTTCGCGGCCGCGCTGAGGTCGTCGAGGTAGGAGCGGTCCTCCTGGCCGCGGCGGGGATATTCCCCCCGGAGGATGCGCTCGTACTCGCCGGACTCGATCCAACCACGGAGCTCGCTCACCCGCAGCACGTAGAAGGGGTGCGTGGCGCCCAGCAGGTTCAGCACCTTGAAGACCGCGTCGACGAGGTCGCCGCCCGACCGATACTCCTCGGCCTGCTGGATGAACTCGTCGAGATTCATCTCCTCGGCCTTCCCGCCGCCCGCCAGCTTCAGCATGGCCCGCAGCGCGATCTGCGGATCCTGCACTGCGAGCAGCCCGGCGCGGTCGCACGAGACCTCGCTCTTCCGGTACCACTCCAGCAGCGCCACGAGCACGGCCCGGGCCGCGAGCCCGACGAGGGGGAAGCCGCGCTCCGCGAGTCGGATCAGGATGACCAGCAGGGTGCGGTAGAGCGCGTGTCCGCTCATGATGTGGCCCAGCTCGTGGGCGAGCACGAAGGAGAGCTCGTCGTCGTCCAGGAGCTGGATCGTCCCGGAGTTCAGGATGATGAAGGGGCGATCCATCCCGAAGGCGCCGGCGTTCGCGAACGGGGTCTGCGACACAAAGACCCCGTAGTCGCCCGGCGCATCGAGGGTGCGGCACACGTCGACGTAGAGCTCGTGGATCCGCGGAAACTGCTGAGACGAGACGCGGACCGCGTTCGCCTGGAAGGCGAGACGGACGGGGCGCTCGCCCAGCAGCCCGAAGAGCTTGCGCAGGATCTCGTCGAACGCCGGCAGCTTGCGAAGCGCGTTGAGGGCCGCGCGGTCGGCGGGATGCTCCCACGCGGTCGGACTGATGTCGCTGAGGATTCGCCGGGCCTTCATGCTTTCGTCCATCGTGGCCTCGCGGGTGCTCTGTGTTCGCTACAGCTCCTACGTCCGATGACTGCGCCTCGTTTCAAGCGCTACGCAGCGCCTGGTCCAGGTCTTCAATCAGGTCATCCGCATCCTCGACGCCGACGGACAGCCGCACGAGCCCATCGCTGATGCCCATGGCGAGGCGCCGCTGCGGTGGTACGGACGCATGGGTCATGAGGGCGGGGTGGCTGATGAGCGACTCGACGCCACCCAGGCTCTCGGCCAGGGCGAAGATCCGCGTGCCCTCCGCGAGCGCGCGGGCGCGCTCGAGCGATCCCGTCTCCACGCTCACCATGCCGGTGAAGCCCCGCATCTGTCGGCAGGCCAGCTCGTGCTGCGGATGGGAGGGCAGACCGGGGTAGTGGATACCCTCGATCTTCGGATGCCCCTCGAGGAATCGGGCGATGCGCTGCCCGTTCTCGTTGTGCTGGCGCATCCGCAGGTGGAGCGTCTTCGTGCCCCGCAGGCACAGCCAGCAGTCCATGGGCCCGGGCACTGCGCCTGTGGCCTTGCGGAGGAAGTACAGCTCCTCGTGCACCGTTTCATTGTTCGTCACCACGATGCCGCCGATGATGTCGGAGTGGCCGTTCAGATACTTCGTGCTGGAGTGGACCACGATGTCGGCGCCGAGCTCGAGGGGCCGCTGGTTGTACGGGGACGCGAAGGTGTTATCCACGCAGAGCAGCGCGCCCGCCTCGTGCGCGATCTCGGTGGCGCCCTGGATGTCGCAGAGGCGCATCATGGGGTTGGTCGGCGTTTCCAGGAGGACGAGGCGCGTGTTCGGGCGCATCGCGTTGGCGATGAGGTCCGGGTCGCGGGTGTCCACGAAGGTGAACTCGAGGCCGAGGCGCGCAAGCACCTGGGTGAACATGCGGTGGGTGCCGCCGTAGACGTTCTCCTCGCTGACTACGTGGTCGCCGGAGGACAGCCGCTTCGTCACGGCCTCGATGGCGGCGAGGCCGCTGGAGAAGGCGACGCCAAAGCGGGCGCCTTCCAGGGCCGCCACGTTCTCCTCGAGGGCCTCCCGCGTAGGGTTCTGCACCCGCGAATACTCGTACCCGTGGGTCTGGCCCAGCGCAGGCTGCACGTACGTGGAGGTCTGGTAGATGGGGACCATGATGGCGCCGGCGCCGGGGTCCGGTTCCTGCCCGGCATGCACGGCGAGGGTGGCGAAGCGGAGGTTGTTCGCGTTCATCCTGCTCATCCGCAGCGTTGCTTCGAGGGTCGGGTGTCATCCAGCAAGCGGCGCGTCCGGGCCGCCTGCGCGTTCACGCGGGGAATCTAGGAGCCGGCTTGCCCGGGACGCCAGCGAAGGTGAGCCGCTTGCGCCATGCAGGCCGGGCCAGTGCGTACCCGCCTGGCGGGGGTTCGCTTGTGTCCGCCCGTGTGTCCTGTTGACAGCGTATGCGCCGAATTCCAAGTTGTTCGAGTCGGGGCCGTGCAAGCTGGGCCCGTCCAGGCGCCCGAGCTGCGGCTCTTTTTTCATTGGGGAGACTGCGCTTGTAGGCCGCCGGTTTCCGGTGAGTTCATGGGCCTCGAGCTTCCACCAGACCTGATGGCGAGCGTGTCCGGCTTCCGGGGACGCGTGGGCGCACCGCTGACCCCCGAGTTGGTGGCCGGGCTCGCGGCCGCGTTCGGGGCGTTTGTCCGCAAGCGGGCGGCAAGCCGCGAGGTGGTGGTCGGGCGCGACTCGCGCACGTCGGGCGTCATGTTTCTGGAAGCGGTGTCCGCGGGGCTCGAGTCGGTGGGTTGTGAGGTGATCGATGTAGGGCTCGCGCCGACGCCGACGGTGCTCCTGGCGGTCGAGCATCACGGGGCGGCGGGCGGGATCGCGGTGACGGCGAGCCACAATCCCGCGGACTGGAACGCGCTGAAGCTCGCGGGCCCGGACGGCACCTTCCTGGATGCGGACGCCATGGGCGCATTCCGGGCGAGTCTCGATGACCAGATCCCACGTGCTCCGTGGAACGCGCTGGGGTCGCGGCGAGCCGACCCGGGCGCCATCGCGCGGCACCTCGAGCGGATCCTCGCGCTACCGTACCTGGACCGCCAGGCGTTGGTCCGGCGGCGGTTCCGCGTCGCCGCGGACTGCGTACGCGGCGCGGGCAGCGTCATCCTGCCGGGGCTGCTGGAGGCGCTGGGCTGCGAGGTCTTCGGCATCGGTCTCGAGACGGACGGCCGGTTCCCACGGGATCCCGAGCCCACGGCGGCGAATCTGGGGGAGCTCGCAAGCCTGGTGCGCGAGTCGCGCGCGGACCTCGGGCTCGCCGTGGATCCAGACGTCGATCGCCTGTCGCTCGTGGACGAGGCGGGGCAGCCGCTGGGCGAGGACCTGACGCTCGCGCTGGCGGCCGCCGTCGTGCTCCGGCGCCGCGCGGGCACCAGCTTCGCCAGCATGGAGACTGCGGCCTGGAAGGCTCCACGAGCGTCGGCGGAGTCCGGCGCCACGGTGGTGACGAATCTCTCGACGAGCCGGGTCGTCGAGGATGTGGCTCGCGCTCATGGCGCCCGGCTGGTGCGGGCGCCGGTGGGCGAGATCCACGTAGCGCGCGCCATGCAGCAGGTGGGTGCCGTGGTAGGTGGCGAAGGGAACGGGGGGGTGATCCTGCCGGAGCTTCACTATACGCGGGATGCGCCGCTCGCCGCCGCGCTCGTGCTTCAGCACCTGCTCGATGGGGGGCTCACGATGTCGGGGGCGGCGGCGGCCTGGCCGGCGTATGCCATCGTGAAGGAAAAGGTGTCGGTTCCGCGGGGGGCGCTCCTCACCGCGTACGACGCGCTGGCGGAAGGCTTCGCGGGTGTGCGGAGCGACCGGCGGGACGGGCTGCGCCTGGACTGGCCGGAGGAGGGGCGCTGGATCCACGTGCGGGCGTCCGGCACGGAGCCGGTCGTCCGGATTATCGCGGAGGCGAGGACGGAGGAGGACGCCCGGGAGCTGGTGCGGAGCGTCCGAGAATTGCTCCTCGAGGCGGACGCCTCGGTGAGCCGGTGAATTCTGAGAAGGACCCGGAGCCATGTGTGGGATCGTAGGCTATGTCGGACCGAAGGAGGCGGGCCCGCTGCTCCTCGAGGGGATCAAGCGGCTCGAGTACCGCGGCTATGATTCCGCTGGCCTCGCCGTGCTGGTGGCGGACGGGGAGCTCGCGATCGAGAAGCGGCCGGGCAAGATCGCGGAGCTGGAGCGGGCGCTGGCGGGGAACATGCCCCGGGGAAGCTGTGGGATCGCGCATACGCGCTGGGCCACGCACGGCGCGCCCAACCGGGTCAACGCGCACCCCCACAGCGACTGCCGGGGCGACATCGCGCTGGTGCACAACGGGATCATCGAGAACGCCTGGGTGCTCCGCCAGAAGCTGGAGGCGCTCGGCCACCGGTTCGAGAGTGAGACGGACACGGAGGTCCTGGTCCACCTCATCGAGGAGGCGTACGCGGACTGTCTGGAGGACGCGGTGGCGGCCGCGCTCCAGCAGGTCGAGGGGACGTACGGGATCGCGGTGATCAGCTCCCGCGACCCGGCCAAGATCGTGGCGGCGCGGCGGGGCAGTCCGCTGCTGCTGGGGATCGTGGACGGCGAGTACTTCGTGGCCTCGGACGTGGCTGCGATGCTGGCCCATACCCGGGACGTGGTCTACCTGGATGACGGCGAGTACGCAGTGCTGTCGCGCAGTGGCTACCAGATCTACAACCTCTCGGCCGGCGCGGTGACGAAGGAGATCGAGCGGGTCTCCTGGGACCTGGCGGCGATCCAGAAGGGCGGGTTCGCGCATTTCATGCTGAAGGAGATCTTCGAGCAGCCGGAGACGCTCCGGAACGCGATCCGCGGCCGTCTGCTGGAGGAGGAGGGCACGGCTCGGCTGGGCGGGATCAACATGACGGACGAGGAGCTGGCAGCGATCGAGCGCGTGGTCATCACCGGGTGCGGGACGAGCTGGCATGCGGGGCTCATCGGCGAATACATGCTCGAGGAGTTCGCCCGCATCCCGGCGGAGGTCGAGTACGCATCGGAGTTCCGCTATCGCAATCCTGTGCTGAACGATCGCACGCTGGTGATCGCCATCAGCCAGTCCGGTGAGACGGCGGACACGCTGGCGGCGCTGCAGGAGGCGAAGCGGGCGGGCGCGCGGACGCTGGGGATCGTAAACGTGGTAGGCTCCTCCATCGCGCGGACCGCGGACGGTGGGATCTACATCCACGCGGGGCCGGAGATCGGGGTCGCGTCGACCAAGGCGTTCACGAGCCAGATCGTGGCGCTCACGCTGTTCACCCTCTACTTCGGGCGGCGGCGCGACACGCTCTCCATCGCAACGGGTCGCGGCATCGTGCGTGCGCTGGCCGATCTGCCGGAGAAAGTGGAGCACGTGCTCGAGACGAGCGCGGCGGTGAAGGAGCTGGCCGAAGAGTACCACGGGTGCCGCAACTTCCTGTACCTCGGGCGCGGCAACAACTTCCCGGTGGCGCTGGAGGGGGCGCTCAAGCTCAAGGAGGTGAGCTACGTCCACGCGGAGGGTTACCCGGCCGCCGAGATGAAGCACGGCCCGATCGCGCTCATCGATGAGAACATGCCGGCCGTGGTGGTGGCGCCCACGGACTCGGTGTACAGCAAGATTGTGTCGAACATCGAGGAGGTGAAGGCGCGTGGCGGCCGCGTGGTGGCCGTGGTAAGCGAGGGGAACCACGCGCTCAACGGGAGGGCGGACCACCTGATCCGCATTCCGCAGACGATCGAGTGCCTGACTCCGGTGCTGGCCACCGTGCCGCTCCAGCTTCTGGCCTACCATATGGCCGTGCTCCGCGGCTGTGACGTGGATCAGCCGCGGAACCTGGCGAAGTCCGTGACGGTGGAGTGACGGTGGCTCCGGAGCACGCGCCGGGCGGCTGCGCGGCGTGAGGGTCGTCCTCCAGCGGGTCTCGCGGGCCCGGGTCTCCATCGCCGGTCGCGTCCTCGGCGGCATCGGCCGTGGCTACGTGATCCTGGTGGGCTTCCGAACGGAGGACGATGGGACGAAGCTCGAGTGGATGGCTGACAAGATCATCGGGCTCCGCGTCTTCGGAGATGTCGAGGGCAAAATGAACCTGGCGCTGGCCGACGTGGGCGGCGGGATCCTGGTGGTCAGCCAGTTCACGCTGTACGCCGACACGCACAAGGGGCGTCGCCCGAGCTTCGTGGACGCGGCTCCGCCGGAGGTGGCGACTGCACTGTACAACCGATTCGTGGAGATCCTGCGGGAGCGCGCGGCGGGCCCGGTGGAGACGGGCGAGTTCGGTGCCGTGATGGCTGTGGAGCTCGTGAACGACGGCCCGGTCACGCTGATTCTGGACCGGTGAGCCGGGTTCTCCCGCCCCTCGTCCTCGCTTCTGCCTCGCCGCGGCGCTCGGAGCTGCTCCGCATGCTGGGCATCCCCTTCGAGCGCATTCCCGCCGACATCCGCGAGGTCGAGGTGGTGGGCGAGACGCCGCGCCGGCAGGCCGAGCGGCTGGCCCGGGAGAAGGCGCTGGCGGTGGCGGCACGGCGGCCGGACGCCCTGGTACTCGGGTGCGACACGATCGTGGTGCTGGGCGGCGAGATCCTGGGCAAGCCGCGGGACAGCGACGACGCAGTCGAGCAGCTCGTGCGCCTGGCGGGCCGCACCCATACGGTGGTGAGCGCGGTTGCGCTCGTGGCGCCGGACGGGCGCGTGGCCAGCGCGGTGGAGGCCACCGACGTCCGGTTTCGGTCGTTCGCCGCCGACACGGCGCGGCGCTATGTGGCCACGGGCGAGCCGCTGGATAAGGCGGGCGCGTACGGGATTCAGGGGTACGGCGCGGCGCTGGTAGCGGAGATCCACGGGGACTACTATGCCGTGGTCGGGCTCCCGATCCTGCGCGTGCTGGAGCTGTTCGAGCGAATGGGCTGGCGCTACGCCTTCGGCGGCTTCGAGCGGCGGTGATTTGATGGTCGCTACTGCCTTGCGAGGCGCACGCATCGACGGTCTCGGTGAGCCCGCAGATAGCTGATCGGGTGGCCCGGGAGGGGGGACGACCGCTGCCCAATACACTCGTGCCGGAAGCGATCCGCTGGTCGGGTGACGGAGCCGCCGTGGAGTTGCTGGACCAGACGCGGCTGCCGACGGAGGAAGTGTACCTGCGGCTGGACTCGGCGGCGGAGGTGGCGGAGGCGATCCGCGTGATGCGGATCCGGGGCGCCCCGGCCCTCGGGATAGCCGCGGCCATGGGCGTCGCCCTGGAGCTGGCGCGAGCGGCTCGCGGCCCGGCGGCGGACCTCGCGGCCACGTTCGGGGAGGCGCGGGCGCTTCTTCTCTCCACCCGTCCCACGGGCCATAACCTTGCCTGGGCGCTGGAGCGCATGGGCCGCCGGTTCCGGGCGTGCGGGGGTGAGAGGCCGGCGGCGGTGGTGGCGGCCCTCACCGCCGAAGCTACTCTTATCGCGGAGGAGGATCGCCTGGCCTGCCGCCGCATCGGCGAGTTCGGCCTCGAGCTGCTGCCAGGGGAGGGCGCGACGGTCTACACGCATTGCAACGCGGGAGCGCTCGCCACCGGCGGGATCGGTACGGCGGTGGCGCCGATCTACCTGGCCCGCGAGCGCGGGATTCCCGTGCGGGTGATCGTGGGGGAGACGCGGCCGCTCCTCCAGGGAGCGCGGCTCACGGCGTGGGAGCTCGGGCGAGCAGGCCTGGACGTGACCCTGGTGGTAGACTCGGCGGCCGGCGCACTCATGAAGGAAGGGCGTGTGAACCTGGTGATCACGGGCGCGGACCGTATCGCCGCGAACGGCGACGCGGCAAACAAGATCGGGACCTACGGACTCGCGGTACTGGCGCGGCACCACGGGATCCCGTTCTACGTGGCGGCGCCGCTTTCGACGATCGATCCGGCGACGCCGTCGGGAGCAGACATCCCCATCGAGGAGCGCTACGGCGCCGAGGTGCGTTGCGGGTTCGGGCGCGTGACAGCGCCGGCGGACGTGGCGGTGGCGAATCCGGCCTTCGATGTGACGCCGGCGGAGCTGGTGACGGCGATCGTGACGGACCGCGGGATCCTGCGGCCACCCTACGGCGCCGCGATCGCGGAGGCGCTGGAACCCTAGCAGGTCAGGAGCATGAGCGATTCTCGGGCCGTCCTGGCCATCGATCAAGGGACGACGGGCACCAGGTGCCTGGTGGTGGGGGCGAACGGTGGCGTGCTGGGGCGAGACTACTCCGAGTTCACGCAGCACTTTCCGCGGCCTGGATGGGTCGAGCACGACGCCGAGGAGATCTGGGAGGTCACCGCGCGGGTGGCGCGCCGGGCGGTGGAGCGTGCCGGTACCGGGGGTACCGGGATCGCAGCGATCGGGATCACGAACCAGCGCGAGACGGTCGTCGTCTGGGATCGGGAGACCGGCCGGCCCGTGCACCGGGCGATCGTGTGGCAGGATCGGCGCACGGCGGGGATCTGCCGCGAGCTCCGGGAGGCGGGCCACCAGGAGGGGGTACGGGAGCGGACCGGCCTGGTCCTGGACCCGTACTTCTCGGGGACGAAGCTCACCTGGCTCTTCCGCGAGCGGCCGGACCTGCGGGCGCGGGCGGAGGCGGGGGAGCTCGCAGCCGGTACGGTGGACACGTGGCTCATTTACCGGCTGACGGGCGGGCGCGTGCACGCCACCGATCACACGAACGCGTCCCGCACGCTGCTGTACAACCTGCGAAGCCGGGCCTGGGACGATGAGCTGCTGAATCTCTTCGAGGTTCCGCCGGCGGTGCTGCCGGAGATCCGTCCGAGCAGCGGCGAGTTCGGGTACGCGCGGGGCGAGGCGCTGGGCTTCGAGACGGCGGTCCAGGGGGTAGCGGGCGACCAGCAGGCCGCGCTCTTCGGGCAGGGCTGCTGGGTCCCGGGGCTGGCGAAGAACACGTACGGGACCGGCGCGTTCCTGCTCCTCTACGTGGGGGCACAGCCTACGCTGTCGGAGCACGGACTCCTGACCACGCTGGCGTGCGACGCGGCAGGCCGGCCGGCGTACGCGCTGGAGGGCTCGATCTTCATCGCGGGCGCGGCGATCCAGTGGCTGCGGGACGGGCTCGGGCTCATCCGTTCGGCGAGCGAGGCGGAGGGGCTGGCACGAGGGCTGGAGGGGAACGAAGGCGTCTATTTCGTCCCCGCATTCGTGGGGCTTGGGGCGCCTCACTGGGAGCCGGAGGCGCGGGGCACGATCGTGGGGCTGACGCGGGGGACGACGCGGGCCCACCTGGTGCGCGCGGCGCTGGAGGCCATGGCCTACGGGACCGCCGACGTGCTTCAGGCGATGGCACGCGACGCGGGCGTGCCGCTGGCCGAGCTCAGGGTGGACGGCGGCGCCGCCGCGAACGACTGGCTCATGGAGTTCCAGGCCGGGATCCTGGGCGTCCCGGTGCGGCGGCCAGCCATGGTGGAGACGACAGCGCTGGGCGCCGCGGCGCTGGCGGGGCTCGCCGCGGGCCTCTGGGACGAAGCGGCGGCGTTCCTGGATGCGTTGGGGGACGCGCAAGTGTTCGAGCCCCGGCTCGGCGCGGGGGAGCGGGCGCGCCTCATCGCGGGCTGGCGGAAGGCCGTTCGGGCGGCGACGGCATGGACGGAGCTCGCGGCGGTCGATGACCTCGGACCCTGACCTTCCGCTCCGGATCGGAGTCATCGGGGGCGGCCGCTGCTCCGCCGAGGAGGCGAGCCTGGCCGAGGCCGTCGGCCGGCGGATCGCGGAGGCGGGCGCCGTCGTGGTCTCGGGCGGGCTCGGCGGCGTGATGGAGGCGGCGGCGAGGGGCGCGCGGGGTGCCGGGGGACTGACCGTGGGGATCCTGCCCGGGACCGAGGCCAGGGACGCCAATCCGTGGATTCGCGTTCCGCTGCCTACGGGAATGGGCGAGGGTCGCAATATCCTGGTGGTCCGGGCGGCGGAGGCCATCGTGGCGGTGGGCGGCGAGTGGGGAACGCTCTCGGAGATCGCCCTGGCTCGGAAGATCGGTGCGCCGGTGATTGCCCTGGGCGAGCCGCCGGTCGCCGGGCTGGATCTGGAGGTCGCGAGCACCGCGGATGGGGCCGTGGAGTGGGCGCTGGCGCGGGCCCGGGAACGCCGCCCGGGACAGCGGGGTCTCAGAGGCCGGTAACCCCGCTATATTACCGGGGCGCGGATTGCCATACGCGGCAGGACCGAGGGAGCTATGAGGAAGAGAGCGCGGTTCTTCGTGGGCCTGGTCACCGTGGCCGTGGCCGTGGGCTACCTCATGTGGACCGGGATGAGCGAGACGATGGTCTACTATCTGACGCCGTCGGAGCTCATGGCCAAGGTCGCGGCGGATCCGACGTTCCGTGAGCTGGGGGTCAAGGTCGGCGCGCGCGTGGTGCCCGGCACGCTCGCGGCCGATCCCGCGAACCTCGTCTACGGCTTCGAGGTCATGGACATCGAGACCGGTGCCACGCGCTTCCCCGTCTCCTACCACGGGCCTCTTCCTGACACGTTCAAGGAAGGTGGCGACGTGGTACTCGAGGGCCGTTTCCGGGCAGACGGGGTCTTCGAGGCGGTGACCGTGCTCACGAAGTGCGGCAGCCGGTACGAGGCCGCGCCTGGCGAGCTGGCAGCGTGACGGTTCTCGGCGAATACGCTCTCTGGGCCGCGCTGCCCGTCGGGATCTGGGGCGCCCTGCTGGCGCTGCTGGGCGGCGCGCGCGGACGCGGCGACCTCGTGCTCTCCGCGGAGCGCAGCGTCTACGTCGTCTTCGCGCTGCTGGGCGTCGCGTCCGCAGGAATCATCGCGGCCTTCCTGGGCGACCGCTTCGAGTACTGGTACGTGGCCAACTACTCGAACCGCGAGCTGGGCACGTTCTTCAAGGTAGCGGGGCTCTGGGCCGGGCAGCGGGGTTCGCTGGTATTCTGGGCGTTGCTCCTGGCCTTCTTCTCGTCGCTGGCCGTCTACCTGAACCGGCGCCGCAACCGCGAGTTCATGCCCTATGTGACGGGCGTTCTCCTCACGATCCTTGTCTTCTTCCTCGTGGTCTGCCTGTTCGCCACGAACCCGTTCGAGCGGCTGCCGTTCGCGCCGGCGGATGGCCGGGGAATGAACGTCCAGCTCCAGACCTACTGGATGACGATCCACCCGCCGACGCTCTACCTGGGCTTCACCTCGTTCGCGATCCCGTTCGCGTTCGCGATGGCTGCGCTCATCACGGGGCGGCTCGATCCCCACTGGATGATCACGACGCGGCGCTGGACGCTCGCGAGCTGGTTCTTCCTCACGAACGGGATCATCTTCGGGATGCACTGGGCCTACGAGGAGCTGGGTTGGGGGGGCTACTGGTTCTGGGATCCGGTCGAGAACGCCTCGCTGCTCCCGTGGCTCACGGCGACCGCGTTTCTCCATTCCGTGATGATTCAGGAGAACCGCGGGATGCTGAAGATGTGGAACATGGCGCTGGTCGTTGTGACCTTCGTGCTCACGATCTTCGCCACGTTCCTCACGCGGTCCGGCCTCATCGAGTCCGTCCACTCCTTCGCGCAGAACAAGGAGATCGCGTTCATCTTCCTGGCGTTCCTGGGCGTCACGATGGCGATCTCTGCGGCGCTCATCGCTTGGCGGCGCGAGGCGCTGCGGAGCGAGAGCCACATCCGGTCGTTCCTGTCGCGGGAGGCGGCGTTCCTCCTGAACAACCTGATCCTCCTCGGCGCCGCGTTCGCGGTGCTCTGGGGAACGCTGTTCCCGCTGATCACGGAAGGGGTGACAGGGCAGAAGATCGCGGTGGGCCCGCCCTTCTTCAACCAGGTGAACGTGCCCATCGGACTCGTGCTGCTGGCGCTCGCGGGGATCGGTCCCGTGATCGCGTGGCGGCGGGCGTCGCGGCGGAACCTCCGGAAGAACTTCGCCCTGCCGGTGGTGGCCGGGGCCGGCGCGATCGTGGGCCTCCTTTCGGCCGGGGCCCGGGACCCATATGCGCTGCTCACCTTCGGGATCGCGGCCTTTGTGCTCACGATCATCGGGACGGAGTTCTGGAAGGGGACGCGGTCGCGATCGCGAATCGAGGGGGAGGCGTTTGTTCCCGCGCTCGTGCACCTGGTGGCGCGGAACCGGCGGCGCTGGGGCGGCTACATCGTGCACGCGGGCGTGGTGCTCGTGTTCAGCGCGTTTGCAGGCCAGGCGTTCGACGTCGAGGTCCAGCGCGCCGTGGTGCCGGGGGACAGCGTGGCCGTGCGCTCGCCGTTCGGCCACACGTACACGCTCACGTACCACGGGCTCTCGTCCTACGATGCGCGGAACATGTTCAAGGTGGTGGGGGCCGTAAGCGTGCGGCGGGCCGGCCGGGAGCTGGGGGTGCTCACCTCCGAGAAGCGCTTCTACACCACCTCAGCGGAGCAGCCGACGACCGAGGTGGGGATCCGCTCGACGCCGCTCGAGGACCTCTACCTCATCCTGGCGGCAGTGGATGACGTGCAGGGCGTGGTGCAGAACGATCCCAAGGCGCAGCGCGCGACGTTCCGGATCTTGGTGAATCCGCTGGTGAGCTGGATCTGGTACGGCGGCCTGCTGATGACCCTGGGTGCGCTCATCGCCGTCTGGCCGGAGTCGCGGCGGGAGCGGTCCATCGCCGCAGCTCCGGGAGGTCGCGAGGTAGACGAGGCAGCGGGTGTCCTGCAGGCGGCGGACTGACGCCGGGGCGGCCGGGGTGCGAGGGCTGCCAGTGGTCCTGCGGGAGGGATTGGCCATGATGCGGAAGGGCGGCGGATCTCGTTCGAGCCGGCGAGCGCGGCCCGGAAGCCTGGGCTGGGAGAGCCGTCGGGCCTGTGCCCCGATCCTGCTCCTTCTCTGGGGACTCCTTTCATCCGTGACCCACGGCGCCCAGGCCGCGCGCGTACAGCAGGCGGCCGTGGACCCCTTCGCGGATCCGCGGGTGCGGCAGATCGAGTCGCAGCTCCGCTGCAGTTGCGGGTGTAACCTCGATACCTGGACCTGCCAGCGGCAGATGAGCTGTGAGGTCAGCCCGTCCATGGCGGCGCAGGTGCGCCGGCGTCTGGCCGAGGGCGCGGACGCGCCTGCGATTCTGGCCGAGTTCGTGGCGGAGCGCGGCGCAGCGGTCCTGATGGCGCCGCCGAAGCAAGGCTTCAACTGGGTCGGGTATCTTCTGCCGTTCGTGGCCCTGGGGGTCGGCGCGGCCGCGGTGATCGGGCTCATCCGGCGCTGGTCGCGAGCGGCGCCTGCCGCGGATTCGGGCGCGACGGAGCTGGGCGAGGCGGAGCTGGCGCAGATCGAGGCGGAGCTCGAGCGACTGGATGAGGATCTGTGATGGGCGTGCTGGCGGCGGCGCTCGTCCTTACGGCCGCATCCGTCTGGATAGTGCTGCATCCGATCCTCCGGGGGCGGGCAGCGCCGCTGGCGGACGAGGAGGTCGAGCCATCGGACGCCGACTTCCGGAAGCGGACGGCGCTCAGGGCGCTTCGGGACGCCGAGTATGACCGGCTGGCCGGGAAGCTGAACGAAGACGACTTTCGAGCGCTGAGAGCCGAGCTTGCCGCGGAGGCGCTCCAGGCGATCCGGGCGGATGGTCGGGAAGCGGCGGTCGAGGCCGATGCGAGCGGTGCGGTGGCGGAAGCGGACGAGCTCGAGATCTCACGCTATCGGCTCGCGCTGCGCTCTGACGCCGTGTGCGGGCGCTGCGCCCACGCGAATGAGCCTGGGAGTCGCTTCTGCACACGCTGCGGAGCGCCGCTGCGTCGCGGGCGTTGTGCCGCTTGCGGCGAACGCCTGGTGGCCGGGAGCGAGAGCTGTCCGGCGTGCGGGGCTCCCGCGGGATGACCGCGGCCGGGGGTTCGGGCGGAGGTCCGGCACGCGGGGCGGCCCTCGAAGCCCAGGGGTTGGTCAAGGAGTTCGGCGCGGTCCGGGCCGTGGACGACGTGAGCTTCCGGCTTCGGCGCGGCGAACTTCTCACCGTGTTCGGCCCGAACGGCGCGGGCAAGACCACGCTGCTCCGGCTCCTGGCCGGCGCCCTCAAGCCGACCGCGGGCACCGTGCTGGTGGCGGGCCGACCGCTCGCCCCCGGGGACACTGAACCCCGGCGGTCCGTCGGCGTGCTTTCTCACCAGACCTTCCTGTACGGTCAGCTCACGGCGGCCGAGAATCTGCGGTTCTACGGCCGGCTGTTCGGGCTGCATGACCTCGACCGACGCATCCCCGAGCGCCTCACGCGGGTCGGGCTCCTGGAGCGCGCACGCACACGGGTGCGGGAGCTGTCCCGGGGGATGCAGCAGCGCCTTGCGCTGGCCCGTGCGCTGCTCCACGATCCGGAGATTGTGCTGCTGGACGAGCCTTACGCCGGGCTCGATCCCCACGCGGCGGCGATGCTCAACGGCTTGCTGGGAGCGCTCCGCGATGGAGAGCGGGCCATCGTGCTCATTACCCACAACCTCGTGCAGGGGCTCGATCTCGCGGACCGGGTGGCGATCCAGGCGCATGGCCGCTTCGTGTTCTTCGGGTCGCGCCGCGAGGTGGAGCGCGATGAGTTTGGCCGCTTCTATTCCCACGCGGTGGAGGAGGCGTCGGAGCGTTGAGGCGCTACCTGGCCCAGATAGGCACGATCCTCTGGAAGGATCTGGTGGTTGAGCTGCGCGCACGGGAACGGCTCATTGCCATGAGCGCGCTTGCCGTGCTCGTGGCGGTTCTGCTCAACTACGCCCTCGATCAGACGGTGGTTCGCCCCGCGGCGATCGCGCCGGGCCTCCTCTGGATGACCATCGTGTTCAGCGGGATGCTGGGGTTCGGGCGCGCGTTCCCGATGGAGCAGGAGCAGGATCAGCTGCAGGGGATCCTCTTGACGCCGATCCCGCGAAGTGCCTTCTACCTGGGGAAGACGCTGGCGAACTTCGTACTGCTGACCGTGGTGGAGCTGCTCATCCTGGCGGTCTTCGCCCTGTTCTTCAGTCTGTCCTACGGCCGCGCCGGCTGGCTGGCGCTCGTCATCGGTGTGGCGACCGCGGGCTTTGCGGCCCTCGGCACGCTGCTCGGCGCCGTCTCCGCCCATACGCGCATGAGCGACACGATCCTTCCGCTGCTGGTGTTCCCGCTGCTCATCCCGGTGGTCATCCACGGGGTGACGGCTACGAGTCGGCTGATGGCGGGGCGTCCGGCGACGGAGGTGGAGGGGAACCTGCGCATGCTGGCGGCGTTCGCGCTCCTCTTCCTCTCCGCCGGTGCCGTGCTCTTCCGCTACGTGGTGGAGGAGTGAAGCCATGGCGCTGGCGGGACTGCGACGGACAGGGCTGGCGCTGGCCGGCGCGGGGACCCTGCTCGTGGTGCTGGTCCACTGGCAGGTCTTCTTCTGGGTTCCCACCGAGGCGAGCATGGGGGTCGTCCAGCGCATCTTCTATGTTCACGTGCCCGCCGCCTGGGTCGCGTTCCTCGCCTTCGGGATCGTTGCGCTCTGCAGCGCCGTGTATCTCTGGCTGGGGGACGAGCGCCTGGACATGGCCGCCGTCTCCGCGGCGGAGGGTGGGATCCTGTTCACGACCCTGGTGCTCGTAACCGGGCCGCTGTGGGCGCGCATCGCCTGGGGCACCTGGTGGACGTGGGAGCCACGGCTCACGCTGACGCTGCTGCTGTGGTTCATCTATCTGGGTTATTTCCTGCTCCGGGGCGCCAGCGAGTCGCCGCAGCGGGGGAAGCGGTTCGCGGCGGTGCTGGGGATCGTGGGCGCGCTGGACATCCCGCTCATCCACGTGAGCGTCGTGTGGTTCCGGTCGCTCCACCCCGGGCCCGTGGTGCTCAAGCCGGAGGGGCCCACGCTGGAGTCACGAATGATCGTCACGCTGTTCACGGCGCTGGGCGGTTTCACGCTGTTGTTCCTCGGGCTGCTGGTCTGCCGGTACGCCGTCGAGCGGGTCCGCGCCGGACAGACGCTGGCGCGGGCGGGCGCGAGCGTGACCCCACCACAGGAGGATGGAGAATGAGGAGGAAGCGAACGATCGCCGCGGCCGTGCGCCTCCTGGTCTTGGTGGGGTTCGCGCTTCTGGCGCTCGCACCGCTGCTCGAGGCCCGGGCGACGGGCCAGGCGCCCGGGCTTGCCCGGCAGACGCTGCGGCCCTATTGGCACGTCTTTATCGCTTACGGGCTGGTGTGGCTCATCATCCTGGGCTGGGTGGTATCGATCTCGCGGCGCCTCGCGCGCCTGGAAAGGGAGTTAACCGGAGCCGGGCTGTAGTCCATCAGCGGTCCGGGGAACTTCGGGCTAGAGGAGAACGACGAGGATGGGTGCAACGGTGGTGGATCTGAGAAGCGACACGGTGACGCGACCGACGCCGGGCATGCGGCGCGCCATCGCGGATGCGGAGGTGGGTGATTACTTGATGGGCGATGACCCGACGGCGCGGCGCCTGGAGGAGCGAGTGGCGGAGCTGCTGGGAAAGGAGCGGGCGCTCTTCTTCCCCAGCGGGATCATGGCAAACCAGACGGCGCTGGCGGTGCTCGGACGGTGGGCCACCGAGGTGATCGTGGAGGCGGGGGCCCACATCTACAACTACGAGGACGCGGCTCCGGCCGCATGGACGGGCCTCCAGCTCCGGCCGGTGCCCACGGGGGACGGACGTCTCACGGCGGAGCACGTGCGACAGGCGCTGCGCCGGCGGGGTTCCGTGTATCAGCCCGTTACGTCCGTGGTGGCCATGGAGAACACCCATGTGGATTCCGGCGGCACGGTCATGTCCCTGGAGACCACGGGCGCCATCGCAGAGGTGGCGCGGGAGCGCGGGCTGCGGGTCCACCTGGACGGCGCGCGCCTCTGGAACGCGTCCGTGGCCAGCGGCCACGAGCCCGCCGCCTTCGCCGCCCACGCGGATACCGTCATGGTCTCCCTGTCCAAGGGGCTCGGTGCGCCGGTGGGCTCGCTCCTGGCAGGCGACCGGGCCACCATGGAGAGCGCATCGCGGGTGCGGCGCCGGATGGGTGGCGGAATGCGGCAGGTTGGCATCCTGGCGGCCGCCGGGCTCTACGCGCTGGACCACCACGTGGAGCGGCTGGCCGAGGACCACGCGAACGCGCGGCGCCTGGCGGCGCGAGTGAACGGGGTCCCGGGGCTAGGGGTCACGGACCCGGAATCGAACATCGTCATGATCCATCTGGAAGCGCCTGAGCTCGAGGAGGCGAAGGTGCTGGGATTTCTGGAGAAACACGGAATTCTGATGAGGGCATACGGCCCTCGCCGCCTCCGGGCCGTCACGCACCTGGACGTGAATTCCGAGGGAATTGAGCGTGCAGCCGCAGCCCTAGCCGAAGCTGCGGAGCGGCTGGAAGAGCGGCGCAGCTAGCGCACACTCGGCACGTCCGGCGTCCGGGGGCCGGCGGCTACAGGAACCACGGGAACCTGAAATTCTGGCATAATTCTGGCGAACAGGATAAATTGCGTCCTGCATCGTTCCTGCGGCGCGCGCCCCCCGCGCCGAATCGGACCGATTCAACGGAGGAGGGTGACGATGGGAATACGGGCACGTAGGGAATCATGGGTCCTTGGCCTCTTGGGGGCCGCGTTCGCACTGGCCGGCGGCGGAGCCCTCCAAGCTCAGACTACCATGCCGAGTTCGTTGCGATACGGCTCCGGCCTTTTCGACATCCCCACCGCTGGCGTGCTCCCGCACAGGGCCATCAGTGCCACGTACTCGGGCTTCCGGGTCAGCGTCGACCGCAGGGTGCTCACGGACGCGACGGGCCGCGGCGTGGCGTTCGGCGGCGAGTTCAGCAAGTGGATGTCGGACGCGTCGGTGGCCGTGGGGCTCTTCGACCGCGTCGAGCTCGGGGCCACGCTCCAGAGCTTTGCGGATGCGGACAACGGCGGCACGATGGCCGGCGGCTTCGGCCACGTGGCGATCCTGAGTCCCCAGCGCACCGGGCTCGGACTCGGCGTCGGCGCGCGGTTCGTGACGGCACCGAGCTACGACGCGGTGGATCCCAACGTGAACTTCCAGCCGCCGCGGCTGGGCTTTCCGGACGCCCGGTTGCGCGACGACTACGGCGCCGGGGTGGAGGAAGTGAACACCACGTTCAGCCCGTACGCCGTCGCCACCGCGTACCTGGCGGGGGTCGACAGCGATGTCCTGCCCAGGCACGACGTGACGCTCACGCTGGGGTACGGCCTCGGGATGTTCCAGGAAGGCAACGAGTTGAACTGGAACTCCTTCGCGTCCTCGCAGGGCTGGTTCGCCGGTAGCGCGGTCCACGTCCAGGTGGGTCAGGACAAGCTGCTCAACGTCATGGGCGAGTACAACGGGTTCGACGTGAACGCCGGCGTGCAGCTCGACTTGAGCGGAATCCGCATCGGCGCTTTCGTCCTGGGCGCGAACTACCTCGAGAAGGTGACCGAGTACCGCAGCGCGAAGTTCGGCGTGCTGGGCTCGGTCGCCTTCTGCCCGGGGAACGGAGGTCTGTGCAAGTCGCACCTGCTGCCGCGGGCGAAGCCGGACACGGTCCAACTGCCGGCGCCGCCGCCGGACACGGTGATCGTGACCCGGGAGGTGACGCCGCCCCTGCCCACCGGGACGCCGGCAAGCCTGTGTCTGGCCACGGGCGAGGAAGTGCAGATCCTGGTGACCGCGCAGAGCGACACGCTGTTGGGCCCGCAGCGCGTCTCCGTGCGGACGCTCCGGCCGGCCGCGGTCTTCGCCGGCACGTACGCCCAGGGCCGCGACTGGTTCACGAGGGACGAGCAGATCACGTTCGAGCGGCGACGCTATGCGAAGTTCGGCGAGGCGGTGAGCCTGCGCTGTAGCGAGATCGTCCGCGTGGGCGAGCACCAGGGCGTGCCGCTGTTCGCGCGCACGGACGCGCAGCGGCCGTACAACACGCTGTACGTGCCCGTGCGGCCGGGCGTCTGGCAGGCGTACCAGACGGGCGTGGGCCGGACCCGCGGCGAGTAACCGGCCGATCACGGACTGGGGCGGTAGACCACAGGGGTGTGGCGGTCTGTCCCAGCAGCTACGAGGCCCGCCCTGGACACCACCGGGGCGGGCCTTTTGTTCGCCGCTCCGCGGCTACTTCCGTCGCTTGGGGTAGAGCCAGCCCCGGCGGATTCGCCGCGGCTCCTCAACGGAGACGAACGCGTTCGAGTCCCAGCGGTCCACCTCGGCGAGCAGGTCGTCCAGGTCGCGACGCCGCACGACGGTGTAGACCAGCTCGACGGAACCCTCGCGCCCCTGGCCCGCAAACTGGGTCACACCAAACCCCTTCTGTCGCAGCGCGCCGGCGAGTCCCGGGCCTCCCTGAAGGGATACCACTCGCACCGTCGCCACGCCCACGGCGAGCTTCTCTTCGATCCAGAGGCCCAGGGCGTTGCCCGCGGCGAAGCCGGCCGCGTATCCGAGGACATGCCACGGGCTGTTCAGGTTCCGGATCGCGCTTCCCACCGCGAAGATCCAGATGAGCACCTCGAAGAATCCGATGAGAGGCACGGCGAGCCGCGACCCACGGATGGCCAGCAGCATGCGCACCGTCGCCAGCGAGACGTCCACGATGCGGAGGCAGAAGATGAGCACCGGTCCCCATGGACCGCCGAAGAGCGCATCGATCGTCGTCATACCATCCGTGGATAGAGGTCCCCGGAACGGCCCCGCCGTACGCCGCGCATGTCGCGCATGACCCCAATGCCCGCCATGCCGCGCATAATGTAGATCAGGACGAGGCACGCGAACAAACAGCGGCCCCACCCGCAAGGCCGACGTCGAGAGCGGGGCCGGGATGGCTCCACACCCGTTCGCGACGCGACAACCAAAGACGCCGCCCGCTTCGGCTCCGTCGGCGACCCGGTGCTCCTCAGCAAATCATTAGCAAATCATTGCAGGCGTACTTTCCCATGCACTAAAATTGGGCTATACGGCTTCAGGAGCTTGGGTGGGGTGGCCAGGGCGAGAGAGAGGCGGGAGAGCAAGGAGAGGTTGAGCAGCATGGCGGCGCGAAGGAGGAAGGAGGATCGGGCGCTGGCGGTGGTGCCGGCAGCGCTGGAGGGGGCGGTGCGGGAGGGGTTCGCGGCGGCGGGACTTCCAGTGGAGGTGGTGGGATCTTCGGAGGGGGTTGTGCGGGCGGGGTCGGGGGGGTGGTCCGTGGTGCTGCTGTCGTTGTCGGTGGAGGGGGTGGACCTGG
>JACQVF010000084.1 GCA_016209885.1 Gemmatimonadota bacterium | reverse complement strand
GTCTCACTCTCGGCCAGATGATGGATCGCCTCGACGCCGACCCAGGTCTCGACGCCAGCGCGCGCGCGAACACGCGCGAGAACGTGCGGCTCACCTTCGACCAGAAGGTCGAGCACGTGATCCAGGAGATCGTCGATTCGAACTTCGAGCTCTACAAGCGCATCACGGATGACCGCGCCTTCGGCGAGGCGGTCAAGAACTTCCTGTTCGACCAGTATCTGCGCGCCCACCGCCAGGCCGAGGAGCTGATCAAGCGCGGCGAGTCGAAGACTCTGGAGTTCAAGTCGACGCTGCGCTGGAACCTCAAAGAGAACCGCCAGGACGACAAGGCCGTGACGCACGCCGTGCTCAAGACCATCGCGGCGTTCCTCAACACCGAGGGCGGCGATCTACTGATCTGCGTCGCGGACGACGGCTCGGTCATCGGCATCGAGCGCGACCAGCTCGACCACGACGACAAGTTCATGCGCCACCTCGCCCAGGTCGTCCGCAACGGCCTCGGCGACCGCGCCAGCACGTGCATCGATCCGAAGACGCAGATCGTACAAGGAAGGACCGTCTGCGTGGTGAGCTGCCAGCGGAGCCCGGAGCCCGTGTTCCTGAGGTGGAAGGGGATGGAGAAGGGCCCTGACGGCGACCTTTACGCGCGCAGCGGGCCGGGTAGTGTCGTACTACCTCCAGAAAGCGCCAGGGAGTACATCCGGACGCGCTTCCCGGGGGCGTCGAGCTCACGTGCCACACCAACGGAATGAACACTTGGGACATCGTTTACAGAACGTACTGGGGACAGGGTTTACAGTTCGGCTACAAGGAGAACTGTCAACGATCAGCCCAGGAGACGAAGTCCTGGAGCGAGGGGAAGCGGCGGATGTCGTCGATCTGGTAGAAAAGGATGAGGGACAGGACCTTACCGATGCCGTGAACGGTTCTCAGGGGGTAGCAGGCGGTAGAGGGTCTGGGGGTCGTGGCCCTGGGCGGTGCGCAGGATGTGGCGTTCGAGATCGCCGATCAGGAGGGCCAGGTGATCGACGAGTTCGAGGTCGACTTCGACGGCCTTGCGGACCTGGGGATCGACGAACTGATCGGCGACGCCGTTGCGGTGGGCGGTCACCGACCGGTTTCAGCACACCATCGTAGCATACCAAGGAAGGGGGCCTCAATGAGTATCAAGCGCGTCAACCTGTCGGTCCGTCCTGCCACCGCCCGTGCAAAGAACGCACGGTCCGCGCCAGTCCGGCCCCCAGGTTACGCGCCGCGTTAGCCCTGAACCGAGCCACGTTGACATGCCGGTCACCCCAAGAAGATGTCGAGTTGCCCCTCCGCGGACGGGCGCCGGAAAGCCGCGATGGACAGCTCGCTCGCCGGGCGGTTGAGCCCCAGCCGCTTGCACGTGACCGCGAACATCCGCGCGATCTGCTCGGCGTACGGACCCTGGCCTTTCTTGCGAGCCCCGAAGCGAGAATCGTAGAGCCGGCCGCCGCGCATCTCCCGGATCCGCCCCAGGACCTTGTCCTTGCGCTCCGGGAAATGCTGCGCGAGCCACGTCTCGAAGAGGGACGCCACCGCGTACGGCAGCCGGAGGAGCACGTAGCCCGCCCGCGTGGCCCCCGCGCCCGCCGCCGCCTCCAGGATCTTGGGGAGCTCGTGGTCCGTGAGCCCGGGGATCACCGGCGCGACCATGACGCCGGTCGGGATCCCGGCGCGTGTCAGCGCCTGGATGGCGGCCAGCCTCCGCGCCGGGATCGAGGTGCGCGGCTCCATCACGCGCTGGAGCCGGTTGTCGAGCGTGGTAACCGAGAGCGTCACGGACGCGGCGCGGTGGTGCGCGAGCTCGCTGAGCACGTCGAGGTCGCGGGTCACCAGGTAGTTCTTCGTGACCACGCCGACGGGATTCCGAAACTCTGCCAGCACCTCGAGGCAGCGGCGCGTGAGCCCGAGCCGCCGCTCCACGGGCTGATAGGGATCGGTCACCCCGCTGATGGCGATGACCTGCGGCTGCCAGCGCGGTGAGGAGAGCGAGCGCCGGAGCAGCTCGGGCGCATCCTCCTTCACGAAGATCTTCGTCTCGAAGTCGAGACCGGCGGAGAGGCCCAAGTACTCGTGCGTGGGACGGGCGTAGCAGTTGTGGCTGACGACACCGTTCGCCATGAAGTCGCCCGTGCCGGTCGTGATATCGAAGAGCGTCATCAAACCGATCGGCTCCACGGAGACTACCCGGAGCTGTGCGCTGCTCTTCAGGGCCTGACCCCCGATGGCGCGCTTTCGAAGGATCGCAGGATTCACGCCGTGGAAGAACCGGAGGTGCTGCCTCAGGCCGCCCAGCACGCGGACGATGGTGATCGGGCGCGTGCGGTTCCGCTTCACGCGCTCTACCGCGAGGTCGAAGCCGAGACGTCTCATCGCCTTGGTGGTCGTCTCGACGATCGCCGTGTCCGTATTCGGGATTCGGAGGATGCCACCGCTGTAGCTGCCCTCCGCATCGAAGATCCCGGCCAGGAACCCTCTGCTCCATTCGAGCGATGGCCAGGCGGGCCAAGCCACGAGCTGAGTGATCCGCTCGAAGCTGCTGCGGGACTGCGCTCGAATTCCACGGATCTCCTTTCTCCTCCCGGTTGCCCGCTGAAAGGCGAATCGGGTCGTCTCGACCCCGAGCTCGGCCAGGTATCTGGCTGCCCGTTCGAGGGCTGGCTCGTCGACCATGGCGAGACGGAACTGGTAGAGACGGCTCCTCCGACCGCTGGCTCTCTGGTAGTCGTGCGAGGCGAGATGGCCGTCGCCCCGCATGATTCCGCACAGATATCCGAGCCTGTAGTCGTCCGACTCGCCACTGTTGACCTGGAGACCGCCGATCCCCAGCAGCTCGTCGTTCGTCGTCAGGTGCGGTCTGCGATTGGCTCCTTGCTCCGTTCCGGTGACGAACTTCCAGCCTCGGAGCGTGAGGAGACGATGATCTTCGCTGGCGATCAGCTCGGTACCTTCCCCGAGCCTGATCCGGTACGCTGGCTTTTGCGTTTCCCAGTGCGCGAGAACAACTGTTTTCACGTACCTGCGATACCAGCCATCCCGTGCAGTCCCGTAGATGTGGTCACCCACCCGGAGATCGGCCAGCCGACGCGTGGTCCCGTCCGCCATGAGAATCGGAGTTTCACCCGAGGCACAATAGACACAGCCATGCTCACAACCCCGATACGGGTTGACGCTCACCTCGAAGCCCACGTCCGGGCTGTCATTACGCGCGAGAATGCTCCGCGCGGCGTCGCGGAAGAACTGCGTCCGGGGAAGGGGATCGTCCGGGTCCCAATCCTCCCGCTCCACAAGGATCGGCTCGAAGCGGTTGGGCGGGTTCCAGGAGGCGCCGCGGCCGTGGATCGGCAGTTCCTTCATGGCATCTGGTCCCCTCCGGGTCCCCGGCACGCCACTCGCCCCCTGCTGAGATCGCGCGCCTGCGCACGGCTTCTCCGCCGTCGCGGCCGTATTCGGTATTTCTTCGGTACTACGATAGCGCTGCGGATTTGGAAACGCAAGCCTGTCTGGTCGTGTCCTAATTTGAATCAAATTGGGACACGACCGCCTGGACTATGGCGGCGCCGTCGCGCGGGCTACCGAGCGTCGGTGAGCCGGCCGACGGGCCGGCGAAGCTGCCCGCCGGCCCGGAATGGGGGACCCGGCCGGCACTCGCCGCAGAGGTGGCCGATGGGAGCGAGGGAACCGGAGCCGGTGGCGCTGTCAGAACAGCGCGTGCAGGATCGCCAGTGCGACCCAGCCGAGGAAGACGGTGGCGAGGGCCTTCTGGGTCGAGAAGTCCAGGGCCTGGCGCACGGCGATGACCCCCAGGGCGAGCATCCAGAGCGCGACGACGGCCTGTACGCCCCACCCCAGGAGAGGGATGATCCCCAGGATGAGAAGGAAGCCCGGGGCGTGGGCGAATCCGAGGGTCCGGAGCAGTTCGCCCCAGCTGGCTGTGCCTCCGAATACCTTGGTCCCGATGAGGTATGTAGCGGCTGCCCAGACGAACCAGCCGAAGACGTCGGAGGCGCCGGAGAAGACGGCCCCGAACGGGCCGGCGCCGCTGGAGCCGATGGCGTCGGCGATGGCCGTGAGGAAGACGACTGCGGCCGCCTGCCCGGTGAGGGAGGCGTCCGCCTCCACCTCCTCGTAGGTGTTGATGTCGAAGAACGCTGCGCCGATCAGGCGCTCCAGCATTCCGCGCTGTGCCATCGTGCCCCTCCGGCCCGGGTCCGCTGTCCTTAGCCCGCCGCTTTCGGGGCGCACGCGGTCCCCGGGGAATCGGCGGGCCGGCAGCAAGATAGTCTACGCGAAGCACGAGAAGAACTACTGCGCCCGCTGCCAGACGAAGGGGAAGCTGCTGCGCGACCGCGCGCGCCTGCTCCGCGAGGACTGGCCGGCAACGCTGGAGGAGCTGTAGGGTCGCTAACGGCGGCGTCCGGCGATACGCTCCAGGCTCGAGACGGCCGGCAGCGGGCCGCGGGCCGGCAAACGATAATCGCTCTTGACACACCGTCGCGCCGCGCACACGCTAAAGAGGGTGCCCTCGGGCTACAGCCTCCCGACCGCCGACGGCTGCGGTCGGCGCGGCGGTGAACGGATGGACCCTCGAGAAGAGGTGTCGATGAGACGGGCGTTGCTGCTGGCGGGTGGCCTGGCCGTCGCCCTTGCCGGGGCCGTGGCCGCCCACGACTTCTGGCTGGTCCCCGAGTTCTTCCAGGTCCCTGAGGGCTGGCAGCTTCACGTGGCGGGCCAGACGGGAATGGAGTTCCCGGAGAGCGAGTCGGCGGTGAGCCTGGACCGGCTGGCGGATGCGAAGCTCGTGTCCGCGTCGGAGACCGTGCCCATCGGGCGAAAGGCGCAGCTCGGACGGTCCCTCTGGCTCGAGGCGCGACCGACGGGGCCGGGCGAGTGGTGGGTCGCCGTCGCGCTTCATCCGCGGCCGATCCACCTGACGGCCGAGCAGTTCAACGACTACCTCGCCCACGAGGGCCTGCCCCACATCCTGGCCGAGCGCAAGGCGCAGGGGCTCGCCGGCCGGGACGCGGACGAGCGGTACACGAAGTTCGCGAAGGCGCTCGTGCGCGTTGGCACCGCCGGCGCGACCGTCTTCGACCGCCCGCTGGGACACGCCATCGAGTTCGTCCCGCTGAACGAACCGCTCGAGCTCCAAGCGGGCGACGAGATCGCGGCGCGCCTCCTTTTCCGCGGGCGGCCGCTGCCCGGCGTCGCCGTGTTCGCGGGGCGCGCCGGCGCGGGCGCCGGACCCACCGCGCAGGCGACCACCGACGGGGACGGCGTGGCCCGCTTCGCCCTCTACGTCTCCGGCTACTGGTATCTCAAGGCGATCCACATGCTGCCGGCGGCCCCGGACTCCGGCTTCGACTACGAGAGCTGGTGGGCGACACTCACCTTCGAGGTCGCCGCGGCACCCGAGCCGGCGGCGAACTGAGGCACAGAAACTTCCTGACCGAGAGGAGGCGAGTTATGAGCACAGCCCGTAGCGCCGTCCTGACCGCAGTGGCGCTCCTGGCGGCCGCGCCGCGTCTGCCGGGCCAGGCCCAGCACGCGCACGGCGCCCCGCAGGAGTACCGCCTCGGCAGCGTACAATTCCCGGTCTCGTGCAGCGCCGAGGCTCAGCCTCGCTTTGAGCGCGGCGTCGCCATGCTCCACTCCTTCTGGTTTCCGGAAGCGCGCCAGAGCTTCCAGAGCGCGGCGGACGCGGACGCGAACTGCGCCATGGCGTACTGGGGCATCGCCCTGACGTACCTGGGCAATCCCTTTGCTGGCGTCATGGCGGGGACGAATCTCGCGGCCGGGCTCGAGGCTGCGAAGAAGGCACAGGCGCTCGGGGCGCCGACGGCGCGGGAGCGGGGGTACGTCGAAGCCGTGCGGGCGCTGTACGACGATCACGAGCGGCGTGATGCGCGCACGCGGAGGCTGGCGTACGAGGAGGCGATGAAGCGCGTGTACGAAGCCCACCCCGAGGATCCCGAGGCCACAATCTTCTATGCCCTCGCCGTGGTGGCGAACGCGCCCGCGGACGACCTCACGTACCGGAGGCAGCTCGAGGCGGTGACGATCCTGGAGCCTCTGTTCCTCGAGCGGCCGGATCATCCCGGGTTGGCCCACTACATCATCCACTCGTACGATGCGCCGTCGCTGGCGCGCCACGGGCTCGATGCCGCTCGCCGCTACGCCCGCATCGCGCCGTCAGTGCCCCACGCGCTGCACATGCCCTCCCACATCTTCACGCGCCTGGGCTACTGGGACGAGTCCATCGAGACGAACCGCCGCTCGGCGGAGGCGGAGCGGAACCCCACCGGGCGCTTCCACCCCTGGGACTACATGGTGTACGCCTTCCTCCAACAGGGGCGCGACGCGGCGGCGAGGAAGGTGGTGGACGAAGCGCTGCACATCGCGGCGCAGGCGGGCGCGCCGGAGGAGGTGTACAACGCCTACAATCTGGTGGCCATGCCGGTCCGCTATGCTCTCGAGCGCGGGCGCTGGGACGAAGCCGCGAAGCTGGTGGTGCATCCGGCGCCCGGCAGCCCGTGGACGGAGGCGCTCACGCGCTTCGCACGCGGGATCGGCGGGGCGCGGAGCGGCGAGGTCGCCGTCGCTCGCGAGGAGGCGGCGGTCCTGGCGCGGCTCAAGGAGGACGCGGAGGGCCGGAAGGAGACGTACTGGGCGAGGGTCATCGAGGCGCAGCGCCTGGCGGTCGTGGCCTGGATCGCCCGCGCGGAAGGCAAGACGGACGAGGCGCTGAGCCTCGCCCGCGCGGCGGCGGATCTGGAGGACTCTTTCGAGAAGCACCCGGTCACGCCGGGCCCGATCCTTCCGGCGCGGGAGCTGGAGGGCGATCTGCTCATGGATCTCGGGCGCGCGACGGACGCGCTGCGAGCCTTCGAGGCCACGCTCAAGCGGGAGCCGGACCGAGCCCGTGCCCTCTTCGGCGCCGGCCGCGCTGCCGAGCTGGCCGGACAGCCCGCGACGGCGCGGGAGCGCTACGGTGCGCTCGTCAAGCTCATGGAGCCCGGGGACGGTGAGCGGCCGGAGCTCAAGATGGCGCGCGCCTACCTGGAGAAGGTCGGGGGCGCCTGAGGGTCCTGAAACGGCCGGGGGCCGCCCCCTCGCAGCGCGAGGTGAGCGGCCCCTTTCGTATTGGGCGTGGGCGCCCGGATTACCGGAATGAGAAGAGTGCCTTGGCCGAGAACGCGTTCCGGTCGGCGAACGAGTAGTCCGCCGAGAGCTTGAGGAGCGCCAGGTTCAAGGTGCCGCCCACCGTGAAGCGGGTCTCGCCATCTAGCTCGTCGGTGAACGCGATCCTCGTCTTATCCGGTGGGAGCCCCGGGTCATTCGTCGGGTTGTCCAGGACGTACTCCACGTCCACGTCCGCTGATTCGCGTCCGCCGGCGCCGTAGAGCGTCAGTACTCCCAGGCCCTTGCTGGCGATGAGGCCGTACGTCGTGGACGAAGCCTCCACGTAGTCGCCGACATCGAGGCTGAGCTTTCCGAAATGCGCCGCCACATCGATGGGGAAAAGCGGGATGTACTGGCTCAGCGAATGCTTGATGCCGAAGCCGGTGGCCGAGATCTTGCCAACGTCCTCCCCCACCGCCGGGATCTCGATCTCGGGCAGGAGTCGCACGGAGACCTCGGTGCCCAGGATCAAGCCCACGCCCGCCTGGATGACCACCATAGGGACGAAGTCCACGCCGAAATCATCGCCGAAGCCATCGGGCATGTGCAGTCTGAAGTTCGACGGATTCTGTCCAGCGGCGAGGAGCGCGGCGCGATAGGCGCCCTGTGGCTCGAATACCCGTCCGCTGCCCGACCCCGTCACCGTAGGGCTGAGGCCGGCGGCGTCCGGCGACCCGTACGGGTCCGTGAACGTGAGGCCCCGGTAACTGACCTGCTTCGGGAGCACCGGCTTGAACAGGTCGTCGTCGTCCGTGAGCGCGGCGCCCGTGAAGGCGACGCCGACGTGGAAGCCCAGGAGCCCGTGCACGGCCGCGGTGTGGAAGACCCCCTGGTTCATGGCCACACCGAGGCCGCTGGTAAGCGGCTTCGCGTAGAGGATCGCATTCTCTTTCGTGAGGCTCTCGATCCGTTCGCGGACATCCTGGGCTCCGGCTCCGGCCGGTACCAGCATGGCCAGCGAGGCCGCACCGATCGAAACTAGCCAACGCGTGTTCATCCCGTTCTCCTCCCATGACGGCAGTGGTCGCTCGGTATTTCAACGGGAACCACAAACGGTCTGGGCGGGGCTCGGCCCACGAACGCGGGGGGCCACCGCGGCTGGAATAGTGCACCGCCGCGGAGCGCGGGGCAATGAGCACCGCCAGGCGGGGCGAACGCGACTCAGCGCAGAGGCCGCCCGACGCGGATTCGGCCGCGGGCACACGTGCGGCCCCGCCGCTCCGGCCCCCCCCCGGCCTCGCCCGTGGTTGCCCGTGGTTGCCGGTGCCGAGGGACCGCCTTATAGATGATAGCTCGGTGGTCCCGGGACTGATGGCCCGTCGGGCGGGCCGGCGCGCCCGTGCGGTCGGGCCGATCCTCCGCTGCGGGCATCGTCCCCGGGCGGAGATGTTGTTTGCCACTTCGGATCGTGGTGAGGAGCAATGGTGCGCTACGTGTATTTCTTCGCGGACGGCCACGCCGACGGCAACAAGGACATGAAGCACCTCCTGGGCGGCAAGGGCGCGAACCTGGCCGAGATGACCCGGGTGGGCCTTCCCGTTCCGCCCGGCTTCACCATCACGACGGAGGCGTGTCGCGCCTACCTCCGAGAGGGGCACCTGCCCCACGGGCTCCGCGAGGAAGTGGAGCAGGCGCTCCGCCAGCTGGAATCCGTGCGCGGCAGGAGGTTCGGCGACCCCCAGGACCCGCTGCTCGTCTCCGTGCGCTCCGGCGCCGCCCTGTCCATGCCCGGGATGATGGACACGATCCTGAACCTCGGGTTCAACGATCGGACGGTGACGGGACTCGCGGCCCAGGCGAGAAACCCCCGCTTCGCGTACGACTGCTATCGCCGCTTCATCCAGATGTATGGCGGCGTGGTACTCCGGGTACCCCGCGAGCATTTCGAGCAGCGGCTCCAGGCGAAGAAGAGGGCCCGGGGCGTGAGCCACGACACGGAGCTCGATGCCGACATGCTTCGCGAGCTGCTGCACGAGTACCGGGCCATCGTGCGCGAGCACACCGGCCACGACTTCCCTGACGACCCGCAAGACCAGCTCTGGGGTGCCATCGAGGCGGTGTTCCGGAGCTGGAACACCGAGCGCGCGATCCACTACCGCCGCGTGCACCGTGTCCCGGAGGACCTGGGCACGGCCGTCAATGTCCAGTCCATGGTGTTCGGGAACCTGGGCGAGGACAGCGCCACAGGCGTGGCGTTCACCCGGGATCCGTCCACCGGCGAGAAACGCTTCTTCGGCGAGTTCCTGCTCAACGCCCAGGGCGAGGACGTGGTGGCGGGGATCCGCGACCCGCTCCCCATCGTCGCGCTGCGGGAGCGACTGCCGCAAGCGTACGAGGAGCTGGTGGCCACCTGCCGCCGTCTGGAGGAGCACTACCGTGACCTCCAGGACCTGGAGTTCACGGTGGAGCACAGCAGGCTGTATATGCTCCAGACGCGGGCAGGCAAGCGGACGGCGCAGGCGGCCGTGAAGATCGCGGTGGACCTCGTGGACGAGGGGCTCATTACGCCGCGGGAGGCGGTGCTGCGGATGGCGCCCGAGGACCTCGTGCACCTGCTCCACCGCCGGATCGACCCGGAGGCGCCGGTCGAGGAGCTCGCCCGCGGGCTGCCGGCGTCACCGGGCGCCGCGGCGGGGCGGGTCGTCCTGGATCCGGATGAAGCGGTTGGCCGTGCGGAGGTGGGCGATCCCGTGATCCTCGTGCGCCAGGAGACCTCGCCGGACGACTTTCACGGGATGGTCGCCGCCCAGGCGATCCTCACGGCGCGGGGCGGCATGACGAGCCACGCGGCGGTGGTGGCCCGCGGCATGGGGAAACCGTGCGTGGTGGGGGCGAAGGACATCGACGTCGATCCGTCGGCGCAGGGCTTCTCGATACACGGGCGGCTTGTCGCCAAGGGCGAGTGGATCACCGTGGATGGGTCGGAGGGGCGCGTGCTTGTCGGCTGCGTGCCCACGGTGGAGCCGCAGCTCAGCGAGGAGTTCCATCGGCTCATGAGCTGGGCCGACGAGTTCCGGCGGTTGGGCGTGCGCACGAACGCGGACACGCCCGAGGACGCGCGGCGCGGGCGCGCCTTCGGGGCCGAGGGGATCGGCCTCTGCCGCACCGAGCACATGTTCTTCGAGGGGGACCGCATCGACGCGGTGCGGGAGATGATCCTGGCACCGGACGTCGAGGGTCGCCGGCGGGCGCTGGCGAAGATCCAGCCGATGCAGCGCGCGGACTTCGAAGGGATCTTCGAGGCGATGGACGGCTACCCGGTCACCATCCGGTCCCTCGATCCGCCTCTGCACGAGTTCCTGCCCGCTGACCCGCGGGAGATCGAGAGCCTGGCCGAGAAGATGGGGGTGACCGCGGACCACCTCCGTGCACTCGTCGAGCGCCTGCGGGAGGCGAACCCCATGCTCGGGCACCGGGGCTGCCGGCTCGGACTGAGCCACCCGGAGATCACCGAGGTGCAGGCGCGGGCGATCTTCGAGGCGGCCGTGGCCTCGCAGCGCCGCGGGGTCCACGTGTACCCGGAGATCATGATCCCCCTCGTCGGGCACGTGGAGGAGCTGCGGCGCCAGCGCGAGGTGATCGACCGCGTGGCCGAAGAGGTGTTCGGCGAGACGGGAGAGCGCGTCCAGTACTGGGTCGGCACGATGATCGAGCTGCCCCGCGCCTGCGTGACCGCGGACGCGATCGCCGAGGAGGCCGAGTTCTTCTCCTTCGGCACGAACGACCTCACCCAGACGGTGCTCGGCATCTCCCGCGACGACGCCGGCACGTTCCTGCCGTTCTACGTGGAAACGGGGATCTACGGCGATGACCCGTTCCAGACCATCGACGAAGAGGGCGTCGGCCGCCTCGTCGAGATCGCGGTGCGGGAGGGTCGCAGCGCGCGGCAGGACCTCAAGGTGGGGATCTGCGGCGAGCACGGCGGCGACCCGCGCTCGGTCATCTTCTGCCACCGCATCGGCCTGGACTACGTGTCCTGCTCGCCCTACCGCGTGCCCGTCGCGCGGCTCGCCGCCGCCCACGCCGCGCTGGCCGAGGTCGGCGAGCGCATCGAGGCGGTGGCGGTCTGAAGGCCGGCGGCCTCGGCGCCGCGGCAGCCGAGGCACAGGTTCGCCCGACCCCCAACCACCCCAAGCCCCCCGCCACCGCGGCCACCGCGCTCGCGCTGCCCGAGCCGGCTGCTATGCCTCCGTTCCCTCCGGCTGCGGCCCCCCGCCCCGGGCCGCCCGGCGCGCCTCCTCGATATCCCCAGCCGCGCGCTCCAGGATCTCGCGGATCCGCGCCACCACCTCCGGATCGTTGCTCCCGCGGATCGCGCCCTCGAAGCAGACCTGCGCGAGGCGCGAGAACGTGGACGAGAGATCCCGCATCTCCCGGCCGAAGAAGCGGTCCGTGAACGAGGAGACGCGGTCCAGGATGTCGTCCACCACGTCCCGATGCTCCTTCAGGTACTCGCGGCCCGCGTCCGTGATGTGGTAAACTTTCTTGCCCTCGGCCTGCTCGGACCGGACGTAGCCCTGGTCCTCGAGCATCTGCAGCGTCGGATACACGGATCCCGGGCTCGCCCGGTAACACCCGCACGACTCCTTCTCCAGCGCCTGCATCACCTGGTACCCGTGCATGGACTTCCCGGAGAGGAGCCGCAGGATCACGAACTTGAGGTCGCCGCGCTCGAACGGGCTCCAGCGGAACCCCCGCCCGCCCCGGCCCGCACCGCCCGTGAACGCAAAGCCCCAGCAGTCCTGGAATCGCATGGCTCGAACCTCACATCAGAAGACCACTAACCACCGCCCCCACTCTGTACACCACCAGCGCTCCTGATCCCGCCGTTGGGGACGAGTGCGGCAGCGAAGGTGATATATCGAAAGATACATTAATGCGTGGACCGATATATCGCAAGATATACTCTGCGACGACCGGTCAGGTTGCGGAACGACCGCCAGCGGCGGCGCGAAGGGCGCGCCGCGACCGAAGAGTTCGTCGCCGTAATGGAACGCGAGTTGCCGTCGGTCGGGTAGAGGCGCCTCCGCGTACTTGGGGAGTCGTGGCTCGCCTGGCCCCTGGCGCAGCGCGCGGAAGTTCTTCGTAGGGTGTGCGGTCGGGTGGGTGGCGGAACTCCGGGTGTAGGAGCCGCACGACCTCCCTAGCGACCCCGTCGCTCAGTTGGAGCAGATCGGGCGCGTGCCCGCGGATGCGCTGGTGGTACGGCGACCGGCTGCGGAGTGAGTCCACCACCTCGAGCTCCACCTCGACCCCGGCCGGCGAGCGGGTTGCGACGCCGCGCACCAGGTAGCGGACCCGGAGCCGGCGGGCAAAGGCCCGGGGGTCCCGGGGGTTGAGGTTCGTCTCTCCGCGCAGGCGGTCCCACTCCGGGAACACGATGCGGATGGGCGCGGCCCGGATTCCAGGAGTGTGCTCGAGCCGGTAGGTCGCGAGCCGTGCCAGGTCGCGTCCGAAGTCCGCGTCCAGGGCGCCGACGATCTCGAAGGGAACGACGGCCACATCGGCTGCCGGCGGCGCGAGGGGCGACCCGCGGATAAGGAGAAGTACGAACAGCCCGGTGCCGGCCGCGAGGGCGAGGGCGACGGCCGCAATTCCGGCCTTGCGGCGGGGTGCCTCGGCGCCCGGACCCTGCGCCGGCGGCATGGTGCGTTCTTCAGGCATCGATCAATCACAATTAACCGTCGAGCCACCCGTGTCGCCAGATGTCGGCCGGTCGCGGCGTCGCCTCAGCGCCCCGTCGTCCCAGTCGCTGCGGCGTCTGGTGTCTCGTCGCTTTCGTCCTCCCGTCACCGCGCGGCTCTGTTGACGCTGCTGCCGAGCGTCGCACTACGTCGCCCTGGGGACGCCTGGACCTGTCTCGACGTCAGCGCTAGACTGGAAGCGCTCATCCCGGGGGCCGCCTTGCGGCTCTTCGCCTGCGAACGAGAGGGCTGTATGCGTCATCCGCACCGGTTGTGGTTGTCCGTCCTGTGGCTCGCCCTTGCGATCCCGACCGTCCGGCCGCAGGCCCTCCGCCCGCAGGCGGCAACGAAAACCGTTGCGCGGGCGCCCGTCGCGCGGACGACGCCGGCGAAGCTCGAGGAGCACGGGCACATCCGCATCGATCCGTACTACTGGCTGCGCGAGCGGGACAACCCGGAGGTCCTCGCGTACCTGCGCGCCGAGAACGAGTACACCAAGGGCGTGATGGCCCACACGAAGGCGCTGCAGCAGAAGCTGTTCGCAGAGATCAAGGGGCGCATCAAGCAGACGGATATGAGCGCCCCGTACCTCCGTGACGATTACTTCTACTATACGCGCTTCGAGGAGGGTAAGGAGTACCCGATCTACGCGCGCCGGAAGGGTTCCATGGACGCGCCCGAGGAGGTCATCCTCGACGTGAACGCCCTGGCGCGAGGACATGGCTTCTTCCAGGCCTCCGGCGTCCAGGTGAGCTCCGGCCACGACCTCCTCGCCTTTGGCTCCGATACCGTAGGGCGCCGGATCTATACGCTTCGGTTCAAGAGCCTGAAGACGGGGAAGGCCCTCCGGGACGTGATCCCGCGGGTGACCGGGAACGTCGTCTGGGCGAACGACAATCGGACCGTCTTGTACACGAAGCAGGATTCGGTCACGCTGCGCTGGTACCGCATTTACCGGCACGTCCTGGGGACGGACGCCGGCCGGGACGCGCTCGTCTACGAGGAGAAGGACTCGACGTTCAGCGCCTTCGTGTTCAAGACGCGTTCCAGGAAGTACGTGATGATCGCGTTGTCGCAGACGTTGGCGTCCGAATACCGGTACCTCGATGCGGACCGTCCTGGCGGCGAGCTCCGGGTCGTTCTGCCGCGGGAGCGCGGGCACGAGTACGACGTGGACCATGCCGGCGACTGGTTCTACATCCGCACCAACGACGCCGCAAAGAACTTCCGGCTCATGCGCATGCCGGTGGGCGCCACGAAGGCCCGGTGGGAGGAGGTGATCCCCCACCGGGACGATGTGCTCCTCGAGTCCTTCGACGTCTTCCGGGACCGCCTGGTGCTCACGGAGCGCCGGAACGGCCTCGTCCGGCTGCGCGTTCGCGGCCACGCAGGCGAGGATGACCACTACGTGGACTTCGGCGAGCCGGCGTACCTGGCGTTTGTGGGCATGAACCCGGAGTTCGACGCAGCAGTGCTGCGCTACGAGTACACCTCCCTCACGACCCCGCAGTCCACGTACGACTACGACCTGACGAGCCGGGCGAAGACGCTCGTGAAGCGGGAGGAGGTGCTGGGCGGCTTCGACCCGTCGAACTACGTCACGGAGCGGCTCTACGCTCGGGCGCGCGATGGGATCGCGGTTCCAGTCTCCATCGTCTTCCGAAAGGGGGTCCAGAAGAACGGCGAGAACCCGCTCCTCCTCTACGGTTACGGCTCGTATGGGGCCAGCATGGACGCGAGCTTCAGCTCCACGCGCCTGAGCCTCCTGGACCGCGGGTTCGTCTATGCCATCGCGCACGTGCGGGGCGGACAGGAGCTTGGCCGCGATTGGTATGAGAACGGGAAGCTGCTCCGGAAGAGCAACACGTTCACCGACTTCATCGATGTCGCCGACTTCCTGATCGAGCAGCGCTATACGAGTCCGGAGAAGCTCTTCGCCCAGGGCGGCAGCGCGGGCGGCCTCCTCATGGGCGCGGTGACGAACCTGCGGCCCGACCTCTTCAGGGGCGTGGTCGCCCAGGTCCCGTTCGTGGACGTGGTCACCACGATGCTCGACGAGAGCATCCCCCTCACGACGGCGGAGTACGACGAGTGGGGCAACCCGAACGACCCGGAGTACTACCGCTACATCCTCTCCTATTCGCCGTACGACAACGTGGAAGCGAAGGCGTACCCCAACCTCCTGGTCACCACCGGCCTTCACGACTCCCAGGTGCAGTACTGGGAGCCGGCGAAGTGGGTGGCGAAGCTGCGGGCGCTGAAAACGGATCGGAACCGGCTCATTCTCAGGACGAACTTCGAGGCCGGGCACGGCGGCGCGTCCGGCCGCTACCAGCGCTACCGGGAGATCGCCTTCATCTATGCGTTCCTGCTGGATCTGGCGGGGATCGGCGGGTAGCGGGCAAGCGGCGGAGCGGCGGAGCGGCGGAGCGGCTTGTCGCGTGGGCCGTGTCCGGGTTGAATCGCGGTTCCTGCAAGGCTCGTGGGAGCGGCCCGCTCAGACCCGCTCAGAGCAGAGCGCTCGCCCAAAGCGCTGCGCCCGCGGCCAGCGGGATCGTCACGTTGTCGTCCAGGATCCGCGGCAGCCGCTCGGCGCCGGACGTCGCGGCGGCGGCGAGGGCGGCGCGGAAGGGGTCGGTGAACGGGGCGAACGCGAGGGCGCAGGCGAGGAGGAACGCCGCGCTCCCTTCCAGGGTGCCGTCGCGGCCGAGCGGACGTTTCCCCCAGCGCCGGCCCACGTAGCCTGCCACCGGGTCCGCCACGGCCAGCGCTAGGATGCTCGCGATGGCGATCTGCCGCGGGTAGAGTGCGATGGCGAGCCAGACCCCGAGCGCGTACCACGTCGAGGACGCGATCCGTCGCGCCTCGCGCGGCGAGACGAGCGGCGCGAAGGTGCGGAAGAAGAGGAGGTTCGCGGCCGGGCTCGCCAGGCGGACGAGGTCGGCGGCGAAGAGGACGATGAGCGCCGCACCCAGCAGGCCGAGCGCGGTCTCGCGCGCGATGGGGAACGCCGCCAGCGCCCCCGCGACGACCAGGCCGTTCCCGGCGTGGAAGACGCGCCGCCACGGCTGGAGCCCGGCGGTCCGCTGGACCAGCTCCCCGAGATCTGAGTGAACGGGCTGGGGCTCGTACGTCGGCTCACCGCTCATAGGTTTGGATTCTACTGGGGAAGCGGCACGTCGCACAGGCCGCGCTCGGCCGGGGTGCGACCGCCGTTCGTGGACCGCATCGTCACGGAGGAGATAGGCATGAAGGGGCTGGCCGTCGCGGGGCGTGTGGCCGGGGCCCTGCTCATCTCGATCGTTCTCGCTGAAGATGCCCCAGCGCAGGAGGTCGGGCCCGCCCGGGGCGCCCTCGTCATCGTGGGCGGCGCCCTTGAGGATACCACCATTCTGCGGCGTTTCCTGAATCTGGCCGGCGGCGCCGACGCACCCATCGTCGTGATCCCCACCGCGGGCGAAGCCGAGGACTACGACGACTACTACTCGGGCCTCCTCGCCTTCAAGGCGCTGGGCGCGACGAACCTGACCGTGCTCCACACCCGTGACCGCGCCGTCGCCAACTCCGATTCCTTCGGGCGACCGATCCGCGAGGCGCGGGGCGTCTGGTTCCCGGGCGGCCGCCAGTGGCGGCTCGCGGACTCGTACCTGAACACGAAGGTCCACCAGGAGCTGTGGAAGCTTCTCGAGCGCGGCGGCGTGATCGGCGGTTCGTCGGCGGGCGCGACGATCCAGGGATCCTTCCTGGTGCGCGGCGACACCAAGACGAACGAGCTCCTGATCGGCGACCACACGGAAGGCTTCGGCTTCCTGAAGAACGTGGCCATCGACCAGCACCTGCTCCGGCGCAACCGCCAGTTCGACCTGATCCAGGTCATCGAGGCGCAACCGGAGCTCCTGGGGATCGGCATCGACGAGAACACGGCCATCGTGGTGCAGGGCGATCGCTTCGAGGTCGTCGGCCAGAGCTACGCGGCCGTCTACGACCGCGGCCGCCAGCTCGACTCCGGCGGCCGCTTTTACTTCCTGGCGCCCGGCGACCAGTTCGATTTCAGGACCCGCGAGGCGTTCCGGCCCACCCGCGCCGAGGAGCCGCTGGCCAGGGTCATGAAGAAGGAGTGGCCGCAGCGCTAGCACGTCGCTGTGGTTCTTCCCCGACCTGCTGAATGCGCGGGTGCAACACGACGAAGCCGGCCGCCGCCGGATCGCGCCACCGCCGCGAGCGCGGGTGACTCGGACCGCCCTTCAGCTCCGGGCGAGAGAGGCAACGGCTCCCCCGCGTCGGGGTATATCCTGCCGCAATGGCCGGTGTGACCTCCACGCTCGCTGAACTTCTCGACTCCCGTACCGCGCCCGGCGAGCTCTTCGAGCGGCTCGACGGCGGGGCGGTGCGCTGCTACGCCTGTGGTCACCGCTGTCTGCTCAAGGACGGGCGACGCGGGATCTGCAAGGTGCGCTTCAACCGCGGCGGCACCCTGTTCGTCCCCAAGAGCTACGTGGCCGCACTCCAGTGCGACCCCGTCGAGAAGAAGCCGTTCTTCCACATGCTCCCCGGCCGCGACGCCCTCACCTTCGGCATGCTCGGCTGCGACTTCCACTGCGGGTACTGCCAGAACTGGGTGACCAGCCAGGCGCTGCGGGACGGGACGGCGGGCGTACAGCCGACGGACGTGCCGGCGGACGAGCTCGTGGAGCTCGCCGAGCGCCTGGATGCCGGCGTGGTCGCCAGCTCCTACAACGAGCCGCTCATCACCGCGGAGTGGGCAGTGGATGTGTTCCAGCGGGTGCGTGCCCGTGGGTTCCACACCGCCTTCATCTCCAACGGAAACGCGACGCCCGAGGCCCTCGACTATCTGCGCCCCTGGACGGACGCCTACAAGATCGACCTCAAGTCGATGAGCGACAGGAGTTATCGCAGCCTCGGCGGCCTGCTCCGGCACGTGCTGGACACCATCCGCATGACCCACGAGCGCGGGTTCTGGGTCGAGGTTGTGACGCTGGTGGTGCCGGGATTCAACGATTCGCCCGACGAGTTGCGGGCCGCCGCCGAGCTCATCGCCTCGGTCTCGGCGGACATCCCGTGGCACGTGACCGCGTTCCGCCAGGACTACAGGATGACGGAGAACCGGAATACCACGGCGGAGGACCTGATGCGCGCGGCCGAGATCGGCACGGGGGCCGGGCTCCGCTTCGTCTACGCCGGGAACCTGCCGGGGCAGGTGGGAGCCTGGGAGGACACGCGCTGCCCGGGGTGCGGCGCCACCCTCGTCCGCCGCTTCGGCTACATGATCCTCGAGCAGCGCATCCCGCGCGACGGCCGCTGCCCCGACTGCAGCTACCAGATCCCCGGGCTCTGGGCGCCGCGGCGGGAGCCGCGAGGGCCCGAGCGCCTCAAGGTCTGGCGCATGCCCTACCCGCTCGCGTGACCGAGGTGGCGCAGGCGACCGGAGGGCATACCGCCTGTTTGCCGAGGAAGGGTGGAACAAAGGGGCAGCCGAGGACAGCAAAGAAGCCGACGCGACGCCGGCCCTGAGTTGGCGGCGTCGCGCCGACCGAGCACGTGGGACTGGAGCCGGCTCAGGGACCCGCGGCGCCCTTCCGCTGGACGGTGAGCTCGGCGACGTGAACGTCGAGCCGGTGATTGATCCGTAGCCCGACGATCCCGTCACAGTCGGCCTGCGCCCTCGGCAGGCTCGAGACCTGCTGGCCGTTCACGTAGAAGCGGACCTCGTCCGCGCTGGCCTCGACGGCCAGCGTGTTCTTCGCCGAACCGCCCTCCGGGCCCGGCTTCTGCACGGATGCGTGGTCCGTCCAGTCCATGATGGTGTGGGTCTCGCTCCCGGCCCGATGCTTGATCAGGTACTTCCCGTCCTGCCGCACCAGGAAGTAGAGGTAGCTCTGGCTCTCGCCGTCCAGGTTCTTACCCCCCACGAACAGACCGAACGCCTCCGGGTGCTCCGACGGCTTCGTGAGCACCATCGTGGTCTGAGCCCGGAACTCGCCCTCCGCCATCATGGACGGCTTGTACAAGATCGCCGCCGGTCCCGTGGTCGCGTGCCAGCCCGACCCCATGACCACGAACTTCACCCCCGCCGGATCCATGTTCGCCCGGTCGAGGCGCATCTGCCAACCCTCCGGCAGCACCGCCTGCTGCGGCCCGTGGCCCGGCATCTGCGCCGGGTGACCGGGCTGGCCCTGCCCCCCCATCTCGTGCTGCCCGTGAGAAGCAGGCTGCTGGGCCCTTAGCGGCACAGCCGCCACGGCAACGAGGAGAGCGACGACGACGCGAGATGCCTCACATGCAGGAACGCGCATACGAACCCTCCAGATCAGGTGGCCACCAGCCGATCGATTACGAATGTCCAATCTACATCGCATCGCGGCCGTCGGGCCAGATTTTTCTTGTTCCGATTAGCGTCTGCCGCCCACCGCCGCCCGCCTCGGGGGTGCGCCGCCGGCGCCGGGCGATCTGCCCCGGTCTGCTGTGCGGTTCGCACCGCTCCTCTGGCGCCCGTCCGGCCCGGACTCAGGGGATCCGTGCCCGGCCGATGGTGTTCGTGTCGGTCCCGAACCAGATCTCGTGCGCCTGGGCGAGGAAGAACATGTGGCGCACAGCGCCGCCGCCGCTGGCGATCTGCGTCAAGCTGAAGAACGTCTCGGTCTTGGGGTCGAAGCCCACGAAGCGGTTGGGGCGCAGTCCGGTTTCCACGAACCAGAGGCGGTCGCGGTCATCGTTCACGAGGGCATAGGGGCGTGCGCCGTCGCCGCCGGGCGCTTTCCACTCCTGGACCTTCCCGGTCGCAGGGTCGTAGCGGCCGAGGAAGCCCCCGGCGTAATCCGTATACCAGATGCGGTCATCGGAGGTCACCGCTATGCGCCGCGGTCTCGTGCCCTCGCGGGGCAGCGCGATCTCGCGGAGCGTCATGGTGGCGGGGTCCACGGTGGCGAGCTTGTTCGTCCCGAAGAGTACGATCCACGGCCGGTTCTTCGAGTCGATAACGATGCCGTAGGGTCGCGCGCCCGGGGTCGCCGGGGCGATGAGCCGGATTTCGCCTGTAGTCCGAGTGAGCTTGCCCACTCGGTTCCCGCCCTGCGAGGTGAACCAGATGTCGCCGTTCCTGTCGAAGATCAGGGTATGCGGGTCCCGAACGGCGGGGTCGGGCATCGGATACCTCGTGATCTTCCGCGTCTCCGGGTCCAGCCTGCCGATGTGAGCGTTCCGGTTGCCCGCGTACCACACGTGGCCGTCCGCGTCCACGATCAGGTTGTGAGGACCGGTCCCGGGCTCGAGCTCGTAGCGCTCGAACGCCCCGGTCTTCGGGTCGAAGTGGGCCAGGTAGTTGCCCTGTTGGCCGACGAACCACACGCGCCCCTTCCCATCCACGTACGGGTCGCGCGGGCGGCTGTTCTCCCACGGGACGGGCCATTCCTTGATGTCCGCGGGGTCATCGGCGGGGAGCGCCGTGCTTCCCAGCCAGACGGGCAGGCATAGGACGGCCGCGGTCATGAGCCTCATGGGCACCTCCAGTGGTTCTGTAAGGGGTCGTGGGCAGGGATCATGGTCACAGCAGTTCCCGGAGCTCGTCAACACTCAGTTGGGTTAGCACAATTACCGTGTACCCGCCTTCGTCGCTGGCTTCGGGAACCACGCGGAGCTTCATGCAGTCCCGCTGGTAGATACCGGCCGCTACCGGGGATCCCCCCCGGTATTTCGGAATGCATCCCTAAACCTAAACTAAGAATACACCGCCGGTCACCTCTCGTCAGCATGGGGCGTCAAGATCGAGGGTCGGAAGGCGCTCGGCGTGTCCGGGGATAGCCGATCAGGTACGTGATGGGAACGGCCAGTCGGCTCTGCTCCTCGCCGATCTCCCAGGTGTAGGAGTCGTCGGCGAGCCCGCGCGTGAGCTCGCGCAGCTCGGATGGCGAGTAGGCGCGCAGGCAGGAGACGAGGCCGTCGAAGAGTGCTGCGACGGGGGCGAGGGGGAGGAGGTAGGTCCAGAGGAGACGGTCCCGCCGGAACGGTCGCAGGAACGGCCCGGCCAGGAGCACGGCGAGCGGCGCGAGAAGCATGAGGATGAAAGGCATGAACCGCCGACTCGTCAGCTCGAAGATGCCGATCCCCTGCCGGCTTTTCAGCGCGTCGAGAAGGATCGCCCGCGCGTTTTCGGGCCGGAAGTGGTGGAACGAGGTGAACAGCGTACGAAAGCCATCGAGCGCCGCCGGGACGCGCGTGGCGTCCACCGGCTCCGGCAGGAACTGGATTTGCCCGCCGGACCGTTCGCAGAGCGCCGCCAGCGCCTCCAGGTTCGGATACTTGTCCGTGAGATAGACGAGCACGCGGCCGCCCCCCGCGGCGTCGAGCTCGCGGGAGATCCGGGGCCACGGGCCGCCGGCGCCCGAGCAGAGATCCACCACCCGCCGCGCCCCAGTCCGCTCCAGCGCCCTGCGCAGGTGCGGCACGATGGGCCCGTACGAGTGGCCCAGGTTCAGGAAGAGTCGGAGCGTGTCCGTGAGCGTGTCGCGCACGGCGCGCGGACACCACGGCTGATCCTCGATTTCGATGAGGTGGAGCCGCTCCATGGCCAGATCCGGTCCGGGAACCGATGAGCCGGGAGTGCGACGACGGCTGCTAAGATAACGCCGAGCGGTCGACGGGCGCTGCGGATTTGCTCGGCCGAGCCCCCGGAAGGCGCCAGGGCAGCCTGCGCAGGTCGGCGGCTGCGCTGTCGCGTCCGGATGTACCAGGGCGCCAGCATCTGGAGGACCCATCTGCCGGCTCACATTCGGGTGGCCGGCCAATGGGAACGGCGCTGGCGCGCCGCGGGCAAGCGGGTGTTGCCCGCCGCCGCGGCTTGCGTGTAGACTGCGAAACGTACACCGGCGGAGGGGGTCAACCGGAAGTCCGGTGCGAAACCGGCGCGGCCCCGCCACTGTGAGAGGCCGGGCGCGTCCCGCGCGAGCCTGAGGACCAGGCGGATCGTGCGGCCGCGGCCGCGTGGCTCGCTCGACAGGCCACTGGAAGCTCGCGCTTCCGGGAAGGCGAGCGGCGCCGCCTCGAGCCAGGAGACAGGCCCCGTCCGTCCCCGAACGAACGACCTTCGCGGGAAGGCTTCGGGGCCATGAAGATCCGTTGCGCGCGAACCGATCCTGCGCATCCCGCTTCTC
>JACQVF010000008.1 GCA_016209885.1 Gemmatimonadota bacterium | reverse complement strand
GTATCGCTGCGTGGCTTCCGGGGGGAGTCTTCGTTCCGGACCTGGCTGCTGCGGATCGCGGCGAACGAAGCGCGGGCCGTACTGCGCCGCCGCACGCGGCGCCGGGAGTTGCCTTTCGATCCGGCGGCGCCCTTCGCCGACCGCGGCGCCACCCCTGCAGATGAGGCGGAACGGCGTGCGGAGGTTGCCCGGCTGGAGGCCGCGCTCGCGCGGCTGCCCGAGAAGCAGCGGCTGGCGATCACGCTGCGGATCTACGAGGGGCTGAGCTTCCGCGAGGTCGGCGAGATCATCGGATCGAGCGAGGGCGCAGCGCGGGTCAACTACCATCACGGAATGCGTCGGTTGAGGGAAAGTGTGAGATGACGGAGCGATCGTGCGAGTGGGTCCGGGACACGCTGCCGGGTCGCGTGGCAGGCCGGCTGGGTGCCGAGGACGAGGCGGTCGTGGACGCTCACCTGGCGGCGTGCGCAGGGTGCCGTGAGGAGGCCGAGCTCATCGCTCGGCTGCTGGAGATCCGTCCGCGGGTTCCGGCTGGGCTGGCGGAGCACATCGGCATGGCGGTCCTCGACGTTGGGGACGCCGGGGGGGCTGCCCCGGGCGCCCCGGGTGCGCGCCGCTGGGCGCTCGCGGCGGCGGCGTCGGTGGCGGTGCTCGCGAGCGCGCTCGCCTGGCTGTGGGTGGCGGGCGGGCGCCAGGGGATTGGCACAACGGCCACGTGGGAGGCCTCTGCACGCGACTGGCCGACGGCCGACGGGACGCTTGCGGGGGCGCCCGTGCTCGAGGATCTGCCGGAGGAGACGCTCGTGACGTTGCTCGAGGAGATGAACGAATGAGAGCGCTCGTGTGGCTCATGGCTCTGGGGATCGGCGCCGCTGGGCCGCTGGGCGCGCAGCGGCCTGCGCCGCCGCGCGACGAGCTGGAGCGCCGGGTGGAGCAGCGGTTCGCGGAAAGGCTTCGGGAGGCTCTCGACCTCACGCCCGAAGAGTTCGAGCAGCTGCGCGCGGTGCTCGAGGAAACCCGCCGGGTTCGGCGCCAGCTCGCGGCGGAGGAGCGGCGCGTGCGCTTCGAGACGGAGGAATTCCTGCGCGGCGGGGGCGACGCGCAGAAGGCGGACGAGCTCCTGGGTCGTCTGGAGACGCTGAGGGAGCGGGAGCTCCAGCTCTGGAGGGACGAGCAGCAGCGGCTGGCTGCCGTGCTCTCACCCGAGAAGCGGCTGCGGTTTGTGAAGCTGCGGGAGCAGTTCGCCGAGCGCGTCCGCCAGATACGTATGGAGATGGGGGGGAGAATGAGGGACCCCCGAGGCAAGGCTCCCCGCCCATTCCCGAACTAGCAGCTCCTGTAGCTCCTCAGCGACCTGCTAGCCTCGCGTTGCCGCTCCCCCGGGTTCCCCCGGCGGCCGCAGCGGCCGCAGGCGACGGTTGACGTCCAAGTGTTGTGCCTCATAGCTTGTTCTGAAAAGGTCTCCTTCTTGATTTCCCTTCGTGGTCGAGGTCGCACGTGCGCGTCACGTCGCTGTTCTTTGCCTCCTACCGGGAGCTCGCCGGCACCGGCGAGCTCGAGGTGGAGTTGCCCGCGGGCGCCACCGTGTCGGATCTCGTGGCACGAGTGCGGGCGGGGAGACCTCGTCTGGCCGATCTTCCGGAGGAGCCGGTGGTGGCCGTCAACCGCGAGTACGCCGCCCTGGATATCCACCTGGAAGACGGTGACGAGGTGGCGTTCATTCCCCCCGTGGCCGGCGGATAGCCATGCGGGTGGAGCTCACCGCGGAACCCATCCGGGTCGCCGATGTGCTCGAGGGGGTAGGCGTGCCCGAGGACGGTGCGGTGGTGCTTTTCCTCGGGATCGTCAGGGACCGTAGCGAGGGTCGGCCGGTCACCGGCGTCCGCTACGACGCCTACCGGGCAATGGCCGAGCGGGTGCTCGAGGAGATCGCGGGGGACGCCGTCCGGCGGCTGGGCACAGACCGTCTGGTCGTGGTGCACCGCGTGGGCGCGCTGGCCGTGGGCGAGATCAGCGTGGCCATCGCCGCCTCGAGCCCGCACCGGGCGGAGGCGTTCGAGGCGTGCCGCCTTGTCATCGAGGAGATCAAGCTACGTCTACCCGTGTGGAAACAGGAGTGCGATTCGGACGGCGAGGCGCGCTGGGTGCCCGGGCATGAGCCCGAAGCCCCGCGGTCAAGCGGGATGAGCCGGCGATGATCGACCAGTTCGGCCGTCCCATCGAGTATCTCCGGATCTCCGTCACGGACAAGTGCAATCTCCGGTGCGTGTACTGCATGCCCGAGGAGGGGCTGCCGTGGCTGAAGCGCGAGGAAATCCTTTCCTACGAGGAAATCGCGGAGATCGTGCGGGTGATGGCGCGGCTCGGACTGAGGCGGGTGCGGCTCACGGGGGGTGAGCCGCTGGTGCGGCGTGATCTGCCGCGCCTCGTCGAGATGATCGCAGCGGTTGCCGGGATCGAGGACATTGCGCTCTCGACGAACGCCATCCTCTTGGAGGAGTATGCCGACGCGCTGCGAGCGGTCGGCGTTCATCGCGTCAACATCTCCCTCGACTCCCTGCAACCGGAGCGGGTGGACGCGATCGCCCGGCGCGCGGGCTCCTATCAGAAGATCATGGGCGGGATCGCCGCTGCGGAGCGGGTGGGCTTCAGTCCCATCAAGATCAACATGGTGGTGATGCGCGGGCGGAACGACGATGAAGTGGAGGACTTCGCGCGGATCACCCGTGAGCGACCGTGGCACGTCCGCTTCATCGAGGTGATGCCCACCGGCTCGAACCTGGAGATCTCGAAGGACGAGTTCGTCTCGTGCTACGAAGTGCTGAGCCGGATCCGCTCGATCGGCGAGCTCGCGGCGACGGAGGGTCCGTCCGGTAACGGGCCGGCGCGCTACTATCGCTTCGCCGGCGCACCAGGCAGCGTGGGCGTCATCACGCCGCTCAGCCACACCTACTGCGACCGCTGCAACCGGATGCGCCTCACCGCGGACGGGCATCTGCGCCCCTGCCTCTTTGGCGATATCCAGACGAACCTCCGCGATGCGCTTCGGCGCGGCGAGCCGCTCGAGCCGCTGGTCGAGGAGACCCTGCGCATCAAGCCGGAGCGCCACCATCTCGTGCGGGGAAGCGACGTGGGCTCGGGCCGGCTCGTCGCCCTCTCGCAGGTCGGCGGGTAGCCCGCCGGCTTTCCGCGAAGCCCCTGAAGCGGCGCATGCCCATTCGGAACGCCTCCCTGCGGCGCGGGGTTCCGTGGTTTGACACGCTGTGAGCCGTCCGGTAGCTTGCCCTGGGGTGTGTGGGTGCAACGGAGGGGAAAGGGGATAGGGCCATGGAGAAAATCACAGTGGTGGGCGCCGGGCACGTTGGAGCCACGTGCGCCCAGCTGCTCGGGCTGAAGGAGCTGGCCCGCGAGATCGTGCTGGTGGACATCGTCGAGGGGATCCCCCAGGGAAAAGCGCTCGACCAGTGGGAGAGCGCGCCCATCGAGGGGTTCGACAGCCGCGTCATCGGCGCCAACGACTACGGGTCCACGGACGGTTCCGAGCTCGTTGTCGTCACTGCTGGGGTGGCCCGTAAGCCCGGGATGTCCCGGGACGACCTGCTCCTGACGAACGCGAACATCGTACGCGGGGTGACGGAGGAGATCGTCGGCCGGTCGCCGGACGCCATCATCGTCATGGTGACGAACCCGCTCGACGCGATGGCGTACCTGGCCATGAAGGTGAGCGGCTTCCCGCGGGAGCGCGTCATCGGGATGGCGGGCGTCCTGGACACAGCGCGCTACCGTTCGTTCATCGCCATGGAGCTGGACGTGAGCGTCGAGGACCTCCAGGCCCTGGTGTTGGGCGGCCACGGGGACACCATGGTGCCACTCGTGAGCTACACGACCGTAAGCGGAATCCCCCTGACGCAGCTCCTGAACCGGAAGCGGATCGATGAGCTGGTGCAGCGGACCCGGGACGGCGGCGCCGAGATCGTCCGCTACCTGAAGACGGGGAGTGCGTACTACGCGCCTGCCGCGGCCGTTGTGCAGATGGTGGAGTCCATCGTGAGGGACAAGAAGCGGATCCTTCCGTGCTCCGCGTGTCTGCAGGGGGAGTATGGGCTCGACGGAATCTTCCTCGGTGTGCCCTGCAAGCTCGGCGCGAGCGGACTTCTGGAGATCCTCGAGGTCGAGCTCACCGCCGAGGAGCGGGCCGCGCTGGAGAAGAGCGCTCAGGCCGTGCGGGACAGCGTGGCGGTGCTGGGCGCCGAGACGTTCGCGCGGGCAGGAGCTTGAGGTGCGCCCCGATGCTCGGCTGGGGCTGGCTCGCCCCTCAGCACCCCGCCGGACTTGTGGAGTGGGATGGCCGGCCTTAAGTTAATTGTCGTTATGAGGCAGATGATTCGCGTGGTGATTGCGTGCTGCTGTTGTCGTCGCTCATCCCCGGAGGGGAGGCGGCCGACAAGCGTGTGTCCGTGTATATGAACAGGTGACGCCACAACAGACAGGCCTCCACGCACGTCAGCGAGAACACCGGCCGCGATTCCCCTCGGGAGTCGCGGCCGGTGTGTGTTGTGGCCCGAGGCCGCCGCAGCGCGAGGGGTGGCAGAGCCGCGCGGCGCGCGGTCGAGCCGGCGTCGCTCAGGAGCGCGCGGCGGTGGTCCCGGAGTTTCGAGGTCCCGAGCGGGGGACCCCGCGAGTACGAGAACCGAAAGGCGGAGTCGATGGCGATCACAACCCAGCGTCCCCTGGCGATCTACTACGAGCACCCGGAGTGGTTCCGCCCACTGTTTGCGGAGCTCGACCGGCGTGGGGTGCCCTACGAGCGGATTCACGCGGCGGCTCATACGTACGAGGTGGGGAACGGACACCCGCCGTACGCCCTCCTGTTCAACCGGATGAGCCCGTCCGCGTACCTGCGCGGGCACGGGCACGCGATTCTCTACACGCTCCAGTACCTGGCCTATCTGGAGGCGCTGGGGATTCGGGTCGTGAACGGGTATCGTGCGTTCCAGACGGAGATCTCCAAGGCGAGCCAGCTCTCGCTCCTGGCGAGTCTCGGGCTGCCCTACCCGCGAGCGCGGGTGATCCATCATCCGCGCGAAGCGCTGGACGCGGCGCAGGGGCTGCGCTTCCCCGTCGTGGTGAAGCCGAACATCGGCGGGAGCGGCGCTGGCGTTCGCAGGTTCGACGAACCCGAGGCACTGGCGGCGGCGGCCGGCGGCGAGCTGGACCTCGGGCTCGACCATACCGGGCTGGTCCAGGAGTTCATCCCTGCCGAGGGCGCGCACATTGTGCGGGTCGAGGTTCTGGGCGGCCGCTTCCTCTATGCCATCCGGGTGTATCCGCCGGAGGATTCGTTTAATCTCTGCCCCGCGGACGCGTGCACGCCGGTACCGGGCGACACCCTCGTGGGGGCGAGTTGTGTGACGGAGCTGGGCAACCGGGGCTTCGTCGTCGAGAACTACCGCGCCCCGGAGCCCATCGCGCGGCAGGTGGAAGCGATCCTGCAGGCGGCGGGCATCGAGGTCGGCGGCGTGGAGTACGTGGTCGATGCCCGGGACGGCCAGCTCTACTACTACGACATCAACGCGCTGTCAAACTTCGTGGCCGACGCGCCCCGGGTCGTCGGCTTCGATCCGTTCGTGTGGTTGGTGGACTACCTGGAACGCCAGGCGAACTGATGCGGAGCGGAGGCCGGCTGCGAGGCGCGGCGGCCGGCCCGTGACAGGTCGCTGTAGTTGCTAAGCGACCTGACCGAGCTGTCAAGCCGCAGCTCTACCGTCCGAGCTCCCTTCGCAGGAACGCGAGGGTCGCAGGCCAGGCCTGCTCCGAGGCTCTGAGATTTGCACCCTCGCGGCCGCCCTGGGCGCGCAGGAAGCCGTGGCCGGCGCCCTCGTAGATATGGTACTCGAAACGCCGGCCCAGGCGCTTGAGCTCGCCCTCCGCGGGCGGGATCGTGGCGTTGACCCGCGCGTCGTCGCCGCCGTAGAGGCCGAGCACCGGCGCCCGGACCGCCGCGAGCTGGGAGACCTCCGGCGAGCTTCCGTAGTAGACGACGGCGCCTCCGAGCTCGGGCTGGCGCGTGGCGTAGAAGAACGAGGTGGAGCCGCCCCAGCAGAAGCCGATAACGCCGTATCGCTTCCGGGCCGCCGGGAGGTTCATGGCGTAGTGGGCCGCCGCGTCCAGGCGCCGTACGATCTCGTCGCGGTCGAGTTGCGGGATGAGGCCGCGCGCCCCATCCGCACCGAGGGATTCACTTCCGCCCCCGTTCGGCCCTTTGCCGCTCAGGAGATCGGGCGCGATCGCTATGAATCCGTCGGCGGCCAACTGGTCGGCCACCGCGCGGACCCAATCCGCCAGCCCGAAGATCTCGTGGATCACGACCACTACGGGGGCCGGGTCCGAGCGCTCCGGGTAGACCAGCCACGCTTTCACCTGGTCGCCGCCGCCGGCATCCACCTGCACCCACTCCCCGTGGCGCGATGACGCCTCGAGGCGTGCGGTGGTCTCCTCGTCAGAGGCAGGGAGCGGAGGCTTCTGCATGGCCTGCCCGGCCAGCGGCGACACGGCGAGCGACACGGTGAGCGACACGGCGAGCGACACGGTGAGCGACACGGTGAGCGACACGGCGAGCGACAGCACAATGGCGAACGGCGTGCGGCCTGGGCTCTCGGACGCGGGCGTTGCCGGACGCCGGCCCGGGGTCGGAACGTTCTTCGGACTCACGTCACACCTCCGTCGTAACGGGTCATCTGCTCGGATCTCGCCCGCGGGGCTGTCCCCGCATCTCCCCCCGAGGGGCGCGAAAGGACGCGAAAGGCCGCGAGAGGCCGCGCGACACGAACGCTCGCGCCCACGCGTGCGTCACCTCCGGAGTGGTCCGGGGAGAACGGCCTCCAGTGAACAAGAAAAACTAAGGAGATGGAGCGCCGGTGGCTACATGACAAGCAGGGGAGGGCAGGGGAGGGACGGAACCGGATAGGCCGGCTGAGCGGGCGAGGCGGTAAATGGCGAGACGTCGGGCGATCCAGCCTGCTCCCTTCGGCGGAATGAGGATCCGGGCCTGAACCGCGGGTCTGCTGCACGGATCCGGTGGGCGCGGGCGAGACGCGGAGACCGGCCGGCAGACGGGAGACCCCGCGGAAACGACGGCCGCCGACAGGGCCGGCGGCCTTTCGGGCTCGAAGCCGGCGGCGCGATGGCCGGACGGCCGGGGCCCTGCGGCGCCACGAGGGCAGAGGGGGAGACCGGTGCGCCGTTTCCAGGGCTCGCTGTGGGGGAGGGTGCAGCGGGATGAAACAGCGGCGTCCTCAGGTCGCCGACGCGAGCCCTTGTCTCACGGCTCGCTGAAGAGGCGCGGCTGGATCGACGGGTTGATGCGCACGTCGGAAGTGCGGATCACTTTCGTGACCCGGCCCTGGTCATCGAGATGGACGCGGCGGCCCGCGTACGGGTATCCGTCGGCGGTGCGGATGTCTTCCCAGCGGGTGCGGTTGACCTCGGTCTTTCCCTCCTCGATGTACTGCACTTCGGCGGGCCAGGCTCTGCCGTCGACGAAGTAGTAGATCCAGGTATCCTGGTGCTCACCCACGTCCTCGCCGAACTCGACGGCCACGCGGTGGCGCCTCTCCGTGTCGCGCCCGCGGTAGCGCAGGAACGCGCCGGAGTCGCGCAGCTTGAACGGGAGGCCGAACCAGTAGAACACGTCGCGGGCCACGAGCAGCGCCTCGCGGGCATCCCTGGCCGTGTCCGGCAGCAGCTTCCCGTTCATGGTGGCCCAGGTGCGCATTCCGTCGAAGCCCTGCTGGATGAAGTCGGATCCCTCCCACCGCTCCAGGCGCGAGGCCTCGCCCGCCGCAAGCTTGGCGATCGTGATGTAGCGGGGGCGGGCATACCGGAGCCGACCGGACGCCGGATCGTACATCTCGGTCGTCAGCGTGTAGGTGGCAGCTTCAAGGCGGTGGTAGGTGTCCATCCCGCCGGCCTCCTGGATCCAGCGCGCAACCAGACGGTCGGCTTCGGGATCGTTGCGGTCCTGGGTGTGGAGGAGCGGGGGCTGGCCTACGCCGTCCACGAGTCGAAGGCCGACTGCGAGCCAGAAGGCAGAAAGGGAGGGACGCACGCTTCGGTCTCCTTGTTCTGGGGTTGCGCCGCTTGGGCCCGGTTCGTCTCGGAGTTCCCGGGGGGGCCCTGCTTTCCGCACCCGGCGTACAGCCGCGGCCGGGTCGGCGTGGCGACTGCGAGCCGCTCCTGCGGCGTTCTGCGGTTCGCCGCGAGCCCTGCTGCTTTCCGAGCCCCAGTGCTCCTGACGGGAAGTGCGGTCGCATTCGACCGGTCGCTCTGGTTCCGCGGCGAACTCCACCATCTTCCACTGTTCGATACGAGCAAGCGAGGACGTTCCGCAAGGGTTGCCGCCGCGCGGTTGTTGCCGCCGCGCGGTCCCCCAGGCTGCTTGCCACCCATCGACGGATAGGGGTACAATGTGGTCCCGCCGGGGTGCGGGCAGCGGCGGTCTGCGGCGACCTTGGCAGGTTTTCTTGCACGCTTGTGGAGCCGCGGAGTCGCGGTGGGCTGTCGGATCATCGCGGAGGAGGAACGTGAACCGTTCACCACGGGAGAGAGGAATCCCATGCTGAGCAAGAAGCTGCAGGACGCGTTGAACGAGCAGATCAACGCGGAGCTGTACTCTGCTTACCTTTACCTCTCGATGATCACGTACTTGGTGGCGGAGAACCTCGTCGGGTTCGCCCACTGGATGCAAGTGCAGGCGCGAGAGGAGGTGGGACACGGCCTGAAGCTCTTCGATTTCGTGCATGAGCGCGGCGGTCGCGTGACGCTTCGGCCCGTACAGGGGCCGCCCAGCGCGTTCGAATCGCCTCTCGGCGTGATCCGGCAGGCGCTGGAGCACGAGCGCCAGATCACGAAGCGCATCCACAAGCTCTACGAGCTGGCCGTGAGTCAGAAGGACTACCCGACCCAGGTGATGCTCCACTGGTTCATCGACGAGCAAGTGGAGGAGGAACGGACACTCGAGGAGATCATCGGGCGGATGGAGATGGCGGGCACGCAAGGACCGGCCCTGGTCATGATCGACCGCATGCTCGGAGAACGCTCGGAGTAGGCGGCCCGGAAACGAAGGCGAACGGGTCCGGACCGGCGCATTCGATTATCCCGTTATCCCGGGCCGCACCGCTGCCGTTCGGTCTGCGACGCTGTTCCTCTCAGCTCGCCGCGGCCGATCGTGAGCGCCTGCTTCACCGGTCCGCCCATTCCAGGAAGAGGCGACAGCACAGGGAGCCGGCCCGGGCACCGGCGCGGAACTCGCGCGGGTCCGCCCATTTCCATTCGCGGTACTGGGTGACGCCCGGGTGAGGCTGCGGCACCTCCGGTGTGCCACGGGGGCCCCGCGCCTCGTACACGCGCATCTCCAGGGTGCGCCCGCTCCGCTCGGCGCTGCCCCGGTGGATCTCACGGAGCTCAGCCAGGACCACGCCCAGCTTCTCCAGGCCGGCTCGCCGCGCCGCGGGCTTCCATGACTCGCCTGGCCGAAGCGTGGCTGCGGGCAGGCCCCAGATGTCCGGCAGCTCCGGGTCATCGGAGGGCCGGAGCACTGCGAGCACTCGATCCGAGCTGCCGGGGCTCCGGATCACCACGGCCACCGATCTCTGCGTTCTCTTGTGCCGCTCCGCCATCTGGCTCGATCAACCTCTGCCGCTCTTCTGGGTCGGGGCGGGGCGGGCGGGCTAACCCGCCAACCCGTTAAGCTGCTAACCTGCTAACCCGCTAACCCACCGGGGCTGGGGTCACGGGGACGGGCGGGATCATAGGCGGGGCGGCGTCACCCCCCGCTGGTCCTGGTACTTGCCGCCACGGTCCTCGTACGCGACTCTGGGCGGTTCGTCGCCTTCGAAGAAGAGAAGCTGCGCAATCCCCTCGTTCGCGTAGATCTTCGCGGGCAGCGGCGTTGTGTTCGAGATCTCCAGGGTCAGGTGGCCCCGCCAGGTGGGTTCCAGCGGCGTCACGTTCACGATGATCCCGCACCGCGCGTATGTGCTCTTCCCGACGCAGAGCACCATGACGTTGCGCGGGATGCGAAAGTACTCGAGGGTGCGCGCCAGCGCGAAGGAGTTCGGGGGGATCACGCAGTGGGGGCCGCGCACGTCCACGAACGAGCGCTCGTCGAACGCCTTCGGGTCGACGATGACGTTGTGTACGTTCGTGAATACCTTGAACTCGTCGGCCACGCGGATGTCATAGCCGTACGAGGAGAGCCCGAACGAGACGCAGTTCTCGCGTACCTGCCGCGGCTCGAACGGATCGATCATGCCGTGTTCGCGCGCCATGCGCTCGATCCAGCCGTCCTGCTTGATCCCCATCGCTCGCGTGTCCCCCAGGCTAGAACGAGTATCGCACCGTGAGCTGCATGCGGTAGAAGTTCGACTCGCCTGTAGACTCCGTGAATGCACCCGCCTCCTGCACGGTCTGGTTGAACGTGAACGCCGGATGGACTGCTTGAGCGGGCCCGGATTGCGGCCGACCGGCTCGAGCAGCCGCCGAGCGGTGCTCAAGCAACTCGCTCCGACGCGCGAAACTCATCCTTGCTCACTTCCAGCGGAGGCGTCAAGGGAATTCTTGCACGAGTCGCACGAGCGAGGGGCTGTCCCGGGATCGAGCTGCGTACCGGTCGGCAGCCGGCCGCCGGCTTCGGGCTCGGCGCGCGTAGCACGTAGCAGGATCGGCCCGGGGTGTCACCGGCCTGGGGCGCTGCCGCAACCGTGCCGCAACGGATTCATCACGGGCCGACGCGGGAGCCGGGGGGGCCGGCGGGGCCGGCGCCGTCGGCTTGACACCCTCGCTCGGCCTCTGGTATAATCGCTCGGCTCGCAAGTGAACAATTTCACAAGCCGATCGCCATGCTCAGGGAATACGTTCCGGTGTTGATCCTGTTCGGGGTCGCCATCGCGACCGCGTTGGGGATGATGGTGGCGTCTCACCTGCTGAACCCGTACCGGCCGACGGCGCAGAAGGCGATGCCGTACGAGTCGGGGATGATCCCCCTGGGAGACGCGCGGGAGCGGTTCTCGGTGAAGTTCTACATCGTGGCGATTCTGTTCATCATCTTTGAGATCGAGACTGTGTTTCTGATTCCCTGGGGCGTGGCGTACCGCGAGCTGGGGCTTTTCGGGTTCGTGGAGATGTTCGTGTTTGTAGGGGTGCTGTTGGTGGGGCTCATCTACGTCTGGAAGAAAGGGGCGCTCGAATGGGAGTGAGGGAGAGCGCGGGGACGATGGATCGCAAGGCGAACGAGCTGGGCGTGTTCGGTGCGGGGAGCCCCACGTTTCTGACGACGAAGCTGGATTACATCGTGAATTGGGCGCGGCGGAACTCCCTCTGGCCGATGCCCTTCGGCACGGCGTGTTGCGCGATCGAGTTCATGGCGGTGATGGGCAGTCATTTCGACCTGGCGCGTTTCGGGATGGAGCGTGTGGCGTTCACTCCGCGGCAGGCGGACGTGCTGATCTGTGCGGGGCGGGTGCCGTACAAGCTGGCGCCCGTGCTTCGCCGGATCTGGGATCAGATGCCGCAGCCGAAGTGGTGCGTGTCCATGGGGGCGTGCGCGAGCTCGGGCGGCGTCTTCGACACGTATACGATGGTTCAGGGAATCGACACGATCATCCCGGTGGACGTCTATGTACCGGGGTGCCCGCCGCGGCCGGAGGGGCTCCTCTACGGGCTTCTCATGATTCAGGAGAAGATCCGTGGGGAGTCGATGCCAGAGCGGCGGGGGCTGCGCGCGGAGGACCCGGAGCGAGCGGGGCGGCCGCGGCTCGGGCCCGAGGAGGTCGCGGCGCTGTCGGGGCCATTCGGCAATTCGACGAAGCAGAATCGAGTGAGCGGCCTCGTCCTGACGGGCGGGGCGGAGCGTCCCGAGGACCGGCTTCCCTGACGGGGTCGCCGATCTCGGAGCCGAGCGGCCATGGCAAGCGACCCGGGGGAGAGGGTGCGCGAGGAGTCGGTCCGCGCGGGGATCCCTCTGGATGCGCGCGCCTCCGCGGACGTGACTCAGGAGCTTCACCCGACGGTTGAGGCCCTGAGGGCACGGTTCGGGCAGGCCGTGCTGCACCATGAGGTCACGGCGGGCGACCAGCACGTGGTGTTCATCCCCCCGGAGAAGAACCTCGAGATCCTCGGCTGGCTGAAGGGCGATCCCGCCCATCATTACGATTTCCTGGCGGACGTCACGGCCGTGGACTATGGGGGTGGCCGGCCGCTCATCGTGGTGTACCAGCTCTGGTCCATGCCGCACGGGCGGGCCCTGCGGGTGAAGTGCGAGCTTCCCCTCACGGGTCTGGAGATCGGCAGCGTCTCGAGTCTCTGGAGCGGGGCGAACTGGCTGGAGCGCGAGGTCTACGACATGTTCGGCATCCAGTTCCGCGGGCATCCGGACCTCCGCCGCATTCTCATGCCCGAGAACTACGCGGAGGGGCACCCGCTGCGGAAAGACTTCCCGCTGCGGGGCCGGTTCAGCCGTGCGGAGCAGACGCGGCGAGCGCTGTCGCAGGATCCTCGCGACTACTACACCGCTGAGGAGCTGGCGCTCGGCGAGGAGCCGCAGCTCTACGCGCCGCGGGCGGGCTTCCTCCGGCGCCGTGGGCGCGGCCCGGGCCGGGAAGGCGGCGAGTCCTAGGGATGTCGCGGAGAACGGTCGAGTACGTGGTCGGGCGCACGCCGCATCTCGGCGTGGACGGGCGGCTCGTGGAAGCGCCCATGCTGCCCGCGGAACTGGAGCTCGGGGAGGAGCCGGCTCTCGAGTCCGAGCACATGCTCCTGAATCTGGGACCGCAGCACCCGGCGACCCACGGGGTGCTGCGGCTGGTGGTCGAGCTGGACGGCGAGACGGTGCTGCGCTGCATCCCCCACATCGGCTACCTCCATTCGGGGTTCGAGAAGCTGGGGGAGTATCGCACCTGGAACCAGATCATTCCGCTCACGGACCGCATGGACTACCTGGCGCCGCTCATCTACAACTGCGCCTTTGCCATGTCGGTCGAGAAGCTCATGGGGATCCAGGTGACGGAGCGGTGCACGGTGCTGCGGGTGATCTGCCTGGAGCTGGACCGCATCTTCAGCCATCTGCTCTGGCTCGGGACCACGGCCGTCGACGCGGGGGCCACGACGCCGTTCTGGTACACGTTCCAGCAGCGCGAGGCGATCTACAAGCTCCACGAGGCGTTCACCGGACAGCGCATCACGACGAGCGCCACGCGCATCGGCGGGATGATGGCCGACGTCCCGGAGGGTTGGACGGACGAGCTGCGCTCGTTCATCGATGCGCTGCCGCGCACGCTGGACGAGGTGGACCGCCTGCTCACGAACAATTCCATCTGGCTGGGCCGGAACCAGGATGTGGGAGTGATTGGCCCGGAGGACGCGATCAACTGCGGGCTCACGGGCCCGAACCTGCGGGGGAGCGGCGTGCCGTACGACCTGCGCAAGGACAACCCCTACTACGATTACGAGACGTACGAGTTCGATGTCCCGGTGGGCGAGCACGGGGACTGCTATGATCGGTACCTCGTGCGCATGGAGGAGATGCGCCAGAGCGTGCGGATCCTGCGGCAGGCGCTGGACCGGCTGCCGGGCGGACCCATCAACGTGGATGACCCGCGGGTGAGCCTCCCGCGGAAGACGGACTGCATGAGCGACATGGAGTCCATGATCCATCATTTCAAGCTGGTCATCGAAGGGATCAAGGCACCGCCGGGTGACTGCTACTTCGCGGTGGAGAGCTCGAAGGGCGAGCTGGGCATGTACGTGGTGGGTGACGGCGGACCCAAGCCGGTGCGCTGGCGGGTACGTCCGCCGTCATTCGTGAGCCTCTCGGCGCTCCCCCGAATGGTGGAGGGCCAGCTCATCGCGGACCTGATCATGGTCAACGCGAGCCTGGACATCGTGCTGGGCGAGATCGACCGATGAGCGCGGCGCACCGCGGCGCAAGAGACCGCTCGATCCCATTCAAGAACCCGGGCTGGGCCGGGAACACGGGGGAGTTCGATCTCAGTGAGGATCAGGTGCGCGGCACGGACTACGCGCCGTCGCGTGCTCCGGAGGGCGGACATCCGGCGGTGTCGGCGACGCACCCGTACCTGCTGGCCGAGAAGACGCCGGACGCGCCGCTCTTCCAGGGGCCGTACCGCGAGCGGTTCCAGAAGATTCTCTCCCGGTATCCCGAGCGCCAGGGGGCGCTCCTGCCGACGCTGAACCTGGCGCAGGAGCTGCGGGGGCACGTATCGCCCGAGACCATGGAGGAGGTGGCACACCTCCTGGACCTCTCGCCGGCCTACGTCCGTGGCGTCGCCAGCTTCTACACGATGTACAACCGGAGTCCCGTGGGCCGCTACCTCATTCAGGTCTGCACGAATGTCAGTTGCAACCTCTGCGGCGCGGACGAGGTCCTGGCGACGATCCTGGAGCATACGGGCACGGAGCTGGGTGAGACGTCCGGCGACGGGCGGTTCACCGTGATCGAGGCGGAGTGCCTGGCCGCGTGCGGGTTCCCCACCTGCGTGCAGATCAACTCGAAGTACTACGAGAACGTGATGCCCGCGGACGTGCCGACGATCCTCGAGAACCTGAGCTAGCCGTGGCGTACCCGTACCGCCACCCGAAGGAGGTCCGGCTCCTCAGCGAGCATTTCGGGGATCCGCACGCGCGCCGGCTGGAGGGCTGGCGCGAGCGCGGCGGGTATCGCGCTCTGGAGAAGGCGCTGCAGATGGGGCCGGACGCGGTCATCGAGGAGGTGAAGACGTCCGGGTTGCGCGGCCGCGGCGGTGCAGGATTCCCCGCGGGCGTGAAGTGGAGCTTCATGCCCAGGGAACCCGTGAAGCCCCAATACCTGGTGTGCAACGCCGATGAGTCGGAGCCGGGGACCTTCAAGGACCGGGAGCTGCTGCGCTGGACGCCGCATCAGGTTATCGAGGGGTGCATCATCGCGGCGTATGGGATCCGTGCGAAGCAGGCCTACATCTACTGTCGCGGCGAGTTCTTCGAGACCACCCGGGTGCTGGCGCGCGCCGTGGAGGAGGCATACGAGGCGGGCTACCTGGGGAAGAACGTCGTGGGCTCGGGTGCGGACGTGGACCTGACCGTGCACGTGGGGGCCGGTGCCTATATCTGCGGCGAGGAGACGGGGCTCATGAACTCGCTGGAGGGAAGGCGCGGCCAGCCGCGGGTGAAGCCGCCGTTCCCCGCCGCCCACGGCGTGTTCGGCATGCCCACGACGGTGAACAACGTGGAGACGCTCTCCGCGGTGCCGCATATCGTGCTGAACGGAGGCTCGTGGTACCGGCAGTGGGGCACCGAGAAGAGTCCCGGGACGAAGCTCTTCTGCGTGAGCGGGCACGTGCGGCGGCCCGGGAACTACGAGCTCCCCCTGGGTTTCGATTTCCGGGAGCTCATCTACGACGTCTGCGGCGGGATCCCCGGGGATCGGGCGCTCAAGGCGGTGATCCCCGGGGGGAGCTCCGTGCCAATCCTCACGGCGCGCGAGATCGGCTGTGGGCTCGACTACGAGTCCGTGGCGAAGGCCGGCTCCATGCTCGGGTGCGGATCGGTCATTGTCATGGACGAGACGACCTGTATCGTGAAGCAGGTCCGGCGAATGGTGCAGTTCTATGCTCACGAGTCCTGCGGCCAGTGCACGCCGTGTCGGGAGGGAACCGCGTGGATGACGAACGTGCTCCGCCGCATCGAGGACGGGCGAGGCAGGGAGGAGGATCTGGATGCGTTGCTGGAGGTGAGCGAGCAGGTGACGGGGACGACGATCTGCGTGCTCTCGGACTCCGCTGCCGCGCCGGTGGTCTCCTCCATCAAGAAGTTCCGGGACGAGTACCTGGCGCACATCCGGCGGGGCGAGTGCCTGGCCGCGGCGGCGGCGGCGGCCTGAGGAGCAGGGCCCGGCGCGGGCTTCCCAGGACGGGCGGCGAGAATGGCGGAGAGCGAGACGAAGCGAGCGGACACAGTGCGCTGCACGATCGACGGCCGGGAGGTGGTGGTGCGGAAGGGGACCACCATCCTTCACGCCGCCGAGCGCGTGGGGATCAAGGTTCCCCACTACTGCTACCACCGGGGGATTCCGTCGCGGCCGGCCATGTGCCGCATGTGCCTGGTAGAGGTGGCGGGGGTGCCGAAGCTCCAGCCCGCGTGCGTGACGGCCGCCCAGGATGGGCAGGAGATCCACACCGAGAGCGAGAAGGCTCTCCTCATGCGGCGGGGCGTGCTCGAGTTCTACCTTCTCAATCACCCGCTGGACTGCCCCGTCTGCGACCAGGCGGGCGAGTGCAAGCTCCAGGACTACGTCTTCGCGGAGGGGCGCAAGCACGGCCGCAGCCACGAGCCGAAGCGCGTGTTCGGTCGCGACGACTTCGGCGGCGACGTCCTCTTCTATGGTGACCGGTGCGTGATGTGCACGCGCTGTGTCCGCTTCATGAACGAGATCGCGCAGGATTCGCGGCTGTGCGTGGTGGAACGGGGCGATCGCTCCATCATCGATACGTTCTTCGAGGACGGTCTGGAGGGCTCGCCGTGGGCCGGCAACATCGTCGACATCTGCCCGGTGGGCGCTCTGGTCTCGAAGGACTTCCTCCACAAGCAGCGGGCGTGGGACCTGGACCACATTCCGTCCATCTGCCCGAACTGCAGCCAGGGCTGCAACATCCAGCTCCACGTGCGCGACAACGCCGTGCAGCGTCTCCGGCCCCGGCCGAACCTCGAGGTGAACGCTTATTGGATGTGCGACTACGGGCGGCAGCGCTACGAGTGGATGAATCGGGGTGACCGGATCGAGGCGCCGGCGTGCCGCACGGACGGCCGACTTCAGGCGATGGCGTGGGAGGACGTGGTGGGGAGGGTCACAGACGCGCTGCGGGGCGCATCCGGCGTCGAGATCGTCGCCCTGGCTTCGCCGTTCCACGGGAACGAGGACCTGGGCGCGCTGGCCGCGCTAGTGGCCGCCGCCGGCGGTGGGCGGCTCCTCTACCGCTCCGAGCGAAGCGAGGACGAGGTGGTTTGCCCGGGGTTCCCAAAGCTTGCGCGTCGGCAGGAGCTGGCGTCCAACGGGCGCGGCGCCGAGCTCCTGGGCTTCCAGCGCCTGGGCGACGACCGGGGACGGGGCGGGCTCGAGGATGTGGCGAACCACGACGGCGTGCTGATCGTGCTCGGCGAGGAGCTCCGCGATGCGGATGCGTTCTTCGGGGCCCGGGCGAAGCTATTCGTGCACGCGAGCCCCTACCGGTCGGGGGCGGCTGAGAACGCTCACTTCGTGCTGCCCGTGACCACGTTCGCGGAGCAGGAGGGCACGTTCACGAACATCCAGAGTCGCGTCCAGCGCTTCTGGCCGGGGCTCACGCCCCCGGGGATGGCGCGTCCGGCCTGGCAGGTGCTTGGCGCCATCGGGGCGGCGCTCGCCGGTGAGAAAGCGCCCGCGACGGCGGCCGAGGCGTTCAGCCGGCTGGGCCGTCGGGCGCCCGAGTTCGATGGGCTCGCGTACGAGACGATCGGGACCACCGGTGCGCTCGTTCGGGAGCCGGTGGGTTTCGCGGGGATTAACAGGTCGCTGTAGTTCCTCAGCGACCTGTCCGTTTAGGGGCGGCGGTGGAACGATGCACCAACTCTCACCGACGGCATTCCTGATTGCAGCATCGGTTAAGGTGGCCGCCGCGTTCACTCTGGTCATGCTGGCGGTGGCATACATCACCTGGCTGGAGCGCCGCGTCGCGGCGTTCATCCAGGACCGCTACGGCCCGAATCGGGTCGGTCCGTTCGGGTTGCTGCAGCCCATCGCCGACGGGCTCAAGAACCTGCTGAAGGAGGAGACCAACCCTGCGGCGGCGGCCCGGGCCTACTTCATGCTCGGACCTGTGCTTTCCATGTTCCCGGCCACGATCGTGTTCGCCGTAGTGCCGTTCGCCTCGCCGCTGCCGACGCCCTGGGGGCTCGTGGATATGATCGTGGCAGACCTGCCCGTGGGCATCCTCTTCGTGCTGGCGTTCAGCTCGCTGGCCGTATACGGGATCGTCATGGGCGGGTGGGCGTCGAACAACAAGTACGCGTTGCTGGGCGGGCTGCGCTCGAGCGCCCAGATGGTGAGCTACGAGGTCGCCCTCGGGATGAGCCTCATCGCGGTCATGATGCTCGCCGGAAACGTCACGCTCACGGAGATCGTGTGGAGGCAGCAGCAGCTCGACCTCTGGTTCGCGCTGCCGCTGTCGCTGGCGTTCCTGCTGTTCGTGATCTCGGCATTTGCGGAGAACAATCGGCTGCCCTTCGATCTGCCGGAGGCGGAGTCCGAGCTGGTGACGGGCTACCACACGGAGTACTCGGCCATGAAGTTCAGCATGTTCTTCATTGCCGAGTACGCCCACCTGCTCACGAACTCGGCGCTCATGGCGACGCTGTTCCTGGGCGGGTGGGACATCCCCTTCTGGCAGGGGGACGACATGTTCCGGGTAGGCGGGATGCTCGTTCGCGGGTTCGATGAAACGGGCGCGCCGATCCCGGCGGAACCCACATGGTGGAAGACGCTGCTGACCTTCGGCGCGTTCGCGGTGAAAACCGGATTCTTCGTCGTCCTCTACATCTGGGTGCGCTGGACGCTGCCGCGCTTCCGCTACGACCAGGTGATGCATCTGGGCTGGAAGGTCATGATCCCGACGGCGCTCGCGTACATCATGCTGATCGGCGGCGCGATCCTTGTGCTGGATGCACTGGGGATCCCCTATGGTTTCACGTACGGCCTCGTGCTCACGGCGGTGAGCCTGGTGGCCACGGGGGTCTTCGTGTTCATCCTGGATCGCGACCGCGTCATCGCCGGCGCCGACCTGACACGGCGCAAGCCGCGGGCGGCGGCGGCGACGCCGGCGGTACAGATTGGCGTTGGGGAATAGCGAACCGTGAAGCTGAGTACTGACGAAAGCGATGAAGATCGGAATATGACAGTCGGCGTGAAGGTAGTGCGGAGGCCGGAGCGAGGGCAGGCCTCCTACGTGCGGGCCGCGCTCAAGGGGATGGCCCTCACGTTCCGGCACCTGGTGACCCCCCACAAGGTGACGTACCAGTACCCGGAGGAGCGCTACCCATTGTCGCCGCGCTGGCGCGGCACCCATCGCATGGAGGTTCACGCCGACGGGCGCCCGCGGTGCGTGGCGTGCGGCCTCTGTCCCACCATCTGCCCGGCCAACTGTATCCGCCTGGTGGGCGGCGAAGACGACAACGGGAACCGGTATCCCATCGTTTACGAGATCGACGAGTTTCGCTGCATCTTCTGCGGCATGTGCCAGGAGGTGTGCCCCGTGGAGGCGATCCACGTGGGACAGCACTACGAGAGCGCGGAGTATACGCGCGAGCGCTTCGTCTACGATCTGGACCGCCTGATGGCCCAGGATCACCCGGTGACGCACCTCTGGGATCCGTCGGATCCGCTCACGGAGTGAGCGCGTCCCGGGACGGCGGACCATGACCCGGACCCTCTTCTACGTGTTCGCTGCGCTCGCGATCGGCGGCGCCATCGGGATGGTCACCCGGAAGAACCCGATCGGCAGTCTGCTTTCCCTGGTGCTCACTCTGGCGAGCCTGGCCGGCATCTTCGTGCTTCTGGACGCGCACTTTCTGGCGGCGATCCAGGTCATCGTCTACGCCGGCGCCATCATGGTCCTCTTCCTTTTCGTGATCATGCTGCTCAACCTGGGGCACGACTACCACCCGGACATTCGCGGGGGGCTCTGGGCCGTGTTCGGCTTCGCGGTGAGCGGGCTTTTGGGTGGACTCCTGGCGCGGTACCTGGGGAGCGCGGAGGAGGCGCCGGTGATGCCGCTCGGGGGCGGTCCCGAGGCGCTACGGGCGCTGCTGGAGCGGCACAATGCCGTGGGCGCCATCGCGCAGGCGCTGTTCCGGGATTACCTCGTGCCCTTCGAGGTGACCTCCGTGCTCCTGCTGGTCGCGATCGTCGGCGCCGTCGTGCTGGCGAAGCGGCGGGCCTGACCATGCTCACGGAATCGCTGGTTCTCAGCGCGATCCTTTTCGTGATCGGGACGTTCGGCGTGCTCATTCGCCGCAACGCCATCATCATGTTTCTCTGCATCGAGCTCCAGCTCAACGCCGTGAACCTGGCGTTCGTCGCGCTGTCCCGGTTCGTGGGGATCGAGGGCCAGATCTTCGTGTTCTTCGTCATGACGGTCGCTGCCGCGGAAGCGGCGGTGGGCCTCGCGCTCATCATCGCGATCTTCCGCCACTACGAGACGGTGAACGTGGACAACTTCAACCTGCTGAAGTGGTGAGCGCGTGACGGCCTCGCTGCAGGCGGTGACCGGGCCCTCCGTTTCGTCCGTCGCGGACGCGAGCTCCGGCGGCATGTTCCAGCCGTTCCTGGCCGGCTGGATCGTCCTCCTCCCGCTCCTCGGGTTCCTGGCAAACGGGGCGCTGGCGCTGCTGGCAGCCCGACGCGCCGTGGGCGGCGGGCGGCGTGAGGACGAAGAGGATGTCGCGGCGGGCATGCATGCCCGTGGCGGCAGCCCCGCGG
>JACQVF010000082.1 GCA_016209885.1 Gemmatimonadota bacterium | reverse complement strand
TCCGGGCCAACCTTCATCGATGCCGCCAGCGGCCCGTTTCAAGCCCAGAGCCCGGCGGCTCAAAAGCGGTCTTCTCGTATGACCAAGCGAAAGCCCCGCAACGGTTTCCGCCTCTGCGGAGCTTCTTTCTTTCCGTGCTTCCCATCTGGCCGCGACCCGTTACGCGCTACAGGGGCGGCGAGCTTCCTCGTAGAGCCTCGCATCGAGGGAGATCTGTGTCCGAATCATGATAACAAGCTAGCGTATTATGTTATCACGAACAAGTTCTTGGTGCAGGGCTGCAGGGCAGATGCGTGACGTCCCGGATCTCGACCATCAGGCCGCGTTTCTCGACCAGTGCCGGAATCGGGTGGTGACCTGCGCGTACATCGCACCAACGGTCCCGAGCGCCGGGAGTAGAACGATGACGAGCGGCGTCCGTGTGCGCATGAAGACCTCCTATGCTTCGGGTGTGGAGGATGCTTGTACCGGATACTCTGGAGGGAAATCCAAATACCCTTCGGGTCCGATCAGCAAGGTAGGGTGCGGGGTCCAGGAGTGTGATCCGGCGGCGGGATCGCTAGGGCCCGATTGGCCAACTACACTCGCTCATGGCTTCGTCGCCGTCCACGTCGTACTTGCGCTCGCGGTACATTGCCCGAGGCCGGCGACGAACGCCGAGTAGCTCACGTTCAACGTGCCGCTCGCCGAGTTGCCGGGCGCGAAGGTGCCGGCGATCGTGTACGTCGTCGTTGAGGTTGACCCGCCGGCGCTGAAGCTCCCCCCGGACACGTTGATTGGCGTTGTGAAGTTCGTCGTGACTCGGCCGCGCACAGAGCAGATCGAGCCGATGGCGAAGTAGCCGAAGTAGAGCGTAGTGATGCCGTTATTCTGCACCAGGAACGTGATGGTGCTGTCCTGCGCGGTCCGCCCGGCCCATGACCCGTTGTAGTTGGACGTCACGATGAGCGTTGCGCTAATCGCGGCCGGGCTGTTGGTGGCGTCGGTGGCCGTCACGGTGATGGTCCCGTTATAGGTTCCGGGAGAGAGACCCGCCGTGTTCGCGCTCAGCGTGACGGTGCTGGGGGCCGTGCCGCTCGTGGCGCTCAGCGTGAGCCACGGCGCGTCATCGGTCGCGGACCAGTTGAGGCTTCCCCCGCCGGTATTGCTGATCGTGAGTGTCTGGTTCGCCGGATTCGGTCCGCCGGCCTGGCCGGTGAATGAGAACGTGGTCGCCGACAGCCCGACTCCGGGGGGAACCGTCAGGCTCAGGTTCACGGGAAGGGTGGCTGGTGTATTGGTTGCGCCAGGTGCCGCAAACGAGATGATCGCGGCGTGGGTGCCCGCGCTCAATCCGGCCGTGTTCGCAGCCACAACGACGATAGTCGGCGCCGTGCCGCTCGCGGGCGTCAAGGTGACCCAGGGCGCGCTCGTCGTCGCGGTCCATGTCAACGTGCCCTGGCTCGAGTTCGCGAGAGTGATGGACTGCGATGCCGGGTTGGCGCGCCCCTGGAGCCCCTGAAACGACAGCGATGTCGCCGAGAGAGAGATGGTCGGCGGCATCTCCGGCTCCGACCCACCATCGCATGAGGTCGACACGCAGACGATGGCCATGACAGTGATGTGTTGGACGAGGACGATTCTCCAGGCACGCATGTGTCCTCCCGCCTGATGGCAACCCTCCGGGTTTGCGCCCCGTTACCGCCGATTTATCTCTTGCTCGCCGTCCATGTCGTGTTACTGGTGCCGCTGCAGGATGCACTCCCCTGGAACGACGCGGTTCCGGAGGCCGATGTCTCGGACTCGAAGGTTCCTGCGAGCGATTCGCGGCTGCCATCGTAGCGGAACGTGTTGTCCGTGATGGCGATGGGGCTCCCGGGCGTCACGCTCAGCGAGCCAGCCTCGGTGCAGGTGCCGCTGCCGAACGCGTTCTGGAAGCGACCCTGAAGCGTGTAGGCCACGGTGAACCGAGTGATGAGGTTGCCGCCGCTCACTTCGAACGAGATCTGCTTCCCTTGCGCTGTGGTGCCCACCCAGCTGCCGCTGTAGTCGCGCGAAGGCGACGCCGGGTCGCCGCACGCGGTCGAGAGCATCAGCGCTACAGCCATCGCCACCAATCGACCCATAGTGTTCACGCTGTCCTCCGGCGTTGCGGGTACCTCGCCTGCTTATCGCCGAGCCTGCACCCATCGCATCCGCCCCCTGGACACCCCCGCTGGCCCAGACCGGCTTTCCGGTCCCACACGCACGCCGAACCAGAACAGCTCCTCGTTGCGCGGAGGATCCTCTCACAAGACTGTGATTTTGGGCCCAATTTCATTACACGTGCATGACGGCCGGATGCGTCCGATGCTCGACTCTTGTCCCGGGTTATCCCCCGCTGTATCATGCCGGCGAGACCTCGTGGCGCGTTTGAAGCACCCTATCCTCATGTGCTTCCACAGATGGGTGCCGTCTCCAGTCAGCGATCCGGAGGTCTTGAGTCCCTTCTCCAGAGGCTCGCATGTTTCCTCTCATGGCCTCCCGGTCGGCTTTCCTGGCCGACGCTGTCCGTGCTACGGCTCGCGCGCTGGTGCTGACGATGTTGCTGCTCGTCGGACCCTCGGGCCCTGCGAGGATGGATGCGGGTCAGCGGCAGCTCGCGCCGCCGACCGTGCTGACCCCCGCGGAGGCAATCGAACGGGAGCTGGCGGGGGGAGGGGTGCACGAGTACCGCCTGGCGCTTTCCGCAAACCAGTTCGTCGAGCTGACCGTGATGCAGCGTGGGATCGACGTCGCGCTGTCGTTGCTGGACCCCGACGGACGGTCGCTCGCCGAGGTCGACAGCCCGAACGGCAGTCACGGCGCCGAGTCGCTGATGCTGATCACGGCGGCCAGCGGTGATTACCGCCTAGCCATTCGAGCACTCGAAGAGGCCGCGCCGCTGGGACGCTACGAGGCCCGCCTCGTCATCGTCCGTGATGCGTCGGTCTCCGACCGGACCCGGGTCGAGGCCGGTCGGCTGTTCGCGGTAGCGGAGTCGCTGAAGCTGGAGCGCAACGCGGATGCGTACCGGAGGGCCCTGGTGTCCTATGCGGAGGCACTCGCGAAATGGGTCGAGCTGGAGGACGCCAGCCGCCAGGCCGAGGTGCTCAACCAGATGGGCGCCACCTACGCCGACCTGCGCGACAACGAGCGTGCCCTCGATGCGCACACGCGGGCGCTGCCGCTGCGCCGGGCTACCGGAGACCGCGCAGGCGAAGCTCAAACGCTGACCAACATCGGCTCGGCCCATGAGGCGATGGGCGACAAGCCGACGGCGCTCCAGTACTATGAGCAGGCTCTGACCCTGTTCCGAGCGGAGGGCCACCGCTACGGAGAGGCCATCGTCCTGTCGAACATCGCGACCGCTGAGTCGTACCTGGGGAACAACAGTGCTGCGCTTGAGCGCTTCCGGGAGTCTGTGCCGATCTTTCGTGAGATCGGTGACCGCCTCGGCGAAGCGACGGCTCTCAATAATCTCGGAGGGCTATACTACTCGATCAGCGATTTCCCCCAGGCGCTCGAGCAGTTCCGTCAGGTGCTGCCCCTCGTTCGTGCCGTGGGCGAGCGCCGCGGCGAAGGCTACACTCTGACCAATATCGCCCTCGTCCATGACAACCAGGGTGACAAGACACTGGCGCTCGAATCCTATGAGCAAGCACGCGCCATCCTCAGGGACATCGGCGACACCTACGGCGAGGGCACGGTTCTGAACAACCTCGGTCTACTCTATTCCGCGCTCGGAGAGAAGCAGCGTGCGCTGGACTACTACCTCGAGGGACTTGAGCTGAAGCAAGCGCTGGACGACCGCGATGGGCAGGCATCGATCCTGAATGGTATTGGCGCTGTGTACGCGTCGATTGGCGAGAGTGCAACTGCGCTCGACTATCTCTCCAGGGCGTTGGTGCTGAACCGGGCGGTGCAGGATCACGGGGGCGAAGCCGCGATCTTGAACAATACCGGTCGGATTCACGCCGATCGAGGGAATTGGGCCGAGGCGCGCGAGAGCTACCGGCAGGCGCTGGCCGTCTGGCGAGCGATCGGCGACCGCGATGGCGAAGCGACGGCACTGCTGAATCTCGGTGCGGTCGCACGCTCCGAGCGCGACTTCACTCAAGCGCTGGCTCACGTCGAGGAGGCGCTCGCATTGTACCGCGAGATCGGAAATCAGAGCGGCGTCGCCAACGCGCTGACCGACGCTGCCGCGACTCTGCGCCAGCTCGGCGAGCTGGATCGGGCCGCCCCCTACCTCGATGAAGCGCTGCCGCTGCGGCGCGCGGTCCGGGACCGCCCGGGCGAAGCCGCGACGATCATCGAGCTGGGCCGTCTGGCCCGTGCGAACGGGCAGCTCACCGCCGCGCGTACGCATCTGGAGGAAGCGCTGGCGATCACGGAGAACCTGCGCGCGCGCATGACGAACGAGGCATGGCGCGCATCCTATCTGGCGACGGTGCGTGATGGCTATGAGCTGTACATCGACGTTCTCATGCAGCTGGACGACGCCGACCGCGGAGCAGGTCACGCAGCCCTCGCCCTGCGCGCCAGCGAGATGGCCCATGCGCGCAGCCTGCTCGACCTCTTGAGTCAGGCGCGGATCGACATCCGCAAGGGTGTTGATGAAAGCCTGCTCGAACGCGAGCGTGAGCTTCAGAGCCGACTGAGCGCCCGGGCCGAGCGTTACTCCCGGATGCTGGCGCGCAACTCGCCCGCGGAGCAGCTCGCACCGCTGGAACGTGAGCTGACCGGCCTGACCGCCGAGCTCCAGGAGGTGAACACCCGCATCAGGTCGAGCAGCCCGCAATACGCGGCGCTGACTCTGGCCACTCCCGTGACCCTGCCGGAGCTCTAGGACGAGGCGCTCGATGACGGGACCGTGCTGCTCGAGTACGCCCTCGGTGAGGAGCGCAGCTACCTCTGGGTCCTGTCGCAGCAGGGGCTCGAGAGTTTCACGCTCCCGCCTCGCGCTGAGATCGAAGCCGCCACTCGACGCTTCTACGATGATCTCACGGAACGGAATCGCGCGCCTGCGGGTGAGAATGCTGCAGCCCGATCGCGGCGCGTCCAGGAAGCCGATCGTGCGCTTCCGGATGCCGGCACCGCCCTGAGCCGCATGCTCCTCGGTCCGGCTGTGGCTCTGCTCGCGAGCCAACGCCTCATCATCGTGCCTGACGCGGCGCTCCACTACTTGCCGTTCAGCGCGCTGCCGGATCCGGATGGCCCTACAGGTCGGGCGTACACTGAGCCCCTGATCGTCAATCACGAGATCGTGCACGTGCCTTCAGCGTCCGTGCTGGTGACGCTACGGCGGGAGACGGCACGCCGCGCGCCGTCGCCACGCTCCATCGCCGTGCTTGCGGACCCTGTGTTCTCGGAACGCGATCCGCGTGTGCAGGGTGCGCTGACGAGTGCGGACACGCTGGCCGCCGGCCGTCAACGCGCGGACATCGAGCGCTCGAGCCTGGAGGTGGGAATCGGCGCTAGCGATACTGGCCTGCCTCGCCTTCTGTTCGCCCGCCGCGAGGCCCAGAGCGTCGTCGGCAGCGTTGGCGCAGATGACGCGCTAGTTGCGTTGGACTTCGCGGCCACTCGTGATCTCGTGATTCGCGGCGACCTGCAGCCGTACCGCATGATCCACATCGCGAGCCACGCTTTCCTCAACAATTCCCATCCCGACCTGTCCGGAAT
>JACQVF010000083.1 GCA_016209885.1 Gemmatimonadota bacterium | reverse complement strand
TCAGGGTCCTCAGGGTCCTCAGGGTCCTCAGGGTCCTCAGGGTCCTCAGGGTCCTCAGGGTCCTCAGGGTCCGATGCCCTCGAACCCCGCGTACGGCCAGAGCACCTCCGGGATCACGATGCTGCCGTCGGCCTGCTGCCCACGCTCGAGCACGGCCACAACCGTCCGCGCAAGCGCCACGCCCGAGCCGTTCAGGGTATGCACGAACTCGGGCTTGGCCCCCGCCTCGGGCCGAAACCGCAGATTCGCCCGCCGCGCCTGGTAGTCGCCGAAGGTCGTGCAGCTCGAGACCTCGAGCCACTTCTTCACGCCCGGCGCCCAGACCTCCAGGTCGTAGGTCATGGCGCCCGAGAAGCCCAGGTCGCCCGCGGCCAAGCGCACGACGCGGTAATGCAGGCCCAGCCTGCGCAGGATCTTCTCCGCCTCGTTCGTCAGCTCCTCCAGCGCCTGGCGGCTACGCTTCGGCGGTTCGTAGCGCACGAGCTCCACCTTGTCGAACTGGTGGACCCGGAGCAGCCCGCGCGTGTCCGCGCCGGCCGCGCCCGCCTCCCGCCGAAAACACGGCGAGTACGCCACATATCGGACCGGCAGTGCCCCCGGCGCCAGAAGCTCGTCGCGGTGCAGGTTCGTGACCGGGACCTCCGCCGTGGGAATGAGCCAGAGGCCATCGCGGTCCACGAAGTACGACTCCTCGTGGTATTTCGGGAGCTGACCGGTCCCGACCATGCTGTCCGCGCTCACCAGGTAGGGCGGTCTCAGCTCTACGTAGCCGTGCTCTCGGGTATGCACGTCCAGCATGAAGTCGATCATGGCTCGCTGCAGCCGGGCTCCCGCGCCCTTGAGGAGCGGGAACCCGGAGCCGGCCACCTTTGCGCCCCGAGGCAGATCCAGGATGTCGAGGGCCGCGCCCAACTCCCAGTGGGGCCGCGGCTCGAACGAGAAGTCGCGCCGCTCACCCCACACCCGCACGACCTGGTTCGCCTCGGGCCCGCCGGGCTGCACCTCCGGGAGCGGCAGGTTCGCGGTGTTGAGCAGGATCTCCTGAATCCGTGCCTCCTGCGCCGCGACCTCCCGGTCCAGCTCAGCGATCCGGACGCCCACCCGCCGCATCTCGGCGATCCAGTCCGACGCGTCCTCGCTTCGACGCTTCCGCTCGCCGATCTGCTTCGACACCTCGTTGCGCCGCGCTTTGAGCGCGTTCGCCTCCGAGATCGCCGCACGGCGACACTCGTCGAGCCGCGCGACCTCCGCTACGATGCTCTCGGCTTCCGTCAGGCCGCGGCGTGCCAGCCCCTCCCGTACGCGGTCCGGCTCCTCGCGGAACAGGCGCAGGTCGAGCATAGTTCGTTCAGTTCGGCGGCACGAGGCGCCGGTCGCTGCAGAACGGGTTCACGTCGAAGAGAAAGCGGAGTGTGCCCGCCACTTCGTCGACCGCCACCGGTGTGAACTTCCCGTAGTGGGGGCAGCGCTGGCCGAAGCTGATTTCCTCGTGTGTGCGCACCACGTAGACGGCACCGCTTCGGAGCGGCAGCGGTCTGTCGGCCACGTAGCGGCTCGAGTCGCCCGGCGCCTCGTTGACCGCGTCGAAGCTGGTGTCCGCCAGCAGCAGGATACGCGCCATGGACTGTACCCCCAGGGCGCCGGGCGGCAGCAACTCCAGACGGCCGTCCCGGGTGTCCAGCGCCACGTCCCACCGGCCCGTGGCCGTGGGCGCCTCGATGCGGACCGGCTGGCGCGCGAGGAAATCGAACGCGGAGGGTGGTCCCAGCTCCGGGCGTGCGAGCGAGTAGATGACCGCCGTGTCCGGGGACGCGGTCCACCGGAAGTCGAAGAAGTCGTCGTCACACGCGGCCAGGGACAGCACGGCTGCCACGGCCGCGAACTTCCACCATCGCATTCGGCTCGTCGTCATTGAGGATAGAAACAGAATCAGGCCGCGGGCCGCCCGGTCGGCGCCCCGCGAGCGTCGTGGCGCCCGCACCGAGCGCGCAGACCCGGTAGCCGATGGCCTGACCGAACCGCTGAAGCGCCCTGCCAGACTACCGCCGCCGAACCCGCGATGTCAAGCCCGGGAAACGGCTGAACCTCGCGCCGATCCTTGACTTTGCCTCATCCAACGGGTAGCTTGCCCGCCCCTGAGCCGGCGGCGGACCCCGCCGGAGACGGCGACGGAGCCCCGGTCGTCCCGCGCCGGTCGCGCGGTGGGACTCGCTCCGCGACGACCCGGCGGCGGCGCCCGGCCCGAAGCGACCCGCACCGGCTCGTGCCTTAGGGCTCGCCGGTACCCGGCCGCCTTCCCTGCGGTTCCCGAGGGTGGGCCGCCTACGCAGGGCTCGACACGGAGTCCTTTCGACCCGAGTGCGTTCCTTGCCCGCATCGCCCGCATCACCGAACGCCACGCACGCGGCGGACCCGGGGAGCTGGATCGTGATTCTGGCCGGCGGCGTCGGCCAGCGCTTCTGGCCTGTGAGCACACCGAGAGCGCCGAAGCAGCTCCTGCCGATCTTCGGCGAGCGGCCGCTCGTGGTTGAGGCGGTGGAGCGCGCGCGCCCTCTCGTGCCTCGGGATCAACTCTGGATCCTCACGGGCAAGCACCTCGTCGCACCCATCGCCGCAGTGATGACCGACCTGGCAGAGGCCAACTTCCGCATCGAGCCCGAAGCGCGCGGCACGGCGCCGGTGCTCGCGTGGGCCGCCGTGGAGATCTTTCGCCGCACCCCGAGTGCGATCCTCATCTCGCTCCACGCCGACCATATCATCGAGCCGGCGGATGCTTTCCACACGGTCATCCGCCGGGCCGTGGACGTGGCACGGCGGCACCGCGTGTTGGTTAGCGTGGGCGTGGAGCCGACCCGGCCCGAGACGGGCTACGGCTACATCCGCCTCGGGGATCCGCTCGAACCGGAGGAGGCCGACGGGGTGATCGCGCATCGGGTCGAGGCGTTCGTCGAGAAGCCCGACCTGGAAACCGCGCGCGAGTTCCTGCGCCGCGGCTACCTCTGGAACAGCGGACTGTTTGTCTGGCCGGTGGACCTCTTCCTCGAAGAGATCCGGCTCCGGGCCCGCGAACTGGCCGAGCTCCTGCCGCTCCTGGAGCGCGGTGACGTGGAGGGTTTCTTCGCGCACAGTCCAGTGATCTCCGTGGACGAGGCCGTGCTGGAGCGGAGCCCACGGGTCGCCGCCGTGCGCGCCACGTTCCGCTGGGACGACGTGGGCAGCTGGGAGGCCCTGAGCAGGCTGCGAGCCGCGGACGTCCAGGGGAACGTGAGCGTGGGCGAATCGTATCCCGTGGAGTCGAGTCGCAACATCGTGTACGCGGGCGGCATCCCCGCCGTGCTCTTCGGCGTCAACGATCTGATCGTGGTCCGAACCGCGTGCGTGACCTTCGTCGCACACCGTTCCCGCGCGCCTGACCTCAAGCGGCTACTTGAGCGAATGCCCCAGCCGCTCCGGGAGCTCGGAGAAGGCCGGGACGACCCCTAGCCGGCACTACGGCGCCCGCTCGTCCGAGGAGGTGCGGTTGCGAGTCTGCGTCCTGGGGAGCGGCAGCGAGGGTAACGCCACGCTCGTCGAGGTCGGCACGACCCGCGTGCTCGTCGACGCGGGCTTCAGCGCCCGCGACCTCGAGCGCCGGTTCGCCAAAATCGGAATCGCCCCGGGCTCCCTCACCGCCCTCGTGGTCACCCACGATCATGCGGACCATACCCGCGGCATGGGCGTCTTCGCGCGACGACACCGAATCCCCATCTATACCACGCCGGCTACACTCCGCGCCTGCGCTCGCCTGCTCCGCGGCGACGAGTGCGTCGTGCACTACCGGCCGGGTGCGCCCTTCGAGATCGGCGAGATCCGCATCGCGCCCTTCCTCACCTGCCACGACGCCGTGGATCCCGTGGCCGTCACCGTCTTCGACCGCCAGGCCGGGACGAAGCTCGGGATCGCCACCGACCTGGGCCGGCCCACCGCGGCCGTCCGCCACGCGCTCTCGCACTGCGACCTCCTGGTTCTGGAGGCGAACCACGACGAGATGCTGCTGCGCGATGGGCCGTACCCGTGGTCGGTCAAGCAACGCATCGCCTCCAGCCACGGTCACCTCTCGAACCGCGCTGCCGCCGAGCTCGTGCGCGAGCTCCTGCACCCGCGACTGGTCGGCGTCATCCTGGCCCACCTCAGCGAGGCGTGTAACGACCCGCCGCTCGCCCGCGCCGCCATCGCCACGGCTCTCGCCGATGCCGGATACCGCGGCTACCTGGCCGTCGCGCGCCAGGACGAGCCGCTGGGCGTTATCGACGTGGAGGAGCTCAGGCGGCGCGCGGGGCCGGAGCAACTGTCGTTGCTATGATCCGCGTTCGCGAATCGCTACAATCCCAACAGCCGCAGCACGTCGTTCGAGAGCGCCCAGAGCATGAGCCCGACCACGATAATGAAGCCGATGTGGCTCCACCGGACCCGCTGCTCCACGGTGAGCGCCCGGCCGCGTGCCGCCTCGATGACCAGGAACAGAAGGTGGCCGCCGTCCAGGACGGGGATCGGCAGGAGGTTGAGGATCGCCAGGTTCACAGAGAAGAAGGCGAGGAAGCCGAGGAACGACTCGATCCCCTGGCGCGCGACCCGGCCGGACATCTCGCCGATGGCCACGATACTCCCCACGCTCCGGGGTGAGACATCGCCGGCGACGAGGTCGCGGAGGAAGCCGAGGATCAGGACCGTGATCCCCCAGGTCTGACGGGCACCGAGCTCGACGGCCTGGAGCGGCGTCACCTCCACCCGGACGATCTCCGGGGCGCTGAACACCCCGATGATCCCCACCACCCGCTCCTCGCCCGTCTCGGGATCCCGAGTCCGCTCCGCGTCGGGCCTCAGCGAGCGCTGGAGCTCGCGGCCTGCGCGCAGGATCGTGAGGTTCACCCGGACCTCGGGTCGCCCGCGGATCTCCTCCTGGAACTCGTACCAGGTGCGGATCGGCCGGCCCTCCACCGCCACGACGCGGTCGCCCGCGCGGATTGCGGCCCGCTCCGCCGGGGAGCCCGGATTCACCCCGCTGATCAGTGCTTCCTGCCAGGGGAAGAGCGCCTCCGCCAGGCGCTCTCGTTCGGCCTCATCGGCGGGGATCCGGATCTCGAGCGTCGCGCCCGAGGCGAGCTCGACAGCCGACGGTCCGGGCTGCCCCGTGAGGAGCGCGTCACGAATCGCGCTCCACCGCTCGATGGCACGATTGCCGACCCGGATGATCTGTGCTCCCGGCTCGATCCGCGCCAGCGCCTCGGCACCCACCGGAAGCCGCAATGCGTCCACGTGGCCCACCCGCGTGGTGGCCGGCTCGGGAACGCCCCACAACCCCACCACCCCGGCGTAGACGGCGAAGGCGAAGAGCGCGTTCATGAATACACCCGCCGAGACCACCACCGTGCGCGCCCAGATCGGCTTCGCGTCGAAGTCGCGCTCCCCTGGGCCCCCCAGGCGGCGCTCTCCCACTCGGCCCCCCTCGAGCCTCTCCATCACCTCGTCGTCCATGCCGCCCATCTTCACGTAACCGCCCAGCGGGATCCAGCTCACCACGTACTCCGTCTCCCCGACCCTGAGGCCCCACAGCTTCGGTCCCAAGCCCAGGGAGAAACGCACGACCTCGATGCCCACCAGCTTCGCGGCCACGAAGTGGCCCAGCTCGTGCACGAAGATGAGCACGCCGAGAACGACGACCGTGGCGAGGATCGTCAGCATCGCGGCGACTCCATCTCCCCGCGCGCCTCCATCGCCTCGCCTGCCGCACGCCGCGCCCACGCGTCGGCCTCGAGCACATCCGCCACGGTCTCCACTGCGCGCACGACCGCGGGATCCGCCGCGCACAGCACCTCCGCCACAACCTCCGCCATGGCAGGGAACGAGAGTCGACCTGAAAGGAAGCCTTCCACCACGACCTCGTTCGCCGCGTTGAAGATGGCCGGCGCCGTGCCGCCGCGGCGCCCGGCACCGACGCCCAGGGAGAAGAGCGGGAAGCGCGCCCGATCGATCCCTTCGAACGTCAAGGGCGAGACGCTCATCGGGTCGAAGGTGCGCAACGCCCTATCCGGGATGCGGTCCGGGTAGCCGAGCGCGTAGAGGATTGGCAGTTCCATGTTCGGCAGCCCGAGCTGCGCCAGCACCGAGCCGTCCACGAACTCGACGAACGAGTGAACGATCGACTGCGGGTGCACGACCACCTCGATGGCGTCGTAGGGGACGCCATACAGGAAGTGCGCCTCGATGACCTCGAGCGCCTTGTTCGCCAGCGTCGCCGAGTCCACGGTGACCTTCGCGCCCATCCGCCAGGTCGGGTGCCGCAGCGCCTCCGCGGGTCGCGCTCGCCCCATCTCCTCCGCGTTCCACTCCCGGAACGGGCCGCCAGAGGCCGTGAGCACCAGACGTGCCACGCTCTCGTGGCGGCATCCCTCCAGGCACTGCAGGATCGCCGAGTGCTCACTGTCGATCGGCACGAGCTGACCGCCGCCCTGGGCCGCGGCGGCCAGCACGAGCGGACCGCCGGAGACCAGCGATTCCTTGTTCGCCAGCGCAAGCCGTTTCCCGGCAAGAAGCGCCGCCAGCGTGGCTCCGAGCCCGACGGACCCCACCAGCGCATTCACCACCACGTCCACCTCCGGGTCCCTCGCCAGCTCCAGCAGCGCATCCTCGCCCGTGCTCCACTGGCAGCGTGGCAGCTTCCCCGCCCGCTCCAGCGCGCCGCTCTCCGTGATCACTGCGCGCTGAGCACCCGTGCGCCGCACCTGTCCGGCCACCGCCTCCACGGAGCGCCGTGCCGCCAGCGCCACCACGCGAAACCGATCCCGGTGCCGCTCGATCACACGGAGCGTACTCTCGCCGATCGACCCGGTGGAGCCCAGGATCACCACGCGAATCACCGGACGGCCTCCCATGCCACCACGAACCAGTACGCTACGGGAAGGCTGAAGAAGAGGGCGTCCAGTCGGTCGAGCATCCCGCCGTGGCCGGGGAGAATGCGCCCCGAGTCCTTCACCCCGGCTTCCCGTTTGAACAGCGACTCCACCAGATCGCCCATCTGGGCGGCGACGCCGATGACGAGGCCGGCCAGCGCGGCAGAACGAGCACCCATCCTGTGAGTGGGCAACCCGTCCAGGACGAGACTGCCGTAGGCCGCTGCCGCCAGGACCGCCGCCGCCAATCCCGCCAGCGCGCCAACCCACGTCTTTCCTGGGCTCACCGCCGGGATGAGCTTCTTCCGACCCCAGCGCCGCCCCGCGAAGTAGGCCACCGTGTCACCCAGCCACGTCACGAGCAGCGGGAGCCCCAGCAGAGCGGTGCCCTGCCACGCCGTCGCAGCGCTTGACGACGACCCCGAGCTCTCCGGAAGATGACGGAGGAAGATCGCAAAAGAGAGGAGGCCCCCGGCGTAGACGGCCCCGCCCGCCGTCACCGTCACGCTCGCCAGCGGCGCGGACGCGCCGCCCCGGAGCCAGATCGCCAGCGTCGCCCCTGCCACGAGGAGCACCACGGTCCCGCCCCACAGCCACGCCGCCGCCGCCGCGACCGACCGAGAGCCCGCAGCGACCACGACGAAGAACACCGCTCCCGCCACTCCCAGCGCGGTGAAGGGCCGCGTGCCCCGCAGCTCCGCGAGCCGGAAGAGCTCCATGGCAGACAGCGCCGCCAGCGCCGCCAGCAACGCGCCCAGGACCCAGCTCCCGAGATACGCCACGAGGAGGGCGAGCGGGATGCCGACGACGGAGACGGCGACCCGGCGGGTCAGCTCACCCGCCATCCGGCGCCGCCGGTCAGCCGGCCGTCACGCGACCGAACCGACGCTCGCGGCGCTGATAGTCGCTGATGGCGGCAAAGAGGTGTTCCCGGGTGAAGTCCGGCCAGTAGACGGACGAGATATAGAGCTCCGTGTAAGCGAGCTGCCACAGCATGAAATTGCTGATCCGCAGCTCGCCCGAGGTGCGGATGAGCAGGTCGGGATCCGGGAGCCCCGCCGTGTATAAGACGCTCCCGAACAAAGACTCGTCGATCTCGTCCGGATCCAGCTCGCCGCGCCGGGCTCGCCGGGCCAGCTCCCGCACCGCGCGCACGATCTCGTCGCGCCCGCTGTACGAGATCATGAGGTTCAGGCGCATCGTCTTGCCGGCCGCCGTCTCCCCCACGATCCGCTCCACCGCCGCGCGCGGTCCCGCACGCAAACGGTCCAGCTCCCCCAACACGTGGACCGCCACGCCCTGCGCCTTGAGCTCCTGCCGCTCCGAGTCCGCGTAGCGCTTCAGGAGCGCCATAAGCGCCGCGATCTCGGGGCGCGGCCGCTGCCAGTTCTCCTTCGAAAACGCAAAAAGCGTGAGCACCTCGATCCCCGCCTCCACCGCTCCCTCCACCACATCCCGCACTGCGACCATTCCCCGGCGGTGTCCGGCATACCGCGGCAGCCCACGCTCCCGCGCCCAGCGGCCATTCCCGTCCATGATCACAGCCACGTGCGACGGGATACGGCCGTCGAGCTTGATCCGCTCGAGAAGCTCAGACTCCATGAAAAAAAGATGTTTCGGTCACTCGCCCCTGTCAAAGCCGTGAGCGCCGTGAGCCCCTCAGCACGTCGCTCAAGACTACCGCGATCGGCTAGACCTCGAGAACCTCTTTCTCCTTCTTCTGGAGCGCCTCGTCGATCTTGGTGATGTAGTCGTGGGTCATGGTGTCCAGCTCTTCTTCCTGCCGCCGCGCGTCGTCCTCCGACAGATCCCCGTCCTTCTCCCGCCGCTTGACGTTCTCGCGGGCCAGCCGCCGGGAATGCCGCACCGAGATCCGTCCCTCCTCTGCCAGCTTGTGGAGCAGCCGCACGTACTCCTTGCGCCGCTCCTCGTTCAGCGGCGGGATCGGGATACGGATCACGTTCCCGTCGTTGTTGGGGTTGAGGCCCAGGTCCGCCGTCTGGATCGCCCGCTCGATTGCGCCGATCAGGCTCTTGTCCCACGGCTGCAGCACGATGAGCGACGGCTCCGGTGTGGTCACGCTCGCCACTTGGTTGACGGGGAGCTTGCCTCCGTACGCCTCCACGCGCACCGTGTCCAGCAGCGCGGGCGAGGCCTTACCCGTCCGGACGGTCGCGAACTCGCGGCGCATCGCCTCGATGGCCGCGTCCATCCGCTCCTTCGCTTCCCGTATCGAGGGCATGCTCACCTCCGCTCGGGCGACCCCCGCCGCGCGTGGCCGCCCCCGTCCCCTGGTCGCGCCTGGGACGCGGACGCGCGGCGCCCCCCACGCAGCGCGCTACGAAACCAGTGTCCCGATGGGTTCCCCGCGGATCGCCGCCGCGACCGCCCCCTGTTTCTCCAGGTTCAGCACCACGACCGGCAGTCGATTCTCCTTGCAGAGGGAGATCGCGGCCGCGTCCATGACTCCCAGCTCCCGCGTCATCACCTCATGGTACGAGATCTCCGAGATGAACTGCGCGGTCGGATCCCTGCTGGGGTCCGCCGTGTAGACCCCTGCGACCTTCGTCGCCTTGATGATCACGTCTGCCTGCATCTCGATGGCGCGCAGCACCGCGGCCGTGTCGGTGGAGAAATAGGGGTTGCCCGTGCCGCCGGCAAAGATCACGACGCGACCCTTCTCCAGGTGGCGAAGCGCGCGCCGGCGGATGTAAGGCTCGGCCAGCTCCTCCATGCGGATCGCCGTCATCACCCGCGTGTCCACGCCCTTGCGCTCCAGCATGTCCTGAATCGCCAGCGCGTTGATCACCGTGGCGAGCATCCCCATGTAGTCCGCCGACACCCGATCCATCCCCTGCCGGCTGGCCAGCGCGCCCCGCACGATGTTGCCGCCGCCGATCACCAGCCCGAGCGCCACACCCATCCGGTGGACCGCCTTCACTTCGTCCGTGATCCGGTCCACCACCGGCGGGTCGATGCCGAACCCCAGCTCGCCGGCCAGCGCCTCGCCGGAAAGCTTCAGAAGCACCCGCCGATATTTCAGCTCTTGATCACTCATGCTGCGTCCGCTTCAACCCTCGCCCCCCCCTTGTGCTCCATGAATCGCCCATCGCTCCCCCTCACGCGCCCCCAAGCTCGAAGCGCACGAAGCGCCGCACGACGATGTTCTCCCCCGTCTTGGCGGCAACTTCCGTGACCACGTCGCGTACCGTGCGATCCGGATCCTTCACGAAGGACTGCTCAAGGAGAGCGTGCTCCGAGAAGAACTTCTTGAGCTTGCCCTCCACGATTCTCTGCTGCACGGGCTCGGGCTTGCCCTCCGCTCGCGCCTGCTCGAGGTAGATCTGCCGCTCGCGCTCCACGATCTCGGGCGCGATGTCCGCCGGCGCGACGGCGAGCGGACTCGCCGCCGCGATGTGCATGGCCAGGTCACGGACGAGGTGCCCGAAATCCTCCGTCTTCGCAACAAAGTCGGTCTCGCAGTTCACCTCCACGAGCACCGCGATCCGCCCGCCGAAATGTACGTAGCTCCCCATGCGCCCCTCCCGCGCCTCGCGTCCCGCCCGCTTCGCTGCCTTCGCTGCGCCACGAGCGCGGAGGAGGTCGATGGCCGCCTCGACGTCGCCATTCACCTCCTCGAGCGCTCGCTTGCAGTCCATCATCCCGGCGCCCGTCCGCTCCCGCAACTCCTTCACCGCACTTGCCGTGATCGCCATGGGCTCCTTTCCCCTCCGTCTCACTCGCTGAGCCTGGTAGGTATGACCCACACAAAAAATGACGGTAGCCGCTCGGACGGAAGCGGAGCCGTTCGCCGCTCCTCGCTCCACCCGCGTGACTGCCGCCTCCTCGCCTCAACCGCTCCCGAGGCGACGCGAAGAAACCTTACGGCTGTGCTTCCTCCTCCTCCGCGTCTTCGCTCTCCACCTCACCAGCCCGGAGCTGGGCGATCTTCTCCGGCTTCGGCCGACGGCGCCGCCGTGGGCGCCGCCGCGTCGGCCCATCCTCCACCTCGCGGGTCTCCCCCGTCTCTGTCGAGTACGTGACCGCCTCGTACTCCTCCGCGCGCCGCCGCTCCTCCGCCGGCAGCTCGCGGCTCGCCTGCTCAAGGGTGTCCGCGATCGCCCGCGTGATCAGGCTCACCGAGCGGATGGCGTCGTCGTTGCCCGGGACCGGATAATCGATGAGGTCAGGGTCCGCGTTCGTGTCGGCAATGGCGATCACCGGGATCCCCAGCTTGTGCGCCTCGCGCAGTGCAATGATCTCCCGCCTCGCGTCCACCACGTACACGGTGCCCGGGAGCCGGCTCATATCCTTGACCCCCGAGAGGTACTTCTCGAGCTTGACGCGCTCGCGCTCCAGCAGCAGCCGCTCCTTCTTCGTGTAAGCTTCGAACGCGTTCTCCTCCCGCCCGCGCTCGAGCTCCTTGAGCCGTCGAATCTGCCTGCGGATCGTCTGGAAGTTCGTGAGCATGCCGCCGAGCCACCGCTCGGTCACGAAAAACGCGCCGCAACGCTGCGCCTCCTGCTCCACGATGCCCCGGAGCTGAGGCTTCGTGCACACGAAGAGTACCCGCTCGCCCTGGAGCACAGCCTCCCGCAGCGCACGCCTCGCCTCCTCCAGCTTATCCAGCGTCTTGCGCAGATCGATGATGTGGATCCCGTTGCGCTCCGCGAAGATGAACTGCCGCATCTTCGGGTTCCAGCGCCGGGTCTGATGCCCGAAATGAACTCCCGCCTCAAGCAGTTCGTTTAGCCCAACGTCCACACTCGTCCTCGCTTCGGTCGCGTGAACCTCGAGACCCGCGGTCAATGCCACCCCACTCTGCTCGCCCGGAAGCCGGTCGTCACCGAACCTCCGATTACCGCTTGCTGAACTGGAAGCGCTTGCGCGCCTTCGGGCGCCCGGGCTTCTTGCGCTCGACGGTGCGGGGATCTCTCGTCAGCATCCCCTTCTCCCGCAGGGTGCCACGCAGCTCCGAATCGTGCACCGTGAGCGCGCGCGCCACGCCCAGCCGGATGGCGCCGGCCTGCGCGGAAACGCCGCCGCCCCGGACCTTGATCTGGATGTCAAAACGCCCCTGGGCTCCCGTGACCTCCAGGGGCTCTTCGATCTGCTTCTGGTGCAAGAGGCGAGGAAAGTACTCGGTCAGGGCTCGCCCGTTCACCGCGAGCTTCCCGGACCCCGGTCTGACCAGCACACGGGCAACGCTCGTCTTGCGCCGCCCAACCGCGAGAATCGCTTTGTCCGTCGTCCCCGTAGCCATGCCGTCCCCGTTCAGAGCTCGAGGGGCTCGGGACGCTGCCCCTGATGCGGATGGTTCGGTCCCGCGTAGACGTGGAGCTTCTGCCGCATGAGCCGCCCCAGATTCGTCTTCGGCATCATCCCCTTCACCGCCAGCTCGACCACCCGCTCAGGGTGCTTCTCCAGCATCCGCCGGAAGGGGATGAACCGCTCCCCACCCATGTAGCCGGAATGGCGGAAATATTGCTTCTGGTCCGCTTTCTTTCCCGTGAGCGCCACCTTCTCGGCATTGATAACTACCACATGGTCACCCACGTCCAGGTGGGGCGTGAACATGGGCTTGTGCTTACCGCGCAAGATGCGCGCGATCTCGGTGGCCAGCCGACCCAACGGCTTGCCCGCCGCGTCCACGAGCCACCACCGGCGCTCGATCTCTTTCGCTGTCGGTGTGTACGTCTTCATCAGAGGTCCGCCCGAAAATCCCCAAGAGAACTGTAAAGCATGAAATGATACCCGCTGCCTGCGCGGGTGTCAACGGGTCAGTCGCCCTCCAGTCACCCTCCGCAACGCCCGTGCTTTCCACATCTTCCGCCCTCCCAGGCGCCCTCCATCGCCCGCTCCACCTGCTCTTGCCCGGCAAGGGCGACGGCGAACTCCTTGTGCCGGTGCCGGTCAAGCCGATCCACCGCCAGGCGCATGCGCGCGCCAGCGGCACGCCCAACGCGCGGGCGTACGGCGGGAAGCCGGTGCGGGGGCCTGGCGGCGCCGGCGAGCTACTTCACGAACGTCTCGAGGAACCGGGCGCGGGAGGCGTGGCGAAGGCGGACCAGCGCTTTCTCCTTGATCTGACGCACACGCTCACGGGTGATCCCCAGGAGCGAGCCGATCTCCTCCAATGTCATGGGCTCCTGGTCGTCGAGGCCGAAGTAGAGGCGCAGGATCTTCGACTCCCGCTCCTTGAGCGTTGACAGAGCCTCCTCGATGGTCTCGCGCAGCGCGTGCTCGTAGGCCTCGTCCTCGGGTCCGGGCGAGTACTGGTCCGGCAGATAGTCCAGCAGGCGATTGTCTTCACCCGGCGTGATGGGTGCGTCCAGCGAGAGGTGCGACTGGGAGATGGCCAGCGTGCGTTCGACCTCCTCCTCGGAGAGGTCCAGCTCCTCGGCGATCTCCTCGACCGTGGGCTCGCGCCCCAGCTCCTGGAGGAGCGTCGAGCTTCGGCGCCCGATGCGGTGGAGCGCGCCCGCACGGTTCAGAGGCACCCGCACGATGCGGCTCTGCTCCGCCAGCGCCTGCAGGATGGCCTGGCGAATCCACCAGACCGCGTAGCTGATGAACTTGATCCCCTTCGTCTCGTCGAACTTGTGGGCCGCCCGGATGAGGCCGAGGTTCCCCTCGTTGATGAGGTCTGAGAGGGAGACGCCCTGATTCTGATACTTCTTCGCGACCGAAACGACGAAGCGGAGATTCGAGCGCACCAGCTTGTCCAGAGCCTCCTCATCGCTCTCCTTGATGCGGCGGGCGAGCTCCACCTCTTCCTCGCGGGAGATAAGGGGATAGGCGCTGATTTCCTTGAGGTACTGGTCGAGGGATCCCTCTTGGAACGATCCCCGGCGGGACGGAAAGCTCATGAACGCGTGCTCCGATGCTTCTTGAGTCCCGACAGGCAGGAACCGATCGCGGAGCGATCTAGGTCCCATGCGGCGCCGCCGGGGGCCGGCGGCATCGATATCCTCTTGATCTTCGACCCGGCCCTCGCGGAACCGGGAGCTCCCAGAATCAGCGCGTCACGAGCGAAGCCGGCAGCCCGGAATCATGGGCCGCCCACGAAGGACTTCTGCGCCGCCAGCAGAGTTGCCGGCAACCCGTCCGCGGGCGGGCGTAGAACCTTAGTTGCGTGCTCTTGTTTTCGCCAGGGGACGCAGGGGCCATGTCGGACTCTTCAGCGGATCACGCCGCCGATGCGGCGCCAGCGAATGTCCTGGATCCAGGGGAACGGATCCAGCGACTGAGGATCGAACGAGTAGTAGATGATGAGCGGCCGCCCCTTGATCGCGGAGCGATCGATGAACCCCCAGTACCTGGAGTCCTCGCTGTTGTCACGATTGTCGCCCAGCACGAAGTACTTGCCCGGCGGCACCACGAGGGGGCCCCAGTTGTCCCGGGTGGGGCGGTACTCCCCGTTCGAGATCCCCGGCGCCAGATACCGGTACTGCCACCCCATGCCCGGGTGCGTCACATCTCCATGGGGATCGATAGAGCGCGCCCACGGCTCGGGCTGCGGCTCCCCATTCAGGTAGAGCACCTTGTGCCGCATGGCAAGCGTGTCACCCGGCAGAGCCACCAGGCGCTTTACATAGTTCTTCCCAGGATCGTGCGGCGGGTTGAAGACCACGATATCGGTTCGCTCGGGCGCCTCATATCCCGGCAGGCGAACGCCCGTGCCGGGGATCTCGGCGCCGTAGACCGCCTTGTTCACCAGCAGGAAATCGCCGACCAGGAGCGTATTCTCCATGGAGCCGGTCGGGATCTTAAACGCCTCGAGCAGGAATGCGCGGATGATGAAGAAGAGGACAAGGGCGATGGCCGCAGACTTCGTCCACTCCCATACGGCCCGCGCGAAGGAGCCGCCGCCTTCGTGCCTCTCGGTCTGGGCCGCAGCCCGGGACTCCGCCTTCTCTTTCTCCTGCTGACGCTGTCTTCTTGTCATAGTGTACCGGCTTTGCCGCCCGCAGCGGGACGCGCTGCGCCGCATCCGGCCGCGCTCCGGCCTCGTCGCTAGTAGTTGTCGATCTGGGCGCGCTGCAGTCGCCCCGAGTACTCCACGTAGACGACCTTCGTCTCGGTGTAGAAGCTGTACACCTCCCAGCCGCCTTCCCGGTGTCCGTTACCGGTCTCCTTGACGCCGCCGAACGGAAGATGCGCCTCGGCGCCGATCGTCGGCGCGTTGATGTACGTGATCCCGGTGTCGAGCTCCGTCATGGCGCGAAACGCGATCCGCGTATCCCGTGTGTAGACGGAGCTGGAGAGGCCGTATCGCACCTCGTTGTTCATGCGCACGGCCTCCTCGAAGTCCCGGAACGTCATCACGCTGAGTACCGGGCCGAAGATCTCCTCCGTGGCGAGGCGGGACGCCGCACGTACGCCGCGAACAACGGTGGGTTCGAAGAAGAACCCCCGGGCGAGGTCGGCGTCGCACGCGCGGCGGCCGCCGCAGAGGATCTCCCCCTCCTCGTGTGCGATCTCCACGTAGCGCTCCACCTTCTCCAGCGCCGCCGCGTTGATGAGCGGCCCCATCTGCGTGCCCGGCTCGAGCCCATCGCCCAAGCGGAGCCGCCGCACCCGCTCCACCAGGGCCGAGAGGAATTCATCCTCGATGTCCTGGTGGAGAAGGAGGCGCGAGGTGGCGGTGCAGCGCTGCCCGGTGGTGCCGAAGGCACCCCACAGGACACCGTCCTGGGCGAGCTCCATGTCCGCGTCCGGCATCACGATCTGGGCGTTCTTCCCGCCCATCTCGAGGGACAGCCGCTTGTGCATACGGCCGCAGGTCTCGCCGATCCGCCGGCCCGTCTCGGTGGACCCGGTGAACGAGATGACCGGGACGCGGGGGTGCTCGACCAGCGCCCTCCCCACCTCGCTGCCCGCGCCATGGACGAGGTTGATGACGCCCGGCGCAATCCCGGCCTCCGCCAGGATCTCCACAAGCAACGTTGCAGTGTGGGGGACGTCCGCCGCGGGCTTGAAGACCACCGTGTTCCCGCAGAGGAGCGCGGGGAAGATCTTCCAGGTGGGGATCGCCATCGGGAAATTGAATGGCGTCACGATGCCGCAGACGCCGATGGGCCGGCGGTACGACATGGCCCATTTGTCCGGCAGCTCCGATGGCACCGTGTGGCCGAAGAGGCGGCGGCCCTCCGACGCCGCGTAGTACGCCGTGTCGATCCCCTCCTGGACGTCGCCCCGCGTCTCCAAGAGAATCTTCCCCATCTCGCGGGTCGCGGCTCTGGCGATCCCCTCCTTCCGCTCCCCGAGCAGGTCGCCCGCACGTTTGATCATCGCTCCGCGCGCCGGGGCCGGCATCTTCCGCCAGCGCTCGAAGGCGCCCACCGCCGCCCCCACGGCGCGCTCCACATCCTCGGGGCCCGACCGCGGCCAGAGCCCGATCCGCTCCTCCCAGCACGCGGGGTTCCGGTTCTCGAAGTACTCGCCGGTGGACGGCTCGACCCATTCGCCGTCGATGAAATTCTTGTGTCGCTCCGGGGCCATCGCCTTCCTTGCGCCATCGCGGTGACCGGCCCGCGCGCGTTGCGGACCGGCTCCCTCGTCTCGCTCTTCGAAGTTCGCCCCGGCAGACCGCGGCGGCAAGACCTCTCCTCAGCGACACCTCGCCTCAACGACCCTCACCCTCACGCGCACGATTAGAACCACGCGATGATCAACACCCCGGCCACCGCGACGGCCATGAGCGTGGAGTAGAAGACCCACAACTTCCGGAACGAGAGGGTCGGATGCATGCGCTTCGCGAGCAGGGCCAGGGCCGCGCCAGTGGCGGCGGCCGCCACCACCCACACCAGCAGCAGCACGAGATACGCGATCCAGTCCATCTTGCCGCCCCGACGTTTCACCCGCTTCCCCATGTTGCTGCCTGTGCATACCTTTGCCAAGGCACGCCCCGACAGCGCCTTTCCGCGGACAGGGGGGCTGCGAGCCCTCTTACCCTCGCTGAGGGGAGCGGAACTTTGTCTGAAACCGCGAGCCGCAACGGACGGTACGGCCGTCTGTCCCCGCTGAGCCTGGTCCTCGTCCTGATCCTGGGCCTGGGGACCATCGTGTGGCTCTCGTCCCGCTCGCGCATGGCCCGAACGACTGACGGCGGGCCGTGGGAGGAACGCGCCCGCGGAGCAGCGGCGCCCACAGCAGACTGTACAAGCGCGGAAGACTGTGAGGCCGCCGGGCACGCCACGGGGCTTCAGGAGGCGGCAGCCGCTTCACGCCTGCCGAACGCCCCACGCCTGTTCGCGCGCGCCGCATGCGCGGACGCGGGCTACCTCTGCGGCGCGCTCGAGAAGGACGACACGCTGCGCGTGTTCCGTTGGCCGGAGGAGGCCTTCCCGCTGCGGATCCACGTCCCGCTCCCGCGCCTAGAGCCCGTGAGCGCCGCCCGCCGACTGCGGAGCGCCGCCGTCTCCGGCCTCATGGCCTGGAGCGGCCACCCCAGCGAGCTCATCATCAGCGAGCGTACGGACAGGACGCCCCCTCATATCGTCATCGAATGGGTCCACGACCTGGGCGGGCAGATCCTGGGACAGGCCCAGTACGAATGGTCGCTGCGAGCCGGACGGATCGAGTTTCGGGTCCCGAGCTTTCGCCTCTCGCTGCGGGGCGGCGACTGGGATCCCCGACGCCTCCCGGAGCCGGAGCAGATCGAGCTCACGGCCGCCCACGAAATGGGCCACGCCCTCGGGCTGCCGCACAGCGACTCGCCCGATGACGTGATGTTCCCGCGCAACACGGCGAAGCGCCTCACCGTCCGCGACTACCGGACCATCCAGGCGCTCTACCGGCTTGCGAACGGAGCGCTTATCGTCCGCGATTAGCGATGCGCGGCTCGCGAATGGCTACCCCGCTACTCCTCCCTCACCAGCGCGTACTTCTCGATCTTCTTATAGAGGTTGGACCGGGGCATCTCGATCCGGCGGGCGGTCTCCGAGACGTTCCAATCGTTCTCCCGCAGCTTTTGGAGGATGAAGGCCCGCTCCGCGCGCTCTTTGAACTCGCCGAACGTCGCGGCGCCCAGGAGGTCCGCACCGAGGCCACTGTTCATGCCCCGGTCCGTCACCAGCAGGTCCACGGCGGCCGCGTCGATCACGGATCCCGCAGCGAGGATCATGAGGCGCTCCACGGTATTCCGCAGCTCCCTCACGTTTCCCGACCACTCGAAGCGGCGCAGCCGCTCGATGGCGTCTTCCGAGAAGCGCTTCGGCGCGAGGCCGTCCCGCCGCGCCAGCCCCTCCGCGAAGTGACGAACGAGCATGGCGACGTCGTCGCGCCGCTCCCTGAGGGGCGGAACGTGGATCGGGACCACGTTGAGGCGGTAGAAGAGGTCCTCGCGGAAGCGACCGGCCCGGATCTCGCCCTGGAGGTCCTTGTTCGTGGCCGCGATAACGCGGGCGTCCACGCGAATCGGCTTCGAGCCGCCCACCCGTGTCACGACCCCTTCCTCGAGGGCGCGGAGTACCTTCGCCTGAGTCGCCGCCGACATGTCGCCGACCTCATCGAGGAAGAGCGTCCCGCCGTCCGCCTGCTCGAACTTGCCGGGTCGATCCGCCACCGCGCCTGTAAAGGAGCCTTTAATGTGGCCGAAGAGCTCGGATTCGATGAGTTCGGCCGGGATGGCTGCGCAGTTCACCTCGACGAAGGGTCCACCCGCTCGCCGGGATAGCCGGTGGATCGCACGCGCGACGAGCTCCTTCCCTGTCCCGTTCTCGCCGGTGATGAGCACGCGGGCCTCTGTGGGAGCGACCCTCTCAAGGCGCTCGAGCACCTGCCGGATCTGGAACGAGCCGCCCACGATCTCATAGCGCTCCTGAACCTCATCGTGGAGCCGCGCCACGTTCTCGGACAGGCCGCGCCGCTCCAGGGCGTTGCGGAGGGTGACCCGCAGGCGGTCGGAGTCGAGGGGCTTCTCGAGGAAATCGTAGGCGCCACGCCGCGTGGCCTCCAGCGCCGTCTCGATCGTGCCGTGTCCGCTGATCATGACGACGGGTGCGTGCGGGTCCAGCTCGCGGATTCGCAATAGCGCCTCGAGGCCGTCCATCCCGGGCATCTTGACGTCCAGGAAGATGACGTCCGGCCCGAAGTGCACCGTTTCCTCGATCGCCTCGGGGGCGCTGGCCGCCACGCGCACCTCGTGCCCTTCGTACTCGAAAAGCTGGCGCAGCGCGTCGCGAATGCTGGCCTCGTCATCGACGATCAGGGTCTTCGCCATGGCTTTCCCGGCGCGGCGTCCTGGCCGAGCTCATCCATCCGCCATCCGCGTGTGAGACGGCGGCGGACGGCCTAGTGCTTCGCGGCAGAGATCTGGCGCGAAGCACTATCGCTCGGAGATCAGAAACAGGGTATCCCCCACAATGTAGGCGGCGCCGACTCCCCCCGGCAGGGCGAATCCCAGGGCGTTGGCAGGCACGTCCGGCTCGGGCCGCCGTCCCAGGGCGTCCAGGATCCTGGGCACGGTCCGGCGCGGCAAGGGAATCCGCGCGGCCTCGATCCCGTCGACCCGCAGGCCCAAGCGCCGCCCGGGGAGCGGGATGAGCGAGACCTGGATGCGCAACGGCACTGTGTCCGGGAAGAACGAGATCAGGTCGTTCAGGTCCGGCACGCGGGGCAGGTACTCGATGGGCACGCGGGCCGAGAGTAGCGCCCGGCCGTCCTTCAGCCTGATCTGAGGTTCATGGAGCGCTTCGGGCAGCCACGGGCTGAGCTCGTAGCGCAGCAGGCTCTGCAGCTCGAGCGCGTCCAGGGCCAGCCGTTCGCCGCGCCCGGACTCGCGGAGGGTCTCGATGCGGGCGAGCGCGGTGTCGGCCAACTCAGGGCCGGGCCGGCGCTCGGCCGGCGGCGGCCGTTCACCGCCGCCGACCCAGCCCCGCACGCGCGCGGCCACCTGAGGTCCCCACCGCCACCCCGCCAGCGCCGCGCCCGCGAGCAGGGCTAGCAGGAGGAGCCTCCCTGTACAGCCTGCTAGGCAGCCGCGCACACCCACGCCCCGGTCAGCGCCGGGAGTTCCGGCTCAGGAGGCGCGCGCTCTCCACATCTGTGTAGACCGCGCCACGCGGAGAGAGCTGGCTGCGCATCAGCTCGATCCTGTGGACTTCGAGGTTCGAAGCGTAGTGGGTGCTTGCGGCCAGCTGGTCCAGGCCCCGGAACTGCCCCACCGTTGCGTCGCGGTCCACCCGCCCCAGCGTGATGTGCGGATGAAACGCCCGCGGCTTACGCTCGAAGCCCAGTTCCGCGAACTCCCACTCCACGTCCTGCTTCAGGCACCGCAGTGCGGGAGTGGGCTCCGCACCCACCCAGATGACCCGCGGCCGGCGAAGTGTCGGAAAGCCGCCGAACCCGCCGATCTCGACCGAGAACTTGTACGTCTTGGCCGCGACTCGCCGCAGCGCTTCCTCGATCGCACCCTGATCCTCGCTCGGGACCTCACCCAGGAACTTCAGGGTGATGTGCACCATGTCCGCATCCACCCAGCGCACCGGATAGTGGGCCTCCCGGAGCGGGCGGGCCGCCCGATGAATCCGCTGCTTCTCTTTCTTGGGGAGATTCAGGGCCACAAAGAGTCGCATCCGCCCGTCAACTCCTCGTTCCAGGGATCGGTCAGCTCGACGCACGGCGGTCGCCGGACGAATTGCGCACGCTGGCACAGATGCGGATGGCAGGCGCAACGCGGCAGGGCACGCATATCGAGCGCCTACACGGCCACGCGCGCGGGCCGCGCGAGCCAGTCCACGGCCTCAACCGCCGCATCCACGTCCGCGTCGGTCGACGCCCACCCCAGGGAGAACCGGAGGGCCCCGGTCTCGGCGGTACCGAGCAAGCGGTGCACCTCGGGCGCGCAGTGAAGCCCCGCCCGCGTCATGACGCGCCACTCGCCGTCCAGCCGCTGGGCGAGGGTGGCCGGATCGACGCAGTCGCTCCACACCGTGACGACGGGTACGCCCTCGGGCGCCCGCGGCGAGAGGACCGTCACGCCGGGGGCCGCCGAAAGCCCTTGCCACAGGCGCTCCTTGAGCCGCATCTCCTCGCGATGCACGGTCGCCGGGTCCCGGGCCAGAAGGAACTCGCACGCCGCCAGGAGCCCTGCGATCCCGGGAGCATTGACCGTCCCGGCTTCCAGGTGGTCCGGCATAGCCGCAGGCATGTCTCGCTCCAGCGAGTTGCCTCCGGTGCCGCCCACGAGGAGCGGCTCGATCTCCAGCGCTTCGCGCACCCATAGGCCACCGGTGCCCTGGGGCCCCAACAGCCCCTTGTGCCCGGTGAACGCCACCAGGTCGGCCCCGTCCGCGGCAAACGTGGCGAGCCCGTGGCCCGCCGACTGGGCCGCGTCAACCAGGACCAGGGCACCCGCCTCATGCGCCCGCGCCGCCAGCGCACGAATGGGCATGCGCGTACCCAGCACGTTGGACGCGGCGTTGATCACCAGCAGCCGCGCGCCGTCCACGAGCCTCGCCGCCTCCTCCAGGTCCACCGACCCGTCGGGCGCGCCGCCCAGCGTGCGGACCTGCACCTCCCGCTCACCGATCAGACGGTGTACCGGCCGCAGCACCGAGTTGTGGTCGTACACGCTCACCACTACCGCCTCGCCGCGGCGCAGCACGCCCCAAAGCGCGGTGTTCAGGGCGTGCGTGGCGTTGGACATGAAGGCGATCCGCCCAGGATCGCCGGGCAAGCCCAGCAGGCGGCAGAGGGCACGGCGACAGCGAAGTGCGATGCGGCCCGCCTCCAACGACCACGTGTGGCTGCCACGCCCCGGTGTCGCACCCACCTCGCGGAGGAAACGCGCCACGGATTCCGCCACCTCGGGCGGACGGACCGCTGACGTCGCGGCATAGTCGAGGTAGTGCATCACCCGCTCGACCCTTCGCGGACGGCGCCCGGCGTGAGCTCGAGGGCCACGTAGCGAAACCCCGCTCTCTTGATGGACCTGACCAGGGAGTCACGCACTGCCTCGGGCACCACGCACCACTCGGACGGCAACAACCGGAGCGCGGCGATGCTCCCGTCGTGCCCGGCGGGCCGCACCTGGCAGGCAATGCCCGCCGCCCGCAGCAGCGTCTCCACCACGCTCGAAGGGTCCCGCTTCATCAGGAAGCCGCCGGCCGAAGCTGAACCATGGCAAGACTCTCGTTCAGGGCGCCACGGCGGTATCCCTCCACGTCGATGAGTACCCGCCGGAACCCGACGGCGCTCAGCGCCTCCGCCATCCGTACGGCCAGGGCGAACGCGGTCACCAGCTCCGCCGTGGCGAACTCGAGGCGCACGGCCTCACCGTGGTGTCGGGCCCGAAACTCCCGGAAACCCAGATCCCGAAGCAACTCCTCGGCGCGCTCCACCTGCCGGAGCCGCTGCGGCGTGACGGCCAGGCCATACGGCAGCCGGGAGGAGAGACACGGCGAGGCGGGATGGTCCCAGGTGGGAAGACCCGCCTCCCGGGAGAGCGCCCGAATCTCCCCCTTGCCGAGCCCAGCCTCAGCCAGCGGCGAACGCACCCCCGCCTCCCGTGCGGCGTCGAGCCCGGGGCGGTAGTCCGCCAGGTCATCTGCGTTCGTACCGTCCACCACGGCTGCCAGCCCCCGGGACAGCGCGACTTCCCGCAGCTTCCCCCAGAGCTCGGCCTTGCAGAAGTAGCACCGGTTCGATGGGTTTGCCGCGTAGCTCGCGTCCTCCACTTCGTCCGTGCGAACCTCGAGGTGCGGGATCCCGAACTCGTGTGCGCAACGCCGCGCCATCTCGCGCTGCACCCGTGGAACCGCGGCGCTGATCCCGGAGACGGCCAGCACGCAATCACGGCCGAGAACGTCCACCGCCGCCTTCGCCAGATAGACGGAGTCCACGCCGCCACTGTAGCCCAGGCAGACCGAGCCCAGCTCCCGCAGCACTGCGGTCAGCCGCTCGACTTTCGCTTCGATAGAGACCATCGCCAAGTGGTTGGAAAGCCGCACGCGCCATCGCACGGGGAACGCCCCGGCATCGCCAACTCGCCTGGGGCCCCAAGGGGCCCAAGGGCCCCAGGGCCACCGGCCTCGAAAACTTACCCGCTACGCCGGCCAGTCACAAGCCGCGCAAGGCGTTCCGCCGGGTGGCCGCCGCCGCGCTAGTCCGTAACCCTCCGGGTGCGGGCCGGTTGGGCACGCGAGTTTCGGGGTTTATTCGCGTCCACGGCAGGAGGATCCGAGCCGTGCCGCGGTCGGTGGTCGGGTCGGTGGGGGCCGATAGGCCGCCTCGGCCCTCAGCGAGTCCCCGGGACGACGGTGAACGCCAGGTCAATGGGGCAAATCCCCACCTGGATCTCCGACTCGACCGCGAAAGCGGCCGTCAGTCGAAAGACCGCGCTCGGGCTCCGGCAGTCGGGCTTGAGGGCGTAGAGCCTCGCCGTCGAGTCGAATCCCAACCCGGAGGACGAACGGATATTTCCGGGGGTTACTGGATCCTGCGGGCTCCGGTCGAACGTCCGGCGCGCGGGGTTCCAGACAGCGATCCCGTAGCCGAACGACGCCACGTAAACGCGTCCGTCCGTGCCGAGCGCCACAGAGCCAGGGAATTCGCCGAACCCCGGGTGGTGCTCCACCTCGCGGAGCGTCCGCGGGTCCACTACGGAGAGAGAACCGTTCCGCTGGCCGAAAGATCCTGAGTTCAGCACGTAGAGACGCCCATCCGGGCCGATCGCGCCGCCGCCCGGGTTGAAGCCGCTGAGCGGAACGGTGCCGCGGGCGGCGAGGGAGCGGGGATCGAGCAGGGTGACCGTACCGGGGCGCGCGGGTCGGAAGTCAGGGCCGAGCTCGGAGTTCAGCACGAACACCCCCTGCTCCGATGCCACAACGTGCTGCGGGAAGACGCCCACGGGGATGTCGGTGCCGCGGACGCCGCTTCGCACGTTGATGGTGGTCACCGAGTTGAGGTTCGGGTTCGCCACCAGCGCGATCGAGTCGTTTACAAACGCAACGCCGGTGGCGCCCGAGTTCGCGGGCAGCGGCACGGTCCGGACCACCTGCCGCCGGGTCAGGTCCACGATGGCTGCGGCGGGCACGGTGCCCAGGGGTACAATGGCCGCGGCGCCCCGGGCGTCCAGGGTGACCGGGGTGCCGTCGGGGGCAAGGCCCACCGTGAAGCGGGACGCGGGGCTGTCGGCGAGGAACACCGTCAGCGAGATGTCCACGCTGTTCAACACCACCGCGAACTCGAGGCCCGCTGGTGCCTCCGGCCCCGTTCCATCGTCGCCGCAGGCACCGAGAAGCCCGCAGATGAGCTGGACAACGAGACCATCGCGGTGCGATCCGAGGTGCAACCACGACCGGGGTTGCCGGACAGCAGACACGGACATCAACGTAGTCGCTCCTTTCCGATGAGGCGTGGGAAGCGGACCGCCGGCCGGGGGCGCGGGACCCCCCAGGCGCGCCCGCCGGGCGGCGCCGAGGGCGTAACGCGGGAAACGAGACGAGGGGCCCGCCCGGAGCGGTCCGAGTGGGCGACGCCTACAGAAGCGCCTGAAGCGTTCGACGCCTGCTGGAAATGGAAAGCCCGCACTGCTTCCCCTCGAAGAGTGCACTGGCGCGGGCGGAACCGGTCTCCTGACTCGAGGCGGCCGACCTCGCCTTCCCAGGGAAGCTTCCCCCAGTGGCGTGGTAGAGGCGGCCACTTCCGGCGTCGTGCCGGGCCTCTCACAGTGGCGGGGCCATGCCGGATTCTCACCGGCTTCCGATAGGCTCCACCCGCAGAACGGATTTTTGTCGCGTACTTCGCCAGGTAGTGTAGTCCGGGCCTGCCACCGTGTCAACCGCGACCGGCGGCGTGGGCGGCGTGGGCGGCGTGGCGGCGTGGCTGACTCGAGCCGGGATCACCAGTATGCCGTGGGCTTCACGACGGGTTGCGCGCGTTGCCGCGTTCACGGCATCGTAGTCGGTTTCGGCGCGCCTACAGCGGATCGTCGGCTGCGGGCTCGGTCGTAGCCCCGATCGCTCTCCTGCCCAGAGACCGCAAGGTTCAACGAGTGTGCGCCCGCGATTGCCCGACTCCTTCCCCGTCCCGATCTTCGGGCTTCACGCCGACGGTCCGCTGGACACGCCAACGGCTCGCTCGGCTACCGGCGACGCGGTCGCGGAGGGACACCATGCTCAGGGACGATGCGCTCCATGGGAAAACGATTCTGGTCACCGGCGGCGGCTCGGGTCTCGGGCTCTCCATGTCGCGGAAGTTCGCAGCCCTCGGAGCCCGCGTGGCGATCGCGGGCCGCGACCCGGACCGCCTCGCGTCCGCAGCGCGGCTCATCGATCCCACGGGCGAGAACGTGTTCACCCATCCAGCGGACGTCCGTGATTTCGAGCGAGTGCAGGCACTCGTCCGCGCCACCGTCGATCGCTTCGGGCGCATCGACATCCTGGTGAACAACGCCGCTGGCAACTTCCTGGCGGCCACGGAGGAGCTCTCGCCGGGCGGCTTCAACGCCATCGTACAGATCGTACTCTACGGCACGTTCCACTGCTCTCTTGCGACGGCGCGGCACATGATCGACCGGGGCGCCGGCGGCAGCATCCTGAACATCCTCACGACCTACGCATGGACGGGCTCGGCCTTTGTGGTCCCGTCCGGTTGCGCCAAGGCCGGCGTCCTCGCCATGACCCGCTCCCTCGCTGTCGAATGGGCGACGTACGGCATCCGCGTGAACGCCATCGCGCCCGGACCCTTCCCCACCCCGGGTGCGTGGCAGCGGCTCATGCCCACCCCGGAGGTGGAGGCGGAAACGCGGGCGCGCATCCCACTCGGCCGCTTCGGCGAGCACGAGGAGCTCGCCAATCTGGCCGCCTTCCTCGTCTCCGACGCGGCGCCGTACATCACGGGCGAGTGTGTCACGATTGACGGCGGTGCGTGGATGGCCGGCGGCGGACTCTTCAACTGGCTGACGCGACTGCCGCGGGCGGAGGTGAAAGCCGCGCTGCGGAGGATGCGAGAGACGCCGTAGGCGCCTCCACTTCGACCTGTGCGATCGCTCCTTGCTCCATCACGCGCGGCTCGCGATGTTGCCGCACGCCGTACTCACCTGCGAACCCAGATGGGGTGACTCATCATGCACGCTCTCTGTCGCTGCGCGGGCCTCCTGCTCGTTTCGCTACTGTTCGCCCTCGCGCGCTCGGCCCGCGGCCAGGAGCCCGATGACACCGTAGCGCTCCCGCCCACGAACCAGGAGATGTTCGCGCCCCTCGATCTCCCGGAGGCAAGCCTCGTCCGGACCGCGGCCGGCGCGCCCGGGCCGGAATACTGGCAGCAGGAAGTCGACTACAACATCCGCGTGGCGCTCGACGCCGCGGAGCACCGCATCGCAGGGACCGAGGCCATCACCTACCGGAATCGCTCGCCGCACGAGCTCACGCACTTGTGGCTGCAGGTCGAGCAGAACCTGTTCACCCCGGAGAGCGCGGGCTCGCGTGTGCACGGCACGGGCCGCTGGAGCGGCGCCTTCAGCGGAGGTGGCATGAACTTTACGCGCGTGGAGCTCGTCCAGGAGGGTGAGCGCGCCACGCCGCGCTACGTGGTGGATGGAACCCGCATGCGGATCGACCTGGAGCGGCCGCTGAGGCCGCGGACCGGCGAGGCGCGCATCGAGATCGACTGGTCGTTCGTGGTCCCGGAGTACGGAGCTGACCGCATGGGGCGGCTGCGCACGCAGGACGGGTGGGTCTACGAGCTCGCCCAGTGGTACCCCCGCACCTACGTCTACGACGACGTAAATGGCTGGAATCCTCAGCCCTACCTCGGGCAGGGCGAGTTCTACTTGGAGTACGGGCGCTTCGACGTGGAGATCACCGTCCCCCGCGAGTTCATCGTCGTGGCGACCGGGGAGCTCGTGAACAGCGAGAGCGTGCTCACCACAGCGCAGCGCGAGCGCCTGGCCCGCGCCCGCAGGAGCGAGCAGACGGTGCGCATCGTCTCCGCGGATGAAGTCGGAAAGGTGGAGACGCGCCCCGCGGGCCGTGGCCCCCTCACCTGGCGCTTCCGCGCAGAGAACGTTCGCGACTTCGCCTGGGCGGCATCCCCCGCGTTCCTCTGGGACGCTGCGAGCTGGGAAGACGTGCTGATCATGTCGGCCTATCCGCGCGAGGGACTCGGGCCGGACAGGGACGGCAGCCCGGGGTGGGAGAAGGCCACCGATTTCGCACGGCATACCGTGGCCTTCTATTCCCGTATGTGGTACCGCTATCCCTACCCGGTGGCGATCAACGTGGGCAGCATCGTGGGCGGGATGGAATACCCCATGATCGTGTTCTGCTCCGTGAGCTCCCGCGGCCAGGGCCTCTTCGGGGTGACGGACCACGAGTTCGGGCACACCTGGTTCCCCATGATCGTGGGGAACGACGAGCGGCGGTGGGCCTGGCTGGACGAGGGGTTCAACACGTTCCAGAACCATTACTCGAACCTGGCCTACTACGGCGCGGAGGCCGGTCGCCTCCAGCGCACGAGCCCCGCCTACATCGCCCGCCGTATGCAGTCATCCATCGGCGATCAGCCCATCATGACCCACGCCGATGACATCCGCCGCGAGGGCCTCGGCTTCCTCGGCTACCGGAAGCCCGGCTACGGCCTCATCCTGCTGCGTGAGCTGATCCTCGGGCCGGAGCGCTTCGACGAGGCCTTCCGCACGTACGTTCGCCGCTGGGCCTACAAGCACCCCCAGCCCGCAGACTTCCTCCGCACTATGGAGGACGTGTCGGGTCAGGATCTCGACTGGTTCTGGCGAGGCTGGTTCTACAGCACGGAGCTCCTGGACCAGGCCGTGGACTCGGTGCAAGTGACGGACAGCGCGACGCGCGTTTTCCTGTCCAACCGAGAGGGGCTCGTGATGCCCGTCAGCGTCACGGTGGAGCTTCGCGACGGCACCTCGGTGCAGGAGCGCCTGTCCGTGGAGGTCTGGGCCTGGAGCGACCGATATACCCTCGAGCTGGCGGGTGGGAGACCAGTGGCGCGCGTGGTGGTCGACCCCGCGGAGATGCTGCCCGACGTTCGCCGGGAGAACAACGTCTGGACGCCGGCGGCCACGGCGGGACACACCGGCTCCGTCCCCGGCGGCTGAGCGATTCGCCGCCGCCCGTCACCCAAGGGATTTGCGCTCGCGACCAGCCGCGGCTGTCCGCACCCCGGGCGAGGCCGGATTCCTCGGCTGGGCGGCCTCCCGAGGTGGCACGCCGCCCTCTCACGCACCGCCTCGATCGCGTGCACGTGCGAGGTCACTCAACAGCCGGCCGACGTTTCCGGACGTTCCCGACGATCACCTCCTGTGCCAGGACCGCTGCCCGTTGGTACGCCGGCAGCTCCCACAGCGCCACAGGCAATCCGATCGCCGAGAGCTGGTCGTTTGCGGCGAGATCGAGCGACGAGCTCGTGGCGTAGGGATTCGCCGCCGAGATAGCGGCGATGCTCTGGATCCGCTTGTGCACGTCCAGCATCGCACGTCGGGCGTCGTCGCCCCGGTGATTCCGCACGGCCCACCTGTAGAGGTCGGCCTGCTCCTGATCGAAGGAGAGCCCGGAAGTGAGCGCCCGGTCGATCACGTTCTGCAGCGTCTGCCAATGTGGCGAAGCCGGACGGCGCAGCGTCTGCATGCCGCTGCGGTTGATCCGGAACACGCGCGATACGCTCTCCAGTAGCTCTCGGGCCCGTCGCGCGGTCCTCGGGGAGTCGCCGCCCGATCTCGACTCGGAAGCTCTAAGGATCGCGGCGACGTCCTCGAACGTCTTCCTGTGCTCGGGCACGCTGGAGCGTGCGGGCAGGATCCCGACGCCCAGCTCGGGGCCCAGCCGCACTTCGCCGCTCGGATTGAGCTCGAGCGCCAGCGGCTCGGAGCCGATGCGACCGACCTGGGTCACCAGGAGGTCTCCGATACCTCCGCAGCGGACCAGATCGTTCTCCAGCACGAAGTACCGCCCGCTCCCGTGCAGGGCGTGTTCAACCCGAAGGAGTCCGGCCAGAGCCGCACCGCGGGGAATCGCACGGGTTCGTGGCGCATAGAGAGAGGCGATCAGGCGCGGGTTGTTCCCGAGAAGGAACCAGGCGACGGCGTCCCCGAGCTGCCGCAGGATCGATCGGCGGAGCTCGACGAGCCGCACGCGCTCCTCCGCAAGGCGCTCCTGCTCAGCCATGCCCGCGCCGACGTCCGCTTTGCGAGAGCGCAGCGCTCCGTAGCGCCGCTCCCTCCTGCGCCGGATTCCCTTCAGCCGGTTCCGCGCGTCCTCGCAGGTCATTTGCCCGTCGCGCAGGACATCGAGGAGCAACTGCAACCGCTGGGGGTCAGGTCCACGGGCGAACGAATCCACGGCGAGGCAGAGCACCTCGGCGGTCTCGCGGCTCTCGTGACGGATTCGCTCGACGACAGATCCCAGCGCCTTCATCTCGACCTTTCGCTCTCCAGTCCCCGGTCACGGCCGGCCAGGTCATCGAGGCAGCCCTCGACGCTTCCAGGCACCGCTCCGGCGGCGAGGCGGCTGAGCGTCCCGGAGGACGTCAGGAACATGGACCACTCGCCTTCTGCGGATCGGATCAGCCTTCGAACTCGACGCCGGCCCGCCTGCGGGGACGTGAGCGCCGGTGGCAGGCTGGCCGAAAGATACCCACCGGTGCGCCGTGGCAGGAGGGAGTCGTGCCCGCCCGCCTCGGCACCGCGTTCATCCGAGAGGTTGCGATACGGCGCCGCCAGCAGCGCCGGCACCGGCGGCACCGCCGCGGGCATGTCCGGAGCCGCGGTGGAGCCCGCTGCGAGATCATCCTAAACAAGAAGCCTGCATTCCGGATCGATAGGTATTAATGATGTTGGGCGCCCTTCCTCGAGCCTTTTCCCGAAAACCCGCTGGGAAGGGCGTGCCGCCGAAATGGTTCTGGTTACAAGAACGACTGGGAAAGATCCGGACGGTCAGCCCGCGCTCCGGCGTAGCGCTCCCCGCCCCCAGTACTACGTGAGCTGCGGTACCCGATTGGGTGTCTCCCCTCGAGCTCGTTCCGCGGCTAGCCCCGACCCTCGCCGCTCCAACCACGCGTACAACGTTGGAAGAACGAACAGCGTGAGGAGGGTCGACGTGACCAGCCCCCCGATCACGACGGTGGCCAGGGGACGCTGCACTTCGGCTCCGACGCCGCGGGAGACGGCGACGGGGATGAAGCCGATGCTGGCCACGAGGGCCGTCATGAGCACCGGACGCAAACGTTCTCGCACGCCCTGTGCGGCCGCCCGGTCGGCAGGTGCGCCCCCGTCCCTCAGTCGCTGGATGGTCGTCAGGAGCACAAGTCCGTTCAGGACCGCCACGCCGAAGAGTGCGATGAAGCCAATCGCGGCCGAGACTCCCAAGTTGAGCCCTCGCGCCCAGAGCGCGAGCACTCCGCCGACCGCGGCGAACGGGAGGTTCGTCAACACGAGCAGTGCGAGCGGCCAGGACCGAAGCGACGCGTAGAGCAACAACGTGATCGTGCCAATCGAGAGCGGCACGACCAGGCGCAGCCGGCGCATGGCCCGCTCCTGGTTCTCGAACTGCCCGCCATAGGTGAGGAAAACGCCGGCCGGCCGGTCCAGCCCCTCCTCGATCGCGCGCCTGACGTCCTGGACATAGCCGCCGAGGTCCCGCCCGCGCACATCGGCCTGCACAATCACCAGCCGCTGCGCCTGCTCCCGACTGATCTGGACCGGGCCGGTCTCCATGTGAATGTCCGCCAGCTGGTCGAGTGCGATCAGAGCTCCGGATCGCGTGGGGACCGTAATGCGGCGGATGGCCTCGGGGTTGCCCCGCAGCGACTCCGGGTATAGGACCGCGACGTCGATGGTGTAGAAGCCGTCCACCGCCTGGGCGATCGATCGGCCGGCGAGCGCGACCTCGAGGGCTTCCTGCACCTCTGAGATCGGGATCCCATAACGCGCGAGGGCCGATCGGTCCATCCGGACCGTGAGGTAGGTCTGGCCCGTGGTCTGCTCGACCTGGACCTCCGCGGTTCCCTCGATGCTCTCGATCAACTCCGCCACCTCCTGCGCGACCTGCAGATTCCGCTCAGGGTCGTCCCCGAACACCTTCACGGCAAGGTCACTGCGGACGCCACTGATCAGCTCGTCCAAGCGCATCTTCATGGGCTGCGTGAACGCAAAGGCGACGCCGGCCACCTCCCGCTCCAATCGCTCCTGCAGCTCTGCTTCGAGGTCGGCCTTCGACAGCCCGTCACGCCAGCCGTCGCGCGGCTCCAACATGACGAACACATCGGACTGGTTGACCCCCATCGGGTCGCTGCCCACGTCGGGCCGCCCGACCCGGCTCACAACCGTGGACACCTCCGGCACGGTGGTCACCACGTTCTCGATCTGTCTGGCCACATTCATCGAGTGGCTCAACGAGATGTTGGGATCACGGGTGGGCTGGATCAGGATCGAGCCCTCATCCAGCTCCGGCAGGAATTCCGTCCCCAGCCGCGGCACCACGAGTAGCGTGGCACTGAAGACGGCGAGCGCGACGGCCAGCGTGAGGCCCGGGCGGCGAATGGTCGTCGCTAGGAGCGGCCCGTACCGCGTCTCCAGCCAAGATGCAAGCCGCACGGCATAGCGCGACTCGCGCGCGCCGCGGCGGAACAGGATCGTCGCCGCCGCGGGAATGAAGAAGAGAGCCAGCAGCAGACTGCCGAAGAGCGCCATCCCCACAGTCAGCGCCATGGGGCGGAACATGCGCCCTTCCAGCCCCTGGAGCGTCAGGATCGGGATGTAGACGAGCATGATGATGAGGACGCCGAACACGATGGGCCGGCCGACCTCGTGGGCCATCTCGATGAGACGCCGCCCGAGCGCGGAGGGAGCGGGGAACCGTCCGCTCTCTTCGTCCCCGTGTAGCCGCTTCACGAAGTTCTCGGTCATGACCACGGACCCGTCCACGATCATGCCGAAGTCGATGGCGCCGAGGCTCATGAGGTTGGCCGACAGGCCGAGCCAGCGCATGCCGATCATCGCGAAGAGCAGCGAAAGCGGAATCGTCGCCGCGACGACCACAGCCGCGCGCAGGTTGCCGAGGAATAGGAGCAGGATCGCGATCACCAGGAATCCGCCGACGGCCAGGTTCTCGCGGATCGTCTGAAGCGTTCCCTCGACCAGATCCGTCTGGTCATAGTAGGGCGCGAGCACCACCCCTTCCGGCAGCGCCTGGTTGATCGCGTCCACCTGTTTGCGGACGCGACGCACGACCTCGCGACTGTTCTCACCGCGCAGCATCATCACGATCCCGCTCATGACCTCTCCGCGGCCGTCGCGACTCACGGCACCCTGCCGCACCTCGGGGCCGTAGTGCACTTCCGCCACATCACCGAGCAGCACCGGGATGCCGGACAGGGTCGCGCGGATCGCCGTGCGCCGCAGGTCCTCGGTGTCCGCAGCCTGACCGATACCTCGGAGGATGAGCTGCTGGTCGCCCGTCTCGAGATAGGCGCCTGTGGGTGTTCGGCTGTTGGCTTCGACGGCCTCGATCACGTCGTGGAGCGATAGCCCGTAGCCGGCGAGCTTCTCCGGGTCCACGACCACGTGCATCTGCCGCACGAGACCGCCGAACGGATTGATCTCGGTCACGCCGGGCACCGCGCGGAGCTGGGGCCTCACGACACGGTCGTGGAGCGTCCGTAACGCCATGAGGTCGAGCCCGCCGCCCCCGAGCGTGTAGAGATAGATCTCACTCGCGGCTCCGGCGAGCGGCCCCAGCTCGGCCTCCGTACCCGGCGGGAGCTCTTCCCGCACGCCCTGGAGCCGCTCCGCGACGAGCGTCCGGGCGAGATAGAGGTCGGTACCGTCCTCGAATACGACCGTGACG
>JACQVF010000081.1 GCA_016209885.1 Gemmatimonadota bacterium | reverse complement strand
CCCTTCCCCTCCACCCCGAGCTCCGACGGCAACACCACATCCCCCAACGCCGCCAGCGAGTCCGCCGCAGGCAGCCGTCTCGGCACTCCGAACGGCCTCGCCCGGGACCAGAGCCAGCGCGGCAGCACCAGCGCGGACAAGCCCGCTGCTACGGATTGGAAGAAAAAGGTACGGCGGCTCGGTCGGACCATGGACGCCTCCCTCGATGTCGCCGAAACGAGTAGCGGCGGGACGCAGCAAGCTGTCCCGGATGCGTCGCTCCAGTGTTGCACACTGCGTGCCAGCCTCCGGGACATGCCCGCCGTGCGGCCTGATCGTACTCCGAAGTGAGACGAGCCGCAAACGCGCGGCTCATGCCATGCCGCAACCCCCCGCCATTCCTCGCAACCCCGCGCCACCGCAGCATTGACTCGTGCCCGCGTTCGGAGCAAATTGACCCACACCTGAGACAAAGAAGCATACAACGGCCGGGACATATTCGCACATGGATCGGGACACTCGCGGCTTGCGAGGTCCGGCGTCAGATCGGATCCCACTCAGGATCCGCTCGGAGGCGCACCGATTATCGGTACGTGTGAGTCGGCCTACGGGCATGGATGTTGCACCCGGTGATGTCGGTCCGTCGGGGACGCCGGCACCCTGCGGCATTGCGGACCTTTTTGGAGGCGCCAGACGTGGCTGAGCCCCGCGCTCACACTGGGTGACCCAGCCCCATCCCCCTAGCCAAAGGAGAGACCGTATGAATCGCCGATCGTTCGAATCTCCCGGCTCGAGTCGCCGCCCCGCACCCTTCCGGGTTCCACCCCTGGCGGCCGCTGCCGCGCTGGCGGTACTGGTTTTCGCGCTGCTGCTGCCACGGGGCGCGGTGGCGCAACAGGGCGGCACAATCACGGGCCGCGTGGTGGAGACGGGGACGCAGGTGCCTCTCGCGTCGACCCAGGTCTACCTCGCGGGGACGGGCACGGGCACGATCACGGCACCCAACGGCCGTTACATCCTGCTCAACGTGCCGGCGGGGACCTACACGGTCACGGTGGAGCGCATCGGCTTCCGCACCGAGACCCGTCAGGTCACCGTGGCGGCCGGCCAGTCCGTGGAGGCGAACTTCGAGCTCACGGAGGAGCCGTTGGGGCTCGACGAGATCGTGGTCACGGGCACGGCCGGGGCGGCCCGGCGCCGCGAGGTAGGGAACAGCATCTCGCAGATCAATCTGACGCAGATCGACGAGCCCATTGTCAACGTGGACGCTCTGCTCCAGGGGCGGGCGACTGGGCTCCTGGTCACGGAGAACGGGGGCGAGGTCGGTACCGGGGCGTCGATCCGGCTGAGGGGCAACATCAGCGCGACGATGAGCAACCAGCCGCTCATCTACGTCGACGGGATCCGCGTCCGCAACGAGGGCTACCCGAAGAACGTGCCGCCGTCGGGCTACGCCGGTCGCGGCCCGAACACCGCCTACAGCCCCTTGAACGACATCAATCCCGTCGATATCGAACGGGTCGAGGTGATCCGCGGCCCGGCGGCCACGACGCTGTACGGCACCGAGGCCTCCGCCGGGGTCATCCAGATCTTCACGAAGCGGGGCCGGGCGGGGAAGCCGAGCTGGACGGCCCAGATCGATCAAGGCTTCGCCTACGAGCAGAAGTTCGGGCCCACGGAGGGCTTTCACGGCGACAAGCTCGTCATACCGCCGGGCGAGGACGACCCCTCGCGCATGTTCATCGACTATTACCTGCGGAATCCCGCCTACCGGCACAAGTACACGCTCTCGGTGAACGGTGGCCGGGAGGACATCCAGTACTTCCTGTCGAGCTCGTGGGCGCGGACGGAGGGCGTCCTGCCCGACGATCGTTCGCGTCAGTTCAGCCTGCGCGGCAACCTCAACTTTGCGCCCCTGGAGGGGCTCCAGCTCAACTGGAACACGGCGTACTCGAAGAACGATGTGGACCAGACCCATGGTGGGCCGAGCGCCCAGGGGATCATCCTGAACACGTTCCGGCGGGACCGGAACTACTTCGGGACGACGGATCCAAAGGTGGTGAGCCAGGTCCTGGACCAGGAGCAGAACACGTTGGTGGAACGGTTCATGACCGGGGTCACGGCCACATACGCGCCGGCTGGGTATTTCACGAACCGCTTCACGGTGGGCTATGATGTGGCCAACGAACAGACGAGCTCGCTCCGGCCGTTCGGGTTCGTGCTCGAGCCGCGGGGCGTCGCCCACGAGACCCGCTGGCAGAACACCACGCTGACCCTCGACTACGTGGGCACTCTCGACTGGAACCTCACCTCGGAGCTCAAGTCCAGCTTCTCGTTCGGCGGCCAGTCCGTGTCGACGGACGAGGGCTCGGTCGCCGCCTACGGCGAAGGGTTCCCGGGCCCCGGTCACCCGACCGTGAGCAGCGCGGCGGTGACCCTCGGGTTCGAGGACGAGATCCGGGTGATCAACGCCGGCTTCTTCTTCCAGGAGCTGGTGGGCTACAAGGACCGCTACTTCCTCACCGCGGGCCTCCGCGTGGATGGGAACAGCGCGTTCGGTGAGGACCTGGGACTCGAGCCGTACCCGAAGGTCAGCTTCTCCTACGTCCTGTCCGAGGAGCCGTTCTGGAACGATGCCTGGGGCCAGCTCAAGCTGCGGGCGGCGTACGGCCAGTCGGGGCGTGCGCCCGGGGCGTTCGATGCCGTGCGCACCTGGAACCCGGTGGGGTGGGGTGGGCAGCCCGCGTTCCGCCCGCTGAACCTCGGCAACCCCGAGCTGGGTCCGGAACGCACGGGTGAGGTCGAGCTGGGCTTCGACGCCTCGTTCCTGAACGGGCGTCTCGACACGGACTTGACCTACTATTACCAGAAGACCTCGGACGCCCTCTTCAACGTGCGGCAGGCGCCTTCCGGCGGTTTCCTGGGCAGCCAGCTCCGGAACGTGGGGAAGCTCCAGAACAAGGGACTCGAGGTCTCCGTGACCGCCACGCTCCTGGACCGCACGGACTGGGGCGTCGAGCTCGGCGCCTCCGTGTCGACGAACCGCAGTAAGGTGCTCGACCTGGGCGGCGCGGCCGAGTTCTCCATGGGCGGCCGCGGCGCCATCGTCGAGGGCTATCCGGTGCCCATCATCCGCGGCCTGTGCGTGACGAACCCCAACGAGGTTGCCGCGCCGATCATCGAGCGCGACTGCCCCTACGGACCCAGCATCCCGACCGCGATCTGGCTGACCAACGCATCCATCCGCCTCCCCTACGGGCTGAGTCTCGCGGCCCGCGGCGAGTACCAGCGGGGCGCGTTTGCCTACAACGTGAACGACGGCGAGGCGTTCACCCGCGGGATCCGTTGGCCCAACTGCTTCAACGCCTACCCGTTGATCGACGCGAAGAGGACGAACGAGCTCACGGCGATCGAGCGGGCACGCTGCATCCCCAGTCTGGCGAACCGCGACTTCGCCATCTATCCCCAGGACTTCTTCAAGCTGCGGGAGCTGAGCTTGACGGCGCCGCTCCCCGTCCAGATTCCGAGCGCGACGGGCACGCGGGTCACCTTGTCGGCGCGCAACGCGGTCCGCTGGAAGAAGGCAAAGTACGACTTCGCCGACCCGGAGACGTCGGGCGGCTTCCAGGTGGGCGACACGGGAATGCTCGAGAAGGTGCATACGACGGGCGGCAGCATCGCGACGCCCGCGGTCTTCATGCTCTCCATCAAGATGAACTTCTGATCGGAGTCCGGTGAGGAGAGCCATCCAACAAACGAGCGAGGCGAGCGATGAATAGATGGAGGAAGTTTCTTGGCGCCCGGCGGGGTCCGCTGTTCGGCGGGCTCACGCTGCTGTGGCTGGGCGCGGGAGCCTGCAGCTTCGATGTCACGAACCCCGGCCCGGTGCAGGACGCGTTCCTGAACGACCCCAAGGCCTTCCCTGCCATCGTGAACGGCATGGGCCGGGACCTCGCGGACGCCATGAACTACGTGGCGTTCCACAGCTCTATGGTGACGCGGGAGCTGTTCCCCACGGGCGGCACCGGGCAGTTCGGGATCAGCCCGCTGAACGCGGACGGGATCCTGGATCCCTTCGAGCAGGGAACGCCGTGGAGCCAGAGCCAGCGCGCCCGGTGGACCGCCGAGCACGGGGTCGAGCGGCTGAAGACCGCCATGGCGGCTGCGGAGTTCGCCGCTTCCGCGACGGCGGCGCAGGGGTATCTCTGGGCCGGATACGCGAACCGGACACTGGGCGAGAACATGTGTGAGGCCGTCATCGACATCGGCGCCGCACAGCCCCGCAGCGTGTACCTTACGCGGGCGGAGGAGCAGTTGACGAACGCGATCACCGCCGCCACCGCGGCGAACAGCTCCTCGCTCGCGACGGCAGCACGCGCCGGCCGCGCGGCGGTGCGCGTCCAGCTCGGGAAGTGGTCCGAGGCCGTGACCGACGCCGCGGCGGTGCCCTCCACCTTCGTCTACCTGCTCCCGTACCACGACATCGGCGACCAGAGCCAGTACAACCGGATCGCCTGGGCAGGGTCGAACGCGCCCTACAAGACGCACACGGTGTGGGGAACCTCCTGGGAGCTGTACTACAAGGACAGCAATGACCCGCGGGTCCGCTGGGTGAACACGGGGCTCTCCGGCGACGGCGGCATCGAGTGCTGCGGGAAGGTCCCGTTCTATCGCCAGATGAAGCACGCGGACCGCGGCGCGGACATCCGGCTCTCCACCGGTGCCGAGATGCGCCTCATCGAGGCCGAGGCGAAGCTGCGGAACAAGGACTCGCAGGGCGCCATCCAGCTCATCAACGCGCTGCGGGCAACGGCGAAGGTCGCGCCGGTGACCGCCGCGAGCCTCGATGAAGCCTGGTCGCTGCTCAAGCGGGAGCGCGGGATCGAGCTCTGGCTGGAGGGCCGCCGCCTGGGCGACTTCCGGCGCTGGAAGGACGAAGGTGCGCCGGGCGCGCTGCACCCTCGCGAGGTCGTCAGCGCGGCATCGTACCTGAAGCGGCAGGACCTCTGTTTCCCCATCTCGCAGGACGAGCGCGAGACGAACCCGAGCTTCCGCGACTGAGGCGTCCTCGGAGGGACACGGGGACCTGGGCCCGGAACCCGCGTCGGCTGCCGGTGCGCCCGGGCGGCAGTGCGGGCGAAGGAGCCGCGGATACGGGGAGAGAGACCCGCGAGGTGCAGCTCTCATGAATGGCCGGGGTCGCCGGCGCAGCCGGCGGTCCCGGCCTCATTTCGCCCGACGTTAGAGTTATTGAGCTTCGCGGAATATCGTGACAGCCACGAGGGCTTGGGCTCGATAGTTTGAGCGTCACTATATTCCGCGGGTCTCAGTAGATTGAGGCTAGGGCTTCCCGCCGGTTGCCACACCGCTCGCCGCAGGCACGTTCTTGTAGACCTTGCCGCCCTTCATGACGAAGACCACGCGCCGCAGTGCCGTGATGTCCTGTAGAGGGTCGCCATCCACGGCGATGAGGTCGGCCTCCATTCCGGGAGCGATGGAGCCGATCCGGTCGCCGAGCCGCATGGACTCGGCGGCGCGGGACGTGATACTTGCAATGGCGTCCATCGGGTCCTGCCCCGCCTCCTGCACGCGGTAGATCAGCTCCTCCACCAGGCGCCCGAAGGAACCCGCCACGCCGTCCGTCCCGAAAACGATCTTGAGCCCGGGAACCCGGAGCGCCTCCTTGAACATGTTGAGCTTCACTGGAATCGACTCGCGGGTCAGTTGGAAGCCGCGCTCCGTGTAGGTACCGGTGCCCAGGAAGCGCTCCTGGTTTTCCAGGTAGTTGATGGAGACGAGGTGGATGTTCGGGTCGAAGTAAACGCCCTTCTGAGCGGCCATTTCGAGGGTCGGCCGGTCCACGAGAGCCCCATGCTCGATGGTCGTGCAGCCGGCCTGGATCACGCGGCGAACGCTCTCGGGATTGTGGGCGTGCACGGCGGTCCGGAGCCCCAGTGCCCGCGCTTCGCCGCACGCCGCGTCGAGCTGCTCCTGGGTAAGTGTGGGAGTGCCCTCCTCCCGTATGCTGGCCGAGGCGAAGATCTTGATGAAGTCCGGCCCCTCCGCCGCGATCTTCCGCACCGCCTGCCGGATCTCCTGGGGACCACCCGTGCGCTCCGAGATGGAACGCAGTGACGTGAGGATGCGGGGCCCGGGGATCGACCCGCGGGCGATCCAGTCCCGGAGATCGGCGTCCAGCGGCGCACCCATGCTCTGGACGGTGGTGAACCCGGCCATGAGCATCACGTAGGCGTTTTCCACCGCGTAGAGCGCCGACTGCGCAGGCGTCTCCCCCGCTTCCGACGAGTGGATCCGCCCGTTCTTGTCGAAGTGGGAATTGAGGTGGATGTGCGTGTCAATGAGCCCCGGAAGCAGCGTATATCGCGACAGCTCGTACGTGATCCCCTCCGCCGGGCCGGCGGCCTGCGTTACACGCGCAACGCGGGAGCCGCTCACAACCAGCGCGGACGCGCCCCGGGCTTCGCCCTTCCCGTCCACGAGCCGGCCCACCCGCAGTGTGACGGGCGCCTCCTGGCCGCGGGCGAGCGATGGGATCAACAGAAGAGCCAGCACGAATCGTATCGCCTTCATGGGATGATCTCCGTCTGCTGGGGTGCGTCGCGATCCAGGGGCACGCACGACTCGACCGTCTCACGAGCGCCGCTTCGCCTCGCAGCGTTCGGGCCGCACAGCACGTCCGCGCCCGCCCCGTATTCGCTCAAGAAGCCTTCACTTCCCGTCGGGCCGCCCATGCCACGCCCAGCTCCGAGAGGCGCGCATCGCCCAGAAACTGGGTCGCCATCGGGAAGAGGACATGTTCCTCCTTCGCGAAGTGCTCGCGTGCCACGTGAACGGCCTGGCCCAGAAGATCGCGGGCCACCGCCAGATCCTCGGCTTGCCCCACACGCGCGAGCGCGCCTTCGATCTCGGCGTGCTCGTGGCGCATGACGAGGAGCGGGCCCGCTGCCGCGCCAAGGTACGGCTCGAGAGCGGCGAAGAGAAGCTCGTCCTCCACGTGCGCGTGCGTTTCCAGCCCCGCGGCCAGAAGGGCGGCCACACGTTGCACCTCCTCCCGGGTCCCCAGGGACGGCAGCGACTCCTCCAGATGGCCGAACTGGGCATAGAACACCCGGTGCTCGCCGAGCAGGGCGTCTGTGATCTTCATGCGCTCTCGCTCCTCTAGCCGCCCGTCCCGCCCGGCGGCATCGCTTCGTTCTGGTGAGTGCTCGTTCTGCGCGCCCGAACCACCGCGCCTCAGGGCGTGACCACCGCCCGGATCGGCTCCCCGGCGCGCAGGGCGTCGAACGCGTCGTTGATGCGCTCCAGCGGGAACCGGTGGGTGATCAATTCGCCGAGCCGGACGCGGCCGCGGCGTACCAGGTCGATCACGCGCGGGTAGTCCACGGGCCGGCAGCCCAGCGATCCCACGATCTCGATCTCCCGGTACATCACACGTCCCGCATTCAGGGACATCGCATCGGGAGAGTAGCCTACGAGCACGAGGCGGCCGCCGGTACGCAGCGACGCGAACGCCAGTTCCTGCGTCGTGGGCTTGCCCACCGCCTCGAGCGCCACGTCCGCACCGCCATCCGTGATGCGACGGACCTCCCGGTCCACACGCTCGACCTCTCGGGCATTCACGGTGACGTCTGCGCCCAGGCGCCTGGCCCACTCCAGCTTGTCGGCGCGCACGTCCACGGCGATCACCCTCCCCCCCAGCGCGGCCGCGATCTGGACCACGTTCAGGCCGATCCCCCCGCACCCCACCACCACCACCCAGTCGCCCGGCCGGACGCGGCCTCGCCGCACGACGGCGTGGTACGGCGTCGTGATCGCATCGGCAATGATGGAGCCCTCCGCCAGCGGGACCTCGTCGGGCAGCAGGAAGAGATCCTTCTCGGGAACCACCACGTACTCAGCGTACCCGCCATCTACGTCGTTCCCCAGCATGGCGCCGTGCTCGCAGATGTTCTCGCGCCCCGTGCGGCACATGCGGCAGCGACCACAGGTGAGCACCGCGGGAACGAGAACCCGCGCGCCGCCTGCGAAGCGACTCGCGCCCGGACCCGCTGCCTCCACCGTCCCGGAAATCTCGTGACCGAGAATCAGCGGCGGTGCCCGGAACGTCGGCGTCCCGTGGTCCAGGTAGTGCAGGTCCGTATGGCAGACGCCGCACGCCGCGACCCGCAGCAGCACTTGGCCCTCACCGGGCTCCGGCGTCGCCACCTCCTCAACGCTCAGCGGCCGGTGCGCCCCGTGAAAGATGGCCGCTCTCACCCCCGCCTCCGCGTGTAGATCACCCGCAGCAGCCCGCGCGCAAGCGGGCAGCCTGCGCAGTCCTCGCGCAGCTCGGGCAGCGGCACGCGCTCCAGACGGACCTCGTAGCCCATGGACCTGTAGAGCGCCGCCGCCTCTTCGAGGCGCGGAGGCGCGGCCACAAACCGGCGAGTCCAGCCTTCGCGAGCGGACGCGCCCTCGCGCACGTTCCCCGAAGCGCTCGGTTGGGCTCCTACGTCACCGGACATTCGCCCTCGATCCCCGCCCCTATCGGGCGCCTCCCGCCACCCGGCGGCGGCTTTCCGCCTGCAGCTTCTCCAGCCGCCTGAGCGCGAGCACCCCGGCGCCCACGGCGCCCGTGTACTGTACCAGCCCCTCGGGCAGCACGTTCACCGGTGCTTCCAGTTGTTGATGCACCACCCGTGCCATCGTCGTGAAGCGCAGGATCCCGCCCACCAGGGTGTACTCGGGCTCCATCTGCACTCGCTTCATGAGCTGCACAGATCGCTCCACCAGCGAGACGACGGCGCCGTGCAGGATGTCCGCGGGATCCCGGCCCGCCGTGACGTGGTTGATCACCTCCGACTCGGCGAACACAGCGCACACGCCGGAGATCGCCACGGGCTCTGTGGATCCGTCCACCAGCGGGCCGATCTCCTCGATCGCGTACCCCAGGTAGCGGGCCGTCTTCTCCAGGAACGCGCCGGTGCCCGCCGCGCACTTGTCGTTGAGGCGGAAGGCACGCACGCGCCCGTGGTCGTCCAGGCGAATCGCCTTCATCGTCTGCCCGCCCACGTCCAGCACCGTGCGCGTGCCGGGGAAGTAGAACCGCGCGCCCCGCGCTTGAGCGGTGAGATCCGTCACTTGAAGATCGCGGAACGGCACCTGGTACCGCCCATAACCCGTGCTCACCACATACGCGACGTCCCCCTGTGAGAGTCCGGCCTGGGCGAGCGCCTCCTCATAGGCTGCGCTCGCCGCGGCCTCCAGACGGAACCCCGTAGCAGTAAGCCCGGTGGCCAGTACGCGCCCACCCTCCGCCACCAGCGCGGCTTTGGTGTACCTGGAGCCGACGTCGATTCCGGCCGTGATCGTCATGCCAGCCTCCGCTGCCCGACCGGTGTGCGGTCGCCTCCGGCCAGCGCGCGGTCCACGGCGTGGAGCGCGGCGCCCAGGGCACCCATGAAATGGGACTCCTCGCTCACGTTCATCCGCAGCTCCAGGAGCTCGTTCAGCACCGCCACCATCGCAGCGTTGCGGGCCACGCCGCCCGTGAACGTCACCTCCTCCGCGATCCCGACGCGGCGAAGCAGCGCGATGGAGCGGGCCGCGATGGAACGATGCACCCCCATGAGGATGTCCTCCACCTTCTTCCCGCGAGCGAGCCACGAGAGCACCTCGGATTCGGCGAACACCGTGCACGTCGTGCTGATCTTCACCGGCCGCTGGGCGAGGAGCGCCGCGGGCCCGAGCTCGTCGAGGGGGATGTCCAGGGCCTCGGAGGCGGCCTGGAGGAACCGGCCGGTCCCGGCAGCGCACTTGTCGTTCATGCAGAAGTCCAATACCTCGCCGTCCGGCCGTGCGCGGATCGCCTTCGTGTCCTGGCCGCCCATGTCCAGCACCGTGCGCGTGCCCGGGAACAGGTGGACCGCGCCGCGGGCGTGGCAGCTGATCTCCGTAACCTGCGCCTGGCCGAACTCGACCCTGTAGCGCCCGTAGCCGGTGCCCACGACGAACCCCACGTCTGCCTCCTGGACTCCTGCGTCCGCGAGCGCCCGCCGGTACGCCTCCCCTGCCGCGAGCACCACGTTCGCCCCCGTGGGGATGAGGCTGCGGCCGGCGATGCGCGCGCGCGCGTCCAGGACCATCGCCTTCGTCTGCGTGGACCCGACGTCCACGCCGGCCGCGAACATCACGACCCCCTCCTGCCGTCGCCGAGCCCTCGGGCGCGACCGCGCGCAGCGGTCCCCTCATCCTGCGGCTCGCCGGTATCCGCAGTCCCTTCCCCGCCCGCTTTCGCAGCCTGCTCTCGCGACGAGGCTCCCGCCGGCGGCTGCGCCGCGACTGAGGCGGCCGCGCCGCGGAGCTTCCGCGATGCCAGCCCCTCGAAGAACGCGTCGATCCGGTTCTTGAGCTGCGCCTCGGAGACCACGCGCCGATCCATCATGTCGGACTCGATATAGAGGGACGCCACGTCGCAGCTCCGCATGAGCGCCATGCGGCTGTCCGCGAGCCCGGTGGAAACCGTGCGGCAGCTCTTGATGGGGTGGTAGACCACGCCGTCCGCCGCATAGTCGCTCGCGGCCTCGAGGAGCGCACGGTCGTGGAAGAACATGGCGTCCGTGGCGGCGCGCACGCTCCGGAGCACACCCTCCGCCAGGCTCTCGAGCGGACGGTCCACGTCATACTCCGTGCCCTGGTTCAGTCCGCCGGCCGCGAACCAGAGGTAGCTCGACGCCACGAAGTTGCCACCCCACTCGCTGAACAGCTCCGCGAATCGGCGGAAGATGGGATAGCACGGCACGCCCACGAAGATCAGACGATACTTCTCCTCCGCCAGTGCGCCGATGCCCTGGGCCGCCTTGTACTCCAGCTCCTGCACCAGATCACGGAAATAGCCCGCACCCTCCTCCGTGCCCCGCAGGGTATTGAGAACGCCCAGGTAGACGGTTCCCTCCACCAGGGCGTTGTACGGACTGGGCGCGCCGCGGTTGAGCTCGAGCACCCGGCGCCAGCTCGCGCTCATCTCGTTCGTGAGGCTGAGCACCTCGCGCAACCGATCGACATCGAAGCGCCTCCCCGTCACCCCCTCACAAAGCACGATGAGCTCGCGGATCTGACGCTCCACGTATCGCCGGTCGCGCTCGAAGTCGCCGGCGCCCGCTCCATCCCGGTGGCGGGCGCTCCGGCTCTGTGGCACGTCCAGCGTGAAGACCGGGATGCGGTACAGGCGCTCCCAGATCTCCGCCCACTTGATGTAGGTGCTGCACGCGTTCGTCACCACGGCGAGGGCCGGCGGCGGAATCCGACCCATGGGGTGGTCGCCGCCCCGAAGCTGCAGCGCCACGTCCGCCTTCACATAGCCGCAGACGTCCGGCGAGTAGCCGTAGCCCTCGGCCTCCGCCAGGTACTCGTGCGCCACGCGCCGCACCGCCGTCTGGAGCGAGGTGATCTCCGGGAAGACCATGTGCAGGTCGAAGACCCGGAGCAGCTCGGCCATGCTCCCCATGACGAACACGTAAGCCGCACGCTCCCCGCGCTCCGGAGCCGCGCCCAGGCGGAGGAACCAGTCGCGGAAGAGGCGCGCGCCCTCGCGGGTTCCCCGCCCCACGAGCTCCTCCGGCCGCCTCGCCTCCGTGGCCGCGGTGCTATCCACCCTCTCACTCCCTCCGGGCGCCTCAGTCAAACAGCAGGCTTTCTACGAACGTCTCGAGCTGGATCTGCAGGTGGTCGAAGCTGGTCATCTTCTCCTCGAACTCGGTGACGAAGTACGGAATGCCCTCCGCGTCCAGCGCCCTCGCGTACGCCACCTGCTCGTCCAGCCCCGGCTCGCACATCTTCGCGGCCGCGATGATGGCCGCGTCCGCGCCCGCATCGCGCATCCGGCGCAGCAGCATCGCCTCCTTCGGCTTGCGCAGGTCGTGCTGCACCGGGCTGTAGGACGAGCGGTTCACGTACGCCTCCGCCAGGTTGAGGAGCGGGTCCCCGGCCGTGGGCACGTCCTCGACGATCCAGCGGAGGCCGATGAGCAGGTCATCGTCCACGACGTAGCACGACTGAGCGATCGTGCGCAGAAGGTCGAGGGGCGGCTGCTCGCAGTAGCCGCCCTCGAGGACCACGCGGATCCGGTCCTGCTCCCGCGTGGACCGACGCTCGATGAGGGGCATCACCGCCTCAAGGAGCTGGTTGTGCTCCTCCCGTGGGATGAGCCCACCCACCACCACCAGGGTGTAGGCCTCGTCCACGGAGAGGAGCCACGGCGTGCGGGACTTTATTGCGTAGAGGGCGCGGAGCAGGCGGCGGTTCTCGTTGAAGACCGCAATGGAGCGCTGCAGGTCAGCCCCGGTCACGCGGCGCCCCGCCACCTCCTCCACCTCCCGCAAGAGACCGGCGTACTCCTCACTCAGGTACTCGACCGCGTACGCGGAGTTGGGATTCTGTGGCAGGTAGAGGATGCGCGCCGGGTACGGCAGGTTCCGCGCCCAGATCCCCGCCAGGTTCCGGGCAGCATCGCAGATGGGGTGCGTCACGAACAGATCCAGCTCGAGCCGGCCCGTGAGCGCGAGCTCCAGCGAGCTCCGCAGGATCGAGCAGAGGTAGGAGCCGAAGTGCGAATCGGCCTGCCGGCTCTCCACCGCCGCGCCCCGTACCTTCACCGGCAGCATCCCGGCGGCGTGGGCGATCTCCTCCGGGAAGTAGACCTGGAAGTGCCCCAGCACTCCGCGGCCCAGCTCGCGCCAGCGCCGGACCGTGGGAAAGTCCGGATCCTCCACAAGCTCCGCGCAGCGCTCGAGCACCTCCGGCAGCGGTCGGCCTCGCCAGTCCTCCAGCACACGCTCGGTCACGCGTCCCTCCACACCGGCGCGCGCTTCTCCAGGAACGCCGCAACACCCTCGTGCGGATCCCGGTAGCCCATGAGCTCCGTGAGGTACAGCCCCTCGGCATGGTCCAGGGCCGCGTCGTCGTTCCCGGCCGACCCCTCCAGCACCGCCCGCTTCGCCAGCCGCAGCGCCGGCCGACTCTGGGCCGCCAACTCGCCGACCAGCGCCTCCACCGCCTCCCCGAACCCGGCCACGGGAACGACCCGGTGCACCAGCCCCAGCCGCTGGGCCTCCCCCGCATCCACGGTCCGGCCCGTGAGCACGAGCTCGAGCGTCCGCTGCAATCCGATCCTGCGCGGCATGAGAACCGCTGCGGCAGGCGGAAAGGCGGCCAGCCGGATCTCCGGCTGGCCGAGCCGAGCGTCCTCCCGCGCCACCACCACGTCACACGCCAGGAGAAGCTCGCACCCCCCACCCAGCGCCGCCCCGTTCACCGCCGCCACCACCGGAAGCTCGAACCGAAGCAGCTTGCGAATCACACCATGAAACGCGGGCAACATCTCGTAGACCCGCTCCGCCGTGTGGTCCGCCACGTCTACGCCGGCACAGAACGCGCGGCCCGCACCCGTGACGACCAGCACCTTGAGCTCGGCGTCCGCCGCGAGCCCGTCCAGGACGCCCGCCAGCTCGCGCAGCATCGCGAGGTGCAGCACGTTGAGCGGTGGGCGCTCAAGCGTCAGGCGCGCGATGCCACCCGCCCGATCCACGCGCACGAAGCCCCCCGTCATCGGGCCTCTCCGCCGCCACCGGCCGCCGGCCCGCCCCGTCTCCGCCGCCGTGTGTCCGCCGGGCTCGCGCCCCTGCCCGCAGGGCTGCCCGCGCCCGGCATCGGCTCACGCGCCCCCTCGACCGCTGCCCCGCCTCGGCCTGATTCCCCCTCCACGGGCGCGCCGCACCGCCCGCAGTATGCGAAGGCGTCGGGCAGTCCCTCGGCACCGCACGCAGGACAGTCGCGCACGTACGGACCCCAGAGGAACTCGCTGGAGCCACCCGCCGCCGCCCACTCCCGCAGCTCCAGGTAGCGCGGGGAGCGCTTCTGCACGAACGCCCGCATACCCTCCCACGGCTCGAGGCTCGCATAGTGGAGCGCGAGCCAATCGCCCGCATGCCCGACCGTCTGATGCCACGCCAGCTCCTTCCAGAAGTTTACCTGCTGCTTCGTGTAGCGCTGGCACTCCGGAAACTGGCGCAGAAGCTGCTCCGCCAGCTCCTGCACCGCCTCATCCAGCTTGGCCAGGCTGACCGAGTAGCCATGCTCCCCCCGCAGCGCCCTCTCGATCTCCTCGCTGCTTGCACCTTCCACGAAGTCCCCATCCTTCACCACCGAAGGAACCACACGGTTCACCAGGCCCCAATCGAGCGCTTGCCCTGCCGGAATCCGGCCGTTCAGGAAGAGCATCTCCCTCGCCCTGCGGTCACCGATCAGCAACGGCAGCCACTGCGTCGCGCCCCCGGCCGCCACGCTCCCTACCCGCGTTCCCACCTGCCCGAGCCACGCATGCTCCGCCATGACCGCCAGGTCGCACGCCAACTGAGATTCGTTCCCGCCACCCACCGCCATCCCGTTCAGCCGCGCGATCACTGGCTTGCCCGCGTTCACGATGCTCTCGATGTATGCCCGGAAGAGGCGCATGTACTTCCAGTAGTCCCGCGGCCGCGACGTGTAGCGCGCCTCGTACTCCTTCACGTCACCACCCGTGCAGAACGCCCGATGACCCGCCCCCGTGAGCACGATCACACCGATGCGATCGTCGAAGGAGGCGTCCCGGAACGCCTCCGCCAGCTCCACCAACGCCTCCGTGCTGTACGCGTTGTGCGCCTGAGGCCGATGGATCGTGACCGTGGCCACCCAGTCGCTCTTCGCATACAGGATCTCCCGGAAAGCGAAGGACTCGGCAGGCCTGCTCTCGAACTCGGCCATCACCACCCCTCCACTGCTGGCGCCCCGCGCCGCTCGGGCGTGACGACGTTCCGTGCGGACGACGGCGCGCTGAATCTAACGAACGTTCGCTCAATTGTAAGATACAATAGTCCGATTTTCGCTGTCAAGCATCTGTACGTCCCAGGACTTGCGGGCATTTCCTGGCGGGCGCCGGAGGCGTATCGTGCAGAGCCGGATCGCCCCTTTCTTGCGGAACGCTGTCCGGAGTCCGGGCGCGCGGGGCGGCGTCGGAAAGGTCTTGTGCAGAAGCCCTGACCAGGACGGGGGAACAAGGACGCTGTACTTGAGCGTGTGCGCCGGAAGACCGTTTCCGGGCGTGCGAGCACCCCGACCGGTAGGTGCTTCGAAGCGGCGACGCCCGGTCCGCCGACCGCTGCGCTCAGGCCCGCCGGGCCGGAAACTCCTCGCCGATCTTCGCCGCCGAGCGCAGAGCCAGGGCCTGGAACGTGAGCGTCCCGTTGTTGCACCCGGCGCTCAGGATCGTCGGCGCTCCCACCACGAAGAGGTTCTCGTGGT
>JACQVF010000080.1 GCA_016209885.1 Gemmatimonadota bacterium | reverse complement strand
GGGCTGGAGAGGCGGGGATTAGCCTGCGGGGAGGGCCTGCGCGATGAGGGCGAGCCGGACGCGGGCGGCGATGAGCCCGGCGAGGCGCTCCGCCGCCGCGCCCACGCGGACCCAGAGGCAGCCCGCGTGGGAGACGAGCCGGCCCGCCAGGGTGAAGACCGCGAAGCGCAGCCGCTTGGGGCGCGCCGCGCTCAGGGACGCCGGCAGCGCCAGGGACTTCAGCGCGCTCAACACGTTGTAGGTCAGGAGGCTGAGCCGATGCCAGGCCGCGTTGGCGCCAAAGCGGCCACAGGGGGGGACGGCCGCCCCGAGTCCGTTCTTCGTGACAGCGTGGACCAGCTCGATCGTCCCCGCCGTCTCGCCTGAGCCCCTCGGCCTGAGCTCGGGACGAAGGCTCGACGCAGGCTTCTGCCAGTGCCACCTGCCTGCCGGGGCGGCGCAGGCAGGGCGGAGCAGCGCCGCGACCTCGCCGGCTCGGTTGCTCACCACCGCCAGGTACTTGGTGTCCGCGCCCGTGCCGAAGAGCTGGCCCTGCTGCTTCCGGATCCGCAGGACCAGGTAGCGGAGCGGCCAGGCATCCTTCCGCCAGTCCCCGGGGGTGAACGCCACCTCGCTGCAGTGCACCGTCTCGTCGGGGCGCTCCTCCAAGAGAGTCCAGGCCGGCTCGGGGACCGCCACGCAGAGCGCGCGCAGCGGCTCCGTCATGTCGGCGCTGATGGTGAAGCCGATCGGCCCCCGGGGACCGTCTTTCCGCTGGGGGTCCGCCAGCCACTTCAGGGTCCGCTCGTCGTAGCAGGCGCTGTCGGCCCGGAAGGCGTACTCCGTCACCGTCGCGGGGAGGCTCGCGAAGCCCCGCTGGATCAGCGGGAGGGTCTCCATCCCCGCCGGCACGTTGCCATCCCGGTACTCGTCGGCCACCACCAGGTCCTGCTCGACCCAGGAGATGGCCGCGGGCTGATAGCCCCGGCCCCCCTGGTAATGGGGCAACGCTTCCCGCTTGTGGCTCTCCTGGATCGTCGCGTCAGGGTCCAGCGTCGCCTGCGTGCCGTGGCCCTGCCCCGCGACCCGGCGCACCAGGGCGGTGTTCACGCACCCGAGCCCCTGGAGCGCCGCGCTCTCTTCGGGGATGTAGGCCACCGTGTCGGGGCGTCGCTGCGCCTGTGCCGCGGCGATCAGCGTGTCGGCGTGAAACGCGTAGCGGAAGTGGCGCAAGGCGTCGGCCGAGGGGAGCTTCCGCCCCCAGAGGCGGCCGAGCCCCCCGTCGGCCTGCCGCACCGCGATGTCGTCCAGACAGTCCCCGCCCGCGGCGAGCAACAGCACCAGCGCCTCGATCTTCTCGGCCTCCGTGTAGCCGCTCGCGCGCTGTCGGACCGTCACGTGCTGGGCGATCGCGCGGTCCAGCCCCAGGGCCCGCATCGTCTCCAGCACCAGCGGCAGCCCCGCCCGCCCCGTCACCGCGTCCGCACCCTCGGCCACGGCCACCCGGTACGGCAGGATCCCCTGGCTCATCGTGTGGCTCGCCTCCCCTTCCGCCCGCCGGGATGGGTCCCCCGCAGGAGGGCGAGGTTCACCGCCGTCAGGGCGTTGATCAGCCCCCACGCCCGCTGGTACTCGGCGATGAGGGGCGCCACGACCGCCTCGCGCTCCTGCCCCAGGTAGCACCCCCGGGTCCGCCCCTGGAGATTCACCGAGAGGTGGAGCTTGGGGTGCTTCGCCCCCTGGGCGCACGCACAGCCCGGGCGGCCGCACTGCACCCCGACCTCCACCACGGTCCCCCGCATGAGGTTGCCCAGCCCTCGCAGCTCTGCGAGCAACGCATCCCGTTCCCGCTGCAGTCGGCCTCGCTCCCGTTGGGTCAGCATGGATTCGCTCTATATCACATCCTTCCTCCCCCTGTCGAGGGTTCACCTGCTGGGTTTGGACATGTCTCGCTAGATTCGTCAGTTAGCGCGTTGGCGCGGGATCAGGGACGATCTGCCGCCACCTGTGCGGTCGCTCGAACCTGTCAGAGGAGGCGGGGATAGGGGGAGACGAGATCGGATTTCGGAATTCGGATTGCGAATTTCGGATTGGCAAGTGCCGATCGAGGAATGGGCGGGGAGAGTCGAGAGCCAGGAGCCGAGAGCCGAGGGATTTGGATGCAAAAGACGGAGGGTGGGAGGCAGAAGGGACGGGGGAGCAGCGAAGCGGGGGGCGGAGGAGCAGGGAGGAGAGAAGAGTTCTCGCCACGCCGCTAGGTGTGGAGCGCCAGAACTTCCACGCGGGCCCGGTAGCCCAGCCGGGACAGCATCTCTACCGCATCTTCCCAGGTCAGGCCGAAGGC
>JACQVF010000079.1 GCA_016209885.1 Gemmatimonadota bacterium | reverse complement strand
GCCTCGAGCGGTGGCGGCACCGCCAGGGTGGGTGCCGGCGCGAGGGAGAGGAGCCCGGCTACGAGGGCACGCCGCAGGGGCTGCATCACCGATGCGTTCAGAAGGCGATCCCGAACGTCACGTGCACCGGCTCGGCTTCGCCGGCAAGCCCCGGGCCCACGAAAGACTTGGCAAGCGCCAGGTCGAAGCGCTCGTAGTGGATGCCGAACCCGACGGCGACGCCGTCTGTCTCCTCCGTCTGGCTCAGGACGTAACCCGCCCGTACATACACCGCGTCTTTTGTGCCGGCCGTGAACTCGCTGCCCATATAGACGCTGGGGGTGCCCGGATGGCTCCACCGGTCTTCCAGCTCGACGGCGACCCAGACCAGATACGGCGCGTTGGGAGCGATGTGCTGAAGCACGTCGTAGGCGGCAGATACCCGCACGCGGCTTGGCAGCGGGTCCGCCTGCTCCGCGTTGATCACCTGGAGCGGCGGGCCCACGTGAGCCACCATCGCCCCCAACCGCAGCGGAAATGCGGTGAACGGGAGCGACTGTAACCCCGCGTCCACCGCATACGTGGTCGCTGTGACTCCGGGATCCAGGCACGCGCCGCGGCAGCTTACCCGGAACTGCACGACTTTGAAGTTCAACCCCGCATGCAGGCGCCTGAACAGGGGGGTCGCGAACGACGCGAGCGCGACCTGACCGCGCACGTTCAAAGCGCCTACCACGTTGCCCTGGGGATCGGTGACGTCTTGTTCGCCGATGTCGAGGAGGTGGTAGGAGAGTCCCAGCGCGCCGATGAGCTCGCTTGTGAACAGGAGGGAGAAGCTCGTCGCATCCCCGGCGAAGTGCTCGCCCCTGAACACCATGAAGCGGCCCTCGGACAGCGTGGCGAGCCCTGCGGGGTTCCAGAATGCGGACTCGGGGCCGGGCATCGCGGTCATGGCTCGGCCCATGGCCACGCCCTGGGCGCCCACGGGCAGCAGTAGAAACAGGGCGCCTTCCGCGGATTCGCCCGATTCGCCCGCGGCGCCCAGGAGGAGGGATGCCCCCGCGGGTGCCGCCGGCGCCGGCGCATTCTCGGGGGGTTGCCCGTGCAGCGGCGCCGGCGCTAGCACCGTCCAGCCCGTCCAAGCAGACGCGGCGACCGTCCAGGCCGCCCACGCCGTCGCCCGCCTACCGGGCCGCCCGGCCATGATCGTCGGGAAGCTGGAATCCGAAGCGGCGCAGACAGCTTCCCTTTCGGCGCCACCCGGCCAGCACCTTGACCCACAGCTCGAGAAACACGGGCTCGCCCACGAGCCGCTCGACCTTCTCCCGTGCCACGCGCCCCAGCTCCCGGATCGCACGCCCTCGCTCCCCGATGAGAATCCCTTTCTGGGAGCTTCGTTCCACATGAAGCGTGGCTCGAATGTAGATCGGGCTCCGGTCCTCAGCGTATTCCTCGATGCTGCACAGCGTCGAGTAGGGGATCTCCTGGCGGAACTGCTCGAACACGGTCTCGCGGATCAGCTCGGCCACAAAAAAACGTAGGGGCTGCGAGGCGATCTGCTCGGCCGGGAAAAGGAAGGGCGATTCGGGGAGTGCGGCCCCGAGCGCGTCCCGCAGCTTGAGCAGGCCGGCGCCCAGGAGGGCGCTGATCCGGTGGACGTGTGCACCGAGCTCGGCTTCGGCCCAGCGCGCGAGCGCCTCCACGTCCCGTTCTTCCGCCACGTCGATCTTGTTGACCGCTGCAAATAGAGGCCCTCTTCGGGCCCGGCCTACCTCGGCGAGCCGGCCGGACTCCATCTCCTCGCGGGCGCGCGTGGCGTCCAGCACCACGAGGACGGCGTCCGCGTCCGCCACCCTCTCGAGGGCGGCATGAACCATGGCGCGCTGGAGCTGGTCGCGGGCGTCCAGCAGCCCGGGAGTGTCCAGGAAGACGATCTGCGCCCGCGGCCCCGTGTAGATGCCCGTCACTGTCCGCCACGTGGTCTGCGCAAGCGGGCTCACGATGCTCAGCTTCTCGCCCACCATGGCGTTCAGGAGCGTGGACTTGCCGGCGTTGGGTCGGCCCACGAACACCACGTAGCCGGCGACCGTGGGGGGGCTGGGCGCCACGATGGCCTTCGGCTCCGACGACATGGGAGAAACATTGGGTAGCCGGCATGGATCGGCAACGGTCGCGGGACGGTGCGCCCCGAATCCCGGCTGCCTGTCAGGCGACTGTGGATGGCCCGCAGCGCTGCCCCTCGCGGCTCTCGCGTCCAGGATGGTAGCGTTACGCCGACAGAGGAGCGGTGCGCCGGACCCTGGGCGTGATGCGGGCACTTCCAGACTGTGAAGCACGGATGAAGAAAGACCGGGGGCTCGACCCATCGTCTTCCCGGCACTGTGCGCCGCCGTCGCCGTTCGGCCGCGGTGAGTTCAGGCTCTCTCATCGCAGGCTCGGAGCACGCCCATGACGGCGGACTGGCTGCTGTCGCGCCCCCAGGCGATCCTCTCGGCCGTTGACGGCGTCTTCGGCTGGATCGTCGGTGGTGCGGACCGCGGATACACGTACTTCATCGCGCGCTGGCTGTTCCTCCGATCCCTGGGCCTCGTCTACCTGATCGCGTTCCTCTCGTTCTGGGTCCAGGCGGAGGGACTGATCGGTGCGGACGGGATCCTCCCGGCTCGCCACTACCTGGTGGTGATGCGGACCATCCTGGGTCCCGAACGCTATCGCCTGCTGCCCACGGTCTTCTGGCTGAACGCAAGCGACCGCGCCCTGCACGCCGCGTGCGCAGCCGGGGTTCTCTGTTCCGTTCTGCTCATCCTCGACGTGGCGCCGGCCCTGAATCTGGTCCTGCTGTGGGCGCTCTACCTGTCTCTCGTCACCGCGGGGCAGGACTTCCTCTCCTTCCAGTGGGACGGGCTGCTGCTGGAGGCTGGCTTCCTGGCCGTGTTCTTGGCTTCGTGGCGGCTGCTCCCGGGGAGTGGGCGCGCGGCACCCATGGCGGCCCTGGCCCTTTTCCTGCTTTGGTGGCTCCTCTTCCGCCTGATCTTCCAGTCTGGGTTGGGCAAGCTCACCAGTGGAGATCCCACCTGGAGGGACCTGACGGCACTACATTATCACTACCTCACGCAACCGCTGCCCACCTGGACCGCGTGGTGGATGCATCAGACGCCCGGATGGTTCAAGAAGCTGTCCGTGCTCGCCACCTACGTTCTGGAGATCCTGGTCCCGCTCCTCATCTTCGGAACCCGTGGGATGCGCCTCATCGCCTGCGCTGGCACCGTCCTCCTCCAGCTCCTGATCCTCGGCACCGGCAACTACTGCTTTTTCAACTTGCTCACCATCGCCCTCGCTCTGCTCCTCGTGGATGATGACCTGTGGACCGGGCTCCTGCCGGGCGGACTCGGGACCTGGATCTTGAAGCGGGGCACTGCGGGGGCGATCGCGCCGCCTGGCGCACCGCTTCTTCTCGCGACCAGCGTGGTGGGCACCGTCGCCGTGGTCGTCGGACTCATCCGCATCTGGCAGACGCTCTACCCGCGGGATCGGTTGCCCGCACCGGTCGCGCCGCTCGTCCGCGAGGTGGAGCCGCTACGCACCTTCAACAGCTACGGGCTGTTCCGAGTGATGACCACGCGGCGGCCGGAGATCATCGTGGAGGGGAGCCAGGACGGGCGGACCTGGTTTGCCTACGAGTTCAGGCATAAGCCCGGATCGCCCACCCGGCGGCCTGGCTTCGTGGCGCCCCACCAGCCGCGTCTCGACTGGCAAATGTGGTTCGCCGCTCTCGGCACGTATGAACAGAGCCCGTGGTTCCAGGCCCTCCTGGTACGACTCCTTGAGGGCTCCGGAGACGTGCTCCGACTCCTCGCCAGAAACCCCTTCCCGCAGGCGCCGCCCCTCTATATCCGCGCGCTGCTCTACGACTACCGGTTCACGACCCTGGAGGAGCGGCGAGCGGCCGGCGCCTGGTGGACGCGTGAGCTGCTGGGCGCGTACAGTCCGGTGCTCTACCGCGAGCCGGTAGCACCGGCGCCACCCCGCTGATGACCTCGAAGTGCGATCCTGGCTGACCTGCTAGATCGGACACCATCCGTGGGTGCCGCTGGCGCGCTCGGGCCTCGTCAGCGTCCCTCAGTCCCTGCCCCCTTTCCCACGAACAGGTTGAGGGCGGTGCTCACGACTCCCACGACGAGCCCGCCGACGAGGGCGGGCCAGAACCCGGAGACCCGGAAGCCGAGGCCGAGAGCCCCCGACAGTGAGCCGGTCAGCCAGAGCATGAATGCGTTCAGGATGAAGATGAAGAGGCCGAGCGTGAGGAGGACGAGCGGACACGTCAGGACGACGAGGATCGGCCGGATGACCGCGTTCACGACGCCGAAGACGAGGGCCACGCCCAGTAGCCCGGCCCAGTGCCCATCGTAGTCGATGCCCGGCACGAGCTGGACGGCGACCCAGAGAGCGAGGGCGGCGACGAGGAGGCGGAGAAGCAGTCTCATCAGCGCCGAACCCGGCTCACCGCCGGCGCGACGCGCGAAGCGGCCGGTCCCTTCGTGCCACGAGCCGTTCATCGAAGGCAAAACCCGCTATTCGAAGTCCAGGAACCGCGGAGGATGCCCCTCCTCGCGGAGGAACCTCAGGAAGTCTTCCGTACCGATCGAGCTCGTCCTGCAGTTGTCCAGGGGGTGGAAGTTTAGGAGCTCTTTCTCCCGCAACGCGCGATCGAGGACGACCTCGACCTGCCGCCCCTTGTCGTTGATCACCGCGAAGGGGGTCACAGCGCCCGCTGTCACACCCAGGTACTTCATCAGTCGCTCGGGGTTCGCGAAGGAGAGCTTGCTCGTGTCGAGGCGACCAGCCAGCTCCCTCAGGTCCAGGCGCCGGTCCTCCAGGCAGACCAGGAGCCACATGGATCCCCGCTTGTCCCTGAGGAACAGGTTCTTCGTGTGGGCCCCCGGAATCTCTCCCCGCAGCGCCTTCGCCTCCTCGACGGTGAAGACGGGGGGATGATGGACGGTCGTAATCTCGATCCCGAGCTCCGCGAGCCGGCGGAACAGGTTCTCCGCACGGGCGGGCACGCTGCCGTTCACGAGCCTGGGGTCGGGCTCTTCCTTCAGCTCCATGGTTCGCAGACCGGTCCTTCGTCCGCCGGGCGCGCGACGCCACTCTACCAGCGCACCAGCGCGCTGCCCCATGTGAACCCACTGCCGAACGCGGTCAGCACGAGCAGGGTACCCCGCCTCAGGCGTCCGCTCTGCACGCACTCGTCAATGGCGATGGGGATGGTGGCCGCCGTCGTGTTGCCGTACCGATCGATGTTGTTGTACACCCGGTCGTCGCGGAGGTCGAGCTGCCGCTGCACCACCTCGTTGATCCGCAGGTTGGCCTGATGGGCGATGAGAAGATCCACGTCGCCCGGACCGAGCCCGTGGGCGCCGAGGGCCGCAAGGACGCTTTCCATCATCCGTGCGACAGCATGCTTGAATACCTCGCGACCCTGCATCCTCGCGTACTGCCGTCCTTCGTCCAGGTCCTGGTGGGAGATGCGCGGGAACCTGGCCGACGCGTCGCTCTCGCACCAGAGGAGTTCCGCGTAGCGGCCGTCGGCGAAGAGGTGGGTCGAGAGGACGCCCCGATCGTCGGCGTCGGTAGGGCCCAGGATCGCCACGCCGGCGCCGTCGCCGAACAGCACCCCAAGGTCGCGGCCCGCCGGGCCGAAGTCGAGCCCTGTGGAGTGGACCTCTGCGCCCACCAGCAGAATTCGCCGGTACTGGCGTGTGCGGATCCATGCGTCGGCAACGGCGAGCCCGTACAGAAAGCCCGTGCACTGGTTCCGGATGTCCAGCGCCGGGATGCCGAACACGCCGAGCTTGCGCTGCAGGTAGACGCCGCTTCCGGGGAAGAAATAGTCCGGGCTCAGCGTCGCGTAGATGATGCAGTCCAGCTCCGAGGCATCCATGTCCGCACGCTCGAGAGCCATCCTCGTCGCCTCCAGCGCCAGGTCCGAGCCTCCCTGCTTCCCGGGCTCCACCCAGTATCGCTGCTTGATCCCGGTGCGCTCGCGGATCCACTGGTCCGACGTGTCCCACCACTGCCTGAGCTCGTCGTTGGTGACGACGCGCTCGGGAACGTAGAAGCCGGTGCTGATGAACTCCGCGCGCGGCATGGACGCCTCCCGGGACTCTGCGGGTCCGCTACGCCCTTTCGCTTTGCGACTCGCCAACCTACCAGCCGACGTGGCCGGCGAACAGGAGGAGGCACGGTCGTGGGCGTACCGCCTGCCAGGCCGAGGACGCTGGACAATCCCGGGCCGCGTCGGCGCGCTGGGTCAGCGGAACCCGCGAGATGCCCATGACGCTGAGGCCAGCGCTTCAGGCGGAAGAAATCGCCAGTTCGCGGGCCGTATAGTGATACCTTCTGGGCGGCTCGGGCCCTGAGGCGAGGTCTCCCGGCCGGCCCGCGAGCGCACCGAGTTCTTGCGGCGCCGTGCATGCGCTGCTAGCTGTTTAACCTGCTAATCCGGTCCGTCTACGGCGGATCCCGCGCGCAGGTGCAACGATATCCCGCATGGGACCGGTCGCGGCGAGGCGGCCTCGGCGGGCGTGTCGCGGGGCCGTGTTGGTCCACCCTCCATGCCGGTGGGGCTCATGACCGATCACGCGGAAGTCGAAGTCCCCGTCCCCGTCGAGGGCGAGGGGTTCCAGCCGTTCGTCCCTGACCGCGAGGCCCCCGCAGAGTTCAGCGTCCGGGCCGTATTGGCAGGCGCGTTCTTCGGGCTGGTGTTCGGGGCGGTGACCGTCTACCTGGCGCTGCGCGCTGGGCTCACCGTAAGCGCATCGATCCCCATCGCGGTGCTCGCCATCGCGATCCTGAAGCGCTTCGGCTCGACCATCCTGGAAAACAATATCGTGCAGACCGCGGGCTCGGCGGGCGAGTCAGTGGCAGCCGGGGTCGTGTTTACGCTTCCGGCGCTCATCTTCCTCGGCTTCGAGCTGTCCGTGAGCCGGATCTTCCTGCTCGCGCTCGCCGGTGGGACCCTGGGCGTCCTCTTCATGATCCCCCTCCGGCGTTTCCTGATCGTGAAGGAGCACGGGACGCTGAAGTATCCTGAGGGCACGGCCTGCGCAGACGTACTCATCGCTGGAGAGAAGGGCGGCTCCTTCGCGGGCCGCGTGTTCGCAGGGTTCGGCGTGGCCGCCGCCTACAAGATGCTGCACGAGGGCTTCCGGTTGTGGAAGGGCCAGCCGGCGTACGCGCCAGCATGGTACCCCGGCGGTACCCTGGCCGGGACCCCGACGCCCGAGTACCTGGGCGTGGGCTACATTATCGGAATCAAGGTGAGCGGGATCATCTTCGCGGGCGGCGTCCTCTCATGGCTCGTACTCATCCCTGTCATCACTTTCTTCGGTGCGAGCGTGCCGGAGCCGATCTTCCCGGGCACGATCCCGATCGCGGAGATGACGTCCTCGCAGATCTGGGCCGCGTACATCCGGCCGATTGGCGCGGGCGCCGTGACCATGGCCGGGATCTTCACGCTGATTCGGACGATCCCTACCATCACGGACGCGTTCCGCGCCGGCTTCAAAGACATCATGGCCGGCGCCCGCGGAGCCGCGCCAGCCGTGCGGCGGCGGACGGAGCGGGACCTCCCGCTCACCTGGGTGGTAGGCGGCTCCGCCGCACTCATCCTTGGGATCTGGGCGCTGCTCAGCTTGAGCATCAATTCAGGGCACACGGTGGCCAACCTGGTGGCGGCGGTCCTCATCGTGATCTTCGGCTTCCTCTTCGTCACGGTGTCGAGCCGGATCGTGGGGATCATCGGCAGTTCGGGGAACCCGATCTCTGGGATGACCATCGCCACGCTCATGGCCACCAGCCTCATCTTCCTGCTGGTCGGGTGGACCGGCGGCGCTTGGGCGGCCGTGGCGCTGAGCGTGGGTGCGGTAGTGTGCATCGCCGCCGCCAACGCCGGCGCCACGTCTCAGGACCTCAAGACCGGGTTCCTCGTCGGCGCGACGCCCTACCGGCAGCAGGTGGCGCTGATCATCGGGGTGCTGGCCTCGGTTACGGTCATCGGCTGGACGCTCATCTCGCTGAACCGCGCGTACACGCGGGTCCAGCAACGCGAATTCGAGCAGGTGGAGCTGACGGCGGAGATGAAGGTCCTGGGTGATGTCGAGTACGCTGACCGTGAATACCAGCTCTTGAACGTCATCGGCTCCCGCACCATCCCGGACGGCCGCTATTACTATGACCCCGCGGCGAAGCGGATCGAGTGGCAGGAGGCGCCCGGGATCGGCTCGGCCGACATGCCGGCGCCCCAAGCGGTGCTCATGTCCACGGTGATCAACGGGATCTTGAACCGCAGCCTGCCGTGGGGGCTCGTGCTCTTCGGCGTCTTCATGGTCATCGTCCTCGAGCTCTCCGGCGTACGATCCCTGGCCTTCGCAGTGGGCGCGTACCTCCCCATCGCCACCAGCTCGCCGATCTTCGTGGGCGGCGTCGTGCGGTGGCTGATCGAGCAGCGAGGGAACAGGAAAGCCGGGACCCACGGCGAAGGGGAGATCTCCAGTGGAGACCTCTTTGCCTCAGGGCTCATCGCCGGAGGCTCGCTGGCGGGACTGTTCCTGGTGGCGCCCATGGAGGCCAGGCGCTCCGCCGCAGCCTCAGCAGCGGCGCGTCTGGGCCAGGAGCCGGGGATCGCGCCGTTCGACCTCGGGGCGGGATGGTGGCCCCACGTCGCGAACAGCGACTGGGTGGCGCTCCTCATTTTCCTGGCGCTGGCCGCAGTCCTCTACCAGGCGGCCCGGAAGAAACTCCAGGCCTGAGCGAATTCTCCCGACGCCTGGCCTCCTTCCCCCTAACGCCGGAGCTCGCCAGGCGCCGGAAAGAACTAACGGCGCTGACGGACCTCGGGGTCCGCAGCGCCGTAGTTCTGTTCGAAAAGGGCCGGCAGCGACGTACTCTCCCACCGGGGTTCCCCGGCAGTACCATCCGCGCGGCGGGGCTTAACGACCGTGTTCGGGATGGGAACGGGTGTT
>JACQVF010000076.1 GCA_016209885.1 Gemmatimonadota bacterium | reverse complement strand
GGCCTCGGCGCTGCACCCAGACCTCGTAGTGGACCGTCGTGTCGCCGAAGTGGAGCTGGAGCAGGCTGAAGCGGACGCGGGAGGTTACCCCGCGCGCAAGTCCGGGCGGCAGCGCGGCGAGCGCCGCCGACTCCACACGGCGCAGGAAATCGCGCGTGCCCAGTCTCGCTTGCGCGCGGTCGCGACGCGCCTTGCGAGCGCCCGCGTAGGGCGCGGGTGTCTGCTCCGGGGCCAAGCCTACTTACCTAGCCGCGCGACGGCAGGACGGCCACCGAGTTGCCCGGCGCGGTGACCTCGCCGCGCTGGTTCTCTGCCCAGATGTCGCACGCCACCAGGTGCTCATTGCCCTCGACCCACTTGCGCGTCACCTTGCCCTTGCACCACTGCACATCCCCCTCGATGTTCGGGCGGCGTACCTCGGCGTAGAACTCCTTGACCCAGCCGTCATCGCCGACCCAGTTCGTCATCAGGTTGGCGACCCACGAGACGCGCTGCGGGCCGTAGTCATACCAGCCGGGGAAGCCGATGCGGACGGCGAAATCGTCGTCCATGTGGACGGCCTCCGGGCAGTCTGGCACGTTGAGCCTGTTCCGGATGGGGATGCCCGGATGGCGCTTCATCATCCAGTAGCGGACCTCATTGGCGCGGATATGGTGCACAAGCTGGCTGCCCCAGCCCATCTTGAAGGCGACGACGTCCGACATGGTGAGCGGGCCTTTGACCACCGGTCTCAGATCGTCTCCCACCTTGACGTCCTCCCAGTACCGGGGCTTGGCGCCGCGGACCTCTTCCGCCTCGATACCCTTCCATATCTCCTTGAGTTCGTTCTCGGTCCACGTGTGCTTGGTGACGCCGTGGTACTTGCCCTTCTCGCTGGCGGTATCGCGCTCCGAGCGGACGGCGAAGTCATACAGTGTCGAGACGATCTCGCCCTTCTGATTGCGGTAGTGTTTGAACCACGTCTGCACGAAGGTGCGCCGCGCGAAGCTGCTGGTCTTCTTCTCCACCAGGTCGTGCAGCCCTCCGGAGGCGATGATGGTGTCGCCCGCGCGGATGGGCTTGTGGTTGATGAAGCGCACGCCCGCGTGCAACGCGTGGATGCCGGGCATGCCCACGCGGCCGGAGCGGCCCTCGCAGCTCAGCAGGAAGCTGAACGGGGCGGTGATGCCGCCGAAGCGCGTCTTCTTCGCGTACGCCTCGTCCACGTACAGCGGGTTGATGTCGCCGATACCCTCCACCCAGTGACGGATGGTGTCCCTGGTCGCCTCGGTGTTCCACTGTCCCTTGGTGGGGTACTCCTTGCCCTTGACCGCGAGAAGCTCGTCCACCATCTCCTGGGTGATTTTGGCCTCTGTTCCCTGTTTGACTTCAGCTTCCATCGGCGCTCCTCCTTAGATGTTGGTGTGTAGTCGCTCGGAGTCTAGCACCGCGCGTGGCGAGGCGCAAGGCGGACGCCGATTATAGCGCTTTTTCGCCCAGGCGCCGCCGGAACCAGTCCACGCCGGCGCTCACCAGGGACTGGAGGCTCGCGCTGTCCAGGAAGAGGTGCGTCGCGCCGCGCACCAGCACGACCCGCTTCGGGCCGCCCGCGTTGTCGTACAGCGCCCGTGCGTTGCGCGGTGGGACGACGTCATCCCGCGCGCCCTGGATGAAGAGGGCGGGCGCCCGGACCCTGCGGACAAGCTCCGCCGCATCGTACCGCTGGAAGTCCGGCAGGAAGCCGTAGCGGACGCGGGCGTGGCCCCGCGGGTACATGGGGATGTCGGCGACTCCGTCGCGCTCCCAGCGCTCCACCATCTCGGGGCCGAAGAGGCGCTGCCAGTCCGGGTGCGCGGGCGCGGCGATGGTCGCGAGCGCCTTCACGCGCGTGTCCGACGCGGCGACCGCGATGCAGGCGACGCCGCCCAGCGAGTGGCCCGCCAGGCCGATGCGCCGCGCGTCCACGTCCGGGTCGGTCTCCAGGAAGTTGAGCGCCGCGTGAGTGTCCTCAATCTGGTGGGTGAGCAGCATGTCCTCGCTGCTGCCG
>JACQVF010000078.1 GCA_016209885.1 Gemmatimonadota bacterium | reverse complement strand
GGCGAGCGATGTGCCCACCCATTCGTTCACGAGGACCCGCGGGCCCTCCGGGTTGTTGCGGACCTTGATTACGAACTCTCCTGCCTCGGTTTCGACATGCGCCGCAAGGCTGCTGGACCCTTCGAACACCCGAATGAACGTGCGGACGGCGATGTCCCTTAGATTGTTGAAATTGGGTGGCGGCTCCCCCGCCCGAATGAGAAGATTCGGGTGGACAGTGAACCAATTACACGGGAGGAGCCACCACCATGAGGAAGAATGGAAGGAAAGCGCCCAGGGGGCAACGGACCCAGCCCGTCGTCTCCCAGCTGAAGCTGGCGTTGGGCAAGCTGGTCCGGGAGACGCTCTACGAGACGGTGCTGCTGTCGGGACTGAGGTACGTGGCGGAGGTGCTGGAAACGGAGCGGGCCCAGGTATGTGGGCCGCGCTACCGGCACGCGGAGGGACGGTCGGCCTACCGGAGCGGACACGTAGGTAGTTCGCTGGTGCTGGGTGGGCGGCGGGTGAGCGTGAGCCGGCCGCGCCTGCGGACGACCGCGGGGGACGAGGTGGTGCTGCCGAGCTGGGCGGTGTGGTCCGCCGAGGACCCGCTTGAGGAGCGTGCCATCGAGCAGATGCTGGTGGGGGTCTCCACGCGCAAGTATGGCCGCTCGTTGGAGGAGCTGCCGGAGGTCATGGTGAGCCGGGGGACCAGTCGCAGCGCGGTGAGCCGGCGCTTCGTACGTGGGACGGCGAAGAAGGTGACGGACCTCATGGAGCGTGATCTGTCGGGCCTGGACCTGAAAGTGCTCATGCTCGACGGGGTCCATTACGTTGGCGAGCACGTAGTGGTGGTGGCGGTCGGGGTGGACGGCGAGGGGAAGAAGCAGGTGCTCGGGCTGTGGGAAGGTGCGACGGAGAACCAGGCGACCTGCACGGCCCTGCTGGAGAGCCTGGTGGCGCGAGGCCTGCGGACCGATCGGACGATGCTGGTGGTGATGGACGGCAGCAAGGCGCTGTACCGGGCCGTGCGTGCGGTCTCTGGGAAGCGCGCGCTGATCCAGCGGTGCCAGCAACACAAGAAGCGCAACGTGCTGGACGCGCTGCCGCAGAACCAGCGGGAGTCGGTGAAGCGCGCCCTGAACGCCGCGTTCCAGACCGAGGATCCTGAGCGTGCCAAGCGCCTGCTGGAGAACCTGGCTCGGAGCCTGGAGGAGCAACGCCCCGGAGCGGCCGCGGCGCTGCGCGAAGGGCTCGAGGAGCTGCTGACGCTCAAGCGCCTGGGCCTCAGTGGCTCGCGGCTGGAGCGTACGCTCTCGAGTACGAACGTCATCGAGAATCTGATCGGTCAGGTGCGGCAGTTGTCAGGGCGCGTGAAGCGCTGGCGCAGCGGCCGGATGATCCTGCGCTGGAGCGCTGCGGGCGTACTGGAAGCCGAGCGCGGCTTCCGGCGGCTCAAGGGCCATCGCGAGATGGCCAAGCTCGTCGCCGCGCTCCAGCAGCACGACGCCACACTCGATGGCGCCGTTCCTGACGGCGCTGTGGTCGCCGCGTGAGAACGTCGCATGCCGCTGCTCAATTTCAACAGCACAGGGGACATTGCCCCCCGAGCTTGAACGCGCGCTTCGCAGTCTGCGCCTCTCCGGCATGACGGCCACCCTCGAGGCCCGCGCCCTTCAGGTGGCCAGCCACGAGATGGACTTCCTCGAAGCCTTCTCCTGGCTCGTGCAGGACGAACTGGATCGCCGCCGCTCCCGCCTGCTCGATCGGCGTCACGCCCTTTCCGGACTCCCCGACCACAAGGACCTTAAGTGCTTCGACTGGAGCTACAACTCCCGCCTGCCCAAACGCGACGTCCTCGAGCTCGCCACCCTGAAATTCATCGACGCCAAGGAGGACGTGCTGCTCATCGGCCCACCCGGCACTGGCAAGAGCCACGTCGCCAAGGCACTGGCGACCACCGCGGTGACACCGCGGCTACAAAGTCCTGTACCGCGAAGCGCATCAACTCATCGAGGACCTCACCGAAGCGCGTGAACTCGGCGACCTCCGAAAGCTACGTGCCCAGATCAGCGGCGCCGAACTGCTCCTCATCGACGATCTCTTCCTGCGAAAGCTCCCTGGGCACGCCGGCGACGAACTGGCCGACGTGCTCATGGCGCGCTACGAGAGGGCGTCTACCATCCTCACCTCGAATCGGCCACTCGAGGACTGGACTCGACTCCTCGGCGACGTCGTGGTGGTCACCCCGCTCCTCGATCGCCTCATGCACCATGGCCACCTGCTCAAATTCGAGGGCAAGAGCTGGCGACTCAAGGAAGCGGCCGCGCGTGCTGCGAAGCGGGGATCAATGCAGTAACTTCCACCGGTCCCGCCGCCCAAAGGGTGGGGGATTTTGACCCGGCCACAGGTGGGGGAGTTTGGGGTGGCCGCCGGGGGCATCGACGCCGGACTCACGGACCTGCTCCAGAGCGGGATCATCGAGAATTCTGGAAACGGCACCGCCCACCAATACCATGTCTCGGACCAGGCAGCCAAGCTCTACGAAAAGCAGGATCAGGAAGGTGTGCCCGGTGCCCGTCTACTTATTTCGAGTTGGGGCACGGGGTGCGATACCCCCCGTGCCTCCGGGATGGGCACGGGGCCTAGGCTGAAAAGCCGCATGGGCACGCCAGATTCCGCTACCGTGCCTGATAGCAAAACCCATAAGAAAGGCACGGGGCACGGTCGGGTTCCGTTTCGGCTCCCTCGTTGGCAAGTGGAACACCCGTATGCAAAGGCACCGTCATGACCGCGGCAACGCACGTAGAGGCGCTCATACGGAGCTGGCCGTGCTGGAGCCGCCTCTCGAAACACCTCGTGGCAGAGATCGAGCACGTCTTTCAGGCCGGCAAAAGTCTGAGGCCCGGTCAGCCGATCCCGGGGTGTCACTGCGAACTCTGCGTCCCTGAAGCGGCAGAATCGACCTCCACCGAGCACTGCGACCCCTCGGGCCGACGCTTCTCCCACGAGGAGATCAGACGGGCAAGACAGACGCCAATCTTGGTGGTGCTGGAGCGGCTTCAGCTCTCTGAGGAGCTGGAGTATGTGGCGGGAGACGAATGGCGGCTCCGGTGCCCCCTCCACGACGAACAAACGCCTTCCTTCTTCGTGAACGCCGAACGCAATCTCTGGCACTGTTTCGGCTGCGACGCCGGTGGCAACTCTCTGGATCTCGTCATGGCGGTCCTGGGGCTCTCCTTCGCGCCTGCCGTGCGGTGGGCGCTTCGAAGAGTGCCAACGGATCGGGAGCCTTCACGTATCACTCCCCTAGCCCGCTCGGGGTGGGGTGGGGCTTTCCGTGGTGGGGAGGTTGGCCGGGCATGAGCGCACAGCATCGTCAGAGAAAGCACCATTGGGAGCGCCTGAGCGTAGCAACGGGCTTGGCCTGGAAGCGCAGTCTTTCCGAGTCCGCCGACGGCAACGCGGGCCGCGACATCTGGCAAACGTTGCGCAACACGTGATGCTCCAGTGAAGCCCGCCGGACCTTCCGCAGCGGACCTGACCGCGCTTGTCGCTGACCCTGAGCGCGTCGGTGAGATTCCACGGGAGCGGCTTCCGGATCTACTGGCGGCGCCGGAGGGTGTTCGTGTGCGGCTGTTGCTCCGAGTCTCCGAGTCACCCCCGAACGCAAACGGAGCGTCCTCGACCACTCCCCCAGAAGGAGCCACCCGACCGACTGCTTACCGTTGAGGAGGTCGCCGGGCTCCTGGCCGTCCCGCCCCGGTGGATCTACGACCACGCCGACAAATTGCCGTTCACCCGGCGCATCGGTCCTCGCACTCTGCGCTTCTCCGAGCCCGGTCTGCTTCGGTGGCTGGAGTCCCGCCGGTGAACATGGCTCTTGCGTTCTGCGGAATCGTCGCCATATTGGAGACATGGCGAGACGGGAGGATGCGGTACGGCATGCGTTGCGTCTCGCGCCGGGATCGCTCAGAGCCCTAGCCCGGGAGGCTGGTGTGTCGCATCGGCTTCTCATGCTCATCCGTGACGGCGAGAGGACGGCCACCCCGCGAGTGGTCGCCGCGCTGGCCGATGCGCTGGAACGGCTGGCGGGCCGGCACGCGGAAGCCGCCCGCGTTCTCCGAGAAGTCCTCAGAGCTGAAAGGGGCAAGCGATGAAAGGCAACGGCAGACTGTACCGGCGGGGCAACGTATGGTGGATCGATTACGGCTTCCGGGGCAGGCGCTACCGCGAGTCTGCGGGCTCGACGCGCAAGGCCGAGGCGCTTGCGCTCCTTCGTCGGCGCCTTGAAGAGATGGGACGCGGGCGGCTCGTCGGCCCGAGCGCAGAGAAGGTGACGCTTGACGACCTGGCCCGGTTGCTGCTCGACGACTACGATGCGAACGGTCGGCGCTCCGCGAAGCGGGTCGAGCTGGCGGTGCGGGCGCTCAAGGACTTCTTCAGCGGCTACACCCGGGCGCTCGACATAAGCACGGACCGGATCAACCGCTACATCGCCCATCGCCGCGACTCCGATGGCGTCCAGCCCGCCACGATCCAGAAGGAGCTCGCGGCGCTCAAGCGAGCCTTCAACCTCGCCGTCAAGGCCGGGCTCCTGGAGCACGTACCGCACGTCCCGAGCCTCCAGGTCCGTAACACACGCACCGGGTTCTTCGAGCGCGGCGACTTCGAGGCCATTGTCCAGCAGTTGCCCGAGTACCTGCGGGCACCCATGCGCTTCGGGTACCTCACCGGCTGGCGCGTCCAGTCCGAGGTGCTGCCGCTCACGTGGGCGCAGGTCGATTTCGATGCCGGGACCGTGCGGCTGGAGCCCGAGACCACGAAAAACCGCGAGGGGCGCACGTTCCCCTTCGCCGCGCTGCCCGAGCTGGAGGCGCTCGTGCAGGGGCAACGGGAGCGCACGCGGGCCGTGGAGGGGGCAACGAGCCGGATCGTGCCGTGGGTCTTCCACCGCGACGGCGAGCGGATCGTCGGCTACAAGCGGGCCTGGCAAAGCACCTGCAAGCGCGCGGGCGTCCCCGGGGCTTGGGTTCACGATCTGCGGCGGTCGGCGGTCCGCAACCTCGTCCGGGCCGGCGTGCCCGAGATCGTCGCCATGAGGCTCTGCGGCCACAAGACCCGCGCCGTCTTCGACCGCTACGCCATCGTCAACGAGGAGATGCTCCGGGAGGGCGTCGAGAAGCTGGCCCGCCGCAGCGCCGCCGCGGTTGAGCGGAAAGTTCGGTCGCTGGCGCAGCGGGCAGAGGGGTGAGAGGACGGGCCTTCCGGCAGGTTACGGCACAATTGCGGCACAATCCGGGCACAGGAGCGGGATGGTCTCGCTGACGGACAAGCGAACAACGCTATATAAACCAACCGCTTACTGCAATGACCCGGGTGGGCCTCGAACCCACGACCTACGGATTAAAAGTCCGTTGCTCTACCGGCTGAGCTACCGGGTCACACCGAAGCTGGGAGGGACCGATCACGATCAGACGGACCAGCGCCCCTCATCACCGAACGATAAAGGCCGCGCTCCGCTCCGTCGAGGGTGGCGGACTCGTGCCGTTGCAGGTGTGGGCACACCGCAACGCGCTCACAGCCCCAGGTCGAGCTGCACGCCTCCATAGGTGAGGCGGTGGTGGGGCGTCGGTCCCAGCCGCCGCAGCGCCTCGCGGTGCTCCTCGGTGGCGTATCCCACGTTCGTGTGCCAGCCGTACCCGGGGTAGCGCGCGGCGAGCCGGCGCATGAGGCGGTCGCGGCAGACTTTGGCGACGATGGAGGCACAGGCCACGGAATGGACGATCCGGTCGCCGTCCACGATGGCTTCGTGTTCCCAGCCCAGCTCGGGGACCGGCAGCCCATCGATGACGACATGGTCGGGACAGAGCGCCAGGCGCGCGAGCGCGCGCGACATGGCCAGGGCGGTGGCGCGGCGGATGTTGATCCGGTCGATCTCGCGAGCGGATGCGGCACCCAGGGCCACGGCCAAGGCCGAGCGCAGGATCTGTTGGTTCAGGGACTCGCGCTCCTCGGGCGCGAGCTTCTTGGAGTCGGTGGCGCCCGGTACAGGCACGCCCGGCCGCAACACCACGGCCGCGGCCAGCACGGGTCCAGCCAGGGGTCCGCGGCCCGCCTCATCGACGCCGGCGAGCACGTGAACACCACGGCTCCAGAACCGCCACTCGTAGGCGAGGGGGTCCTGGAGCCGGGAGGCTGACTCCAGCGCCATTAGGGCCGACCCGCTTACTCGGTGCGGAACTCCCTGATCTTCGCCGCTTTCCCCTTGAGGCCGCGCAGGTAGTAGAGCTTGGCCCGCCGAACCTGGCCCCTGCGAATGATCTTGATCGCCTTGATGTACGGGGAATGGAGCGGGAAGATGCGCTCGACGCCGACGCCACTCGATACCTTTCGCACCGTGAACGTGGCGTTCGGCCCGGAGCCGCGGCGCGCGATACACGTCCCCTCGAACGCTTGGATCCGCTCCTTCTCGCCCTCACCCTCCCGCACGCGCACCATTACCCGGATGGTGTCGCCGGGGGAGAAGTCGGGGAGATCTTCTCTCAGCTCCTCCCGACCGATCTCTTGCAGAATGTCCGCCATCGGATCGCTCCTTGCCCCCGGGACCGCATTGTTGCGAGTGGGCTAATTTAACCTTCATCTCCAGTCGGGTGAAGTGCTCCTCCGCAGCAGCCGCAGCAGCGCAGCAACCGCACCAGGGACACCAGGGACACCAGAGACACCAGGGGCAGCAGGGGCGGCAGTCTGGACGCACGCCGGACGCACCTACTCGGCCGCGGGCTATCCCTGAGACGCCGCCCGATCTTTCCCCGGCCCTACGTCCACACCGACGTCCCGCCCGGCCGCCGATCCATGGCCGTGGTCGTGCAGCACGAGGTCCGGGCGCCGCTCCCGGGTGATGCGCTCCGCTTCGGCGCGGCGCCAGGCCTCGATCTTTGCGTGGTCACCGCTCAAAAGGACCTCCGGGACCCCGTATCCACGGTACTCCGCCGGCCGGGTGTAGGAGGGCGCACTGAGCGCGGGACCCTCATAGAACGAGTCGCCGGCCGCGGAATCATGATCGCCCAGGACCCCGGGCAGCAGCCGCACGACCGCGTCAATGATGACCAGCGCCGCGAGCTCGCCGCCGGAGAGCACGAAATCGCCGAGGGAGAGCTCCTCCGTCGCGACGTGATCCGCCACCCGCTGGTCCACGTCCTTGTAGTGCCCGCAGAGGAACGTGAGCTCCGGCTGCACCGCGTAGCGGACGGCGTCCCCCTGGGTGAAGTGCCGTCCCCTCGCGGAGAGCAGGACGATGGGCCCCTGGGGCGCCAGGTGATCCACGGCCTCGAAGAACGGCTCCGGCTTCATCACCATCCCTGGCCCGCCGCCGTAGGGGTAATCGTCCACGCTGCGGTGGCGATCGTGAGTGAAGTCGCGCAGGTCCACCACGCGGTACTCAACGAGCCCGGCCTTCGCCGCGCGCCCGAGGATGCTCGCCTCCAGTGGGAGCCGCAGTATCTCCGGGAAAATCGTCACGATGTTGATCTTCATGGTAGGTCTTCAGCGACCTGCTACAGCTCGAGGAGGCCGGGTGGCGGATCCAGGACGATCCGGTCCGCGTCCAAGTCAACCGCCTTCACGATGGCGCCCACCAGCGGGATGAGGTGGGTGCGCTCCGAGCCACGGACCTCCAGGAGGTGCGACGACGCCAGCTCGTAGATCTCCGACACCACGCCCAGCGCTTCACCCGTCGGGGTGACAGCGGTGAGCCCCAAGAGCTGGTGATAGAAGAGCTCCCCCTCCTCCAGCGGCTCGACTTCCTCGAAGGGGACCAGCAGGTAGCGCTGGCGAACCGCCTCTGCCGCGCTCCGGTCATGCAGCACATCGAGCTTGACGAGCAGGCCCCGCTGGAAAGGTCGGGCGCGCTCCACCTCTGTGGGCGGATAATCCCCGTCGGGAAGCTCGCCGCCCGGCCCCGCGATCCGCACGCGGGCGCCCTCGGCGAAATAGACGTGCACCCGGTCGGACAGGAGCCGCACGCGGAGCTCCCCCTTCGTGCCGTGCGGCTTCTCCACGTAGCCGACGGCCAGGAAGGGCGGATTCGGGCGAGCCATGCCGCTCGTCCCGGGCGGCCGGCTAGCTGCCGGCGGCGCCTTCGGACGGCTCGTTCCCGGCCGCCTCGCGGGCGGCGACGCCTCCCACCGAGCCCTCGGGGCCTTCGGGGCCTCCCGGGCCTTCGCGGCCTTCTGGCCCGGGCAGAGCCTCCGGCGCCACCTCCGCCGCGGTCGTCCCCCGCTTCCGGGCGCGCGGCCGCGTGCCGGCGCCCGCGGTCGTCCGCGCGGCCTGCTCGGGCTCGCCGACGGCCACGGCCTTGTCGCCACCCTTCCGCGCCTTCTTGAGGAGCGACTCGACGGTGGTGGACAGCGACGCGCCCTGGCGGAGCCAGTGGTCCACCCGCTCGAGGTTCACGACCAGCCGAGCCGGGCGTCCGAGGGGCCGGTAGTACCCGATCGTCTCGACGACCCGGCCCTCGCGCGGACTCGCCGCGTCGGCCACCACGATCCGGTAGTGGGGCTGCTTCTTCCGGCCCATGCGCCGGAGTCGAATCCGTACCGCCATATCGCGATCTCCTTCGTAGAAGTCCGGGTACGAGCAGGCCCGCCGCCTGCCCGGCAACCCGGTTTCTCAGGGGTCAGCCGCGGGCCAACCCCCGCATGCGCTTGAGCATCTTCTCCATCTCTCGGAACTGCTTGAGCAGCCGATTGATTTCGGACACGGGCCGGCCGCTGCCCCGGGCGATGCGTGCGCGCCGCGACGCATTCAGGATCTCCGGACGCCGCCGCTCCTCCGGGGTCATGGACAGGACGATCGCCTCCACGTGCTTGATGCGTTTCGGCTCGAGGCCCACCTGCCCGACCAGCTTCTGGTTGACGCCGGGGACCAGCTTGAGCAGCTGCTCGAGCGGCCCCATGCGTTGGAGCTGCCGCAGCGCGGCGAGGAAGTCCTCGAGATCGAAGCGCCCCTCGCGGACTACCTTGCGCTCGAGGCGCTCCCGCTCCTCCTGCTCGACCGTGCGCTCGGCTCGCTCGACCAGCCCCACCACGTCGCCCATCTGAAGGATGCGCCCCGCCAGGCGGTAGGGGTCGCACGGCTCCAGATCGTCGAGCTGCTCGCCCACGCCCACGAACTTGATGGGCTTGCCCGTTACCCCGTGAATCGAGAGCGCCGCCCCTCCCCGGGCATCTCCGTCGAGCTTCGTGAGGATGACGCCCGTGAGGCCGAGGGCCTGGTCGAAGCCCCGAGCGACGCTCACCGCCTCCTGGCCGATCATCGCATCCACCACCAGGAGAATCTCCGTGGGCCCGAGCTTCGCCCGCAGCCGGCGAAGCTCGTCCATCATCGGCTCATCGATCTGCAGGCGGCCCGCCGTGTCCACCACCAGCACGTCCAGATGCTCGCGCCGCGCCCGCTCCAGCGCCGCCGCCGCCAGCCCCACCACGTCGCCATCCGTCTGGCGCACGCCAGTCGGTCCTGGGTGGACGGACACGCCGATGCGCTCGCCGAGCGTTACGAGCTGCTCCACTGCGGCCGGGCGATAGGGATCGCACGCCACGAGCAGGGGCCTGCGACCTTCGCGACGCAGCCGCTTCGCCAGCTTCGCGACCGTCGTTGTCTTCCCCGAGCCCTGCAGCCCGACCACGAGCATAACGGTGGGTGGCGTCCGCGCCCATGCGAGCTGCGAGGGGCCTTCACCCAGGAGCGCGGCCAGCTCGGCGTGCACGACCTTTACGATCTGCTGGCCCGGCGACACCGACTTCAGAACACGCTGGCCCAGCGCGCGCTGCTCCACGCGACCGAGGAACTCGCGGGCGAGCGCATAATTCACGTCCGCCTCCAGAAGGATCCGACGGATCTCCCGGAGCCCGTCCCGGATCATGGGCTCGGTGAGGAGCCCACGCTGCCGGAAGCGGCTCAGCACATGGTCGAGCTTCTGGCTCAGCTCATCGAACACGCGTCGCTCGTCGTCGCCGCGGCGGGCCCGGCGAACAAGGACGCCCGGGCCAGCATGGGCCCGGGCCGTGGAGAACAAAGCTTATTAGGTTACCACGGCCCAGCCCTCGGCTCAAGCCCGCCCTCCCCACGTTTTTCCACGTCTCGCCATGTCCGCCCGCCTCTGGACCACCTCCCACCGCTCCTCCCCAGGGCGAGAGCGGCGCGGCAGCTCGGCGTGATCCGGCCGATTCACTGCAACTTCGTGAAGATGACCTGTTCCCGGCGCGTCCCGACGGAGATCATGCGGATCGGCGCGCTCGTAGCCTCCTCGATGCGGGCGAGGTAGCGGCGGGCGGCGGGCGGCAGCTCCTCCAGCTGGCGTGCACCGCCGAGGGGCGTGAGCCACCCTGGCAGCGTCTCGTACACGGGTTCCACGTCCGCCAGGGAGGTGGTGTTCGCGGGAAACTCGGTACAGCGCTCTTCCCCGGTCCGATACGCGGTCGCGATCCGGATCTCGGGAAGCGTGTCGAGCACGTCGAGCTTCGTGACCGCCAGGCCGGTGAGCCCGTTCACCCGCGCCGCGTAGCGAGCGACCACGGCATCGAACCATCCGCAGCGGCGCGGGCGGCCGGTGGTGGCACCATACTCGCTTCCCAGCTCGCGCACGCGGTCACCAAGCTCGGCCTCGAACTCGGTGGGAAGCGGACCGTGACCGACCCGGGTCGTGTATGCCTTCACCACGCCCACCACCGCATCGACGAACGTAGGACCGATGCCCACGCCGGTCGCCGCTGCCGCCGCCGTCGTGTTCGACGAGGTCACGAACGGGTAGGTCCCGTGATCCAGGTCGAGCGCCGTGCCCTGAGCGCCCTCGAGGAGCACGCGCCTCCCGCACGCCAGGGCCTCCACGATCTCGAGCCCGGTGTCGACGGCCAGAGGGAGGATGCGCTCCCGCAGGGCAAGCACCTGGTCGCGGACGCGCACGCGCTCGAGGGGCTCGCGCAGGTGGCCGTCGCGAAGCTGGCGGTCGACGCGCTCGAGCGCGCCATCCAGCAGTTCGCTGGTGCGGCGTCTGTCCGCCAGATCCGCCACGCGAATCCCGCGCCGCCCCACCTTGTCCTCGTACGCCGGCCCGATGCCGCGGCCGGTGGTCCCGATGGGGCCGCCGGCGCGATCCTCCTCCGAGACGCGATCAAGTAGCCGGTGATACGGCAAGAGCAGATGCGCCCGCTGGCTGACGCCGATCCGTCCTTCGAGGTCGACGCCGCGGCGCACCAGGGCGTCGTACTCCTCGAAGAAGTACTCCAGATCCAGGACGACTCCGTTCCCCAGGAGGCACCGCCTCTGCGGATGCAGGATGCCCGCGGGAATCTGGTGGAGGACGAACTCCTCATCCCCCACGTGAACGGTGTGACCGGCGTTCGCACCGCCCTGGTAGCGGGCTACGATGTCGACGGACTCGGCCAGCACGTCGACAACCTTGCCCTTGCCCTCATCCCCCCACTGGCACCCGACTACGACGGTACAGCGCTGCGATCCCATGGGCTTCGCTCACGATACCGGCCGCACAGCCGCTGGGCCGCGTCGGCCGGGCGAGAAAAAAGCCCGTCCCCCCTCGGGGGATGGGCTTCACGATTCGTCGATCCTTTGGTGCAAGCTAGACGCGGTTCGGCGCCCTGTCAAGCGCACCGTTAGGCGGTTTAGGCGGTTACGAACGGTGGGAACGGTGGGAACTCGGTAGGAGCTTGCGAAACCGCTGCAGCCGGAAGGGAAGGCGCCGCGGGTTGCCCGCACTCTCGCGGGTCTGGTATGTTGAAGGCTTTGACGCACGAATCTCGACCAGGTGCGACGACGCCCGCGTCGCGCCATTCTTCGCGCCCGACCGACACGGCACCGAGGGGATACCCGCTTCAGCCAATTAAGCCAAGATGAGCCAGCCGAACCCCGCAGGCGCGGAGGCGGCCGCGACGCCGCGGCGCCGCGACCCCCCCGAGGGCGCGGTCATCCTGGTCGTGGACGACAGCGAGCACACCCGCGAGCTGCTCGACCACCAGCTCCGCCAGGATGGCTACATCGTCGTGCAGGCGAGGAATGGCCAGGAGGCATTGGAGTACGTGGAGCGCCTGCCACCCGACGTGATCCTGCTGGACGCCATGATGCCCGGGATCGACGGCTTCGAGGTGGCGCGCCGACTCAAAGCGCAGCCGCACACCCGGCTCATCCCCGTCATCATGATCACAGCGCTCACGGATCAGGCGGACAAGATCCACAGCATCGAGGCGGGCGCCGACCACTTCATCTCGAAGCCTTTCGACCAGGCGGAGGTCCGCGCCCGGGTACGCGCGGCATTGAAGTTGAAGCGCCTCACGGACGAGCTGGAGAGCGCCGAGAACATCATCTTCGCGCTGGCGCGGGCCATCAAGGCGAAAGATGCGGGGACGGACGCCCATACGGTGCGGGTCACCGGGCTGGCCGGCGAGCTGGGCCGCCGCCTCGGCCTGCCGGCCGACGAGCTCGATGCCATCGAGAAGGCCAGCGTGCTCCACGATATCGGTAAGATCGCGATCCCGGACGCGATCCTGAACAAGCCGGGGCCGCTGAACGACGAAGAGTGGAAGCTGATGAAGAAGCACACGCTGAAAGGAGTGGAGATCTGCCGGCCCCTCCGCTCGCTCCGCGGCGCGCTCCCCATCATCCGCTGGCACCACGAGCGGGTGAACGGCTCCGGCTATCCCGACGGCCTGGCGGGCGACCAAATCCCGCTCTCGGCCCGGATCATGGCCGTGGTGGACGTCTACGACGCACTCCAGTCGCGACGGCCCTATAAGCCGGCGTTCGGGCGCGAGAAGTGCGTCGCCATCCTCCGCGAGGGCGTGCAGAGCGGCTGGTGGGACACACGCGTGGTGGAAGCGCTCGTAGAGATCGTGTCGCAGCGAGAGGCACGTCCGGAGCCCGCGCCGCCGATCGCGCCCACCTCGAGCCCGTGACTTGCACCCGCTGGCCCGCCGGGCCTCAGTGCCCGCGGTCGGAGCTCGCGGCGCGGCGGCGTGGAGCCCGGGTCCACGCCGCCGTGGAATCGCAGAGGAGAACCGAAACAACAGCGGGTGCGGCGCACGAAAATAGCGGATCGTGCGCCGCGCCTGGGCGTGGACAAGGTCTTCCGGAGTGAGCGCTACGCGCGCGCCACCAGCAAGCCCGCGTCGTCCAACATGCGCTCGATCTCCTGGCGTACGCGCTCGCTGGCAGGCGTCAAGGGCGGCCGGGGAAGGCCGCCGGCAAAGCCCAACAGGTCCATGGCCGCCTTGATCCCGGGCACGCCGAGGTCGGCAACGATGCGCTGGTGTACGGGCGCCACCCGCTCCTGGAGTGCACCGGCTTCCGTGCCCCGCCCCTCTCGCTGCGCCTCCCAGATCGCGGCGCACTCCGCGGCCGCCAGGAGCCCGACCGCCAGGATCCCGCCCGCGGCCCCCACCTCGAGCGCGCCGTAGAAGCGGGCGCCGCTCCCCATGAGCACCTGGAAGCCTGGACGCGTCTGCGCGGCCAGCTCGCCCGTGACCGCCAGGTCGCCGCGGGAATCCTTGATCCCCACGATGTTCGGATGGTTGGAAAGCTCGACCACCAGTCCCGTGGCGAACTCGATGGTGCTCAGGCGCGTGGGCACCTGGTAGAGGATCACGGGGACGGGCGACTCGTCCGCCACCGCGCGGTAGTGGTCGCGCAGCGCCGCTGGTGTCATGTCGCCCCGGTAATAGGCCGGGGGCTGCACGAGCACCGCATCCGCTCCCGCCGCCGCAGCCCGGCGACACAGGCGGACGGTGGCACGAGTGGCCTCGAGGCCGGTCCCCGCCACGAGCAGCCGATCCGCGTCGACCACCTCCCGGGCCAGCTCGACGAGCCGCACGCGCTCGTCGTCGTCCAGGAGCACGGACTCGCCCGTCGACCCACTCGTTACCACCCCGCGTAGCGGCTCGCGCAGCCAGCGCCGCAGGTTCGCCCGTAGCGCGACCGCATCCACCTCGCCCGTCACCGGGTCGAACGGCGTCGTCACGGGGATCAGCACTCCGCTCAGGTCGATCACCTCATCCTCCTCCTCTCACATTCGCGACTGGAAATTCGCGATTCGCGATTCGCTGACAACCAAGGATCACGGATTCGCGTGCCTCGAATCACGAATCGCGGCCTGGCTCATCACGACCCGAACATGCCGGTGACGCCGCTCATCGCCTGTGCGCCGGAGGACCGGCCGCCCAGCGTGTGCATCTTCAGCTCGAAGTCGCTCGGCTTGTTCGCCGCGGCCTTCGCGACCTCGAAGTCCACGAGCCCCCGGTTCACCAACTCCATGAGGTGCTGATCAAAAGACTGGGAGCCGTACTGATCCTTCCCCTCCTCGATCAGGTCGTAGATCTCGTCGGTGCGCGCCGGGTCCTTGATGCAGTCACGGATCGTGCTGGTCACCACCATGACCTCGCACGCCACGGCGCGGCCCTTCCCGTCCCTGCGTGCCAGGAGCCGCTGGCTGATGACGGCCTGCGCCGACTCGGAGAGGCGGATGCGCACCATCCCCTGCTCCTCGGGCGGGAACACCGAGATCAGGCGCGAGATCGTTTGCACCGCGTTCGTCGTGTGCACCGTGGAGATGACCAGGTGGCCCGTCTCCGCGGCCTTGAGCGCGGTGTCGATGGTCTCCGTATCGCGCATCTCGCCGATCAGGATCACGTCAGGATCCTGGCGCAGCGCGGCCCGCAACCCGGTCATGAACGAGTTGGTGTCCGTGCCTATGTCGCGCTGCGTGACGGAACTCCGGACGTCGCGGTGCAGGAACTCGATGGGGTTCTCCAGAGTCACCACGTGCTTGTTCATCCTGGCGTTGATGTATCCGATCATCGCAGCCATGGTCGAGCTCTTCCCGGAGCCGGTCACTCCCGTGACCAGGATCATCCCCCGCTCGTTCTCGGCGATCTTGCTGAGGACGGGCGGCAGCCCCAGATCCTCGAACGCCGGGATCTCGATGGGGATGACACGCATCACGATCATGAATGAGCCGCGCTGCCGCAGGATGTTCACGCGGAAGCGGCCGAGCCCAGGGAGGCCCCAGGAGCAGTCGTAGTCCAGGAGCTCGTCAATGCGCTGACGATCGCGCTCATGAGGGATCAGCCGCAGCGCCAGTTGCCTGACCTGCTCCTCCGTCAGCTTCTGCTGGGTGATCGGCTGCAGCGATCCGTGGATCCGCGCGCGGATGACGTCGCCAGCCTTGATATGGAGGTCGCTGGCGCCTCGCTCGATCGCAGCCTTGAAAATCTCGTGCATCGGCCTCCCTTTCCTGCCGACAAGCGCCACCTGAGGGCCATGGTGAGACAACGCCGCGTTCTGAAGCCCGGCAGCGGCGCACCGGGGACGCGGCCCGGTTTGTATCACAACTGGTATAACATAAGGACCGGCCGAGTGATGAACCATGCCGGGGTTCCAGCACCCCGAGCTCGGTGCCCCGATGCCCAGGCTAGTCGATGGCTACAGCGCGCACGCCCTCGGCCCGCAGCAGCGCCGGGAACAGCGCCTGAACGCGCTCCTCGGGGCCGACGCTCTCAAACACGGCGACCATGAGGGCGGCCTCAGGCCTCCGCTCCACCTCGTGGCACCTGACTCGCAGCCCCGCCTCCTGCAGCCGCTCCTCGATGCGTCCGAGGATGAGCGGGTCATCAGCCAGCGTGAAGCGGATCATGCGCACCTGGCGCTGGCGCACCAGGTGAGACTCCACGTACGCCAGGGGAATGAGGGCGATGAGAACCAGGGCTGTCGTCCCGAGCGCTTCCACGTACGCGTGCGCGCCAACCGCGATGCCGATGGCCGCGACGACCCAGAGGGTAGCCGCAGTGGTCAGCCCGGTCACGTGACCACGCGCCTGGATGATCGTCCCGGCGCCCAGGAAGCCGATCCCCGAGACGATCTGGGCAGCGAGCCGAGCGGGATCGGGGTTGGCAGCGGGGCGGGCGAAACGCGCGATCCCGATGGAGATCTCGGTGAGCAGCGCGGCACCCAGGCAGATCAGCATGTTGGTGCGGAGGCCGGCCGGCTTGGCCTGCACCTCGCGCTCGACCCCCACGGCTCCGCCCAGGAAGGCGGCGAGAAGCAGCCGCCCGAGGAGGTCGAGGCGCAGGGGCTCGAGGCCCCTCAGGAAATCGGCGGCGGTGTCCAGCCAGCTGGGCATGAGCTCGCGCGCTCCCTGTGCTGCTAACAGGTCGCTCAAGTCCTTCAGCGACCTGCCAGCACTCGTAACTTGTGGGTTACCGGTGGCGACGGGTATAAGTTAGCCTTCCCATACTGGCCCCGCGACCCGCAGCCGGCGTCCGCAGCGAGAGACGGCCCCGCGGCACACGTTGCGCCTTCACGCGCGGGAGACGGCCGTGACGGCCTGTATGGACGGGGAGGAACGTCGGGTGTCCTTGACGGAATTCGTGCGCACCGCCCTCGCGGCGGCGGAAGCAGCCGCCGAAGTGCACCGGCGCCGCGTCGGGCGTGTCCCCACCGAGGCCTGGGAGGAGAAGGGCAGGCGCAACTTCGTCACGGAAGTGGATCGCGAGGCGGAACAGGCCGCCCTCGAGGTCATTCGGCAGCGCCACCCCGGTCACCGCATCCTAGCGGAGGAGGGCTCCGGCGACGCGGACGTTGCGAGGGCGTCCGGTCGCCTTTGGATCGTGGACCCCCTGGATGGCACCACGAACTTTCTCCACGGCCATCCCCAGTTCTCGGCCTCCGTCGCCGTATCCCTGGACGGACTACCCGCCGCCGGCGCCGTGGTTTGCCCCGTGACCGGCGAGCGCTGGTGGGCCGCCCGCGGCCTCGGCGCGTTCAAGAACGGACGGCGCATCCGCGTCTCCGGTATCCGAAACCTCGGCCAGGCGCTGATCGGCACCGGCTTCCCCTTCAAGACCCTTCATCTGCTTCCGGAGTACCTGACCCAGTTCGACCGGGTCCTTCCCCAGGTGTCGGGGATCCGGCGCGGCGGCTCCGCCGCCCTCGACCTCTGCTATCTCGCCACCGGATACCTGGACGCCTTCTGGGAGCTGTGGCTCGATCCCTGGGACATCGCCGCGGGCACGATCATCGTTCGCGAGGCCGGCGGCGTGGTCTCGCGTCTGGACGGCGGCGAGCTCGATCTGGAGGGAGGCGCGATTCTCGCCGGAAACATATATTTATATGATCGGCTGGGTGACCTGGTGAGAGGTGAGGCGGGCACCCGCTGAGCGGCGATCAAGGCCTGCGGACGGAGTTCAGCGTCGGGGCGATCCGAGAACCTGGACGCCACGTGCGCCGAGTGGCTTTCGCCGGCAGATCGTTTGTGCGGGGAGCACCGCCGGATCGCCCGGGCGAGTGGGGCGAGCCGGCGACAAGGGGGTACGCGCCTTGGTATCCGGTGTGAGCTCGAGCGGCGGGGAAGGTGACGGGCACCCATCGGCGCCCCATTCCGGCGTAACGCCGGTTCGCCCATCGCCCTCAGGTCCCGCCGAGTTCCGGGCGCTGCTTCGGTTGGTGGATCGGGACGCACAGTTGCCCGCAGAGGCACCCGTGCTGGTGGGCGTACCGCTCGGGCGACCCGGCGATGCTGCCGCATCCGGGAGCGCGGCGGGACCTGCGGCGATCCGAGCAGCGCTTGGCGGGTTCAGCACGTATGCGGGCGAGCCGGACGGTGATCTGCGCACGCTCGGCGCGCTGGCCGACTGGGGCGACCTGGAGTTTGCGAGCAGATCCCTGCGGGATAGTCTGCGCCTCATCCACGAGACCGCGGCCTCCCTGTTCCGCATGGGGGCCCGGCCTCTCTTCGTGGGCGGAACGCACACCCTCACCGAAGCCGTGCTGTCCGGGGTGTCCGTGGGTCTCACGCAAGGGGATGTAGCGCTTCTGATCCTGGACGCGCACCTGGACACGCGGGAGGAAGAGGACTCGGAGACGCTGGGGCGCGGCGCGCCCTTCAGCTCGGTGCTGAGGGCCGGCCTCACCCGCGGTGGACAGACGGCGGTGGTGGGGCTGCGGCCGTTCGCGAACTCGCGCATGTTCACCGAGTGGATGCGAGAGAGCGGCGTCCACCTCATCATGGTAGACGATCTGGCGCGCTGGGGCGCCGAGCGCACGGCGGAGGTCGTGCTGGAGCGGATCGCCCCCCGCTCGCGCGCCCTCTACCTCTCCGTCGACCTGGATGTAGTGGACCCGGCCTACGCTCCTGCGACGGCGCACGCCTGCCCGGGCGGGCTCTCGAGCCGCGAGATCATCGCGTTCCTGAACACGCTGATGCGAAATGCCGCTCTGGTGGGTGCCGACATCACCGAGCTCTCGCCAGCCCTCGACTCGGGCGACCGCACGGCGAAACTTGCGGCCCGCCTGCTGCTCGAGATGCTCGCCGGATTCACGCGCCGGACGGCCGGCGCCTGAGGACGGGTGAAAGGCGAGCGGGGCGGCGGCGCCCCGCTCGCTCGCAAGATCGCACCCCGTCTCACTCAGGGTTCGTCACGAAATAACTGCTACATTCGGCCGGCTGCGGAGCCGCCAGGCTGCGTTGCGCCTCCTCGACAACCGGCTCCGCTAGGTTGCCTTCGTCGGCCTCTACCCCACGCAACGTTCGTTGCGTGGGGACCCCAGGGTTGCGCCTTGCCTGGCGGCTCCTCGCTCGGCCTCGGTGTTGACGCAGTTATTTCGTAACGAACCCTCAGGGGGAGATCTGGATCCGGCGGCCCATCGCCTCCGCCGTCTTCGGCAGCCGGATGGTCAGCACGCCGTTCGCGAACTGCGCGGAGATCCCCGGATCCACGTTTCGCGGCAACGCGAACGACCGCTGGAATGCGCCATAGGCCCGCTCCCACAGATGGTAGCGGCGGTCCCTATCCTGATCGGCGCGCTCCTCCTTCTTCTCGCCCGAGATGGTCAGCACGTTGTTTTCGAGCCGAATGTCCACGTCGTCGGCCGTCATCCCCGGCAGCTCGCACGCGACGAGCAGATGATTCGCGTTCTCGACCACAGCCACGGCGGGAACGCATGAGGTGCCCGCGGCGACGCCACCGGCGCCGAACGCTTCGTCCATGAGGCGGCTCAGCCGACCGTGCAGATCGGTCAGCTCACGCCAGGGAGTCACCGCCCAGTCTGGATTGCTGCTACGGTACCGAATGATCGCCATACCTCAACATCTCCTTTCCTTCTGGGGTCGTTCTGGGATCGTTCCAGTCTGCCGCCCGCATGCCGGCTCGCTGGCCGATGGCCGGCCTCCGTCCGGGGCGGTCGTCCGGTCCGCCTTCTGAAGTTGGCAGATTCCGTGCCAGTCCTCAGGCGCGGCGGCGGCGCAAGAACGGCAGAGTGGTGCCGCAAAACTGGCACCCACCACGCGCGGTATGACAGGCGAATCTGTCAGAAATGTGAGGACGGCAGAACCACCAACCGGGTGTCGATCGATCCGCCATCGCGGCGGCGCGCCCCCGGGTGCAAAGGTGCGTGCGACGACGGGCACGCTTCCCGTCAGGCCGTCGGCTGCTCCTCGCCGCCCGTTTCCAGGGCGGCGCGCAGGGCGAGGCGGGCGGCGCCACGGGCGGGCCGAACAGGGGCACGCACGGGGGTACAGCCGTGATGCCGGATCGCCCGCAGGAACGCGTTGTGAAGGGGCCCCCCCCGGCCGATGAGTCCGCCGGCCGGCGCCACCTCGGACGGCCGGCTCCAGGGACCCAGCCTGCGGATGAGGGCCGCGACGTGGCGGTCGAGGTCCTGAAGCGCCTCCTCGAGGATCCGGAGTGCGGCAGGGTCGCCCGCCTGAGCCACCTTGCACGCGAGGGGAGCGAGGGCGGCGATGTCCGCCTTCGTGGCGCGGGCGGCCCAGGGAATGAGCGCTTCGGGCGCACCAACCCGGAGCTGGCCGAGGATCGCATCCAGGAGGCGGGTTTCGGGCGCCCTCTGGTCGGCGGCCCGGACGGCGGCCTGCAGAGCGTTTCTCCCGATGTCATAGCCGCTTCCCTCGTCACCCAGGAGCGCACCCCACCCGCCGACGCGCAGCGTGGCCCCGGACTCGCCGCGTCCCCATGCCATCGACCCGGTCCCTGCGATGACCAGGATTCCGGGCCCGTCGCCGAAGGCGTCGAAGAAGGCCGCCTCCGCGTCGGTCACGATCTGTACGCTTTTCGCGACCTGACGGCGCCGAAGCGTCTCCCCTACCCGGCTCCGCTCCGGCTCGCGCCCGCCGCCCGCGAGCCCTGCGCAGAGGGCGGTGGCCGGGAGCGTCACGCCGGCACTCTCAGCCGCGCGGGTCATGGCTGCGAAGATGGCATCCGCGGCGGCGTCCGGCTGCCGCGGGTCCACGAGCGCACCTTCCGCCTCGCCTTCCCCGAGTTCCCGCCCCTCGAGGTCGAGGGCGAGGGCGCGCGTCCGCGTGCCGCCGCCATCCACGCCCACCACGAACTCAGCCACGGCCGGCGAGCACGGCGTTCACCATGCGGGCCACCCCCACGATGATCCGCGCCCTTCGACTCGAGCGCGAGAGCTGGCGTCCGGGGGAGTGCCTCACTCCGATCCTTCCGCGGCGATCCCTTCCCTCGGCGGGCCCGCGTTCGGCTGCGCAAAGGCGGTCGCGGGTGCCAGGCGTGCCGCCACGCTGCCCACTGCGAAGGTCACCGCCGTGCCGATGAACACGTACCACGGCCACGCCACGCTTTGCCGGGCGACAACCCAGAGGACCGCCACGGCCCCGATCCCCGCAGCCATGGCCACCATGGCGTGCCCCTGGCGCGAGGCCGGGAGGAGGAGGCCCAGGGCGAAGGCGCCGAGCAACCCTCCGTAGACCAGGGAGGCGATCCCCAGCGCCACCTCCACGGCCGCCGCCTGGCGGCTGAGCGGAATGAAGACGATCGCACCGCCGACGAGCAGCATGGCCCAGAGCAGCGTGAAGAGTTTCCCCGCGCGCAGGGTGCGCTGGTCGTCCCGGTCCACGCGGAGCGCCGGCGCGAAGAAGTCGTACGCGCTGGCGGAGGCCAGCGAATTGATGGACGAGGAGAGCGTGGACATGGCGGCGGCGAAGACGCCCGCGATGAGAAGCCCCGTGATCCCCGGCGGTAGCTCCTCGACGATGAAGCGGGCAAAGATCTCGTCGGTCCGCGGGAAGGCCTGTCCGCCGTAGAATGCCCAGAGCCCGAGCCCGATGGCGAGGAACAGGGCGAACTGCCCGATCACGACCACACCGCTCCCCACCAGCGCCTTCTGGCTCGCGCGCAGGTCATGGCAGGTGAGGAGCCGCTGCACGATGAGCTGGTCCGTCCCGTGCGATGCCATGGAGAGGAAGCCGCCGCCCACCAAGCCGGCCCAGAACGTGTATGGCGCGGCCGCGGTCACGGAGAAGTCCAGCACGCTCGTCTTACCGGCGCGCGCCGCTTCCGAGAGGATGCCGGACCACCCCCCGGGAACGAGCAACTGGAGAGCCACCACTGCGGCGGCGGCACCCAGGAGGTAGATCGCCATCTGGAGCGCGTCGACCCAGACGACCGCCTTGATCCCGCCGAGGTAGGTGTAGACCAGAGTGACCGCACCGATCACGAGGATGGAGAGCCCGTATGGCCACCCGGTGATGAACGCCAGGGGGATCGCCGTGGCGAAGAGGCGCACCGAGTCCGCCAGCAGCCGCGTCACCATGAAGATCGCGGAGGTGAACCGCCGCGTGGCGCGACCGAACCGCGACTCCAAAAGCTGGTAGGCCGTGGCGAGGTCGCCGCGGTAATAGGCGGGCAGCAGCACGACGGCAACGACCGCACGCCCGGCCAGGTAGCCGAAGGTGAGCTGCAGGAACGCCAGCGTGCCGACATACGCGACGCCCGGGATACTCAGGAACGTGAGCGTGCTCGTCTCCGTGGCGACGATGGACAAGAGCACGGCCAGCCATGGGAGCTCACGGTTCCCGAGGAAGTAGTCGCGCCCTCCGTGCTGGCCGCGGCCGAGCCATGCGCCCCAGACGATAACGCCCGCCAGGTAGAGAACCAGAACGCCGAGATCCAGGGTGTTGAACGGCCGCATACGCCCTGGCTCACGCCGGCGCGCCGCCGGGCCCGCGGCTGCCAGACGCGGAGCCCACGGCGTCGGTGCGCGGTTCGCGGCCCCCCGTCTGCGCCGGAGCACCCCGGCCAAGGAGTAGGGCGGCCGTCACGGCACCGCGGTCTCCGGCGCCCCTCCGCGCCATTCCGGCTCCTGTGCGTACTCCCGCACGTTGCGGCCGATCCAGGCGAAGGCAACGGCCGCCACGGCCAGGTAGGCGGCGCCACCGGCCCAGTCGCGGAAGATGAGCCGCCCGACGCCGAAGAGCGTGGCGTAGACGCTGACGACCCCTGCGATCCAGTTCGTCCAGTTGAGCACGCCCCCGGTCATGGGCTCCCGTCCGTGCCCCGCCGCCTCGGCGATGCGCGCCCAGCCCGGGCCCCCGGCCCTCACCCGACGGTAGAAGCCCACGAGCGTGTGCTCCGGCTCCGGCTGAGTCCGGTAGGTGACGGCCAGCCATGTCGCCGTGGAAACGCCCACGGTCGCGAGCATGATCCAGGCCCACTGGGCCGGGTCGTCGGGGTCGAGGCCGGCGCCGAACCAGAGGACCAGACTGGTCACGAGCGACGCGACCATTGCGGAGATCTCGGACCATGCGTTGATCCGCCACCAGTACCAGCGCAGCAGGAAGACGGGGCCGGTCCCGGCACCCAGCGCCAGCAGGAAGCGCCAGGCGCCCTCGATGCTGCCCAGGAAGTAGGTGACCAGGAGGCTCGCGATCATGAGGAACAGGGTGGCCAGGCGCGAGACGCGCACGAGCTGCGCCTGTCTGGCAGCGGGCGCCACGAACCGCTGGTAGAGATCGCGTACCAGGTAACTCGCCCCCCAGTTGAGCTGGGTCGAGATGGTGGACATGTACGCGGCGGCGAAGGAGGCGAGCACCAGGCCCGTCAGCCCGGGCGGCAGCAGGTCGACCACCGCGCGCACGTAGCCCTCCCGCGGGTTCGCCAGCCCGGGATAAAGGACCGTTGTCGCGAGCGCCACCAGGATCCACGGCCACGGCCGCACGGCGTAGTGCGCGATGTTGAACCAGAGCGTGGCCAGCATCCCGTCCCGTTCGCTCTTGCTCGAGAAGATGCGCTGCGCGATGTAGCCGCCGCCGCCGGGTTCCGCGCCCGGATACCAGGCCGCCCACCAGTTGACGCTCAGATAGACCATCAGGGTGACCACGGGCATCCAGGCCACGCCCGGCCGGGGGAACAACGCGAGCGCCCTCTCGGGCGACCCGTAGGCCCGCGCCAGCCCCTCTTCCAACCCGGTGATCCCGCCCACCGCGTTCACGGCGAACACCGCCAGAACGATGGCACCCGTGACCGCCAGCGCAAACTGAAAGAAGTCGGTAAGGACGACGCCCCAGAGGCCGGAGACCGCCGAGTACGCGCTGGCGAGCACGAAGCAGAAGACCAGCGCCCAGGCCCTGGGGACCTCCAGCGTGATCCCGATGATGTCCGCCATGGCCAGGTTCACCCACCCCATGATGACCAGGTTGATGGGGAGCGCGAGATACGCGGCGCGGAACGCGCGCAGGAACGCCGCCGGCCTGCCGGCGTAGCGGATCTCCGTGAACTCCACGTCGGTCAATACATCGGCCCGGCGCCAAAGCCGCGCATAGAAGAACACGGTGAGGATGCCGCTCATCACCATGTTCCACCACAGCCAGTTGCCGGCCACGCCGTGCTTCACCACCAGCTCGGTGACCGCGAGCGGCGTGTCCGCCGCAAAGGTCGTGGCTACCATGGACGTGCCCGCCAGCCACCATGGGAGCGCGCGTCCGCTCAGGAAGTAATCGGCCAGCGAGCGCCCGGCACGTTTCGCCATTGCGAGCCCGATGGCGGCGGCCGCTCCGAAGTACGTGGCGATGATCAGCCAGTCCAGGGTGGTCATGGATCCATCGCTACCGACGCACGAGGGCCTGCACGACCGCGTCATGCACCGCGCGACGCAGCGGGAAGATACGCGGATTGTCACGACTCGGGTTCACCCGGTTCGTGAGGATCACCACGAAGAGCTCGAGCTCCGGGTCGATCCACAGACTCGTGCCCGTGAAGCCTGTGTGCCCGAAGGCCCGCGCGCTCAGATAGTCTCCCGCCGACGATCCCGCCGCGGGCGTGTCCCAACCGAGCGCACGGCTCGACGCCGAGTCGTGGCGCGCCGCAAAGCGCTCGATGGTGCCGCGATCGAGTACGCGCCGCGGCTGCCGCTCCGCGCCGCACGGGAGTTCCACGTCCGAGCACCGGCCGATCGTTCCGCCGTCGAGCATCATCTGCGCGAACACGGCCAGGTCGCGCGCCGAGGAGAAAAGGCCCGCGTGACCCGCGACGCCCCCGAGCGCGTACGCGTTCTCGTCGTGAACCACGCCGTGCACGTGCGTCTGCCGGAAGACGGTGTCCACCTCGGTCGGCGCGATCCTGGAGAGAAGCGACGGATCCGGCCGAAACCCCGTGTCCCGCATGCCCAGCGGCCCGAAAACGCGGCGGCGCAGAAACACGTCGAGAGGCTCGCCGGAGATCCGCTCGACCACGAAGCCCATCACCATGAGCCCGATGTCGCTGTACAGTGTGCTGTCGCCCGGCGGATACTGCACGCTGAGCTCCGCGATGGCGCGCTCGTAGGCCTCACGGCCGCGGACCTCCCGCCACAAGGGGCGAAACGGCGGGAGCCCGGCCCGGTGGAGGAGAAGCTGGCGGATCGTGGCGCCCTCCTTGCCGCCCCCGCGCCACCACGGAAGGTAGCGGGCGACGTGCGCGTCGAGCTCGAGCCTCGCCTCCTCCGCCAGGATCATCGCCGCGGTGGCCGTGCCCACGACCTTGGTGAGCGACGCGACATCGTAGAGGGACGAGTCGGTGGCAGGCGGCGCGTCCGCGGCCCAGTCCAGGCGGCCGTAGCCGCGCAACCGCACCAGCCGGCCGTAGCGGCCCACGGCGATGGCGGCGCCGGGCGCCACGGAATCCGCGATCCCCGCGTGAAGGATGCTGTCGACGCGGGCGAGGCGCGCGGGATCCATCCCGACGGCAATGGGGTCTGCCTCGCCGACGTAGGCCTCGCGCGGCGGGTCCGCACGCGGACCCGTGGGCCGGCCGGTCACCTCCTCGTTCTTCGCACCGATCCCGGAGGGCACCATGATGCCGCCCCTGTCGCCGGAACGCGCCGCCGCGACCAAGCCCGTTCCCGCCGCGGCCCGACCCGTAGCCCGCGGCGGTCCGCGGCGGTCCAGCCCGTCGCCGGCCCGGTGGAACGGCGGCAGCGAGATGGGGAGCCGCCCCGTGATGGGGGCCAGGCCGAGGATCGCGCGGGCGGCCGCGCGCTGAGAGACCTCACGGCCGCCCCACGTGACGAGGTAGCTGCCCACCGAGGGTACGGCCGTCAGGAGATAGGGGTTCCCCAACGAGAGCAGCACCGTAGGCTTCCCTCCCTCGACCAGGCGAGTCACGAAGGCGGCGAACGCCTGTGGTACGCCCACGGATCCGGCGCCCGCCTGAGGCGGCACGTACGCGGACGCGAGGACGAGGTCGACCAGCATGGCCCTGGCGGCGATGGAGTCGTAGCGGGCCGGCGGCGTCAGGGAGTCCACGCGCACTCGCTCCACGTGTGGCAGCCGTTCCGCCAGGATCGCGTCGAAGGTGCGGCCCGCAGGCAGATCCTCGGGTCGCGCGAAGGTGACGCTGAGAACTCGGCGCACCCGCGCCGTGTCCACGGGGAGGAGCTCGGCGGAATCGCGGGGCAGCGTGATCGAGAGGGCGGCCACGCTGTCCGCGAAGGCGGTGTGGGCGCGCTGGCCCACGATCTCGTCCACGGCGTCGAGGTCCACGAGCCGACCCCGCCGCAGGCCCGCTCGCGCCTTTGCCTCGAGGATCCGCCGCACGGCGGCGTCCAGCCGCTCCCGCCGGATCCGGCCCGACTCGACCGCCGCGGTCACGGCGTCGATGGCGGCCGTCAGGTCCGGAGGCGACAGGATGACGTCCGCCCCGGCCTCCAGCGCCAGCACCGCCGCCTCACCGGTTCCGTGGCGGCGGGTGATCGCGCCCATCGTCATGGCATCGGTGAAGACGAGCCCCCCGAACCGCAGCTCTTCCCGGAGCAGGCGGGTGAGGAAGTAAGGCGAGAGCGTGGCCGGCGGCCCGTCGGACCCCAGGATCCCGGGCACCGCTACGTGCGCAGTCATGACAGCGTCGACGCCCGCCTCGGCGGCCCGCCGGAACGGGACCAGCTCGACGGCGTCGAGGCGCGCCCGGTCCGCGCGGACGACCGGCAGATCGATGTGCGAGTCCGTGCGCGTGTCGCCGTGGCCGGGAAAGTGCTTGGCGGTCGTGAGCATCCCGCCGACGCGGGCGCCCTCAATGAACGCCACTCCCAGGCGCGCCACGAGCGCGGGGCTCTCGCCGAACGCCCGCGTGTTGATGATGGGGTTTTCCGGGTTGCTGTTCACGTCAAGCACGGGCGCGAAGTCCAGCTGCACGCCCACGGCCCGTGCCTCCACGCCGGTGATGCGCCCGAACTCGTGGACGATCCTCTCGTTGCCGATGGCGCCGAAGGCCATGGTGGGCGGGAAATCGGTGCCGCCGCCCTGGGGCAGGAGCGACGGGAGCGCATAGGATCCGCTCAGCCGCATTCCCGGACCGCCGCTCTCGAAGTCGGCCGCGACCAGAAGCGGAACGCGCGCGCGCCGCTGCAGCTCGTTGAGCTTGCCCGCGTACGAGTGAGGGAGCCCGATGGAGATGGAGACGCCGCCGATCCCCTCGTCCACCCAGCGTGCGATGCGCTCGAACTCGGGACTGGAGACGGCGGCGTATGCCCCGGGGACCCAAGGCATCATGAGCTGGCCGACCTTCTCGCGGAGCGAGAGCGACTCCAGCGTCCGCTCCACCCAGCGGCGCGTTCGCGCATCGAGCGGCGCGTGCGCCCCCGGCAAGGCGGGGCCCACGGGGCGGAGCGCGAGCGGCGGCGCACAGGCCGCGGCGGCGAGGAGCACCGCGGCTGCCCAGCGGGCCGGCACCCGGCCTCTATTCACGCGCCGATCCCCGGGCGGGCCGCTGGAGCCCTGCCCCGATCCCGAAGAGCGGCGGGATGCGAGTCGGCGTGCGTCCCTCGATGGCGAGCCGGCCGAGAAGCGCGCGAGCGGCCGCCCGCTGGCTCACCTCGGACGGGCTCCACGCCAGCATGTACGCGCGCACCTCCGGGAATTCGCCGATCAGATACGGATTGCCGAAGGAGATGACCAGGTGCCGGGCTCCCGCAGACGCGAGCCCCGTGCTGAACCGGGCGAACTCGGGCGGCACCGCGACGCTACCGGAGTAGGCCACCGCCATCACGTAGGGCGCGACGATTACGAGGTCCGCGCTTCGGGAGTCGGCGAGCAGGCGATCGTACACCTCCGGCGGCGTCTCGGGACCGACGTACACCTCCCGGATCCGGGCATACGCGCTCCGTAGCTCGTTGTGAAAATACCGGCCGGCCAAGAGGTCGGCGGGCCGGCGGAAAGTCACTGAAAGGATGGAGGCGTTCCGGGGCAGCCCCAGAGGCACGAGCCCATCCTCATCGCGGAGCAAGGTGATGGATCGGTCCGCCGCCCGCTGGGCGACCTCCACGTGCTCGGGGATGCCGACGCTGCGAGGGATCGCCGCTATGTCTACCTCGCGCTCGCGATCGAGGCCCAGAGCTTCCTTGACCTGGAGGATCCGAAGCACCGATGCGTCAATCCGCTTCTCGGGGATGCGGCCGCCGGCCACGGCGCTCACGACGCCCTCGATGGCGAGCTCCACGTCGGGCGGCATGAGCAGCACGTCCGCTCCCGCCTCGACGGCGCGGGCCGCCGCCTCCCGGCGCTCGAACCGGCGATCGATCGCGTACATGTCCAGGGCATCCGTGAAGACGAGGCCGCGAAACTCCAGGTCATCCCGGAGCAGGTCCGTGAGGATACGCCGCGATAACGTGGCCGGCACCACCTCGCCTTTCGTGAGCTTGGGCACCGCGATGTGTGCGCTCAAGATCGCGCCGAGCCCCGCCTCGATGCTCCTCTTGTACGGCAGCAGCTCGACCGCCTCCAGCCGCCGGCGATCCACCGGGATAACCGGAAGATCGAGGTGCGAATCTACGTTTGTGTCACCGTGCCCAGGGAAATGCTTTCCCGTGGCCACGAGCCGGTAGTCGCGCGCGCCGCGCACGAACGCCGTACCCATGGCCGCCACGAGCTCCGGGTCTTCGCCATAGGAGCGCACGTTGATGATCGGGTTGTCCGGGTTGTTGTTCACATCGAGGATGGGCGCGAAGGCCACATGGATCCCCACGGCCCGCGCCTCGACGGCTGTGATGCGCCCCTGCTCGTAGGCGAAGCCCGGATCGCCGGTGGCGCCGAGCGCCATCTGCGTGGGGAACAGCGTGGCGCCCCCGAGGGCGATCCCGTTCGGCACGAACACGCCCCCCTGAATGCGGTAGCCGGTGCCGAACTCCAGGTCGGCCGCTACGAGAAGAGGGAACCGTGCGCGGCGCTGGAGCTCGTTGAGCTTCACGGCAACCTCGGTGGGCGACCCGACGGAGACGATGATGCCGCCGACGCCCTGGTGATCCACCAGCTCGAGCAGCCGCTCCCGCTGCGGCGATCCCTCGGGCGTGTAGTCCCCGGGCACCCAAGGCATCACCATCTGGGCTACCTTCTCCCTCAGCGTGAGGGTCGCCAGCACCCTCTCGGCCCAACGGTCAGGCGCAGGCGCATGACGCGGCTCCTCCGCCTGCTCTCCGCTTCGCTCCGGGTCCGGTGTCTCACCACGGGCCGCTTCCCGTTCGTGCGGCTCGGCTCCCGGCCGCTCTGCGGCTGTGGGACCCGTTCGCCCGGCCTCCGGCTCCTCGCGCTCCGCCAGGCTCCTCTCCGCATCCGGGAGCGCCGGTTCTTCGGCCGCGGGGGGTTCGGGCACCGGCCGCCAGGGCGGCGGAGCGCCGCACCCCGGCAGCAACGCGGCGAGCGCAACGAACGCGCCCGGGACGAGACGGCGTATCACCGCATCATCCGGCATGACGAGGGGTGGCAATCGTTGACGAACACCGGCGGACGGCGCGAAGTTGCACGCCGAGCCGCGGAGGCCCGGCAAGCCCTGTCCCGTCCTTCCAGGGCGGCCGCTGGCCCGGACGGAGATTGGCGTTGCAACATATGCCCGCTGGCCTGGCATTACAATGCCGGCGCGTCCTCTGGGCGTTCCTCGCCGCGGCGGCCTGCACGCGCGAGCCGCTCCCTGGCGGTGGCGCGCCATCCTCGCCGGCGGCCCGCATCGTTGTTGCGGCCGATGTGCGGCCGGGTATCGAAGTCCTGCTCGATGACTCGCTGCACCTCATAGAGGGCCGGCGCGTCGGGCTCATCACGAATCAGACCGGGATCTCGCGGGACGGCACGAGCTCCATCGACCTGCTCGTCGCGGCCGACGGAGTCGAGCTCGTGGCGCTCTTCGCGCCCGAGCATGGCATCCGCGGGACTGCCGCGCCCGGCGAGCGCGTCGAGAGCGGCGTGGATGAGCGTACCGGGCTGCCCATCTATTCCCTCTACGGCGAGACGCGCAAGCCGACGCCCGAGATGCTTCAGGGGATCGAAGCCCTGCTCTTCGACATCCAGGACATCGGTGTACGGTATTACACCTATGTGTCCACCATGGCGCTGGCGATGGAGGCGGCCGGAGAGGTGGGGATCCCGTTCCTCGTGCTGGACCGCCCAAACCCCATCGGCGGCGCGCTCGTGCAGGGCAGCGTGCTGGATCCTGCATACGCCTCGTTCGTGGGGATGTACCCTATCGCGATGCGTCATGGCATGACCGCGGGCGAGCTGGCGCGGCTCTTCAACGACGAGTTCAGGATCGATGCGGAGCTTTACGTGGTGCCGGCCGCTGGCTGGAAGCGGGGGCAGTGGCTGGATCAGACGGGGCTTCCCTGGGTCCCACCTTCTCCGAACATGCCCTCGCTGGAGAGCGCCACCCACTATCCGGGCACCTGTCTGTTCGAGGGGACGAACCTCTCCGTGGGCCGCGGCACGGATGCGGCCTTCCAGCAGATCGGCGCGCCGTGGCTCGACGGCGCTGTGCTCGCAGCGGGCCTGAACGCCTACGGGCTGCCTGGGGTGCGCTTCGAGCCCGTCAGCTTCACGCCGCAGCGTCCCGAGGACGGCAAGTTCCACGGCGAGGCGGTGCACGGCGTGCGCTTCGTGACGACCGATCGCGAGCGCTACGAGCCCACACGCGCCGGCGTCGCGGCGCTCATCGAGGCTCGCGCGCTCGCGGGTGCCAACTGGGACTGGCGGCGCGACCACTTCGACCGCCTGGCGGGCACCCCGCGGCTGCGGGAGGCGATCGAGGGGGGACGCGGGCTCGAAGAGATCGTGGTGCCGTGGGAGGAGGAGCTGGGTCGGTTCAGAGCGATCCGGGGACGGTACTTGATCTACTAGGCCGGTCGCTGAAGAACTAGCGGGCCGCGCCCACCAGCGCCTGAACGGTCTCGAGGAAGGCGGCGTAGAGACGCCGGGCCACCGGGCCCACGGAGCCACGGCCCACCGGTCTGCCGTCCACGGTGACGAGCGGTCGGATCTCGGCGGTCGTCCCCGTGAGGAAGACTTCATCGGCCGCGCGCAGCTCATCCAGGAAGACAGACCGCTGCTCGCTGGGGATGCCGACCTCGGCGGCCAACTCCAGAACCAATCCACGCGTGATTCCCGGCAGAACCTGGTTCGTGAGTGGGTGGGTGAGGAGCGTGCCGCCGCTGACAGCGAAAAGGTTTGCGTGCGCGCCTTCCAGTGCCACACCGTTGCGCACGAGGATCGCGTCGTTCGCCCCCGAGTCCACCGCGGCCTGCTGAGCCAGGACATTGGGCAGCAGGGCGATAGACTTGATGTCCACCCGGCCCCAGCGAAGGTCTGGAACCGTGACGGCGGAGAAGCCCCGCTCCCAGCGCTCCCTGGGAACCCGCGTCAAGGGCTGGGCCGCGGCGTACGCCGTTGGCGGCGGCGGCGCCGCAGGGAACGCATGCGTCCGCGGGGCGGCGCCGCGCGTCACCTGCGCGTACACCATCGCGTACTCCACGTCCAGCAGCCCGTTCTCCGCCAGTAGCCGCTCGCTGATCTCGGCCAGCGGTGTCACGTCGCAATCGATGCGGATGGCCGCGAGACCACGCGCCATGCGCGCCAGGTGCTCGGCGAGCCGGAGGAAGCGCCCGTGGTAGGCGGGCGCCGCCTCGTAGATCCCGTCGGCGAGAAGGAAGCCCCGGTCGTCCACCGAGACCCGCGCCTCTTCTTTCGGAAGGTATTCGCCGTTCAAGTAGACGATCGCACCCATCAGGCTCTTGTCAGCGAGTTGTCAGTCCACGGGCCGTTCACAAGCCGGCCCAGTCTAGTGCGGGCGCCCGGGATTCGCCAGTACGATTCGCCGCCGCTCGCCGCCACCACCACCCGAGCCCCCGGGCAGCGGCAGCCCGGCAGAGACTTGGCCGGGCCTCGGTGCCGAGTCGCGCGCGGAAAGCCGGGAAGCCCCGCGGTACCCCACGGTACCCCGCGGTCGTTGCGCCCACCGGGGCGCTCAGCGCTCGAGGAGCGCCCTCACGTTTGTCTCGGCACTCGGGTGCGCCAGCGCTTCAGGCTCTGGCGGCAACTGAACCTCCAACGGCCGCTCGCGCACGGGCCGCCGGAATTCCTTCTCCTCGAGAATCTCCAGCACGTACACGCGCCTAACGAGCACGAGCACGCTGGCCAGCACCGGAACGGCTACCAGCAGCCCGATGACCTCCAGGACGTGCGCCATGACGAGCACGCTGAGCAGCGTGAGCACAGGAGGCAGATCGACCTTCCGCTCCATGATCATCGGTGCCACGACGTTCGCCTCCACCAAGTGCACCACGACCCCCAGGCCGATGACCGCCAGCGCCTTCAGCGCGCCATCCGTCCCGACGACGACGACGGCGGGGAGCAACGTGGAGAAAAGGGTCCCGAAGAACGGCACGATGGCGGCGAGGCCGGTAAAGACGCCGAAGGCGAGGGCATAGGGGACGCCCAACAGCACGAGCCCGACCCAGGTCAGGAGCCCGAGGACCGACATGGCCAGAATCTGTCCGGCGATCCAGGCGCGCAGCGTGTGGCTGAGGTCCGCCAGAACATCGCGGACGAACGGCCGATGCCGCGGCGGGAAGAGGGCGATGAGCCCTTCGCGGTAGAGGGTCGGGCGCAGGCAGAGGTACGCGCCCATCACCAGCACCGAGACGAAGTGGATGACAAAGCGCACGCCGCTGAAGACATAAGGCACAAGGCCCGCAAAGTAGCCGCGGATCTCCTGCAGGATCGAGCCAACGTAGCTCTGCCCCTGCGGCAGCGGTCCCAGCAACTGCCCAGCGAACGCGCTGCTCTCCGCGAGGCGCAGGAGCTGCTTCTCCCAGCGCTCAAGCTGCGCGGGCAGCGCGCGGAGAAGCTCTTGCGTCTCCTGGGCGACAGGCGGGACGATGAGCCACCCGACGGCGACCACGCCGAGGACGGTGACGACCAGCGCCTCTGCGAGCCCGAGTGCCCGCGGCATCCCCATGCGGAGCTGGAAGAAGTCCGTCAGCATGCCCAGATACAGCGAAAACAGGACGGAGATGAACAGGAGGAGCAAAATCTCCGCGATGCTGTACGCGAAGTAGATCACCAGGATCGTGGCGATCCCGGTGACGAGGATCCCCTGGATGCGGGAGGCCGCGCTCATGGGCGTGGGCGCGCCGACCACTCACCCTCCGGGCAGCGCGAGCCCCTCAGGGGTTGCCGCTCTTCTCCTCCAGGCGCTCGATCTCTTCGATGAGCTCCGCCTCGTGGATCGGGCCGTCGCTCTCCGCCGCCGCCCCCGTCTGAGCGCCCGCCTGAAGCTGCTTTACGCTGTCGGCGCCGGCGGGCAGGACTCCCATCTGCTGCTTCAAGGCCAGCAGCCGCTGCTCCACGTCACCGACGGCCTGGAGCTTCTGGAATTCCCGCTCGAGGGTTTCGCCGGCGAGCGCTTCCGTCACCTCGACGGCGGCCACAGCACGGCGCTCCGCGTCCTCGATGCGCTCGGCCATGCGATCGAAGGCCTCGAACGCGGACTGGTCCGAGAGCCCGGCCATCGTCTCGTGGATGCGACGCTGAGCCTGCGCACGGCGTTGTTTCGCGATCAGCAGGTTTCGCTTGCGCTTCGCCTCCTCGATCTTCTCGTTGAGCTGCCGCAGTGACGTTTTGAGCTTCTCCGTCTCGGCAGCCTGCGTGCGCCACGTACCCTCGAACGCGGTCGCACGCTCAGCGTGCTCCTGCTGGCGGACGAGCGCCTGCTTCGCCAGGTCATCGCGCCCCTCGCGCACCGCGAGCATCGCCCGCTGCTCCCACTCGCGAGTTTGCTTCGTCTCGTCGTCGAACTGCTGCCGCAGCTTGCGCTCGTCCGCGATGGCGGCCGCGACCTCGCGCTTCGCCCGCGCGAGCTGCTCCCTCATATCGAGGATGATCTGATTCAGCATCTTCTCCGGGTTCTCGGCCCGGGCGATCAGGTCGTTGATATTCGAGCGCAGCAGCGTGGACAGCTTCTGCAGAATCCCCATGACTCAAACCTCCCCCCCAAGGGACGAGAGCTCGAGGATCCGCCCCATCTGGCTGGTCGCCGCGAGCTGCAGGCTCTCCAGGGAAGCCTGAAGCTCCTGGAAGTCCAGCGTCTCCAGCTCCAGGGTGTCGCTCAGGATCACCTCTCCGTTCTCGATCCCGTACGCCCCGTGGACGACATCCGTGGCGTTAAGCTCAAGGAGCGTGCGGAACAGCGGGAGCAGCTTCGCTTCATCCTCCGGCACGTCCATGACCTTCATGCGCACGAGGAGAACGGGCGGCGAATGGTGGACGACGATGGGCGCGCCGTCCGGGCGGCTGCGGACAACGAACATTCCCTCGTCCACTTCATCGTAGTCCACCGCCATGCGAATCAGGAAGCTTTCGACGTCGTCTTTGGTGACCATAGTTCACTCCAGTCCGGCCCGTCCAAGGCATGCCCTGCGGAGCGGCTCGCGCCGCCGCTTGACCCTGCCGGCCCTACGGCCGGCCAGTGCCGCGGGTTTCGCGCCGCTGAAGGCCGCGGATCCGCACCGCGTAAGCTAACATCGCAGCCGTGGGCTTCGCGACGGTGTCCCGACTCCCGGCCTCCTGGCGGCTGCGCACCGGCGGCGGGGCACGGCGGCGTCCCACCCGCGGATCCCTGGGCGGTCGGCGCGGTCGGCTCACGCGACCCGGGCGAGGCCGAGCATCTGAGCCAGGCAGCGCCCCGTGTGGGACCGAGGCTCGGCCGCCACGCTCTCGGGCGGCCCCTCTGCTACGATACGTCCACCGGCCGCCCCGCCTTCAGGCCCGAGGTCGATGAGCCAATCCGCAGTCTTGATCACGTGGAGGTTATGCTCGATGACGATGACCGTGTTTCCACGGTCCACGAGGCGGTGCAGCACGTCCAGGAGCATGCGCACGTCCTCGAAGTGCAGCCCCGTTGTAGGCTCGTCCAGGATGTAGAGCGTCTTCCCCGTGGCACGCTTGCCGAGCTCGGTCGCCAGCTTCACCCGCTGCGCCTCGCCGCCGGAGAGCGTCGTGGCGGCCTGGCCCAGGTGGATATAGCCGAGCCCCACGTCCGACAGCGTCGCCAGCCGCGCCCGGATGCGAGGCACCGGGTCGAAGAGCTCGAGGGCCTCGTCTACGGTCATCTCGAGGACGTCGGCGATGTTGCGGCCCTTATAGTACACGTCCAGCGTCTCGCGGTTGTAGCGCTTGCCGCGACAGACATCGCAGGGCACGTAGACGTCGGGCAGGAAGTGCATCTCGATCTTCACGAGCCCGTCTCCGGCACACGCCTCGCAGCGCCCGCCCTTCACGTTGAACGAGAACCGTCCGGGCGCATACCCTCGCATCTTCGCTTCCGGCAGGCTGGCGAACAAGTCGCGGATCGGCGTGAAGACGCCCGTATAGGTGGCGGGGTTCGAGCGCGGCGTACGCCCGATGGGCGACTGGTCGACCTCCACCACCTTGTCGATGAGGTCGAGCCCGTCCACCCGGTCGTGCCCGCCGGGGACCACGCGGGCGCGATGGAAGTGGCGAGCCAGCGCCCGGTACAGGATCTCGTTGACCAGTGTGGACTTACCGGAGCCGCTCACCCCCGTGACCGCGACGAAGCAGCCGAGCGGAAACGCGACATCGAGGTTCTGAAGGTTGTACTGTCGCGCGCCCTGGACCACGAGCGTCCGCCGCGGGTCCGCCGGGCGCCGCCGTCTGGGAACCGGGATCGTGCGCGCCCCCCGGAGATAGGCGCCTGTGACGGACTCCGCCGTGCCCATCACGGCGTCGAGGTTGCCGCTCGCCACCACGCCGCCGCCGTGGCGGCCGGCGCCGGGGCCCAGGTCGATGATGTGGTCCGCGGCGCGAATGGTATCCTCGTCGTGCTCGACGACGATCACCGTGTTCCCGAGGTCGCGGAGAGCCCGCAGCGTGTCCAGCAACCGCTCGTTGTCCCGGGGGTGCAGCCCGATGGACGGCTCGTCCAGGATGTAGAGCACGCCCACGAGCCGGCTGCCGATCTGCGTGGCCAGCCGGATCCGCTGCGCCTCGCCGCCGGCGAGCGTCTCGGCCGAGCGCCCGAGGGTGAGGTAGTCCAAGCCCACGTTCACCAGGAAACGCAGCCGGTCGACGACCTCTTTGAGGATCGGGCCCGCCACCGCCGCGGGGAGCGGGGGCTCGCCGTCCGGCACCGCTGCCGGTGCTTGCGTCCCGTCCGAGACGGGCAGCCTCTCGAAGAAGTCCAGGGCATCCGCCACCGAGAGGTTCACCACTTCACCCATCGAACGGCGGCCGACGGTGACCGAGAGGGACTCGGGCCTGAGGCGCGTGCCGCCGCAGGTCTTGCAGGGCAGCGTGGACATGTATTTCTCCAGTTCCTCGCGCACAGCCTCCGAGCCGGTCTCGCGGTAACGCCGCTCCACGTTCGCCAGCACGCCCTCCCACAGATCCTGGTAGTGGCTCCGCGAGCTGCCGGCCCGGTAGGGGAAGCGGATCTTCATCTTCCCGGAGCCGTAAAGGATGGCATGGCGCACCCGCTCCGGGAGCATTCCCCAGGGCGTATTGGGGTCGAACTCGTACGCCGCGGCCAGGCCCGGGATCACCGAATGGCGCAGGTGGCCCGTGGGCTCGCCCCAGGGCAGGATAACGCCTTCCAGGATGGAGATGATCGGGTCCGCGATCACCAGATCAGGGTTCACCTCCTTGCGCGTGCCAAGGCCGCCACACTCCGGACAGGCGCCATAGGGCGAGTTGAACGAGAACTGTCGCGGCTCGAGCTCCGGCAAGCTGGTGCCGCAACGGACGCAGGCGTACTGCTCGCTGAAAAGATGGGTCTCCACCGCGCTGTCGCGGTGGCGCAGCACCTCCACGACGCCCTCCGCGGCGCGCAGCGCCGTTTCCACGGAATCGGCCAGACGCGCGCGCTCGTCCTCCCGGATTGCGAGCCGGTCCACGACGATGGAGATATCGTGGTTCTCGTAGCGGTTGAGGCGCGGCGGCTTCGCGAGTTCGCACATCTCGCCGTCCACGCGCGCGCGCACGAATCCGTCCTTCAGCGCCTTGGTGAACAGCTCGCGGAACTCGCCCTTACGGCCCCGCACCAGGGGGGCGAGCACCTCGATGCGTGCGCCCCCGCCCCAGGACAGGAGCTGGTCCACGATCTGCGCCGCGGACTGCCGGAGGATCCGCTCGCCACAGTTGGGGCAGTGGGGCATTCCGACCCGAGCCCAGAGGAGGCGGAGGTAGTCGTAGATCTCCGTGACCGTCCCCACCGTCGAGCGGGGGTTGTGGCCCGCCGTCTTCTGCTCGATGGAGATCGCGGGCGAGAGGCCTTCGATGGAGTCCACGTCGGGCTTCTCCATGAGCCCGAGGAACTGGCGGGCGTAGGCCGACAGCGACTCCACGTAGCGCCGCTGGCCCTCCGCGTAGATCGTGTCGAAGGCGAGCGACGACTTGCCGGAACCGGAGAGCCCGGTGATGACGACGAGCCTCCCGCGCGGGATCTCGACATCGATGTTCTTGAGGTTGTGTTCCCGCGCGCCGCGGACGATCAGGGTGTTGCGAGCCATAGACCCGTCATGTTACGAGCTATCGGCTCCTGGTTCAACGGGAGCAACTCCGCAGGGTCCGCACGTCCGCAGGTTCGCAGGTTCGCAGGTTCGCGGAGGTGCCCTGGGGCCACTACGGCTCCACGCGCACACCGATGAGGCATGAAGGAGCACACCTGTGCGGCAATCGGCAGGCGCGGACGGCGGATCCACGGCCGCTGAACGGCCCCTGAGAAGACCGAGAAGGCGGCGGGGATCGTGCAGGGGGATCCGTCGGGGAAGCGCTCGCCCGTCGCTCGCCGCGCGGCCTGGGCGCCAGAGTCAGGAACGATTCCGCGCCAGGGACTCGAGGTGCAGTACCGGCTCAGTCGAGCGGTTGAGCCGCTCACGATGGATCCCCGCAGCGGTGCCCCGCAGCGGTGCCGGAGCTCGGAACTTCTTGACCCGAATCCGGGACGCTCAGACCCCCCGCGCCATCTCCTCCAGCCGCTGGATGCGCTCCTCCGTGCGCGGGTGCGTGCGAAACAGGTTGAGCATGCCGCCCCCACCCCCCGAGAGCGGATTGATGATGGCGAGCTGGGCCGCGGCCGGGTTCACCTGCATGGGAATGCGCTGCGCGTACCCCTCGATCCGCGCGAGCGCGCGCGCCAGGGAGCGCGGCCGGCCGCAGATCTCGGCGCCCGTACGGTCCGCCTGGAACTCGTTCTGCCGGCTGATCGCGAACTGGATGATCATGGCGGCGATGGGCGCGACGATCGCCAGTACCAGGAGCCCCACGGGATTGCGGCCCTCCCCATCGCGACCGCCGTAGCCGCCCAGAATCGCGCCCCAGCGGGCCACGCTCGCGAGTAGCGCGATGGCACCGGCCATGGTGGCGGCGATCGTGCCCACGAGCATGTGACGATGCTTGACGTGGGCCAGCTCGTGACCAACCACGCCTTCCAGCTCGTCAGGGCTCAGAAGCCGAAGGATGCCGGCGGTGACGCAGACGACGGCGCGCTCGGCGCTCCGTCCCGTCGCGAAGGCGTTCGGCTGATCGGACGGGGCGAGCGCCACCGTGGGCATGGGCAGCCCCGCACGGGTGCGCAGCCGGTCCACCATACGGTAGAGGTCCGGGGCGTCCTCCGGCCCGATGATCCTTGCCCGGTACATGGCGAGTACGGCTTTGTCGCTCCACCAGTACATGGCGAAGTTCATGGCGGCGGCCAGTAGGAAGAACATCAGGGCGCCGTTCGCGCCGCCGAGATACCCCCCGAACACGACGAGCAGAGCGGTGAGCCCCGCCATCAAGACGAAAACCTTCACGTGCTGCATCATCCCTCCGCGCATGGATCGCAGGTCTTGGTTCTGACCGGGGAAGATGATACCCGGCCCGCGCGTTCGGGTGCCCGCGCTCCACCGCTCCCCGCCTCTCCAGCGGACCAGCGGGCGAGCGGGTGAGCGGTTCGTCGCCGTCTCCGCCTCCGCGGCGACTCCACCCGGGCGCGGAGAGGCGAGCCAGTGAAGCGTGGGCACGAGCGGCGACCCGCTCGCCCGCTCACACCGCGGGTGCGAGGAGGCGGCGCGGTCAATATCCCCAGTCACGGTAGACGAAGATCCCGTAGATCTTCGCCAGGCGGAAGCCGAGCTCGCCGAAGCCGGAGAGCGGCTCACGCGAGAATCGGTCCTCGGCGAACGCCTCGGCGGTCCAGTAGTCGCCGAACCGCCATTCGAGGCGGGTGCCCGGGAACTGGGACTGACTGAGGGTGCTCAGGCGGTAGAGGAGCACCAGGAACACGTCCTGGGAGATGTACTGGCCCAGTTCGATCTGGGTCGCCCCGAAGGCGCCGGCCCACCCACCCTGGGGTGCAGCTCCCGGCCTCTCCACGGTGGGCGTAATGGAAAAATAGTCGATGCCGAAGTCCTGGGCCAGGAGCGACTCGAGCTGGCTGGCCGCGGCACCCAGGCCGGTGGACACGGCGGCCTCCGCCGCCACGCCCAGGATGCTTCTCGAGATCGACCGTCCGAGCACAGTGGACTCGCCGGAGGCGAGGGCGTACGTGGGGCGGCCAAAAATGAGGTAGCTCACCAGGTCGGACTGAGAGATGGGCGGCTGCGCAGCGCTCGTGAGGGTGAGGCGCGGATCCCGGAGCGTACCGCCCAGCGTCGCCATGATATCGAGGGGCTCGCCCTCCGCGGTGCGCAGCCGGTACACCGCCTGAATGCCCAGGTTCGGGTTCACGCCCGGGGTGCCCGCGAACTCGATGGTCCCGCCCGCGACACGGAAGTGCCGGCCGAACGCCGTGTAGGAGCCGCGAGCTGCCCGGAGCTCGCCCGCCAGTGCCAGATCCCGGCTGGTGCGATCGTAGCTGACCGTGAGGTCGCCGGCGATCTCGACGTTCATGTCCGGGCTGCGCAGCCAGGTGTCCTGGCGTACGGCCAGGTCCACGTCCACCCGCAGGTTCTGAACGAACGGGTTCTGGCTCTCCGCAATCGCGGACCGTCCGGTCACGAGCGCGGTGTCCACCACGCTGAAGAGGGCAGGGTCCGAGAGGTCCACGACCCCGCGGCCGCGCTGAAACTCGCGCAGCCAGAGGATACCGCTCTCGACCTGAAGCGCCCCGGTGACCACGGGGCGCCGGTAGGATCCCCGGAGCGCCAGGCGCCCGCCGACAATTCCGGTCATATCCGCGCGGTCCACAGCCTGGAAGCCCGTGAGCGCGACGTCCAGATCGAAAGTCGGATCCCGGAGCGCCTCGAGCCGCACAGCTCCGCTGACGCGGGCGAGGCCGCGGGAGCGGACCTGCCCGTCCACATAGAGTCGCCGGTCGGTGTCGAGGCGGAGCGTGCCCTCGACATCGGTGTAGCGCACGCCGAAGGCGTCCAACCGGGCGGCGCCGCCGGAGAGACGCATCTCGCCGCCGAACTCGGGGGCATCCGCCGTCCCGTGCACCTCGATCGCGCCGGCCAGCGTGCCGCCCACGTCCTGGAAGCCCTCGAAGAAGTTGAGGACGGTGGCGACGGGGAACGAGTCCGCACGGAGCATGAGATCCAGGGGTCCAGCGGGCGTCCGATCGTGCACGTCGACGAGGGCCAGGTCGAGGGGGACCGTACCGATGACGCTGAAGGCCTTGCGGGACCCGACCCAGGCGTCGAGCTGCACGCCGAGCTGCTGCTTCGCGTAGTCCACTCGGCCCTCGACGGCGGAGAGCGTCACGCCGCTGTAGCTCAAGTCGCGGGCCGCGACGCTGCCGCGCATCTCGGGCGCCCGTGCGCTACCGCTGATGTCCAGGCGCAGCGTGACCAGGCCGCCCATCGTTGGGTCCCCGAGCTGCGCGAGGTCGGCGAGGCGTGCAAGGGGAAGGCCTTCCACCTCGAGGCGGAAGTCGGCGGCTCCCTGGCTCGGCAGGTTCCCCTCCGCTACGACGCGCACAGGCCTCGCGGCGTCGCCTCCGAGCCGGAACCCGCGCACCTCGATGCCGCTCTCGTCGCGCGCCAGGGTTGCCGGCCCCTCGAGGGTCCAGATCCCGTCGCCGAAGCGAAGCGCGAGCTCCGACAGCGCCACGGTCATGCGCGCCGAGTCCACCTGGAACTCGGCGCCGACCCGGTAGTCCTCCCGCGCGTCCCTGGTGAGTAGGACGGCGAGGGCGCCGTTAGGACGGCGGAAGGCCAGCCGGGCGCTGGCGCTTCGGAAGGCGCGACCGTAGAACTCCAGCGAGTCGGCCTCCAGCTCGAGGGTCAGCGGGCCGTCGAGGCGGGGAAGCGAATCGGCTCGGAAACGGACCACCGCTTGACTCGCCGATTCCCGGGCGTACCACGCCCTGCGCAGCTCGAGGCGGCCCTCGGCCGAGAACGCCGCGATGCTGCCCCGCAGCCCGAGCTCCGCGCGCAGCAAACCACCGACGCGATGGCCCCCCGTATGACCGAGCGTGTCCGGATCGATCCCGCGCATCTCCAGGGCGCGGCGTTCGATACGCGAGAGCGTGTCCTGGATGATGAGCGAATCGCCGAACAGCAGGGGGTGCAGGTTCTCGAGGGAGTCGCTGGCCACCCGGATGCGAAGCTCGCCATCCGCCGCTCGGAGGCCCGCCAGCCCGAGGCGGCCGCTCGCCTCCAGGGTGCCGACCCGCGTGCGTACGCTGGCGGTGTCCACGACGGCGATGCCGTCCTGGACGCGCAGGGACAGGTACGCCGTGTCCACCTCCAGATCCTCGATCCACGAGCGCCTGAGCTCGGCCACCGCTGTGCCCTGCAATGAATCCGCGGACAGGCCGCCCCCCTCGATTCGGAACCATCCGCTCACCGTGGTCGCCTGGAGACGCGGGACGAGCTCGGACAGTCGGAAGCGGTCCACCGCGCCCGTGATGGCGTAGTGGCGGCCGAATCGGCGCGCGTCGAACCGACCCTCGAAGGCCAGCCGGCCTGCGGGCGTTTCCAGGTCCGCGGCCAGATGCAGGTCGTCGACCGCGCCCTGGACCCGGACCGCGCCACGCACCGCCCCCTGGAGCGGTATCTCGGGATAGAAGTGCGCCAGCGCAGTGAGCGACAGCGGCTCGGCGCGTGCGGCCAGATCCAGCACGAGACCGCGGTCCTGCCTGATCGTGCCCTCCACCTCCAGGCGCGAGGGTGCGAGCTCTCGCGGGGTGTGGGTCAGCATCGCGGTCACATGCACACCCCGGTCCAGCCGCCCCGTCGCCGCGATACGGGCCGAGGCGGGCCCGCGCAGCCTCACAGCGGGGGCCAGCGCGGCGAATGCCCCGGCTTCCAGAGGGGCAAGCACGGCCTGCAGATCCGTGGCGCCATAAGGCCGCTCCAGGTGGAGGATGCCTTCGGCCTCGAGCGTCGAGGGGGGCGCACCGGCGCCCGGCAGGAGGGTGAGGCGCCCCTGCACAGCCAGGGCTCCAAGCGATCCGTCCGCCCGCACCTCGCCCCGCACGGCGCCCGCCAGCGGGAGCGAGCGCCCGAGAACATCCTCCACGACGGCAAGGTCGAGAGGATCCAGCTGTAGGGCGACCGCTTCGAAACGCAGGTTCGGGCGGACCCACGCGCCGAACTCGCCGCGGAGGCGGCTCGCCCCTACGGCTACGTCCACATCCTCGGTCCGGAAGTGGATCCTGTCCCTGCGCATCTCGAGGCGACCGCGGAGGCGCCCCTTCCCGTCCGGCAGGCGCGGCACCGCCCAGCGCAGGTCCGCGAGCTCGAGTTCCGACGCCTCGAACTCGGCGTCGACCCGCAGGTCTTCCTCCGCCCACACAGCCGACCCGCGCCCGCTGAGCCGGCTCCCAGGCAGCCGCACCTCGGAGAGGGCGAAGGCGACCGCCGTATCCTCGATCTCGACATCGCCGCTCACACGTTCGACGCGGAACGGATCACCCCACACCGCTGCTGTGAACGCGAGCTCGGCCAGGCGGAGGCGCCGCGCCGTCTGTCCAGGCGCCGAAACTACGAACTCGGGGGCGACCCCTTCGATCCCGGAGAACCGCAGGACGCGCAGGCGGCCTTCACCGTCGGGCGCCGGCTCCACGAGCTCGCGGGCGCCGGGCCGCACCCCCGGGTCCACAGGGATGCGTACGGTCACGCTCGTCGCGTGCAGGCGAAGGCCGTAGACCGCGATGCGGCGGCGGCCAGGCTCCTGCGGCGCCGGCCGCTCGAGCAGCGGCGCGAAGATCCGCTCCACGTTCCACGCATCGTCGCGGGGCAGCCGCTCCACGGTGACGTCGCCGCCCCAGACGGAGAGCTCACTGAGCACGATGTGGCCCCTCAGCAGGCTTACCAGGCCATAGCGAGCGCGGATGGAGTCCACCATGAGGAACGGCCGCCCATGGTCGTCCGCGATGCGGACCCCGTGGAGCGTGAGCTGGCCCAGGACCCCGGGCGACGAGATCCCGCCCACGCGGAGCTCGCCGCGGACTGCACCCCGCAGCCGTCTCAGACTCTGCTCCAGCAGGTAGCGCTGCCCGATCCCGGTCCAGGCGAGGACGATCACGGCGGCGAGCGCCGCGAGTCCGAGAACCGCGAACGCCGCCAGCGCCCACCGCACGAGCCGGGGCACCCCCAGCGTCATCAGAACGCCTGCCCGATCGCGAAGTGGATCTGGAGGCGGTCGAAGAACGAACGCCCCCGATGCCAGTCCTTCGGCCGCTCGAGGGGCGCCAGCTCGTTGCTCCGCACCCAGGCCAGGCCGTCCGCGGTGGTCACCACGATGTCCTTCTCCTCGTCACCGTGGAGCGCGTCGTACGGCCGCAGCTTCGTGGTCACGACGGGCAGCGACTGGACGCCCGTGGAGCGGTAGCCTACATCGACGCGGATCGGACCCACGGGCGTGAAGTACCGCAGCCCGAGGCCCGGCGCCAACTCGAGCTCGCCGAGGCGCACCTCGTCCACATCGCGCCACACCTGCCCGAAGTCGAGAAACGCCGCGGCGCGGAGAACCGAGCCGTAGACGGGAAGCCGCAGCTCGACGCTTCCCTCCACGACGGCGCTACCCCCGATGGGACGCGACACGAACGCACTCTGCGGAAACGGATCCGGATCGCACGTCAGCGCCTCGATCTCCTGGGGCGTGCACCGCGCGCTGTCTTCACCGCGGACGAGGCGCGCCGCGTCGACGGTCAGCACGCGCGGGCCAAGCTGGTTCTGCGCGAACCCGCGCACGCTGTTGGGCCCGCCCGCGTAGAAGCGCTTCTGCGGGTGAACGACCGCCACGTCGCCGGCCGCGGGCGACAGCCGGCCGAAGGGGCGCGGCAAGAGCACGCCGGGACGAAGCCGCGCCGCGATCACCCACCCCGGCCAGAGTCCCTGGTACCGCGTGTAGTCGCCGATGATGCGGTTGTACGCGTACTGGGAGCGAGTGAGCGCCGACGCGTGCTCGAAATCCACGAGCACCGTGTACCCGGCCGTGGGCGCAAACACCTGGTTCGTGCGGTCGCGCGACACGGCGAGCCCCGCGGGCGTCAACCAGTTCGCCGCCTGCAGGTCCGCGATGTCCCGGGGCGCACACACCTCGAAGCTCGTGCAGAAGAAGATCTCGGCGGCATCGAGCTTCGCGAGCTGAGGACGGTACGACAGGTTGAGGAGTGAGCGCCGGCCGATCGTGCGCACTACGGAGACATTGGCGCCGTACGCCTGGCGCACGAACACATCGGGCAAGCTCTGGCGCTCGGCGTAGAGCGCGAGACTGAACGAGTTTCGCGGTGAGAACAGCCACGGCTGCGTGAACTCCGCGGAGGCGAGCCAGTTCAGTCTGCCGTAGTCGCCCGTGCCGCTCTGGGTGCACAGCGTCTCGGAAAGCCGCTGAGCGAGCACGTTCGAGACCCGTGCCCGTAGCTGCAGGTTGCGGGCGCCGCCCAGGAAGTTGCGGCTTGTCCAGCGCGTCTCGGCACTCAGGCAGTCGGCGGTGTTCATCCCGGCGCCGCCTCGCATGCGATGCGCATCTCCCTCGTTCACGCGCACGACGTGGGGGATCACACTGTCCAACGCCGCCGGCTCCGCCGGCTCGATGGACGCGTGGGTGAAGATCTGCAGGTTGTAAAGGTTCCGCTGGCCCTGGAAGACCCCGTCCTCCTGATAGCGATCGCCCTCCCGGAACGGGAGCATGCGGCGCACCACGCTCTCGGAGACCGCGCGCTCACCGTCCACCGTTACCGGCCCGAAGAAGGAGAGCGATCCCGGCACGAGCTCGAAGGTGACGTCCGCGGTGAGCGGCGATTCCTCGGGAATCACGTAGCTGGCGAGCACATCGGCGTAAAAAAAGCCGCGGTTGCGCAGCCGGCGGAGCAGCGTGTCACGGGCTGCCTCCAGGTCGATGGTGCTGAACGGCCTGCCCTGCCGGAGCGGCAGACTGCGTGTCAGCGCATCGTCCACGAGGGTGTCCCCGCCAACGACACGCAGCTCCTCCACGACGATCGGCTCCGCTTCGCGGACCTGGAAGGTGATCTCGACGCCATCCGCGGAGCGGGTGACGACCGTGTCCACAGCCGCGTCGCGGTAGCCGCGTAAGTAGTAGAAGAGGTCGAGGCGCGTGACGTCCCGGCGGAACTCCCGCGGCTCGAAGTAGCGCCGCACGAACGCGCGATCGATCCCCAGCTCGCAAAGAGGCCCCAGGAGCCACGAGCGACAGCTCGACTCCCGGGTAACGATGGCGGCGGCCAGCGCGCGACTGGAGAACCGTTCGTTGCCCTCCCAGTGGATGTCGCGGACCTCGAGCCGTGCCGCCTGGGCGCCAAGGGCATCCGCGCGCAGCACCAGCAGGGCGAGCGCCAGGAGCCAGGCGCGGTGGCCGCCCCACAATTCACGCCGGCGCCCGCTCACTGGGCCGCCTCCACCCGCTCGCCCGCCGCCTCGTCGGCGAGGAAGCGGCCGTCCCCGCGGGGGAAGACATGCCGGGAGAGCGGCGCGAAGCGCCCGATCCCGCGAACGAAGATGTAGTGGGTGATCTCCGTGACAGCCCGTGCGATCTGCACCATGTTGAAGCTGTTCTTCGCCCGCTCCCGAGCCCGTCCCCGCCGCGACGTTGTGGTCCCGCTCTGCACGATGATGATCCCGCGATCCCGCGCCTCTCCCGCGTATACATCCAGCGAGTCGCCAATGTAGGCGCGGTGCAGATGCCCGCCCAACACGAGCTCGACGCCCATCTCGTGGAACGCATCCAGGATCTGGTGCGCCCTGGGCATCACGTCGCCACCCTCGTAATCCGGCGCGGGCGCGAAGTGGTGGTGCGCCACCACGATGCGCGCATCGCCCGGCGGCGCACCCGCGAAGGCTGCGGTGGCGAACTCGAGCTGGCGCCTGCGGATCCGCCCGTTGACGATCGCGCTGTACGGTGCCGTCGAGTTGAGCGCCACGATCATCGCACCGGGGACGCGGATCACGGAGTCCAGCGCGTCCGCGATGAACCGCCTGTACTTACGATAGGGGGCGAACAGCCGTTCCCACACGCGGTAGAGCGGGACGTCGTGGTTCCCGGGCGTCACCACCCGAGGAACGGGCGGCAGCCGCTCCAGATACGCCCGCGCTTCCTCGTACTGCCACCGCTTCGCGCGTTGCGTGAAGTCTCCGGAGAGGACGATGACGTCAGGCCGCGCGACCTCCGCGACGCGCAGCAGCGCCTCGCCGGCCTCGGCGTCGTACGCCGGCCCGAAGTGCAGGTCGGAGGCATGGAGCAGCGTGACCATGCGGTCGGTTGCCCCCGCCGCTCCCCTCAGCGCCGCGCTGCCGCGCGGCCTTTGGCAGGGGCCAGCGCCGGTCGCGCCAGCCGCACGAGCCCCACCGCACCGACGGCGATGAGTCCCAGGCTGAACAGCTGTGCGAGGGTGAAGAAGCCGAAGAAGCGGTCGTCCTTCGCCCGCAGGAACTCGACGGCCAGGCGCTCGGCGCCCGCGAGGCAGAGGTAGAGCATGAAGAGCCATCCCGGCGCGTGCGGGTGGCGGCGCAGCTTCCAGAGCACCACGAAGATGACGAGGGAGATCGCCGTCTCGTACAACTGCGTGGGGTGCACCGGCACGATCTCCCCGTACTTGGCCACCAGCTCCGGATCCACCTTCACGCCGAAGTGGGATTCCAGGATGTCCACCCGGCTCGGCGGCGTCCCCCGCGGGAAGCGGAGGCCGAAGATGAAGTCGGTGGGCCGGCCGTAATCATCGCCGACCAGGAAGCAGCCGATGCGGCCGATGCCGTAGGCGACGGCAAGGGGCGCCGCCGTGGCGTCGGCCACGCGTGCCAACGGGAGCCGCAGCCGCCGGATCTGCAGGATCACGAGCGCGGTGGCGCCCAGAAGCCCACCGTACCAGACGAGGCCGCCACGGGCGAGGAGGAGGGGGAGAGGATCGGCGACGAGGCGCGGGAAGTTCAGCAAGACGTAGTAGATCTTCGCCCCCAGGATGCCGCCGATCACCGCGACGAAGAGAATGTCCCAGCTGTGGTCGGGGTTCAGCCCGACTCTTCCCATCTCGCGGCTGTGGAGAAGCCCCCCCGTCAGGAAGGCGAGGAACATCATGACGCCGAAGCTGGTGATGGGCTCACCGCCCAGGAGCGGCACCCACTCGGGCAGTCGGAAGAGTTCCGGGAGCATGGTGGTCAGCGATTTGCGATTCGTGATTCGCGATTCGTGATCCGTGATCCGGTATCCTTGAACCTCGCAGCGATTGCCCCTCCAGCGCCCATACGGATCGCCAATCGCTAATTGTCAATCGCCAGTCGCCAATCGCGAACCGGGAACGGCAGGTCGGCACGTGCGCTCGCCTGCGGCCCGGCCACCTCCTGGCGCGCAAGGTGGAAGACCGCGGCCCGCGCGACCATGGCACCGTTGTCCACGGCCAGGCGCGGGCTCGAGTGAAGGAGGCGCCCCTCGGGGCCGAGGCGACGGGCGAGCTCCTCGCGCAGACCCCGGTTCGCGGCGACTCCGCCGCCCAGGAGCACGCGGCGGCAGCGGGTCTCTTCGCTGGCGCGCATCGCCTTCGTCACCAGCACATCGAGCACCGCGTCCTGGAAGCCGGCGGCCACGTGGGCGCGCTCCTCCTCGAGGCTGCCCGCGGCCTCCAGCTCGGCCACCCGCAGCGCCACTGCCGTCTTGAGGCCGCTGAACGAGAAGTCGTAGTAATCCGGGTCGCCGGGCATCTGGCCGCCGTGCAGCATCGGGCGCGGGAACGCGTGGCGGTTCCCGTCACCCTCGCGCGCGAGCCGCTCCAAGGGCGGCCCGCCGGGGTACGGCAGTCCCAGCAGCTTCGCGACCTTGTCGAATGCCTCGCCTGCCGCGTCGTCTCGCGTCTCGCCCAGGAGCCGGTACTCCCCCCAGGCGGGGACCCAAAGGAGCAGCGTGTGGCCGCCGGAGACCAGGAGCGCCACGAACGGCGGTCGCGCCTGCGGATCCTCGAGGCTGGGTGCGAAGAGGTGTGCCTCCATGTGGTGGACGGGCACCAGTGGCCTGCCGAGGGCGTACGCCGCCGCTTTCGCCCACGACACGCCCACGAGCAGCGCCCCGATGAGCCCTGGACCCACGGTGACCCCGATGGCATCCAGGTCCCCCAGGCCGACCGGTGCAGCGGCCAGTGCGCGGGCCACCACATCGTCCAGGGTGCGCATGTGGGCGCGGGCCGCCAGCTCCGGCACGACGCCGCCATACACGGCGTGGACATCCTGGGACAGGATGACGTGGCCCAGCAGCTCGCGCTCGCCCCGAAGGACGGCCGCCGAGGTCTCGTCGCAGCTCGTCTCGATGCCCAGGACCAGCGGGCCGCTCACGGGTTCCTCCGCCTGTGAACCGTGACCGAGTCGAACTCGGGCCTGGCGGCCACGCGGCGAGGCGCGCCCCGCACGACGACGGGCGCCCGTATGGGGACGGAGTCCGAAACCGCCGCCGGGTCTACCACGAGGCGCAGCACCCGCGGATCCGCGGCGCCAACCTGGGACTCGGGCCCCGAGAGTGTGACACTTCCCGCCGCGGGCTCACCGGCGAGATCCGGGCGGCCGGGCACCTCTACCGGCACATCCGCGACTACCCGCTCCGCCCCAGGCTCCACGCGAATCCGGACCTCCGCTTCCGTTGGCGCCACGATGAGCTGGTCGAAGGCCGACACGTCGGCCCGAACCCGCAGCGACGCGCTCTCGCGGATCTCGCCCAGGGCGATGGGGCGCAGGGGAACGCTGTCCAGTGTCGCGATGCGGCTCGCCGGCCCGCTCACGTTCGCCCGCTCCGGGATCACCTCGGGATCCGCGGCCAGCGTCAGACCGTCGGGCAGCGACCCGTCGAGCTTCGGGGCGAACGGGATCACCGCCGACTCGATGGGCTCGAACCGCAACCGTACGCTGCTGGGCTGGATATCTTCCGCCGTGACCCCCATGCGCCCCGGCAGGCGCACCCATTCACGCTGGAGCACGAGGGCCGAGTCGATCGACATCACGCTGTCGACGGGGATCAGGATGGACGGCCGATTGAACGCGAGCTGGATGAGCTCGCGCGCGGGCCCCGCGAAGCGCACGTCCACGCGGGAGGGAAGCGGTTCACCCTCGACGGCCCAGCGCGGATCATTGAGCAGGACGTGCACGGGTATGCCCGGGATGAGCTGGCGGGTCGGCGCGTCCACGCGCACGACCGTCCAGAGTAGGACGGCAAGGGCGAGGGCCGCGAGCTTGAGGCTCCAGTTGCGGGCGAGGAAGGCGGGAACGATCCGCACCTCACCCCTCCAGCAGGCGCTCGATCAACGCCTGGTACTCGGGCGCATCCCACTCCGTGGCGCCGATCACCTTCTTGTAGATCAGGCCATCGCGGCCGATCACGAAGGACTCCGGCACGCCGGTCGTGCGGTAGAGGTCCTGAATGCGCCCGCTGGGGTCGTGCAGGACCGTGAACGTCAATGCGAGTGAATCAGCGAAGGCGCCGATGTTCCCGCCAGGACGTCCGCCCACATCCGTGTCGCCGAGTCGCGCGTCCACGCTTACAGCCACCACCTGGAATCCCTTGTCCGCCATGTGCTCGTGGAGCCGCTGGAGCGACGGCATCTCCGTTTTGCAGGGCAGGCACCACGTGGCCCAGATGTTCAGGAGAACGACGCGGCCGGCGAAGTCCGAGAGGCGCACAGGGTGGCCCTCGAGATCGAAAGCCTGGAACGCGGGCGCAGCGCTGCCCACGTCCACGGGCAGAAACCGCTCCCGGTTCAGCCACGCCGCCAGGAACAGCCCCGCGAGCGCCGCGGTCGCCAAAGCGAACGAGAGCCGCTGCCAGTTTCGTCCCATAATCTCGACTGCCGGAGAAGGCGTTCCGTTCTACGGATCGCCGCGCGGAAAGTTCCTCGCCTCCGGCGGCTCGCCCACCACGATCAGCCGCACCGCAGCACCGCGATCCAGGAGCGTTCCCGCAGCTGGCTCCTGGCCGATCACGGTGCCGGGGACCGCGCCAGCCCAGGGACGGCGCTCAATCTCCGAGACGGTGAGGCCCAGGGAGTCCAGCGTGGCGAGAGCAGCTTCAAGGGGAAGCGTCAGGAGGAGCGAAAGCTCCACCTGCGCCGGGCCGAGGCTCACCTGGATACGCACGTCGTACGGGAGTGCCACCTCGCGGCCAGCCTCGGGGCTCACGCTCACCACGCGGCCCGGTTCCGCGTCAGCGTATACGGTGTCCGTCTGCACCGTGAACCCGGAGGTCTCCAGGATCGTTTCGGCGGCGCGGCGCGGCAACTGCCGTACGTCAGGCACCGTGCGAAGGTCCGGCCCCCCGCTCACGGTCACTCGCACGGCCCGCCCCGGGAGCGTGAGCTGCCCCGGCAACGGCCCCTGGGCAAGGATCTCGCCCACCGGGATCGAGGGGTGGGTAAGCGTGTCGACCTCGGCCAGAGCGAGCTGAGAGCCGGCCAGGAGCTCCTGCGCCGCCGGGACCGTGAGACGGGAAAGGTTCGGCACCGTGATGAAACTCTCCATCGGCTCGCCGCCCGGGAAGAGAACCGTGACGGCACAGGCGTAGCCGAGCGAGAACCCGACTACGCCCACGGCCGCGGCCGCCAGGACCCAGCGGAGCCCGTTCCCGCGGGCGCCCGGGCCCGCAGGCCGAGCGCGGCCAGCGCGGCCAGCGCGGCCAACACGGCGCCGGCGCAGCGATTCACCGAGCATCACGAACGCCGGCGCAGGCGGGCGGCGAAGGCTCCGTCGAAGCCGGTGTGCTGCGGCCGTACCACGAGCTGTCCGAGCCCGTCCAGGAACTCCGGCGGAACCCCGCCGGCTTCTGCCCTCGAGAACGCAGGGTGCCGGCGGAGAAACTCCTCCACCTGCTCCTCATTCTCCTCCGGCTCCAGCGTGCACGTGGCGTACACCAGGATCCCGTCCACCGCGACCGCCTCGGCGGCGCCATCGAGCAGCGCCTGCTGCACCTGTGCCATCTCGGCCACCTGTTCGGGCCGGAGCCGCCACTTCGCGTCCGGATGGCGACGCAGCGTACCGGTCCCCGTGCACGGCGCGTCCAGCACAACGAAATCGACGGGGCGCACCGGCGGATGCCCGGCGTCGGCCACGACGAACCCGACCGGCCCGGACACGCGCGCCCGGTTCTCCCGCGCCAGCCGCAGCCGGGCCGCCGATCGGTCTGCGGCCACAAGATACCGGGCACGCTGAGCCAGGGCGAGCGCCTTCCCGCCTGGCGCCGCACACAGATCGACGATCGTGGAGCCGGGCGGCGGCTCGCAGTAGCGGGCCACCAGCGCCGCGGCAGGATCGAGGATCACGCCTGGCACGGCCGCGAGCACGGCATCAGGCCGCACCTCCCGCGGAAGGCGCACACATTGGGTGTCGTGGCCCACCGCCTCGCCGGCAACGCCCGCCTCACCGAGCCGCCTCATCGCCTCCTGGACCTCGATGCCGATGGGCAACACGCAGAGATCGGGCAGCCGATTGTCCGCCTCCACCAGCCGCTCGACCTCGGCGAACGGCCAGCGCGCAAGCCAACGCTCGACGAGCCAGCGGGGGTGGGAGCCCCAGGCGGCGAGGTGGCTGGCGTGATCGAGATGCGGCGGCGGAAACAGGCTCCTGTCCTCACCGCGCGTCGCCAGCGCTCGGAGCACCGCGTTGGTGAGGCCACCGGCGCCAGGCCCCGCCACGGATTTTGCCAGCGACACGCTCTGCGAGACCGCGGCGTACGCAGGCACGCCGTCCATATACAGGAGCTGGTAGACGCCCAGTCGGAGGATATCGAGGAGGTCAGCGGAGAGCGACCCAGTGCCGCCGCGCACGTGATGGTCCAGCAGGTGATCGATCCGGCCCCGGAGGCGCAGCGTCCCGTAGACCAGCTCGTGCGTCCACCCGCGGTCGCGGGAACGCAGACGGCGGAAGGCGTCTTCCAGCGCGCGATCCACGCGCTGACCGCGCCGCACGGCGCGCAGCACGTCCAGCGCCGCGCGCCGCCCCGGAGTCACACCCGTCATGTCCGTCGGGACCGGCGCGTCGGCCGGTCAGTCCAGCATGCCCTTGGAGGGTGAAGACGGAACCGCGATCTCCCGGCGCTGCATACGTCCGGCCTGGTACGCCAGGCGCCCCGCCCGCACGGCTAACTGCATGGCGTATGCCATGCGCACCGGATCGCCAGCCTCGGCGATGGCGGTGTTCATGAGCACACCGTCCACGCCCTGCTCCATGGTGACGCACGCGTCCGATGCCGTCCCCACCCCCGCGTCCACGATGATCGGCAGCTCACACCGGCGTTTGATTTCGCGGATGTAGTACGGGTTGACGAGCCCGAGCCCGCTGCCGATGGGGCTCGCCAGCGGCATCACGGCGGTGCAGCCTGCGTCCTCGAGCCGCAGCGCGACGACCACGTCGTCATTCGTGTACGCGAGAACCTTGAAGCCCTCCTCCACGAGAATACCCGCGGCGTCGAGGGCTGCCTGAACGTCCGGTAGCAGAGTGCGGTCGTCGCCGATCACCTCGAGCTTGACCCAATCCGAGAGCCCGGCCGCGCGGCCAAGCCGCGCATAGCGGATGGCCTCGTCGGCCGTGCGGCACCCCGCCGTGTTCGGCAGGAGGAGGTAGCGCTCGGGGTCCAGGTGGTGGAGGATCCCTTCTTCCTTCGTGCGATCGAGATCGATGCGCCGCACCGCGACCGTCACGATCTCGGCGCCGCTCGCCTCGATGGCCCGCACCATCGTCTCATGGTCCCGGTACTTCCCGGTCCCGACGATCAGCCGCGACGTGAACTCGCGGTCCGCGATGCGAAGCGGCGTGTCTTCCAGGCCCGTGGCCGTCAGGGTCGTTGCCATCCTCGATCTCCGTATCCCGAGTGAGCGGCGCCGTGTGCCGTGCGCTCCAGAGCCGGGCACCGGCGAACGTGCCCCTCGCCTGCGTCACCCCCCGCCCACGAAGTGGACGAGCTCGATCGCGTCACCGTCGCGTAGCTCTACGCGCCCGTAGGCGCCCCGCCCCAGGATCTCCCGGTTCAGCTCGACCACGACGAGCGCCGCATTCAGGCCGAGAGACTCCAAGAGCGCCGTGACCGTCAAGCCAGCGGGGAGCGCGCGTTCCTCGCCGTTCAGCCGTACGCGCATGGTGTCGACTCGTGACGAGCGATCGGCGATTCGCGATTCACAATCAGCAATCAGTGGTTCACAAGGTGGGATGCTCGACGCTGATCGCCCGTTGCCGATTGCGAATTGCGAATCGGGAACCTCAGACGACCGATCCCTGCCACGAACATTTCTACCCGCGAGGGACAAGAGCGTTCAGGTACGCCTCCACCGCGCGGGCCGGCGAAGGTGCGCCCCAGACCCCACGAACGGCCGCGACGCCGTGAGCTCCCGCCGCGCGCACATCCGATACCCGTTCCACATCGATTCCGCCGATGGCGATGACGGGGATCCCCAGACGCCGCGTACAAGCGCTCACCAGTCCGGGTCCCGCGGGTGCGGCATCCGGGTGCGACGCCGACGCGAAGATCGCTCCCACGAAGACGTAGTCGGCGCCACCGCCCTCCGCGTCTTCCGCCTCCGCCAGGCTGTGGGTCGAGCATCCGATCGCCATCCCGGGACCCAGCAACCGGCGCGCCTCCTCCACCGGGAGCGAGCGCCGCCCCAAGTGTACGCCGTCCGCGCCCGTGACCAGGACCACATCCACACGCTCGTTCACGAAGAGGCGCGCACCGGCGCGGCGCGCGGGTTCGAGAAGTCGGCGTGCGAGCTCGTGGATACGGCGGCCGGAGAGCCCCGGGCCGCGGACATGGAGCGCGAGCACCGGGCCGGCGGCGGCGAGGATCTCCGCGGCGCGCTCCGAGAAATCCGTGCGAGCGAGCACGGCATCGTCCGTCACCACGTGAAGCCTGGGAATCACACGAACTGCTGTCCCGCCCGCACGCCCCGGCCGTTTATGCACGCCTGCGCGCTCATCCGCCGCCGGCCTTCCGGCGTGATCTCTTCGACGCGGACGGCTCCTGTGCCCGCCGCAACAAGGAGGCCATCCACCGGGTCGGCCACCAGGACCGTACCCGGGGCGTGAGCGTGAGCGTGATCCGGGAGCGCCCGGGGGCCGAAGAGCTTGACCTCCCTTCCTTCCAGGACGGTCCACGCGCCGGGGTCCGCATCGAGCCCTCGAATCCAGCGCGCCACCTCCTCAGCGGAGAGCGACCAGTCGAGCCGTGCCGTTTCGCGATTGATCTTCGGCGCGAACGTCACCCTGCTCTCGTCCTGCTCACGCTCCTCGACTTCGCCCACCTCCAGGAGGGCCAGCGTCTCCACCAGGGCAGCCGCGCCCACCTCGGCCAGCCGCGCCTCCAGCTCGCTCGCCGTCTCGTCCGGCCCGACCGGCTCCTCCGTCTGGAACAGGATCGGACCCGCGTCCATCTTCTCGACGAGCCGGATGATGCTCACCCCGCTCACGGCGTGGCCGCGGATGATCGCCCACTGCACGGGCGCAGCGCCGCGGAGCTCCGGCAAGAGCGACGCGTGCACGTTGACGGAACCCAAGGGCGGGAGCTCCAGAACCTCCTTCGGCAGGATGTGGCCGTACGCCACGACCACGGACAGCTCGGGCTCGAGAGCGCGGATATCGGCCAGGAGCTCGGGCCCCCGGGGCTTCTCCGGCTCGAGGACCCGGTGCCCCTCGACCTGGGCCGCGACCTTCACCGCGGAGTGACGGAGCCGGCGACCGCGGCCCGCCGGCCGGTCCGGCTGCGTGACCACGCCGACGATCTCGTGGCCCTCGCCGCTCAGGGCCCGAAGCGAGGGCAGCGCGAACACCGGGGTGCCCCAGAAGAGAATCCTCACCGGCGGTTCCCGCAGCCGCGTGCGCCGCTCATGCGGGCGGCGTCGCCGCCGGCCGAGTCTTAGCCTTCTTCCACTTCTTGACGAGCATCTTCCGCTTGAGCGGGCTCAGCCGATCGAGGAAGAGGATGCCGTCCAGATGATCGATCTCGTGCTGGAGCGCGCGGGCGAACATTCCGCCGGCCTCCAGGCGCAGCGGCCTGCCCTCCACGTCCGTGCCCTCGATCACCACGCGCGCCGGCCGCTCGACCACCTCCTCGAGCCCCGGGATGCTGAGGCAGCCTTCCACCTCGCGGGAGGTCTCTTCGCTCGCCTCGACGACCCGCGGGTTCACCAGAGCCACCCCGGGCGCTGCCTCCGGGTCCGTCTGTCGGACATCGGCCACGAGTACCCGCAGGCTCACACCGATCTGTGGCGCGGCCAGGCCGACCCCCGGGGCGTCGTACATCGTGTCCCACAGATCCTGGACCAGGGCGCGGATCTCCTCACCCGCCGCCTCCACCTCGGCGGCACGCCGACGCAGGACCGGAGCGCCCAGAAGCTCGATCTTACGGATGGCCATGACGTGTATCCGCCCGATCAGCCGGTAGGCTTCTCCACCACGGTGGCCACGCGCCCGATCTTGCTGCGCTCGATCACGAGCCGCGTGTCCTCCGCGGTCCTGATCGTCACACGGTCGTCCTTGACATGCACGACGCTCCCGATGATCCCGCCCAACGTGATGACCTCATCGCCTTTCTTCAGGTTCGCGACCATCTGCCGGTGGCGCTTCTGCTCCAAGCGCTGCGGCCGGATGAGCAGGAAGTAGAAGATCGCGAAGATGGCGATCATCTCGATGATGAAGACGAGCCCGGCGTTCGCGTTCTGCCGCGGCGCCATGAGCAAGGTCATCGGAAGCAGCGCGAGCGAAGTCACAAATCGTTCCCTTCCCCCTTAGCAGATTACTGAAGCGAGGCGCGCGACCCACCGTCGTTGTTCAGAGCCTTGTTTGCAGAAAGTTATCCCCGGCGGTGGCCGGGGTCCATGCTACCCCCCCTCCCCCCGGTACCGTTCCAGCCATTCGTCACACCATGCCTCGAAGCTGCCGGCCAGAATGCGCGAGCGTGCCTCCTCTGTGAGCCGGACCAGAAAGCGGATGTTGTGGAGCGAGAGGAGCCTGAGGCCCAGCATCTCGTTCGCGACGAATAGATGGCGCAGGTAGGCGCGGCTGAAGCGCCGGCAGACGTAGCAGTCGCAGGACGGGTCGAGCGGCCGGTCATCCAGTCGAAAGCGCGCCGCCTTCATGTTGACCTGTCCCTCGCCTTCGATCCAGGCGGAGCCGTTCCGACCGTTCCGCGTGGGCGCCACGCAGTCGAAGAGGTCGCAGCCGCGGCGAATCGCCTCCACGAGGTCGTCCGGGTAGCCCACGCCCATGAGGTAGCGGGGCCAGGTGCGGGGGACGTCCGCGTCCAGCGCCTCCAGCACCGCCCACATCTCCTCCTTCGCCTCACCCACGCTCAAGCCCCCGATCCCGACGCCGCGCCATTCGCCCAGGTCCCGGGTGGCCCGTAGCGCGTCGCGCCGCAGGTCGAGGTGGGCGCCACCCTGCAGCACGGGGAAGAGGGTCTGAGGCGGGTGGCCGCCCTCGCTCTCCAGCTCGTCGAAGCGGCGGCGGCAGCGCTGGAGCCAGCGGAGCGTGCGCTGCGTGGCCCGCCCAACCGTCTCCCGGTCGGCATCTCCGGGGGGGCACTCGTCGAACGCCATGATGATGTCCGCGCCCAGGGCGCGCTCGATCTCTATGACGCCCTCGGGCGTGAAGAAGTGGCGCGATCCGTCGATATGGCTCTGGAAGACGACGCCCTCGTCGCGGATCTCGTTGATGGCCGCCAGGCTGAAGACCTGGAAGCCGCCCGAGTCCGTGAGGATCGGGCGGCCCCACCCCATGAACGCGTGGAGCCCGCCGAGGGCGCGGATCACCTCCGCGCCGGGCCGGAGATAGAGGTGGTACGTGTTCGCCAGGAGCATGGTCACGCCGGCTTGCACCAGCTCCTCGGGCGTCAACGTCTTCACGGTGGCCTGCGTGCCGACAGGCAGAAACGCAGGCGTGCGCACCGCGCCGTGGGGGAGCGCGAGCGCGCCGGCCCGCGCGGCGCCGTCCGTGCCGTCGAGCGTGAACTCGAACACAGCCGCTATAGGATCGCCATGGCGTCGCCGTAGGAGTAGAAACGGTAGTCTGCGGCGATCGCCTCACGGTAGGCGCGCATGGTGAGCTCGTAGCCCGCAAACGCCGCGACGAGCATGAGGAGCGTGGAGCGCGGAAGATGGAAATTCGTCACCAGGCAGTCGATGACGCGGAAGCGGTAGGGCGGTCGGATGAACAGGTTCGTCTCGCCGTGGCCCGGCCGGATGGACCCACTCGCGCCGGCGACCGCCTCGAGGGCCCGCACGACGGTCGTGCCCACGGCCCATAGGCGGCCGCCGTCGGCGCGCGCCGCGTTGATCGCCTCCGCCGCTTCCGCGCTCACCGTGTACGGCTCCGCATGCATCGGGTGCCCTGCCGGATCCTCCGACTCCACGGGCCGGAACGTTCCGATCCCCACGTGGAGCAGGATCTTCGCGAAGCGTACGCCATGCCGCTCCAGCTCCTGGAGCAGGGCGTGGGTAAAGTGGAGGCCCGCGGTAGGGGCAGCAACGGACCCGGGCGTCCGAGCGTAGACGGTCTGGTAGCGCTCGCGGTCGATGGGCTCGTCCTCACGCCGGAGATAAGGCGGGAGCGGCACGTGGCCGTAGCGGCTCAGCGCTTCCTGGGGCGCGAGCGCCGTCACCAGCCGTACGATGCGCCCCGCCGCGTCTGTCGAGTCGAGGATCTGGACCTCGAGCTCGTCGGCCACCAGCACCCGGCGGCCCGGCTTGAGCTTGCCGCCCGGCCGCACCAGTGCCTCCCACACCGTGTCCGCCGGCTCGCCCGGCCGCTCCACCGGGCGCAGGAGCAGGATCTCCGACGGCGCACCCGTGGGCTTGCGCCCCACCAGCCGGGCGGGAAACACCTTGCTCTCGTTCACGACCAGGACATCCCCCGGCCGGGCGAGCCCCACCAGGTCGCGGAAGACCCGGTGCTCGAAGCGGCCCGTATCCCGATGGACGACCAGAAGGAGGCTCTCGTCCCGCCGCTCCGCCGGGTAGCGCGCGATCCGCTCGGGCGGCAGCTCGTACTCGTAGTCCGACGCCCGCAGGCCCTTCTCGCTCAAGTGCCTATTCGTCTGCCTATTCGTCGAAGAGGCTGGGGTGAGCGTCACTCCGCGCTCGATCGGCGGGAAGCGTGTAGCCGAAGCGGCGGTAGGCGCGTTCCGTGGCCACGCGGCCACGCGGGGTCCGCATGAGGAACCCGTTCTGAATGAGGAACGGCTCGTACACCTCCTCCAGCGTGCTCGCATCCTCACCCAGGGCGACGGCCAGCGAGTTGAGGCCGACGGGGCCACCACCGAACTGCTCGATGATCGCTTTGAGGACGCGACCATCCATCTCGTCGAGCCCGTACTCGTCCACGTCCAGGAGCTCGAGGCCGCGCTGCGCCACCGCCGCGTCGATCACGCCGTCCGCGCGTACCTCCGCGTAGTCGCGCACCCGCCGGAGCAGACGGTTCGCGACTCGCGGGGTGCCCCGCGCCCGTTTCGCCAGTTCCGCCGCGCCCTCCGGCGAACAGGTCACCCGCAGGATGTCGGCACTACGGATGACGATCTGGTTCAGATCCTCAGCAGGATAGTACCCCAGCCGCTGCACGATCCCGAAACGCGCACGCATCGGTGCGGTGAGTAACCCGAAGCGCGTGGTGGCGCCGACCAGGGTGAACGGCTCAACCTGCATGGTTACGGTCTGCGCGCGCGGGCCCTCGGAGAGCCGGATCTCGATCCGGTAGTCCTCCATCGCCGGGTAGAGAAATTCCTCGATGATCGGACGCAGCCGGTGGATCTCGTCGATGAAGAGGATGTCGCCTTCGCGCAGATTCGTGAGCATCCCCACCAGGTCGCCCGGCTTCTCGAGCACCGGCCCCGACGTCGTCTTGATATTCACGCCGAGCTCGCGAGCCATGAGCACCGCCAGCGTCGTCTTTCCCAGCCCCGGCGGCCCGTGAAAGAGCGTGTGGTCGAGCGGCTCGCGCCGTCGGAGCGCCGCCGTGATCGCGATCTGAAGAGTCTCCTTCACCTTCTCCTGGCCGATGAACTCGGCCAGCCGCTGGGGCCGCAGCGACGGCTCCACCGAGGTGTCGTCCCTCAGCTCCTCCGGCGTCGTGATCTCGGCTCGCATCTCGCCAGCCTGGGTGGCCGTCTCTTTCGTTCCTGACCGCTTCGGTGCCAGGGGCGCACCCCGCGGCTGGCCGCGGGTTTTGCGGCCGGGAAGTTCGCATCCGGCCCGGAGGGCCCGGGGCCGCGCCCCTACGTCCGCCTCGCCCACCCCCTCAGGTCCTCAGGTCCTCAGGTCCTCAGGTGCGCTAGGGCTTGGCGGATGAGCGTCTCCACGCTCTCGGGCGGGCCGTCCTCCTCGAGCGCGCGCCGCACCGCACGGTCCGCCTCACCGGCCGTGAAGCCCAGGGCGACGAGGGCGGATACGGCGTCCGCGACGCCCGGCACGACCGGCTCAACCACCGCCCCGGCCGCCATCAGGTCGGCCACGCGGTCACCCAACTCCAGGACCAGGCGCTCCGCCGTCTTCTTCCCAACGCCGCTCACCTGTTTGAGCGCCGCCACATCGCCCTCGGCCAGGGCGCGAGCCAGGCGCCGGGCGGAGAAGGCCGACAGCATGGCGATGGCCAGCCGCGGTCCGACACCCGAGGCAGTGAGCAGGCGATCGAACAGTTCCCGCTCGTGAGCCTCGAGGAACCCGTACAGTGCAGCCGAATCCTCGCGGACCACATACGCGGTCCGGAGCTCGACCTCCTCCCCTTCCCTGGGCAGCCGCTCCAGCACCGAGAGCGGGACCTCGACCTCGTAGACAACGCCCGAGCCCGTGAGAATCTCCACGCGCTCCAGATCGCGGCTGAGCAGCGTCCCGCGCACCCGGCTGATCATGGCCGTGCGCCGAAAGGCCGCGCGCGGAGACGCGGGCCCGACGGCGCCAGGCTCAAGCGCGGCGCGCCCACGAGGCAGTGGCAGAGGGCCGCGGCGACACCGTCCGCAGCGTCGCTCGGTTCCGGCGCGCGGCTCAGGCGCAGGAGCTGCTTCACCATGAAGCCGACCTGATCCTTCGTCGCGCGCCCCCGGCCGACCACCGCGTTCTTCACCTCCGCTGGCGTGTACTCGGCGATCTGCCGGTCGCCCAGCGCCGCGGCCAGAAGGATCGCGCCCCGCGTGTGGCCGAGCACCAGCGCGCTCCGCGCGTTCTTCCCCTGGAACACGTCCTCCACCACCACAACGTCCGGGTCGTGGCGCTCGAGGAGCTCACCGACCCCGTCGAAGATCGCGCGGATCCGCTGCGGCAGCGGGTCGGACGCGTCCGTGCGAATGACCCCACACTCGCACAGCGAAACGGCGCCGTCGCCCTCGAGCGCGACGACGCCGTAGCCCGTGATCCCCGTGCCCGGATCGATCCCCAGGACGATCATCACCCGGCGGTCCGCCTCATGCGGCCCCCGCCAGCACGGTCTCGTCGATATCGTAGTTCCCGTAGACCTTCTGCACGTCGTCCGCTTCGTCTAGCGCCTCGAGCATCTTGAGGAGCCGTTCCGCCTCCTTCCCCGTCACCGGGACCTCGACTTTCGGGATCATCGCCAGCTCGGCATGGGAGAACTCGATGCCCCGGGACCGCAGACCCTCTTGCACTTGGTGGAACGCCACCACGTCGCTCGTCACAATGCACTCGTCGCCCTGCCGGCGTACGTCGTCCGCTCCCGCCTCCAGCGCCGCTTCGAGCACTGCATCCTCGTGGTAGCGCGACGCGTCGATGTAGATCTGGCCTTTGCGGTCAAACTGCCAGGCCACCGAGCCGCTCTGCCCCAGGTTGCCGCCGTGCCGCTCCAGGATGCGCCGGATCTCCGCCACCGTGCGGTTCGCGTTATCCGTCATTGCCTCCACGAAGAGGGCGACGCCGCCCGGCCCGTAGCCCTCATAGACCACCTCCTCATAACGGGCCCCCGCCACCTCCCCCGTGCCTCGCTTGATGGCACGGTCGATGTTGTCCTGCGGCATATTCGCCGCCCGCGCCGTGTCGACGGCGAGACGGAGCCGGGCATTTGCGCTGGAATCGCCGCCACCCTCCCGCGCGGCCACCGTAATCTCACGGATCAGCTTGCTGAAGAGTTTGCCGCGCTTCTGGTCGACGACCGCCTTCTTGCGCTTGATCTGTGCCCACTTGCTGTGACCGGACAAGGGGCGCCTCCTGGGAAATCGCTGCGGGGTTCGGCCGCCACCGGCGTTCCGGGGGCCGGCGCTTTGGGCGTCTGTTCGGAATTCGCAGGCGTAATATAACCGGCGGATGAGGAGCGGATCAATCGAGGAAGAGGTCGGCTGAGCGGCTGAGGGGGCCGGCGAGTGGGACAGTTGCCGTCTTGGGCCCGCCCGCCGGATCCGGATACAGACCACCGCCCGCGACGAGCCCCGGCCACGGCTGGGGAAGAGCCCCTACCGCGCCGCGGCCTCCTTCTGCCGCTTCGACTCGGCAGCGATGCGCTCGGCCACGTGGGGTGGGACCTCCTCGTACCGGATGAACTTGCGCGTATGGTAGCCTCGACCCTGGGTCATGGAGCGCACGGTGGTGGCGTACCTGTGGAGCTCGGCCTCGGGGATATGTGCGCGGATCACGGTGCGGCTGCCCCGGGGCTCCATCCCCAGCACCTTGCCGCGCCGCTGAGTGACGTCGCCCATGACCTCACCCACGAACTCGTCGGGCGTCGTGACCTCGACCTCCATGATCGGCTCCAGGAGGACCGACCCCGCCTCCCGGGCCACGTTCTGGAACCCCAGCGAGCCCGCCACCTTGAACGCGATATCGCTCGAGTCTACCGAGTGATACGAGCCGTCAAAGCATTCGGCCTCGAAGTCCACCACGGGGTAGCCGGCCAGGATGCCGCGCTGGGCTGCCTCCTGAATCCCCTTGTCCACGGAGGGGACGTACTTCCCCGGAATCACCCCACCCACGATGCCGTCCACGAACCGGTACCCCTCGCCGCGCGGCAGCGGCCGCAGTCGGACCCAGCAGTCCCCGTACTGGCCGCGCCCGCCCGTCTGCTTCTTGTATCTGCCCTGGCCCTCCGCCGTGCGCGTGATCGTCTCCCGGTACGCGACCTTGGGCGGCTCGGTCTCCACGTTGACCCCGTACTTCCGCTTCAGCCGCTCGATCTGGATCTCCAGGTGCAGCTCGCCCAGCCCGCGGGCGATCGTCTGCCCGAACTCGCTGTTGAACTCGGAGACGAACGTAGGGTCCTCCTCGTGGAGCTTCTGAAGCACGACGCCCAGCTTGTCCTCGTCGCCCCGCGAGACGCCCCGCAGCGCGATCGAGATGTCCGGCCGCGGGAACTCGATCTTTCGCACCGCAACCGGCCGCGCGGACGAGGTCAGCGTGTCGTTCGTGTGTGTGTTCCTAAGCTTCGCCACGACGCCGACGTCACCGGCGTGGAGGCGCTCCACCTCGAGACGCTCCTTGCCGAGGGCGATGCAGAGGTGAACCAGCTTCTCCGTCACCCCGCGATCGGCGTTCAGGACCTCCTGCCCCGTCACGACGATCCCGCTGAAGCTGCGGAAGAAGGAGAGCTCGCCCACATGGGGCTCCGTCGTCGTCTTGAAGACCAGGGCGGCAAACGGGCCGTCGTCGTGCGCGCGCAGTTCGACGGTTTGGTCGAGTCCCAGCCGTTGGGCCGCTTCCGGCTGCGCCTCCCCGGGGTGCGGGAAGAGCTCCACCAGCTTGGAGAGCAGCGCGCGCATTCCGTACGTCTTCTCCGCGGCGCCGCAGAAGAGGGGGAACATCTCGCCCCGGGCCATGGCGCCCTTCATGGCGGCGATAGCCTCGTCGCGGGAGATCCCTTCCCCTTCCAGGTAATGCTCGAGCAACGTCTCGTCCGTGGTGGCCAGGTTCTCCAGGAGCTCGGTGCGCCACTGCTCGAACTTGGACGTCAACTCCTTGGGGACGTCCTGCTCCTCGTACTCGCCCGTCACCGTGCCGGGTTTGTACATGTGCGCGCGCTCGCTGAACAGGTTGATGATGCCGCGGAACGACTCGCCGGCACCGATGGGGATCTCCACCGGCACCACCTTCTCGGCCACGTGCCCCTTGATGTCGTTGTAGACGTCCTCGAAGTCCGCGTGATCCTTGTCCATCATGGAGACGAAAAAAAGTCTGGGAATCCCGCGGGCCTCGCAGTACTCCCAGACTTTTTCGGTGCCCACCTCGACGCCGGTTGTGGCGCCGAGGACGACTACAGCCCCATCGGCAACCCTCGTGGCCGCCAGCGCGTCGGCGGTGAAGTCCAGGTATCCGGGCGTGTCGAGCAGGTTGATCTTCGTCTCCATCCACTCGGCGAACGCCGGCGTGCTCTGCATGGACACACGGTGCGCGATCTCCTCGGGCGTGTACATGGTGAGCGCGGTACCATCCCGGACGCTCCCGTGACGCCGCGAGGTCCCCGTGACGAAGCAAAGGGCATCGACAAGGCTCGTCTTCCCGCACCCGCCGTGGCCCAGCACGACGACGTTCCGGATCCGTTCGGTGGCGTACTCTTTGGCCACGGACATCCTCCCTCCTCCACACGCGCCAGAACCGTCTACGAGCTCGGGGATTCGGCAACCTAGAGCGGGGCCCTACAGGGGTCAAGGAGGCGAATGATCAGCGATTTGCGATTCGCGATTCGCGATCAAGGATCGGGTCTCTGGAGATGGTCTGGACCTCCGGTGCCTCCGCGCTCTGGTGGACAAACTTCCAGTCGGGAGCGCTAGTTCGTCCGCCGCCGCCGGGAAACCTCGTCCAGCAGGCGCCGCTCTTCGGGCGTCAGGGAGGCGAGCCCGCTGGCGCTGATCTTGTCCAGCACGCGGTCCACCGCGTCCAGGAGCGCGTCCTCCTCGCTCGGCAGGCCGCCGTCGCGGCCCCGGCTGAGCGGCTCCGGGCTCACATCCTCGCGCGGCACGATGGCGAGCCGCCGCGTGCGCGCCCCGCGGCGCAGGGCGGCCAGCCTCTGGGAGAACCGCCAGTCCATCTTCAGGTAGAGCCAGCCGGCGACGAACCCGCCCAGGTGCGCGAAGTTGGCGACATCGGAGGGGCTGTTCGAGAAGGAGCTCAGGAAAGTGACGGCAAACAGGAAAGCCACCAGCCACTTCGCTTTCACCGGGAAGATCCCCCAAACGTAGATGGGCGCGTCCGGCCAGTTCAGCGCGAAGGCGAGCATGATCCCGTAGACGGCGGCGGACGCGCCGATGATCGGGTAGCTCACGAAGAGGAAACTCAGGATTGCGCCGCCCAGTCCGCATATGAAGTAATACTTCAGGAACTCCCGGGACCCCCAACGGTCCTCCAGCGGCGCACCGAAGAAGAAGAGCCCCAACATGTTCACGAACAGGTGCCAGAACCCGCCGTGAATGAACATGTAGGTGAGCAGCCCCCAGGGGCGCGTCAGGATGTGCGCCGGCGTGAACGCGAGCCACTCGACGACGAAACGCGGATCGAGGGGGAGGGTGAGCACGAAGGCCACCCCGTTCGCGATGAGAAGGCGCGTCACCCAGGGAGTGAGACCGTATCCGAACGACATTCCGAAGCCGCGATACGCCATAAGACCATCGGGAAGCCGAACAAGCGACTGGTGCGGCGTGTAGCCTACGCGTTGAGAGACACCCGGGCAAGCGGGTTGGTTCCCTCGTCTTGATTCCATTCCCCTGCCGCCGCGAGTTATGACGTCGCCGTCCGCAGCTCCGCCCCCCGCGGGGCCCCCGGCCGCTGGCGGCTCTCGCGCTCCCACCGCTCCATCGCGAGCTGACCGATCCGCGAGCACAGCTCGGGGAACGGGATGCCCGCGGCGACCGCGGACTGTGGGAGCAGGCTCGTGGCCGTCATCCCCGGGAGCGCGTTCGCCTCCAGACACCAGGCGACTTCATCGCCGTCGAGCACGAAGTCGATGCGGCTGAAGTCCCGGAGCTTGAGGGCGCGGTGCGCCCGCAGCGCGATCTCCTGGACGCGGCGCGCGACCTGGTCGGGCAGGTCGGCGGGGAAGATCTCCTCGGCGAGGCCGGGCTGGTACTTGCACTCGTAGTCGAAAATCTCATGCTTCGGGATGATCTCGCCGACCGCGAGCGCGCGTTCGCCGAGGATGCCGACCGTCAGCTCGCGGCCACGGATGAAGCGCTCGATGAGGATCTCCTGATCGTACTGCGCCGCCAGCGTCATGGCCGCATCGAGCTCCTCCTCGCTGTGCACGACGCTGAGCCCGAGGGTCGAGCCGCCGTTGTTCGGCTTGACGACCACGGGGTAGCCGAGGCGCCCCACCTGCTCCCGGCTGGCCGGCCCCATGAGCCAGTCCGGCGTCGGGATGCCGGCCTGCCGAAAGAGTCGCTTGGCGAGATCCTTGTCCATGGCGAGCCCGCAGCCCAGGGGCCCGCTGCCGACGTACGGGATGCCGACCAGATTCAGGAGCGCCTGGAGCGTCCCGTCCTCGCCGGCACCGCCGTGAAGCGTGAGGAACACGACATCAGTGTTGCGCACCTCCGGCGCACGGGTCAGCGCAGTGGCATCCCCGGTGGCGAGCAGGTCCAGCGCGAGTGCCTCCGGCGGCAGCGGCTTCACACCCGACTCGACGATGTGGCGCTCCTCCGCGGGCGCAAGCACGCCTCGCGCCGTGTCCACCGCTACGACCTCGTGCCCCGCCTGGCGCAGCGCGCGGGCCACCTGGGCGCCGGACGAGAGGGAGACGTCACGCTCGCCGGACGTCCCGCCCATGAGAACGGTGATCTTCACTGCGCGAGGCCCCCGGCCATCAGGTACGGCTCGTGATGGTGCGCACCACGTCGTAGCGAGTGATGATCCCCACGATGCGGCCGTCCCTGCGCACGAGGACGGCGGGGTTCTGGCGGCTCAGGAGCCGCATGACCGTGGCGGCATCCAGGTGCGAGTCGATCACCGGGAACGGTGGCTCCATGAGCGACTCCACCGGCCCCTCGAGCACGCTGGGATCATCGATGACGCGGCTCATGAGCGTCGCCTCGGAGACCGAGCCCACGCAGTCGCCTTCCGCCAGGACCGGGAGCTGCGATACGTCGTGCGCCGTGATGAGCGAGAGGGCCACGCGCACCGGCGTCGCGGGCTCGACGGAAACCAGGGGCGGCGTGGCCCCGTCCTTCACTTGCAGCAGGCCCTCCACGGTGCCGGCCTCCGGCTCGAGAAGCCGGTTTTCCCTCATCCATTCGTCGCTGTACATCTTCGACAGGTAGCGCTCGCCCGTGTCCGCGAGGACGCACACGATGAGGGCGTCGGGGTCACCGAGCCGCTGAGCGAGCTGGACAGCCACGTGCACGACGAGCCCCGACGAGCCGCCCGCGAACAGCCCCTCCTCGCGAGTGAGCCGGCGCCCCATGAGGAACGCCTCCCGGTCGCTGACGGCGACTGTCTCGTCCACCAGCGAGAGGTCCAGGGTGCCCGGGATCTTGTCGCTCCCGATCCCCTCCACCTTATAGGGATGGCCCTCGGGCTTCGTCCCCGTATAGAAGTAGTCACGGAGGATGGAGCCCACGGGGTCGCCCAGGATCACACGGATCTTCGCCTTCCGCTCTTTCAGGTAGCGGGCCGCGCCGGTGAGCGTCCCGCCGGTGCCCGCGCCCAGGACCATGTGGGTGATATGACCGCGCGTCTGCTCCCAGAGCTCGGGGCCCGTGGTCGCGTAGTGGGCTTCGGGATTCGCCGGATTGTAGAACTGGTCGGCCAGGATCGCACCCGGCGTCTCCTCGGCGATCCGCTTCGCTAGCTGCGTGTAGTGGTCCGGGTGATCCGGCGGCACGGCGGTCGGGGTGATGATGACCTCCGCACCGAACGCCTTCAGCAACCGGACCTTCTCCTGGCTCATCTTGTCCGGCATGGTGAAGACGCAGCGGTAGCCCTTGATGGCCGCGACCGTGGCGAGGGCGACGCCCGTGTTGCCGCTTGTCGCCTCGACGATGAGGCCGCCCGCCTTCAGCCGGCCCTCGCGCTCCGCCTTCTCGATGATCGCCAGCCCGATCCGGTCCTTGACCGAACCCCCGGGACCAAAGAACTCGCACTTCGCGTATACGGGCGTCGCAGCGCCACCCGCCACCTTGTTCAGGCGGATCAGCGGCGTCCACCCGATCGTCGCCAGCACGTTCTCCAACGGCTCCAGGAACCGTGCGCTCATGGCATCACCCCGTGGACTCTGCGGCTCTTGTGTCCAGCGGCGCACCCCCCTCACCTCCGCCGGCCCCGGCGGCGCTGCCGCCCCTGCGCACCTGGCAGGTCGCCGAGGGACCGCCGCGAGCTGCTACAGCTCTACAGCGCCGGAGGCTACGGCGCGTGCTTCTTCGTGAACCGCACGGGGATCCGGGCCCAGACGACGATGCGCCTACCCTTCTTGCGCGCCGGGCTGAACCGCATATCGGCCACGCCGGCGAGGGCGGCGGAATCGAACGCGGCGTGACCGCTCGAGCGCAGCACCACCGCACTGTCCACCTCGCCGCGCTCGTTCACCCGCACGTTCAGCAGCGTCTCGCCCTCAATCCCCTGGTCCCACAGTTCCAGTGGGTAGTCCACGGGCACGTCGCCGTAGAGCGGCGCCGGCCTCTCGATCTCCGTGTCGCCTGCGCACGCCGCAAGCGGCAGCCAGGCGCTTGCGAGGAAGAGCCCGCGCACCCTCATCCGCTCGCCCGCCCGCCGGCGCGGCACCGCAGCTCGGCCAGGAGCTTGAGGGCCTCCAGGGGCGTCATCCGCTCCACGTCGAGCTCCTGCAGCGCCCGCACCACCGGGTGCTCGGGCGCGAAGAGGCTGAGCTGGTCCGGCGCTGGCACGGAGCGCGGGCGGTGCGGCCCGCGGCGTCCCAACCCCTCGCCTCCGCCCGTGTGCGAGCCCTGCAGCTCCTCCAGGATCTCCCCGGCGCGCGCGATGACGTCCGGCGGCAGCCCCGCGAGCCGCGCCACGTGGATCCCGTAGGAGCGGTCCGCGCCGCCGGGCTCCAGATGCCGCAGGAACACGATGTCCTCGCCCACTTCCTTCACGGCCACGTTCAGGTTGAAGGCCGCGTCCAGCAGATCGCCGAGCTGAGTGAGCTCATGGTAGTGCGTCGCGAAGATCGTCTTGGCGCCGAGATGGTCGTGCAGGTGCTCGGTGACCGCCCACGCGATAGACACGCCATCGTACGTGGAGGTTCCGCGCCCAATCTCGTCCAGGAGCACGAGGCTGCGCGGCGTCGCCCCGTGGATGATCGCCGCTGTCTCGTTCATCTCCACCATGAAGGTCGAGCGGCCGCGAACCAGGTTGTCGCTGGCGCCCACGCGCGTGAAGATGCGGTCGCAGACGGCGAGCTTCGCCGCGTCCGCGGGCACGAACGACCCGATCTGCGCCATGAGCTGGATGAGACCGACCTGCCGCAAGATGGTGCTCTTGCCGGCCATGTTCGGCCCGGTGAGGATCATGGTGCGGCGGTCCTCGTCCAGCATCACGTCGTTCGGGATGAACTCCTCCCGGGGCATCATCGTCTCGACCACGGGATGCCGGCCGCCCCGAATCTCGAGACGGTACCCCGTGTGCACCTCGGGCCGCACGTAGCGGCGCCGCTCCGCCACCTCGGCCAGGCAGGCAAGCACGTCCTGCGTGGCGACCCGTGACCCGGCGTCCTGGAGCCGAGCCACGTGGTCCGCCACGCGCGCCCGCAGTCCCGCGAACAGGCGCGCCTCGAGCCCGGCGATCCGGTCCTCTGCGCCGAGCACCTTCTCCTCCCACTCCTTGAGCTCCGGGGTGAAGAAGCGCTCCGCGTTCACCAGCGTCTGCTTGCGCACGTAGTCTGGGGGCACCCGCCCGAGGTTCGGGCGAGTGACCTCGAGGTAGTAGCCGAAGACCTTGTTGTATCCCACCTTGAGCGACTGGATCTCGGTTCTCCGGCGCTCCCGCGCCTCGAGCCCCGCAATGAAGTCCCGCGCCCCATCCCGGACCTGACGGAGCTCGTCCAGCTCCGCGTCATAGCCCTGCCGGATCACGCCGCCCTCGGCCAGCGTCACGGGCGGATCGGGCACAAGAGCGCGCTCCACGAGCGCGCGAACGTCGTCCAGGGGATCGAGGGAGCCCATGAGCTCGCGCAGCAGCTCGCTCTCCGCGGCGGCGAACATCTCGCAGAGACGCGGCAGGATCGAGAGCGAGCGGCCGAGCGCGGCGAGCTCCCGAGGCGAGATGCGCGCCGCACCCACTTTCGCCGCCAGACGCTCCAGGTCGCCCACGGCCCGGAGCTCGCGCCGCAGCGCGCGCCTGAGCTCACGGTTCTCGAGCAACTCCGCTACTGCATCGTGCCGCCGCCAGAGCGTCGGCGCGTCCACCACGGGGCGGAGCAGCCAGCGGCGAAGCAGTCGAGCGCCCATGGGCGTCACCGTCTCATCCAGCACGGACAGCAGCGTGCCGCCCTCCTCGCCCGCGCGCAGCGGCTCCACGAGCTCCAGGTTGCGGCGCGTCATGTCGTCGAGCACCATGGCGGAGCCCGTGCGCTCGATGCGCGGCGGCCGCAGGTGGCTCACCGCCGCCGGCTGCACCTCGCGAAGGTAGGCGAGAAGCGCGCCCGCGGCGCCGATGAGCGCGTCATCACCCGCAGCGAATCCGAACCCGTCCAGGTTGTGCACACAGAAGTGGCGGCACAGCTCGGCGGCCGCGAGGGCACCGTCGAACAGCCAATCGTCGCGCACCGTGCGGAGAGCGGCGCTCATGGCCTCGGCGGCCTCCGCGCGCTGGGGCGGGCCTTCGCCGTCGGCGAGGCAGCGGGCGAGGAGGAGCTCCGACGGCTCGAGGCGCCCGAGCTCCGCGGCGAGCTCGTGCTCAGGCACCTCCTCGACCAGCAACTCGCCGGTCGAGAGGTCGACGGCGGCGAGGGCGTAGGCGCCGTTCCGCGGCGGCGCGATGGCTACCAGGAAGTTGTTCCGCTCCGCGCGGAGCAGCGCGTCGTGAAGGACGGCGCCGGGCGTCACCGTCTCCACCACCTCACGGCGCACCAGCCCCTTCGCCTCGCTCGGATCCTCCACCTGCTCGCAGATCGCCACGCGCCGGCCCAGGCGCACCAGCCGGGCCAGATACTCGTCCAGCGCACGGGTGGGGATCCCGGCCAGCGGAACGTCGCCGGCAGCGCCATTGTTCCGGGAGGTCAGGGTCAGGCCGAGCAGGCGGGCGCCTTCTTCCGCGTCGCCGTAGAACATCTCGTAGAAATCGCCCACGCGGAAAAGCAGCAGCGCATCGCGGTGGCGTGCCTTGATCTCGCGCCACTGCTGCATAAGCGGCGTGTCGTCCGCCGGGGAGGCCGTGCGGCCGCGCGCTCTGCCGTTCATTCTCGCGCGCCCTTCTTCTTCGACAGCCAGAAATACCAGACGATCCACGTGATCGCGGCCGCGGCGGCCAGGTCCACCAGGATGACGTCGAGCCGCATCAGCAGGTCGCTGGAGAGCTACAGACGCGACGGCCGGAACAGGCGTAGCCGGTTCGCGTTCGTGACCACGGTGACGGAGCTGAACGCCATAGCGGCGCCCGCGATCATGGGCGAAAGCAGCATCCCGGACACTGGATAGAACGTGCCCGCGGCAATGGGGATCCCCAGCACGTTGTAGATGAACGCGCCGAAGAGGTTCTGCTTGATGTTGCGGAACGCGGCCCGCGACGTCTCGATGGCGACGACCACGCCGCCGAGCGAGCCGCCGATCAGCGTGATGTCGCCCGTCTCGATGGCCACATCCGTTCCCGTGCCGATGGCGATCCCCACGTCCGCCTGGGCGAGCGCGGGCGCGTCGTTGATGCCGTCGCCCACCATGGCCACCTTCCTCCCCGCGCCCTGGAGCTCGCGGATTGCTGCGACCTTGCGGTCCGGCAGCACCTCGGCAAGCAGCCGCTCGATGCCCACCTGGTGAGCGACGGCCTGCGCCGTGCGCTCGTTGTCCCCGGTGATCATGAGGACCTCGAGTCCCAGCTCCTTGAGTTGCCGCACCGCCGCGGCCGAGTCCTCCTTCACGCGGTCCGCGACGCCGATCAGGCCGCTGAGATCGCCGTCCACGACGACGAGCACGAGGCTCTTCCCCTCGTCGGCCAGCCGCCGTGCCTGGGCCGCCAGGGCACCCAGGGGGATGCCCCGCTCCCGCAGCAGTGCCTCGTTCCCCAGGACGACATCGCGGCCATCCACGCGCCCCTCGATCCCGCGGCCGGGGAGCGCGCGGAACGCCTCGACCCGCGAGAGCTGGGCGAGCGCCGCCCGCGCCGCCGCCACGACCGCCTCGCCCAGCGGATGCTCGGAGTCGCGCTCCGCCGAGCCGGCGAGGACCAGCAGCGCATGCGCGTCGACGCCCGGCGCGGGAACCACATCGGTGACCTCGGGGGCGCCGGTGGTGATCGTCCCCGTCTTGTCCAGGACGATGACGTCCAGCGCGCGGGCCGCCTGCAACGCCTCCCCACTTCGGATGAGCACCCCGTGCTCCGCCGCCTTGCCCACCGCCAGCATCACGGAAATGGGCGTGGCCAAGCCGAGGGCGCACGGGCAGGCGATCACGAGCACCGCGACCGCCACGACCATCGCGTAGCTCAGCCGCGGCTCCGGACCCACCGTGTACCACAGGGCGAAGGCGATCACGGCGATGATCATCACCGTGGGCACGAAGTAGCTGGCCACCAGGTCCACGGTCCGCTGGATCGGCGGCTTGGAGCCCTGGGCCTGGCGCACCAGGCTCACGATCTGGGCGAGCACCGTGTCCTTCCCCACCTTCGTGGCCCGGAAGCGGAAGCTGCCGCTCCGGTTGACCGTGGCGCCGATGACCTCGTCGCCGGGACCCTTCTCCACCGGCAGGCTCTCCCCGGTGATCATGGACTCGTCCACGGCGCTCCGCCCTTCGAGCACCACGCCGTCCACGGGAATCTTCTCGCCGGGTCGGACCACGACCACATCTCCGGCCCGAACCTCCTCCACCGGGATGTCCGCCTCGCCGCCCGCGCGCGCAACGCGCGCCGTGCGCGGCTGGAGATCCAGGAGCGCGTGCAGCGCCTGGGAGGTGCGGCCCTTCGCCCGCGCCTCGAGCGCCTGCCCGAGCATCGCGAGCGTGATGACCACGGCGGTCGCCTCGTAGAAGGGCACTGCCGTGCCCTGGGGGAAGAGCCCGGGAAACGCCACCGCCACCGTGGAGTAGAGCCACGCGGAGCCGGTGCCCAGGACGACCAGCGTATTCATATCCGCGGTGCGGCGGCGGAACGCGGCCCAGCCACCCGTGAAGAAGCGGGGACCCACATAGACGAGGATCGGGATGGTCAGCAGCCCGGAGATCGCCCAGAGCGCGCGATGTGTGCCTGCCGCGACGTGCATGAGCCCGGGCAGCATGTCCCCGTGGCCGGCGGCGACCACGGGGATCGAGAGGGCGAGCCCGACCCAGAAGCGGCGGAGCTTTTCGCGATACTCGCGCAGCCGGTCTTCCACCGCGCTCGCGGGCGCAGCTTCCCCGGGCTTCACACCGTAACCCGCTTCCTCCACGGCGTGGATCATGGCCTCCACGTCCGCCACGGCCGGATGGAAGCGGACCTGGGCGATGCCGGTCGCCAGGTTCACGCTCGCCTCATCGACCCCATTCACCTCGCAGAGCGCGCCCTCCACGGTGGCCACGCAGCCCGCGCAGTGCATCCCTTCGATGGGGAGCTGCACGACGGCCAGCCCGGCCTGGCCGCTCGGCGCTTCGCGTGTCTCCGGCATCGGTCTTTCTGAGTGATTCGCCATAGACCAGGGAGCCGCTTATCCGCGACGCCGCCGTGTCGCGAAGCGACTCCCCTTGGACGCCCTTTATATGCCGACTCGGGCCACAGGTTTCCGCGCACCCGGCAGCCGCGCTATCGGCCCGCAAGCACCGCGTAGACCAGGCCAGCGGCCGCGGCTGCAACCAGCACCGCCCAGACGAGCTCGCTGCGCCACACTTTCAACGAGCCTTGCCGGTACCTCAGCGCGGGGGCTGCGGCGGTGGCGGCTATCTGGCTCGGGCCGCGGCGGGCGGGCCGGAGCTCGGGAAGCTGGTCGAGAAGCCTGCGGAGCCGCCGCTCCATCTCAGCGACGTCGCCCGACTTGGTGATGAAGTGATTCGCACCCAGCCCGTAGCTCCGGGCGATGTCTTCGTCCCGGTCCGACGTGGTGAGCACGGCCACGGGCACCGGCCGCAGGCGCTCGTCGGTCTTCAGTTGACCCAGAACCTCGTGCCCGGAGCGGCCCGGCATGTGCAGATCGAGGAGCATCAGGTCGGGTGGCGCCGCCTCCACCGCGCGCAGCGCGGCATCGCCTTCACGGACCCACGTCAGCTCGACGCGTCGGCGCGAGGCTCGCTCGAGCGCCATTCGGATCAGCAGCGCATGATTCTCTTCATCCTCCGCAAGAACGATGTTCCATGGCGAACCGCCGCGCTCGCCGCCCAGCGTGTGCCTCTCCGTCACCGGCGCATCGAGGGCCGCGATGTCTGGCCACCACGAGTCCTCATGTGGCATAGCGACCGCCGCCGTCTCGGCAGGCGGCCCCAGGGCCGCAGCGACCTTGTCCACTGCGGACCCCAGCCCCTGGAGGCCGCTGTCCTCGTATCGGTGCGTCAGCAGTATCACCCGCGATCCCCGTTCCGCGAACGCCTTGAACCCTGGAAGCGTCACGGGCACGTACGCGAACATGACGGCATGCGCAGCTATGAGCGCGCGGATCAGGGCATCCCATCGCTCGTGACGGACGACCGATTCCGGATCGGGGGTGTAGGTGCCCGCAGCCGCAAAGAGGAACGCGCGGCCCGGAACCGCGGTCGCGATCCGTCGCAACGACGCGCCGTAGAGACACGCGTCCACAACCCCTTCCACGTTCTCCTGGCCCAGCACCTCATGGAGACGCGGATTCTCCAGGCCGAGGTCCGCGAGCAGGACGCGCCGCCCTCGCCGGGACGAGTGCGAGGCGAGCACCACCACGGCCCGCGGCGCCCAGTCGTCGGCTTCAGCCGCGGGCGTCGCCGCGAACACCGCCAGCGGCCCGGCCTCGGCGGCCGCCAGCGGCGCCTCGATTCCCGGAGGCAAAGCCGGGGACATCGCGTCGAACGCCTGCCACGTCGGAAGATCGCTGCTCATTGCCCCGGGGCCGCTCCCTCCCCCTCGCCCCCGATCGGGTCTGTGCGTTGTGCGCCTCGTTACGCCCGTGCGCGGACTTCCCGCACGGCTCCCGCCGTGCTCTAGTGCTCCCGACCGGAAGTTCGGTCACGCACCGAGACCGTCGATGCGTCCGGCTCGCAAAGCGCGCCGAGGAGGAATAGCCGTGCGCCATTGCCACCGGGGTCCCCACGCAACCTACGTTGCGTGGGGCGAGAGCGAGGCGCAACGCAGCGAGCCGGAATCGAGCGGCGGTCGCATGCGACCGAACTTCCCGTCGGGAGCACTAGCCACCGCCCAACACGAGGTAGATGAGGTAGATGACGAAACCAGCCACCAGCGCCAAGAGGATCCCCCAGACGAGCTGGCTCCGCGGGGAAAGGAGGGAAGGGCCGATGTCACTCACCGCGGTCACCGCCATCCGGCCCGTGCCCCGGCGCACCGCGCCTAGCTGCGGAAGCTGCTCCAGCAGACTGCGGAGCCGCCGCTCCAGGTCCGCAGGGTTCTCCGGCTTCGTGATGAAATGATTGGTGCCCAGCCCGTAGCTGCGGGCAATGTCCTCGTCCCGGTCTGACGACGTGAGCACCGCCACCGGGATGCGCCGCAGCCGCTCATCGCCCTTCAAGCGCTCGAGCACGTCGTGCCCCGAGCGGCCGGGCATGTTCAGGTCCAGGAGCAGGAGATCCGGGGGACGCTCTTCCGCGGCGCGGAGCGCGGCGTCGCCATCGCGCACCCACGCCAGCTCAATCGGCCCCTGCGATGCCCGCTCCAGCGCCATGCGAATCAGGAGCGCGTGATCCTCGTTGTCCTCGGCGAGCAGGATGCTCCAGGGTTCCGGGCGCTCGCTCGTCTGCGTCATGGAACTCCTTCCTCTGCCGCGGCGTCGCTCACCACGGTGGCCTGAAAGCCCTTTGCGACCGCCGTGCTCCGCGCCGCCGTGGCGGCATCCGGCGTCGTGAACCGCCCGACGCGTACGCGCACCAGCCGGCTGCTGGCCACCCGCACCACGCGCGGGTCGAGTCCGGCGGCGCGGGCCGCCGCCGCCAGGCTACGCGCCCGCTCGACGGTGCTGAACGCGCCGAGCTGGACCGTGTACGGCCCGGCCACCGGCGGGCGCGCTTCCGATGTGGCGGCCGGCATCGCTCGTCGTTCGGCCCGCGGCTCCGGCCCGCCGGCGCCCCGGACCCGTACGCTCTCCAACCACTGGGTCGCCTCGTGGCGGTATGGGCTCGCCGGGTAGTCCCGGAGCAGCGTCTCGAAGTACGACGCCGCCTTCGCCGCGTCGCCACGCTCGCGGGCCGCCAGCCCCAGGCGCAGCAGCGCACCGTCCGTGTACGGGCCGCCCGGATACTCGAGGACCAGCCGCTGGTAGTCGCGCTCCGCACGCTCTGCGTCCAGGGAGAGCTTTCCGCGCAGCCAGATGGCACGCTGCAGCTCCGCTCGCGATGCAGCGACCGCGTCCGCCCTCCACCACTCATCGAGGGCGGTGCGCGCGGCACCCACCTGGCCGGCCGCGGCCAGTGAGTCGATGGCTTGCAGAGCAAGCTGCTGCGCCCCGCACACGTTGGGCAAGGCGAAAAGCGCAGCGTACACGAGACGGGCCACGGGATTCATACCACCTCGACCTCCCGAACGAGCTGGGAAAGCAGCCACTCCTCGAGCAGGTGCTCCGCGCTCAGCGAGCTCGACTTGAGAAGCTGGTCCACGCGACGCAGCCCCCGAACCGCCGCGGCCAGCGACTCCGGCGTCCAGCGCCGCGCCTGCCCCGCGATTCGCGGGGCCAGCCACCGCTGCCGGGGCGGCAAAACGCGCTCGAGGCCTTGGATCCCCCCCTCCAGCGCGACACCGACCCGGAGCAGCTGGGTCCCCAGCCCGATCGTGAGGCCGACCCCCGTTTCGCCACCGGCCAGGAGCACCCGCAACCCGGGCAGCGCTTCGCGGAACCGGCGCTCGCCCACCAGGTCGAACCATGCCCAGCGATTGACCCGCGGCAGCACGATCCCGGCCGCGCGCACGTCGTCCTCACGGATGCGCCCCCGCCCGCCCGCGTAGCTCGCCAGCTTCTCCAGCTCGAGCGTCAGCACGGCCAGGTCGCTGCCCACAGCGGCCGCCAGCGCGCGGGCCGCGCCCTCTTCGAGATCGACGCCCAACCGGGCCCGCGTCCACTGCATGAGCCACCCCGGCAGATCGGTGGTATCGATCTCCGTAAAGCGCGCGGCACGCCCTCGCATCTGGAGCTCCTCGTAGAAGCGCGCCCGCGAACCGGCCGGCACCGAGGCCAGGAGAATCAGGGCGAGCCCCGGCGGCACACGGTCCAGGAGCCCGAGGACCCGTTCGCGTGACCGCGCCTGCGTCGCCAGCGCCTCCGCCTCGCGCACAACCACGACCCGCCACTCCGCCAGCATCGGCGGCGTCGCCAGAACGGAGGCAAAGCGCTCCGCGTCCAGCTCGGAGCCGTGCAGCACGTCCAGATTGAAATCGCGCGTCGCGGGATCGAGGTGCGCACCGACCAGGGCTCGCGCCGCCTCCTCCTTGCGGAACTCGTCCTCACCGAAGAGGAAGAAGACGCCGCCACGTCCACCTCGATCGAGCCATTCCTGGAGCGCCTCGGGGGACACGGCGAACCGCTGGCGTCAGTGGACGCCCGCGGCGCAGAGCGAGCGAGCGCGTCGCCGCGTCACTCGACGCGGACGGGGCGCAGAGATCGGGCCTGGCGCTCCCGCCATCCCAGCGGCGAGTAGAGATAGAGAAGCATGTTCGGTCGGTCCCAGAGTGCCTCCGACAGGAGGCTCGGCGCCAGGTGCAGGTCGTCCGGGTTGGGGAGCAGACGAAGCGTCTGACCCAGACCATAGCGAGAAGGCTCGTCCACCACGATGGCCGGGAGCTCGACCTGCGGCGTCTCGGGCCGCACGAGGGGGCTCCACGCCGCGAGCGCCATGAGCACCGCGATCGCCACGGCCGCCACCGTGCTCGTCCCCGACGCCCGGGCGCCGTAGTCGAGCTCGGGTCCGTCCATCACGTGATAGAGGCGGTGCTGCAGACGAGGATAGAAGTCGCGCGGGGGCTCGACGGGCGGCAGCATCTGGAGGAGCTCCCTGCCTTTCACCAGCACCCGGTGATAGCGCGCACAGGACGGACACGCCTCCTGATGCCGGACGAACTCCCCGGCTCTCGCGGCGCTCACCACACCGTCCAGGTAGTCGGAATGCCCTCCCAGGAACTCCGCGCAATCCATCGTGGCCGAACGTCCCCTCGCTCGAGCAGCCTCCAACCCGCGGCCCAACACTGACCCTCTACTACCGCGCCCACACGGAGCGAGTTCCGCGTGGCCACACCTCATACTGTGCCGCATGGGCGGAGGTTCCGCGCGCCGCGTGCACGCGCGGCGTGCACGCGCGGCGTACGGACAAAAACGCCCCGCCGCTCTCCGCGGCGGGGCCCCGCCCGGCTCGAGCCCCACAGCAGGCCGCGTGCCCGTGCGGTTCGAGCCCAAGAGCCGGCGTGTCGGCGAGAGCTCGCTCGCCCGCTCGCCCGCTCACCCGCCGGCGCGCTCGCTCGCTACTCCAGCATCGGTGCGATGATCCGTGCGAAGTTGTTCCGCGCCCGGTTCAGCCGGCTCTTCACGGTCCCCAGGTTGCACCTCGTGATCTCGGCGATCTCCTCGTACGTCTTCCCCTCCATCTCCCGCAGGACGAAGACGATCCGGTGGTGCTCGGGAAGCCGGGCGACCGCGCGCTCCACCATCTCGCGCAGGTGCCGCTGCCGGAAAAGGTCGTCCGGCCGATACGTGTTGTCCTCCCACTCCAGCGGCCGGTGGTCCGCCTCCCAGTTCCGCCTGATCGTCTGGAAGAGAACGAGCGGGTTCCGCGACCGGTTTCGCAGCTCGTTCTTCGCCAGATTGCTTGCGATCGTATAGATCCAGGTCGAGAACTTCTTCGTCTGGTCGAACCGTTGCAGGTGCCGGTACACACGCACGAACGTCTCCTGCACGAGATCCTCGGCACGCTCACGGTCGCCGATCGTGCGGTACACGAAATTGAGCAGCCGGCCGTGATAACGGTCCACAAGCTCGGTGAACGCACGCCGGTCGCCGTCCAGTGCGTGCTGGACCACCTGGCTGTCGTCCAGCGACGAGTGGTCCGGACGCCGCGCCTGCCGGGGCTCCTTCACCGCGAGCCCGGCCACCGTAACGTCGCGCCCGCCGTGCGTACCGCGCTTCACCGCCATGCGCGCCTGCCGCTCCGCCGATCCCTCGGCTGTCTCACCTTCCGCGTCCGCCACCCCCCCTCCATCATACCGCACCGCAGGATCCGTACCAAGCCTTCTCCCGCTTGTCGGGCAGGGAAATCCGTCCTCCCGCGAGGACACTCGCCGCCCCGCGTGCGGACGCCGGCGGGACCGGGCCTCTGGCGAGGCTGCGCCGGCTCGAGGCAAGCTCTGCCGCAGGGGCACCGCAGTCGCGTGCCCCGTAGCACCGCCGCGACGTTCGTTCATTGCCAGCCTCAGGTAGCGGGAAGGGACGGGGTCCGCGGCGCCAGGTTGAACGTCGCGGCGTAGAGGAGCGTGCAGATCGTCTTCGCGTCTACGATCATGCCGTCGCGCACCATCGTGAGGGCGCGAGAGAGCGGCATTCGCTCCATCTCCATGAACTCGTCCTGATCGTGGGCGGTTTCACCGGGCGTGAGGCCGCGGGCCAGGTAGAGGTGAATGCGCTCGTCGGTGAACCCTGGCGTCGTGTAGATCATGGTGAGGCGTTCGAGGTGATCGGCGCGGTAGCCCGTCTCTTCGCGCAGCTCGCGTGCGGCGCAATCCCGCCACGGCTCCCCCGTGTACGCTGGGCGGCCAGCCGGGACCTCGTAGAGGTAGCCGGCGGCGGCGTAGCGGTACTGGCGCACGAGGAGGATCTCCGGGTCCGGGTCCGCCGGTTCACCGAGCAAGGGGAGCACGGCCGCGGCCCCCGAATGGCGGATCATCTCGAGCTGGCCGGTCGATCCGTCCGGGAACCTCACGTCGTCGACGGTCAGGTGCACGATGCGCCCGTCGAAGATCTCGCGGCTCGCGATGGCACCGGCTTCGAGCAGGTTCCGAGGCCGCTCGCTGGGCTCGCGTGTCATGGAGTCCTCTCTCCCTTAGGATACGAACGGCGGGGGCGCGGGTTGCACAGGAAGCTGAATCTCCGAGCCGCATCCCGCAGCCGCGCCGGGCCGCCCGGCTCCGGGGTGAGCGGCGGCTCCAGCGCCGTTCACGACGGAGCGTGCACTTCCACGGCACCGATTTCCAAGGCCTCGAGCGGTGGTCGGATGGCGTCGGCGTCGCCTACGACGACGACGGCCATGTGATCGGGGTGGATGTGGCGCAGGCCGGCCTCGTGCGCCTCCCCCGGCGTCACGGCCAGGACGCGATCGCGGTAGACCTGATAATAGGGGTCGGGCAGCTCGTAGATGATGAGTTCCGTGATGCGCCCGGCGACCTGAGCCGTCGTCTCGAGCTGAAGCGGGAAGACGCCGGCGATGTAGTCCTTCGCGGCAGCCACCTCGTCGGCGCCGGGTCCCTCGCGGAGCAGCCCGTCGATCTCCGTCATGGTCTCACGGACCGCATCGGCGGTCACCTCGGTGGCCACGGCCACATCCACGATGAACGGCCCGGGGCGCCGCCGGAACGAGAAGCGGGAGCGCGCGCCGTACGTGTAGCCGTGCCGCTCCCGGAGGTTCAGGTTGAGCCGGCTCGTGAACGCGCCGCCCAGGAGCGTGTTCAGCACGATGAGCGGGAAGTAGTCGGGCGTCCCGCGATCGGCGCCCACGTGCCCGATCCGGATCTCGGACTGCACGGCGCCGGGGCGATGCACCACGAACACCGTGCGGCGCTCGACAGCGCTCACCGCCTCGAACTCCGGAGGGGCCGCGGGCTCACCGGTCCAGGGGCCGAGCTGCTCTGCCACGAGCGCGAGGGCACGCTCGGGTTCCACGTCTCCCACCAGGACGACGCCGGAGCCGCCGGGGCGATAGCGGGCGCGATAGAACGTATTTGCATGCTCGCGGGTCAGCCGCTCCACCGACTCGCGACGCCCCGAGAGCGGTCGGGCATACGGCACGCCCGCGGCGTAGTAGAACGCGGCGGCCATATCGTTCGCGAGCGCGCGCGGGTCCTTCTTCCGGTGCTCAAGGGTAGCGAGCTGGCGATCGCGGCAACGCGCAACCTCGTCCTCCGGGAACGCCGGCCGCAGGAGCACCTCCGCCAGCAGCGGGGCCGCCTCCGCGAGGCGTTCCACCAGACAGGTGAGCCCCACCGACGCCGCGTCCCAGCCCGCGCTGACCTCGAGGCTCGCGCCCAGCCGCTCCAGCGCGTCCGCGAGCTCGGGGCCCGAGCGCGCGCTCGTGCCGCCCTCCAGCCCCTCGGCGGTAAGCAAGGCGAGGCCGGCGTCCTCGCTCAGGACCGCGGCCTCGCCCGCGTCGACGACGACCTGCAAGGTCGCCACGGGAAGACGGGGCAGCCGGGCGACTCGCACGTCGAGACCGTTCGCCAGGCTCGCGGAGCGCACCTCCGGGAAGCCGAAGCGCCGAACAGCCCTGGGCTCCGGCGGGCGAGAGCGATCCAGGCGAGGGGCGGTGCTCACGACGGCCTACGGGGGACGTAGGTCAGGGTCGCGCGGTTGTCCGCGGCAAGGAAGGCAGCGGCGAAGCGGCGAAGCCGGTCCGGTGTCACCGCCCGCAGCCGGTCCAGCTCCGTGTTCAGGCGGCCGGGATCGCCGAAGAACGCCTCGAACATGGAAAGAAGGTCCGCGCGCTCACCCATCCCCTCGATCTCCCGCACCATCTGCGTCTCGGCCAGCGCCACGGCCCGCTCGACCTCCGCGCCCGTTACGGTGTCGACGCCGTCCAGCTCCTCGTGGAGCGCGCGCTCCAACGCCTCCGCTTTGACGCCGGCATAGCCTGTGGCCCAGAGAACGAGCATGGCGGCGCCGGTGATCAGCGGGAACGCGAACGCGACCACGTCCCTGGCCAGCCGCCGTTCCCGGACGAGGGATCGGTACAGGCGCGACGCTTTCCCGCTCGCCAGTACGCCCACCAGAGCCTCGGCGGCATAGAAGTCGGCGGATCCGCACGGCGGGATCCGCGCCGCACAATAGACGCGCGGGAGGGGGACGTCGCCCTCGACCTCCTGGCGCACACCCCCACCCAGCGTCGGCGCAACCTCGGGATTGCCCGGGAGCGGTGGGGTCGGATCCCCCGCCGGAATCCCGCCGAAGTAGCCCTCGACGGCATCCTTCGCCTGGGCGGGATCGAAGTCGCCGCACACGGTCAGCACCGCATTGTTCGGCCGGTAGTACGTGCGGAAGAAGCTCTCCACATCCTCCAGTGTGGCTACGTCGAGGTCCTCCATCGAGCCGACGACCGAGTGGTGATACGGGTGCTCCGGCGGGAAGACGAGGGCTTGCAGCCGCTCATCCCAGTCTCCGTATGGCTGGTTGTCGTACCGCCAGCGCCTCTCGTTCTTCACCACATCGCGCTGGTTGTCGAGCCGTGCCTGCGTCATCGCCGGCAGCAGCCAGCCCATGCGGTCCGACTCGAGCCACAGCGCGAGTTCCAGGTGGTGGGCCGGCAGCGTCTGGTAGTAGTTCGTGCGGTCGAACCAGGTGGAACCGTTCAGGGAGCCACCAGCGCGCTCGACGAGAGCGAAGTACTGGTTCTCGGGCACGTGCTGCGAGCCCTGGAACATCATGTGCTCGAACAGGTGAGCGAAGCCGGTGCGGCCGGGCGGCTCGTTCCGTGATCCGACCAGATACCAGAGGTTCACGGCAACCACCGGGACCGCACGGTCCTCGGACAGCACCACCCGCAGCCCGTTGGCGAGCGTGTATCGTTCGTACGGGATCGACAGCAGCGTGCTCTCTTCGTTCGTTGCCACAGCCAGGCCTTTCCTCGCCATGACTCATGGAGAGAGGCGGCAGACGCACGCCCGGCTCGGCCGTCCGCCTCCGGGCGTGAAGGCCGGCCGGGAAGCGGGGCGCGCTCTAGCCTATCGGCCTTCCTTCTCGGTGGGAAGCTCTCCCAGGGAGTGCTGGAGCAGTGTCGACCGGAACCACTCGGCAAGCGGGGTGCGCACCCGGTGGGTGAAGAGCTCGAACATGTCGCGGTCGAGCCAGATCCCGCGGCAGGACGGGCACTGGTCCGCCCAGGCATCCCGCAGCCGCACATGTACGAGCCTCGACCCGCAGCGCGGACAGTGGTCCTTGTGCAGCTCCTTCGTCCGCTCGCGCTCTTCCGCCTGCCGCTGCTCCTCGCGGTGGCGGGCCGCCTCGAGACGGGTCTCGTACTCCAGGCGACGGAAGTACTCCTCCTCGTTCCGACTCGGCTTCGACCAGGGCTCGTGGGGCAGACGATGCGTGAACTCGTGCATACGTCCCTCGCTGGTCTCCGGTACCGCGATAGGCGGGGCTATACCTTGTAAACATAACGCATCCGGGCGGCCGATGCAGCACGCGCCGGGGAACACGGGGAACACGGGGAACACGGGGAACACGGGGAACACGGGGAACGTTACTCCCACGCCATAAGCCGCTCGCGCAGCGCACCCGGCGCGACGGTAGTCATGAGCAAGCTTCGCGCGCCGCGTCCGCCGTGCGCGATCGTGCGCTCGGCCTCGCGCACAAGCGCCCGGTCGGCGCCCACCGCCTGTACTCGGGCGCGCTCGATCATCTCCTCGGCGATATCCAGCCAGCCCCACGCCGCAGCGGCCAGCGCGGCCAGTACCTGGGCCCCGGCGTCCGCCCCGCGAAGGCGCGCACCCTCCACGAGAGCCGTGGCCGCCGGCTCCCAGCGCCGGAGCTCCAAGAGCACGAGGCCCAGGAGGATGCGCGGCCAGCCGTCGTCCGGCGTGAGCGTAACGGCGCGCTGGAACTCGTGAGCCGCCACGCCGAACTCGCCCTTGAGGGCCAGCGCGCCGCCGCGCTCCACGGCCACATGCGGGTCATCGGGCGCCAGTCCGGAGGCGGCGTCGAGCTCGCGGAGCGCGTCGTCGAGCAAACCTTCCCGCGCCAGGTAGGCGCCGTAGCTCCACCGCGCGATGGGCAGGTCCGGCGCCGTGATGGCCGCCAGGCGCAGCGCCGGCTCCGCATCGGGATCGTCGAGGCGAGCGATCGCGTAGCCGGCGATGGCGAGCACATGCGGATCCACGGGCTGGGTCGAGATGCAGCGGCGGAACGTATCGTACGCCAGGCTCGAAAGCCCAAGCTCCTGCTGCGCGACGCCAAGCCAACATAGGAGCCGCGGGTCCTCCGGCGCCTTCTCCAGCTCATCCCGCAGCAGCTTCTCGGCCGCGGACCAGTCGCCTTCCTCGGCGTGGGCCAGGGCCTGCTCCAGCACCTGGTCGATGTCCGTCACGGCTCGCCGTCGGGGTGCGGAGGATCCCCTCTCACGCGCCGTAGCGGGCGAGGCGGCCCGCGTGCGCGAGGGCAAGGGTCATGAGGTGGCATGCCTCGAAGATGCCCAGATCGCCGCCGCGGCAGGCCGTCTCACCGAACGTGGCGGCCGACGGCCGCGTCCACGGCGAGGCGATGAGGACAGGGACGGCGTGCCACGAGTGGGCGCGGTACCGCGACGGCGTCGAGTGGTCGCCCGTGACGATAAGCACGTCCGGCGCGACGGCCATGACGCGCGGGATCAGCCGGTCCACCGCCTCGATAGCCGCGACCTTCGCGTCGAAGTCGCCGTCCTCGCCTCGCGAGTCCGTGTACTTGAAGTGGAGGAAGTGGAATTCGAAGGCGCCGTAGCGCTCCGCCAGCGCGGCGGCCACGCCCTCGTCCGACTTGGGCGGCGGCTCCGCGGTCATACCCACCAGGCGCGCGACGCCCTGGTACATGGGATATCGCGCGATGGCCCGGGCCCTCAGCCCGAAGCGCTCCTCGAACGCGGGGTAGCGCTCGTAGGCGGCGAACCCGCGGGCGAGCACCGCGTTCGCGGCGGTCTCGTCCGCGAGGAGCTCGCGCGCCCGCCGGAGCAGCGCGCCTACGAGCGCTGCCGTCCGCTCCGCCTCGGGCGCCAGCGTCTCGGGCTCCAGCGGCGGCACATTTGTGCGCTGCGGGTCCGTGTCACCCACTCGCGGGGACAGCCCCACGCCGCGGAGCACGAGCACAGCGCGGTGCTCCTTCTCGTGCCGGAGCACCACGTCCACGCCCTCCGGCGCTTCCAGGGCCGCCGCGAGCTTTGCGACGACCCGGCGCCCCTCCTCGTCGGACGGGCGGCCGGCGCGGCGGTCCGTGATGCGCCCGTCCGCGTCCACCGTCGCGAGATTGAGGCGCGCGGCCACATCGCCCGGCTCGAGCTCGAGCCCCACGCCCAGCGCGCTCAGCACGCCGCGCCCGATCCGGAAGCGCACCGGGTCGTAGCCGAACAGCGCGAGGTGCCCAGGCCCGCTCCCGGGCGAGATCCCGGGCTTCACGGGGATCATCATGCCCAGTGAACTCCGGACCGCCAGCCCGTCCAGGTTCGGTGTGCTCGCGCATTCGAGCTCGGTGCGCCCCGTCTCGGGGTGCGGCAGGCCACCCACCCCGTCCATGACCACGAGCACGATGCGCCCGCCGTCTTCGCGACGCTCCACCAGGGAGTCCGGAAACAGGATCTGGTTCACGGCGGAATTATAGGGGGGGAGCAGGCGAGTGGGCGAGTACGCTGCGGTATGCTATGCTGCGCGTCGGGGTTGGCGAGGTTTCGATCGCTGGGTCCAGACGTTCAAGGCTGTGGACGATTTCTTCGACCGCACGCCTCATCCGGGACGCTGCCAGGACCGCTCCAGCTCCTCCAACCGCTCCGGATCCGCAATCATTGTAATCTGGAAATCGGGCGCAACGCATGGTAGGAACGATGCGCCACCATCCACAGGCCCTCCTGATAAACATAGCCGCCAGTGCGCCGGCCGTCACGATTGCGCTTCCCTGTGCCCTGGCCGGCGCAGTGCTGCGCGGGGCGCCGATCGTGGCGGCGGCGGGGATGAAAAGCGGCTCTCTCGTCCGGTCGCGAAGCGGCCGCTTGCCGTGGGATACGCCCGACAGGATTCGAACCTGTGACCTTCCTCACGTCCTTCCTTTTCTTCCCGTACAAAGTAGCCGCCGTCGTCACTCATGCTGGCCCACAGCTACCTCACGCTGCGCCAAAGCTACGAGCCGGAGGTGATCGAGCCCCCGCCGGAGCGACTGAGGAGGCGACAGTGACGCCCCCAATCCACGGAGGCCGAGCGAGGAGCCGCCGGGCTTCGCAGCCGGGCGAATGTAGAGCCGCTACTGCGTGACGAACCCCAGGGTCCCGGACGGCCTGTCCCGGATCCCTATTGGCCATTCGCGAATCCCGAGCTCGCCGGCTCGCCCTCGATCCGTCACCCGTTGCCGGCACGCAATGGTTTCTCTACCCTATCCCGTCGCCCGAACTCCCTACCACATGTGGAGGTTTCGCTGTGGGCTTCGTGCCTTTCCGCATGGAACGATGGCAGTCCACGTACGAGCACCGGGTCCGCCTCAACCTGTCCGAGAGCGGAGTATACCCCATGACGGTGCGCGAGCTGTTGGAGCTCGCGGGGTCGAGTCTCGACGTGGGGAGCATTCGGCTGGGTTACGACCAGTCGAACGGGACCGACGCGTTGCGCGAGCGGATCGCCGCGCTGTACCCGGGGGCGACGGACGGCTGCGTAGTCGCCGCCGCGGGTGGTGCCGAGGCCAACTTCGTCTCCACGTGGTACCTGACGGAGGCGGGGCGCACGGCCGCCGTTATGCTTCCGAACTACATGCAGGTGCCCGGGCTCGTGCAGAGCGCGGGCGGCACGCCGCTGCCCTTTCACCTCCGCGAGGAAAGTGGCTGGCAGCCGGATCTCGACGAGCTACACGCCGCCCTCGAGCGGGGAGCCCGGTTCATCCTGGTGACGAACCCGAACAATCCGACGGGGGCGGCCCTCACGCCCGAAGCGATGGACGCCATCGTGGCCGAGGCGGAGCGAGTGGGCGCGTGGATCCTGGCCGACGAGGTCTACGGCGGCGCCGAGCTGGACGGCGCCGAGACCCCATCGTTCTGGGGAAGCTACGACAGGGTCATCGTCACCAACTCGCTCTCGAAAGCCTACGGCCTGCCGGGGCTCCGCCTCGGGTGGATCGTCGCCCCCGAGCCCGTGGCCGCAGAGCTCTGGGCTCGCACGGACTACACGACCATCGCGCCTGCAACGATCTCGGACGCCCTGGCCGCCATCGCGCTCGAGCCACCCGTGCGCCAGCGTATCCTGGCGCGCACCCGGAGCATCCTGCGGCGGAACCTGCCGATCGTCGCCGATTGGCTCGCAGCCCAGGGCGACCTCTTCACCTACTGGCTGCCGGACGCGGGCGCCATCTGCTATCTCCGCTACGCTACACGCGAGAACTCCTCCGCGTTGGCGGAGCGGCTACGGGTCGAAGAGGACGTGCTCGTGGTGCCCGGCGACCACTTCGGCATGGACCACTACCTCCGCATCGGCTACGGGCCACCGGCCGACGAGCTGGAGGAGGCGCTGGCGCGGATCGGCAAAGCCTTCGAGCGCGTCGCAGGGCGTGCTCACTCATCCGCAGCGGGGTAGGCGGACGGGCGAGGGCTTCGCGATGACTGCTCCGCGATGCGCGCTCCGCGAATCGCCCGAAGCACGACCGCGTGCGCACGGAACGACCCCGCAACCTTCCTCGTCTCCTCGCTCGAGCTCGCCGCGAAGTAGTCGAGCTCGCGGAGCACCTCGACCTCGTGGAAGCCCGCGACGCGGAACATCTCCAGGTAGTCGCCCTTCGTCGTGGCGCCCACGATGCATTCCGCCCAGAGCTGCGGCTGTGCCCGGCACGCCGCCGAGGGCTCCATTTCCACCACAATGTCCGCGATCTGGACTCGCCCGCCCGGACGCAGCACGCGGAAAATCTCCGCGACCGCCCTCGGCTTGTCCGGAACCAGGTTGAGGACGCCGTTGCTCGTCACGACGGACACGGACGCGTCCGGCAGCGGGACATCCTCCGCGTTCCCGTCGAGCACCTCTACGTTCACCGCACCCATCAGCGCCGCGTTCGCCCGCAGCTTCGCCCTCATGGCTCCGGTCATGTCCAGACCGATCACGCGGCCCGCCGGCCCCACCAGAAGGCTGCCGATCAGCGCGTCCGTACCGGAGCCCGAACCAATGTCCAGAACGACGTCGCCCGGGCGGACCACGTCCGCCGCGAACGGATAGCCGACGCCCGCGAACGACTCGACGGCCGCTTCCGGCAGCGCGTCGAGCTGTGCCGCCGGATAGCCCACGTACTCGCACGCCCGCCGCCCCGTCGGAAAGTGGAAGCCACGCTCCGGCTCGCGGGCGACCGCCGTGTACATGGCGCGCACCGCATCGAAGATCATATCGCGATGACCCGAAGTGACGAGCACCATGGCGTGCCTCCTCGCTCAAGCGACGATACCGCGACCATCCCGGCTCTGATACGGCAATAGCGCATATCCGCGACTGCTAAGTTTTCTTATTCCGGACGCGAAAGCAAACCCATAGCGGCGGCCGAACGTGCTGCCGTCCCGCCGTCCCACCCTCAGCGATCGGTCCCGGTGCGGCGATCGAAGCGAGCGATCAGGGTGCGAATCCGCTCCCCGAAGTCCGCTGGCACCGGCTCGCGGCCGAGCGCACCGAGCTGCGCCTTGAGCTGCTTCTCGAACTCGGCGCGGGAGAAACAGCTCCGGCAGCGTTCGAGATGCCGCTCGACGTCATCCTGCTCGTCACCCCCGAGCTCGCCGTCCAGGAAGGCGGCAAGGAGCTTCAGGGCCTCCTCGCAGGCGAGCAGCCGCAGTTCGCTCATCGTGCCTCCGTTCTGCGGTTCGTCGACCTGCTCGTGAGCCCGGCGTCCTGGGCGTGTTCCCACAGCGACTTCTGCAGCCGGGCACGTGCCCGGGCGAGGCGAGATCGCACGGTGCCGACAGGCAGCTCCAGGGTCTCCGCGATCTCGTGATAGGCGAGGCCCTGGAGTCCGCCAGCACGACGACCACGCGGAACGCCTCCGGCAGCGAGTCGATGGCCGCCTCGAGGTCCTCCCGCAGGAGCTTGTTCAGGAACTCCTGCTCCGGGTTCCCCCACCAGAGCAGGAACGGTTGATGCAGACGCTCGAACAAGGAGAAGTGCTCTTCGCCTGCCAGCTCCTCGTCCGGCGACCGGAGCTCGGGCCTCACCGCAGCCGCGCGGCAGCCACTCACGAACGCGTTCGTGAGGATCCGCATGAGCCAGCCGCGGAAGCGGTCCCGGTCCCTGAGCGCGGCCAGGTTCGCCCACGCTTTGGCCACCGCTTCGGCCACCAGATCCTCGGCGTCGGCCCGGTTCTTCGCCAGACGCTGTGCCGTCGCGTACATGTCGGGGAGGAAGGCCAGGACCTGGTCCTGGAACCAGTCCCGATCGTCCTCGCGGGGCGTCACCGGAACCCCTCCCCCACTCTGATCCATTCTGCGCGTATGAGATGCGCTTTCCCGTTCCAGCGGAAAGGCGCGCCCCTCATTGGGAACGCACCACGATATCCGCTTTCGTGCTTTCCACAATGGCAACGAGCTCATCCTGCTCCCGCGCGGGGACCTGGAAATGCTGCGCCGGCTCGGACGCCGTCGCCTGCGCGAACGCCGGGGTGGCGAAGAGGGTGAAGCTGGCCGCAACGGCAAGGGCTCTCATCGTCATAGCTGCCTCCAGGTCGGGGACGGGGGACCATCCTGCCTTCCGGTACGGGGGCCATCCTCCCTTCGGGGGTTGGCGTCCCTGTCTCGAGTCGCGCTCCACGCGAGCCGGCCGGCTCCCTTTTGAAACGACGCACGAGGCGCCCGGAAGTTCCCGGGCATGGCTGCCGTGGCTCCTGCGGGCGGGTGTTGCCCTTGCGGCGCGAACCACGAACGTTTCTAATTCCGGCCGGAACGCCAAGGGGCGAAGGGAGCGGCGGCTGTGCAGCGGAGGCGGCCTTTCTGAGGGAGGGTATCCAGCGTGAATCCCGGCCGAGCCTGGCGAGTTGCGACGGTTTCGCTCCTGGCGCCCCTGGGCCTCCTGGCAGCGACGCCGGCGCCCTGCCAGTCCGTGCTGGACCGGCCGCCGAACCTCTCGGGTGGGTGGATCGGCGCGGAAGGCACGCTCTACTTCCATTTCCTCCATCGGTTCGACGTCGGTGACGCGCCGGCACGCAAGGTGTCGAACTCGCCCACATTCCTACTGGCCGCGCGAACGCCGGGCCGCACGCTCGTCGGGTTCCAGTATGCCACAAGCTCGGACGTGGCGCCGGGGGCCCCGAACGAGTGGGAGTTCTTCGGGCGCCTGGCGCCGTTGGGCCAGGACGCAGGCGCGCCCCTGGACCTCGCAGTGAGCGCGGGCTACAACCAGGCGGCGGAGAGCGTGGACGGTGAGCTGTCCCTCGCGCGACGGCTGGGCCCCGTACGCCTCCTGGCTGTGGCACGTGCTCTCTCGAACGGCTACGCGGCCGACTCCGCGCGGTTCGCCCTGGCCGGGGGCCTGACCCTGCGCCTGGGAAGCTCCCTCGCCCTCGCCGGGGACGTGGCGTCGCTCCTCGACCGCGACGACGGCGAGGGAGCGGCGTGGGGAGTCGGCCTGCAGATCGCCATCCCCTACACGCCCCATACCGTCTCGCTCCACGCGGCGAACACGACCACCGGAACGCTCCAGGGTGCGTCCCGAGGAGCGGACCGCGTACGGTACGGATTCGAGTTCACGATCCCAGTGACCATCTCGCGCTACCTTGGCGGCCGCAGGCGGCCGGAAGGCGAAGGGGCCACGGCCCCAGCAGCGGCAGAACTCATCACTATCGAGATGAAGGGATTCCGGTTCGAGCCGCCGCGAATCGAGGTGACGGCCGGAACCACCGTAGAGTGGACCAACGGGGACCCGCTACCGCACTCGTCCACAGCGGACGACGGCGCCTGGGACTCGCCGCTCATCGAGCCCGGCAAGAGCTGGCGCCGCACCTTCGAGCGACCGGGCACGTACCCGTTCCACTGTACGCCACACCCCTTCATGACCGGGGTCGTGGTCGTGCGCTGAACCGCACTGAGCCACGCCGGAACCGCCCGATCCACAGGAAACCGCACCGGACCCATGATCGCCCGACTGCCTCTGGGAGCTGCGCTCGCTGCCGCCGCCGTCGCGGCCGTCACCCTCGCCTGCTTCTCCGAAAAAGAGGACGTCACCGCACCCCCCGAGGGCGAGTGCCGAATCGGCGTCGGCTCTACCGTCGTGGGCTCCGTCCAGGCCCTCGTAGCCATCCGGAATTTCGCATTCCACCCACGAACCCTCCGCGTCCCCCGCGGCACCACGGTCACCTGGGTGAACTGCGAGCCCGAGAACATCGCCCCCCACACCAGTACGTCCGACGCCGCGCTCTGGGACTCGCCTCTCCTGCAGCCGGGAGCTACCTACTCTCGCACGTTCGATCGGCCGGGAACCTTCCCCTACCACTGCGTGCCGCACCCCTTCATCCAGGCCACCGTCATCGTTGAGTGAACGCTCGCCAATCCTCTGAGCACCCTCACGTCGCGCCTCATGCCTTTTGACCTCTTCACACCCCTATAGCGGGATAGAATAAGAATAGTAAGCTGTAAATTTGTGTTCGTGCACGCACCCGCGTGCGCGCTGGGGGTGCAGGTGCCGCCTCCCGCGGCCGCGGCGCGGCCGGTCAGACGGGATCCGCCGGCGGATGCGGAAGCGGCAGGTCACGCCGGCGAGACGGAGCCCCGGGTCTGTTCTTGGGTTCCACGGGGCGGCGGCGCGCCCGCGTAGGCCACCGCCAGTGCGGGGGTCACGTCTCTTGCACGGGATCGCCCGCCCGGATCGTGCCTTCCGTGAGGAGCTGTGCGCGGAGACCGCCGCGGTGGACGAGCGCGCTTTTCACGCCCGGTTGGGTGAGTGACTCCAGGTGGCCGCAGGGTTCGCAGAGGCGGAGCCCCCGGAGGCGCACCTCTCCCACCCGGAATTCTCTGCCCACCAGGTGGTTGAGCGCCACGCCCCGGGTCACGAGGTTGCGGCGGGCGTCGCCCGGGCCGATGGTGATGGCGTGGTCGCGGGCCAGGGCTTCGATCGTCTCCACCTCGATGAGCGTGATCTCGTCGTGCCCGCGCGGGTTGCCGGAATAGAATCCTGTGCCCGTGGCGTAGCGATCGCCCTCGAGCCCCTTCCCCGGGACAGCGCGCGCCTCGGCCACGGATCTGATCGCGGCGCCAGCAGCGGGCGTGATGTGGATGGAGACGATATGTGCGGCCATCCCCGTGTTCTCCTCTCAGCGGGTGCCAGCGGCGTCGCACCTCATACTGGCTCGACGCACTCCGGCCGGTCGTTCTCGGGCGAGTTCACCAGTCGGGAAACCCGGTATACGTCGAGCTCTTGGCTCGCATGGGGACGCAGGAGCTCGAGCAGCGAAGCGGGGTCCGCCCGCGGGTCCAGCCAGCGGTCGCAAGCCTCGGGCGGGAGTACGGCGGGCATGCGGTCGTGGATCGGGCGCAGCAGGTCATTGGCGTCCGTGGTCAGGATCGTGAAGGTGCGGAAAGGCTGGCCGCCGCCCGGCGGGCGCCAGCGGTCCCACAGTCCCGCAATCCCGAACAGGCCCCCGGCCTTGAGCCGGACGAGCATGGGCCACTTCCCGCCCGATTCCTTCGTCCACTCGTAGAACCCGTCCGCGAGCACAACGCAGCGCCGGCGCTCGAACGCGCGGCGGAAGGCGGGTCTCCGGGCCGCGGTCTCCGCCCGGGCGTTGATCATGCGGTTCCCGATCGCCGGGTCCCGAGCCCAGTAGGGGATGAGCCCCCAGCGGAAGCCGACGATGTATCGCTGGCCGTCCTTCGCCGCCAGGACAGGCGCCTCCTGCGTGGGCGCGATGTTGTAGCGCGGCTTGTGTACGACCAGGAGACGCGCCGGCCCGAACTCCTCGAGTAGCGCGTCGCTGTCGGCCGTCAGCGTGTACCGTCCGCACATGACCGGATCGCCACACCGCTGCCCGGTCAGGCGCGGACACCGTGCCGGCCTCAGCCGGGACGCTTCCCGCTCCGGTGCCCCTGCGCAACCCGCCGGGCGTGATCGTGAACCGCCAGGATTCCGTGCCCCTTCGAGCGGAGCTCCAGTACGCGCTCGGGCGGCACTCCGTAATGGTCGGCAATGAACCGGAGGTTGACAAGCTCGACCACCGCCCGGTCCTTCAGGACATTGATCTCCCCCCCCGTGCCGCGAGGAGCGGGCGCTGCGCGGTGGGCCGAGGTCCGGGCGGAGATAGAGAGACAGAGGACGCTATGGCCGGATCGTGCTCCACGCATTAGGTTGGCGCGATCCGGCGGACGTACCGCCCGAGCTGCGAGCCTTGGCGTTCTCCCGCGAACGTGGAGCGATGGAGCGAAGGGCGTTCACCGTGGAGGAGGCGAATGCGCTGATTCCGGTGCTGCGCGCGGCCTTCGAGCGGATCGCGGACGAGCAGCGGCGGGTGCGGGTGCGGTACGAGAAGTTGCAGGTGCTCGATGTGCTGTGGGGCGAGGCGGTGGCGCGTCCGGGGAACCCGGACCACGACGAATACCTGGAGCATCGGGCGGCCATCCGCCGTGCGGTGCGCGCCATCGAGGAGCTGGTGGAGCGGGAGATTCGGGGGCGGGGGCTCCGTTTTCCGCAGGGCGGCCTCGAGTACGGCCTGGTGGATTTCCCCACGGTGTTCGAGGGTCGGTGGGTCTTTCTCTGCTGGCGTGTCGACGAGCCGGGGCTCGCGGCCTGGCACGAGGTCGACGCCGGCTACCGCGGACGCCAGCCCCTGACGCCGGAGCACGCCCGACGGATGGGAAAGGAGGAGGATCCCCGCGACATGGACGACTCGGTCCTAGACTCTTGAGGAATCCCACCGCCCTGGGGGCGTCGCTTCCGCGCGCAGCCGGGCGGCCGGAGGACCAGGACAGGGCCGGGCGCGCGCGCCGCGGGGTCGTGTGGATGACGACCGGGGGGATCTCATGGAGCAAGAGCTTCGAGAGGCGATCCGAGCGCTGTGCAAGAAGCACCCGGATGAGTACTGGCGCGAGCTGGACGGCGCGCGGGCTTATCCCGAGGCGTTCGTGCGGGAGCTCACGGAGAGCGGGTACCTGAGCTGCCTGATCCCCGAGGAGTACGGGGGCGCCGGCCTGGGGATGCGGGAGGCGTGCGTGATTCTGGAGGAGATCAACCGCTCGGGTGCGAACTCCGCGGCATGCCACGCGCAGATGTACACGATGGGCACGCTGCTCCGCCACGGCTCGGAGGATCAGAAGCGCCGTTATCTCCCCGGGATCGCGTCGGGCGAGCTGCGGCTCCAGGCGTTCGCGGTGACGGAGCAGGATGCCGGCTCGGACACGACGAAGATCCGCACGTTGGCCGAGCGCCGGGGCGACCGCTACGTGGTTCGCGGGAAGAAGATCTTCATCTCCAGGGTTCAGCACTCCGAGCTGATGATCCTCCTGGCGCGGACGACGGCGCTGGAGGAGGTGAAGAAGAAGACGGAGGGGCTCTCGGTCTTCCTGGTGGACCTGCGCACCGCGGGCGACCGGCTGCACGTGCGTCCCGTGCACACGATGGTGAACCACGAGACGAATGAGCTGTTCTTCGACGATCTCGAGGTGCCGGCCGAGAACCGAATCGGGGAGGAAGGCAGCGGCTTCAAGTACATCCTGGGCGGGATGAATGCCGAGCGCATCCTCCTCGCCTCGGAGTCCATAGGGGACGGTCTCTACTTCGTGGACCGGGCGACCGCGTACGCGAACGAGCGGATCGTATTCGGGCGTCCCATCGGCCAGAACCAGGGCGTGCAGTTCCCCATCGCGAAGGCGTACATGTCGACGCGGGCCGCGGCGTCCATGCGCGATCTGGCCGCCGAGCTCTACGACGCCGGGCAGCCCTGTGGCGCGGAGGCGAACATGTGCAAGTACCTGGCCTCGGAGGCGGCATGGGAGGCGGCGAACGCGGCCATGAACGCTTTCGGCGGCTACGGGATGGCCGTCGAGTACGGGATCGAGCGGAAGTTCCGTGAGTCGCGGCTGTACCTGGTGGCGCCGATCTCGAACAATCTGGTGCTCAGCTACGTGGGCGAACACGTACTGGGCATGCCGCGTTCGTTCTGACAAGTTGCGGAACAACCCCAGCCATGGACGGTCCCGTGTATCTTCGCCGCTCGATCCTGTTCTTCCCCGCGACGCGCCCGGACCGCTTCGAGAAGGCGGTCGCCACCGGCGCCGACGCGGTATGCGTCGACCTCGAGGACGCGGTGGCGCCGGACGCCAAGGATGAGGGCCGCGCGGCGGCGCTGGCGCTGCTCGAGCGGCTCGCGGCGACACGGCAGGCGCCGGATCCTGGTTTCGCCGTGGATCCGTCCCTGCTTCGTCGCGTCGAGGTCATCCTCCGGATCAACGACCCGGAGAGCGCCGTTGGCCGCGCGGACCTGGACGCGCTCCTGGCGGCCGGTGCGCGGCCCGACTCGATGATGGTCCCGAAGGTACGCGCGCCGGAGGAGGTGCGGCGGGTGGGTGACTCCGTCGCCCGCCGCGGCGCTCACCTTCCCCTCAGCCCGCTCATCGAGACGGTGCAGGGGCTGGCGTCCGTCGAGGCGATCGCCGCGCTGCCGGGCATCAGCGCACTCGTGCTCGGCGGTGTCGACCTCTCGGCCGAGCTGGGGTGCGCCATGGATTGGGACGCCCTGCTCTACGCCCGCTCACGCGTGGTCCATGCCGCAGCGCTCGCCAGCATCGACGCCATCGACATGCCGTACCTGGACGTGTCGAGCCCGGAGGGGCTCGAGCGGGAGGCGCGAGGCGCAGCCCGCGTCGGCTTCCGCGGCAAGGTGGCGATCCATCCGAGCCAGATCCCGGTGATTCACGCCGCATTCTCGCCGGCAGCGCAGGAGATCCAGCGCGCTCGCCGCATCATCGAGGCGTACGAGCAGAACCGCGGAGGCGTGCTGCTCGTGGACGGCAAGCTGGTGGAGCGCCCGGTGATCCTGGCGGCGCAGCGCACGCTGGCGATTGCCGAGGGGCTCGAGGCCGGCGGCTCCGCCGCGCGCCCCCGGGCCGAGCCTCAGGAGACGACTAGCGATTAGCGATTCGCGACTCGCGATGCGTATCCCGCGGAATCGCTAATCCTTCAGCGAAGGAAGGAGGAGGGTTGAGCGCGCTTGAGGAATGGGTGGGACGTGAGCAGGTGGAGGAGGACCTGATCAACCTCGCGACCGCGCGCGGGATGGCAGCGCTCCTCGATCGCGAGCCCGGAGCCATCGCGGAGGGCTCGCCGCTGCCCGAGTGCTGGCACTGGCTGTACTTCAAGCCGCTGGTCCGGCAGTCGCAGATCGGCGAGGACGGGCATCCGCTGCGAGGCGGTTTCCTGCCGCCGGTCACGCTTCCGCGCCGCATGTGGGCGGGCGGCCGGCTCCGCTTCCACCGTCCGCTCGTGGTCGGGGAGCGTGCCACGAAGCGCTCCCGGATCCTCTCGGTGACGGAGAAGGAGGGGCGCAGCGGGAAGCTCGTGTTCGTGACGGTCGGCCACCTGGTGGAAGGTCCGGCAGGGCCGGCCGTCGAGGACGAGCAGGACATCGTCTACCGCGACGCGACGCGCACGGGTGAGCCGGTGGCGCAGGGCGAGCCGGCGCAGGCCGAAGCCCTCTGGTCCGAAACCGTTCTGCCGAACGAGGTCGCGTTGTTCCGTTACTCGGCGCTCATGTTCAACGGGCACCGCATCCATTACGATCACGCATACGTGACGCAGGTGGAGGGCTATCCCGGGCTCGTGGTACACGGACCCCTCACGGCGACCCTTATGCTGGAGGCGGCGACGCGCCACGAGAAGCGCGTAGCGCTGTTGTACCGGTACCGCGGGCTGGCGCCCCTCTTCAGCGGAGAGTTGATCACGCTCGCCGGCCGCACGAACGGCGATGGGGGGACGGAGGTGTGGGCAGCCGGCCCTGCCGGCCGGGTCGCCATGCGCGGAACGGTGGAGTGGACGCGCTGATCCGCTGATCCGCTGACGCGGCGTTCGTCCCGCTACCAGAGCCCGGGCGCAGCGCAAGCGTGTGACGGAAACGATGCGAACCCCAGACGGGAGGACTCATGGCGCAGGACAACCTTTCCCGCTCCCTGGTGCAGCTCATCCGGTCGCACCCGGTTTCGCAGGATGACCTCCGGGCCGCGGAGCGCTTCGTCCGCGACTGGCTCGGGTCGCTGACTGCGGGCGGCGCGACGCGGCCCGGTGCGATCCTCCGGACGTATGCGCAGCGCCGCGAAGACGTGGAGGGCCGGACGTTCCTGGCGGCCGCGCTCTCCCACATCACGGAGACCGACGACCTGCACCGTACCTCCGTGAGCCATCCTGGCTGCGTGGTCGTACCTACCGCGCTCTTGCTGGGGGACAGTCTGGGGGCCCGCGGTCGCCAGGTGCTGCGCGCGGTGCTCGCCGGCTACGAGGCGATGATCCGCGTGGGCGAGGCCTTGGGACCGGCGCACTACCAGATCTTTCACAACACCGCCACGGCGGGCGTGTTTGGGTCGGCGGCAGCGGCGGCGTCACTCCTCGAGCTCGAGGAAGAGGCATGGCTGTGGGCGCTGGGGAACGCGGGCACGCAGGCATCAGGGCTGTGGCAGTTCCTGGCGGACAGCGCCATGTCCAAGCACCTGCACGCCGGGCATGCCGCGGAGGCCGGGCTCCGGGCCGCGCTGCTGGCAAGGGAGGGCTTCACGGGCGCCACGGCCATCCTGGAGGGTGAGCAGGGCTTCTTCCGCGGCTTCTGCCCGGACCCGCGCCCCGAGGCCGTCCTCAAGCCGGCGCACGGGTGGAAGCTCCCGGAAGCTTCGCTCAAGCCGTATCCCTCCTGCCGGCACACCCACCCCGCCATCGATGCGGCACTCGAGCTGCGGGCCGGCCTGGCATCCAGGCCGAACTTCCCGGATGCCATCGCCGCAATCCGGATCTTCAGCTATCCGGCGGCGATACGCCTGAACGACAAACCCGCGCCCGGCTCGCGCTACGCGGCACAGTTCAGCTTCCAGTTCTGCGTCGCCACGGCGCTCGCTCGCGGCCGGCCGACCCCCGCCTCCTTCGAGGAGAGCCGCCTGCGGGATCCGGAGCTTGTCCGCCTCATGGAGCGCACGACGGTGGAGGAAAACGCGGAGCTCGCGGCGGCCTACCCCGAGCGCTGGGGATGCGAGATCGAGGTCGAGACCGGCGACGGCGCGCGGCACCGCGCGCGCCAGACCTCCCCCACCGGCGACCCCGAGAACCCGCTCACCGACGTGGATCTCGACGAGAAGGTCCGCGGCCTGTGCGCCGCGGGCGGTCTCGAGCCGACGGAGACGGAAGCGCTCCTCGAGGCCTGCAAGGCGCTCCCGGAAGACGGCCCGCCCTTCGCGCTCCCGTGGGTGACGGCCGGAGTGATGTCCTCCGCCCTGGCAGCTCGCTGACAGGCAGGTAACCGGGCGCCGTGATCCAGGCGCGAGCTCGCCGTACGCCCGGCCTCCCGATCCACTCCTTCGACACAGGTGCCGGCGCGCCACCCGGGTGGCGCGCCGACACTCGCCTCAGCGCTCCGGCAGCGCCGCCAGCACCCGTTGCGCGAGCTGCTGCAGGGTCGCCCGGTCCGCAGGCCCAACCTTGCGGTTGGCGAGCTCGAGCGCAGAGACGACTCGCTGCCGGGCAGTGATGACCTGCTCGGCCCTGGCCGGGCGGTCGCTCGCGGCAAGCCGCTCGAGAAGGTGATTGAACCCGAAACGGACGGCATCGAGCGTCCAGTGCGCCGGCGCGAAGGTCGCGGCGCTCGACACATCCTCGTACGGCGCGGTGCTGCCCTTCGGCCGGGCCACCGCGCTGCGGAGCGCGAGGAACGTGGCGTGGCGCGCCAGCCCCACGTTCACCAGCCCGCGGCCCGTGTACACGCTCGCGTGGCGCGTCGGCTCGAAGGCCCAGCCCAGGTACATCCAGGAGGCCCAGAGCTCACGGCCGTTCTCGAACGGCAGGAACGCGTGCGAGAGGGCCTGCCGCACCGCGTCGCCCACATCCCACCAGACGTCGTGCAGCGTAGGATCGATCCGGCCGGTGAGGCTGGTACGGATCATGTGCTGCGCCACCAGGGTCGAGGCCCAGCGCCGCACCTGGAAGCACTTCTGGTAGTCCACCCGGTCGGAGTCCTCCATGACACACGGTGCCCCCGGGTTCTCGATGCGCCGAGCCGCGCTGCGCACCGCACTCACCGCCCGCACCAGGTTCGCCACGGTGGGCGCGGCACGATAGGCGCCGATCGACCCGCGCACCAGCGCGCCCTGATCGTCCAGAATCGCGCGCGGCAGCGAGTCGTCGGGCATCCAGTCCACATTCTGCTTTTCGATAGACCACAGTGGGAACGGCACCGCAACCTTCACGTGCAGTGGGTCGATGGCCTGGAGCCGCTCCGTCGTCAGGTCGGCGGCCCAGCGATCGCCGCCGAAGAGCTCGTGCGCGAACGCCACGTCGCTCGCCAGCACGCTGCCGCCGGGCTGGAAGAGCCGGACATCCCGGTTCGCCGGCCGCACGTCCAGCGTGTGGATGTACGCGACGATGTCCAGAGCCGTGGCCGTATCCACGTGCGCCACGGCGCGCCGCACGACGGTCGTGTCCGTAAAGCGGAAGTACGCCAGGTCCAGGCCGTCGCCCGACGCGTGGCACCCCGAGCAGCTCGCCACGAACGCCGCCTGCCCCCGCAGCGCATCCGGCGGCCGGCGCCCCGCCGCTTCGTCCAGCGGCTCGGTGATGTCGCAGGCCGCCAACGCGAGCGCCGCGAACGCCAGCGGCCAGACGGAACGCTGTGACCGCTGTGAATGAACGACGGGCCACCGCGAAGGAAATCGCCTGGGAGACATGGGAACCTCCTACCGGCAAGGGCTCGAGCCCCCCAAGCCGGGTCCCGCCGGCGTCGGGGGCATGGGGAAGCAGCGGTGACAACCACTCGATTAGATGCCGTCAGGCGGCCGAGCGTTAATCGTAATCAATAGTGAGGCGCGAGGCAGCGGTTTCGCGGGCTGGCTCCGGAAGCTGGCCGCCGGGATGGGTGCCGCGTCTCGAGTTCCGAGCCCGCCAGGCGATCAGTCCGCCTCGGCGACGGCTACGGTCTCGGCCGCCCCGGCTTCGGCTCCTCGGCGCGGGAAGAGCTGCGCGACGCGGTCCGCGGCGTTCGGCGCGCCGGCGAGCGCGACCAGCACGTAGGTCCCGGTGGACAGGAGGAGCGCCGGGAACACTTCGTGCACGGCGCCGGCGGCGGGAAGGTGCTTCCAAGAGAGTAACACGCCGAGCCCCGCCGCGAAGGAGGCGAGGACCGCCGTACCGTTGCCGCGGTGCCAGTACAGTCCCAGCACGATGGCCGGCAGGAAGCACGCGGCGTACAGGCTGCCGGAGAATGCCGTGAGCGTCACGATGCCGCCCGGCGGCTCGAGGGCCAGGACGGCAGTGATCATGGAGAAGAGCACGACGTAGAGGCGGGTCGCGCGAATGGCGTGGCCCTCCGAGGGCGACGGGCGGACGAGTCCGACCAGATCGCGCTCGAATGTGGACGCCATCACGAGGAGCACGCTGTCCAGCGAGGACATGGCGGCGGCCACCATCGCCACGAGGAGGAACGCGCTCGCCGCGGGGTGAAAGACTCCGGGATCCGTCAGCAGCGCGGGCACGATCCGGTCCGTGTCCGTCATGCCGGTGGGAACGATGTTGCGCGCGTAGATGCCGATCGGGACCAGGAGCGAGTAGACGAAGAGGAACGCGAGGGTCGAGACCCACATCCCGTGGCGTACCGCCCTCCGGTCCGCCAGCCCGTAGAAGCGCGAGAGCTGCCGCGGCTCGACCACGAACTTGATCGTCCCGGCGAAGAGGATCCCCAGCAGCACGGGGAACTCGATGCCAGCGTTCCAGGAGAAGAGGGCGGCGCTCTCCGGCCGGGCGCGCACTGCGAAGAACGACGCGACGCCGCCGGCGGCACGGGTCACCCCGGCGAAGAGGATGGCCGCCGCGAAGACCATGATGATCCCCTGCACCACGTCCGTCCGTACCACGGAGATGAACCCCCCGATGGCCGTGTAGAGCATCACGATCAGGAACACGATCGCGATGGCGGCGCTGTAGGGCACGTTCAGGAATGCCGCCATGAGCTCGCCGGCGCCCTTGAACACCGCGGTCATGTAGAAGAAGCTGGCGACCAGCACGATGGCGGCGGCGAAGAAGCGTGCCGGTGCGCTGCCGAAGCGAAAGCCGATGAAGTCCGGGATCGTGACAGAGTCGAGGCTGGCGGCGAACTCCCGCAGCCGCGGCGCGATCCAGACCCAGGCGACGAGCGAGAACCCCACGATGCAAGGAACGAGGAGCAGCCAGGGCAGGCCCCACGAATACGCCTGGCCGGCGAAACCGACGTAGCTGTTCGTGCTGGAGTAGGTGGCGAAGAATGAGAGGCCGATGGCCACTCCACCCATCGTGCGGCCGCCCACGTAGTAGTCCAGGAGACCTCGGGTCCGCCGCTGTCCCTCCCACGCGTGGAGCGCCAGGAGCGCGGTGTAGCCCGCGAACAGGGCAAGGAAGACCCAGTGGTCGGTGATCCAGCGCATCACCACCGTCCCCACGATTCGCCGTGACCCACCCCTACACCCGATCCACAGCTTCGAACAGTGCCGTGACCTCAGGCTTCTGCACCTTACCCATCGCGTTTCGCGGGAGGTCGGGCACCACGAGCAGCCGGGCCGGCAGCTTGTAGGGGGCGAGCCGCTGGCGCGCCCAATCCCGCAGCGCCTGCAGGTCCAGCTCATTCCCGTGCCTCGTGATCACCGCCGCCGCCACGCGTTCGCCCCACTCCGGATCCGGGATTCCCACCACCGCGCATTCGCGAACGTCGGGGTGCTCGCGCAACACGTCCTCGATCTCGAGCGCCGAGACCTTGTAGGCCCCGGTCTTGATGATGTCCACGCTCTTTCGGCCCAGGATTCGGTATCGCCCGTTCTCGACCACCGCGAGGTCGCCGGTCATGAACCACCCGTCACGGAAGGCCTCAGCCGTGGCATCCGGTCGGCGCCAGTACTCCAGGAACACAGCGGGGCCGCGGACCTGGATCTCGCCCGCGGCTCCCGGCTCCACCGGCCGTCCCTCTTCGTCCACGAGCCGTACTTCCACGCCCGGGAGCGGCGTGCCCACCGAGCCCGCAACCCTTTCGCCGCGCAGGGGGTTCGAGAGCGCCATGCCGATCTCCGTCATCCCGTAGCGCTCAAGGAGCGTGTGGCCGGTGATCTCCCTCCAGCGCTCGAAAACGCGAACCGGCAACGCCGCGGAGCCGGAAACCATGAGGCGCATGCGCGCGCAGCCGTCGGACATGGCCTTGCGGGACGCGGCCGGCGCGGTCTCCCACGCCGCAATCAGCCGCGCGTAGATCGTGGGAACGGCCATGAACACGGTCACGTCGCCGTCGGCGAAGCGCTGCCACACGCGTTCTGCATCGAACGCGGGAAGCAGCTCGCAGCATGCGCCCGGCCAGAGGGCGCAGCTCAGCACGTTGATGATCCCGTGGGTGTGGTGGAGCGGCAGCACCCCGAGAATCCGATCGTGCGCGCTCCATCCCCACGCGGCGACCAGCGAGCTGACCTGCGCCCGTAGGTTCGCGTGCGTGAGCACGACCCCCTTCGGCCGCCCGGTGGTGCCGCTGGTGTACAGGATCAAGCCTCGCCGGCGCTCGTCCACTCCCGGAAGCGAAAGTGGCGGCGCGGCGGCCAGGACCTCGGTCGTGCTCACGAAGCGGATCGCCCGCGACGTCGCGATCGGCTTCAGGACCGCCTCGAAGTCGGGATGGGCGACGATCGCTGAGGCGTCCGCGTCCGCGACCACGTATTCGAGCTCGCGCGCCGGGTGCGAGACCGCCAAGGGCACGGCGATGCCTCCCGCGCGCCAGATTCCCCACTGCACGGCTACGTACTGGAAGCCGCGCGGGACGAGGAAAGCGATCCGTGCCTGCTCGAGGTCCTCCCCGCCGCCCAGGAGCGCGCTCGCTACGCGCGCCGAGGCGTCGAGCAGCTCGCTGTAGCTGAACGTCCCCTCGGCCGCCACGACGGCGGCCCGGACACCATGGCCGCGGGCTCGCGTGATAAGCATCAGCTCCAGACTTCTCGTCATTCACGTCTCCGGTTCGTGACGCGCAGTCCGCAGCTGGGCACCGCGCGGTCAGCGGGTTCTCGATGACCGCCGCAGCTCCACGTACGACGTCAGTGCGAAATACACCGCCTCCTCAGTGGTCTGCGCCGTCGCCTGGCCGCTGAGCTTGCCGTCGCGCAGCCGCAGGTCCGTGTGGCTCAGCCGGACGCATCGCCGGCCAGCCCGGTGAGCTTGCCGCTTCCCAGGTAGTCGTTCGCCGGCCGGTCGAGCTCGAGCCTGTCCTCCTGGGCCAGCTCCATAATCGCAGTGGCCGTCATCGGCTTCGAGATCGAGGCGAGGGAATGGGGGGCATTGGGGGTGACCGGAATCCGGTGCTCGAGGTCCGCCCAGCCGAATCCTTCCTCCCACAGGATCTCGCCATCCTTCGCCACCGCAACCGCCACCGAGGGAAGGCGGCGCTCCTGCATGTAACCCAGGATGAACGCGCGAGCCGGCGCGAAGCGATTGGTCGCGCGCGCCGACGCCAGCCCTCCGGCGGTCTGCGCGGGCGGGCGGCCGGCCGCCGCCAGTGCGACGCAGCCGCACGCCGCCACGATCGGGCTGAAGCGGCTAGGAGGTCGCATCGTGTACCGCATGGAATACGCCGACCCTCGGAACGAGGCGACATGCTGTCTGCGATCTCGGTGTGGCGCGAGATGACCCCCACAACGCCAGTCGCCACGCAGTGCCCGGCAGGCCGAACGGTCTGGCAGAGAGGGGACAGCGGGGTCGCTTCGACCCGCAATCTACCCGCGCCGTTGGCGGCTGTCGAGGAAAAGGCCGCGGGAGCCGCGGGAGCGCCGCTCGAGCTTCGTGAGTTGGGCGGGTCTTTCATTGTCGACGTGCGGACGCTTGCGGCGTCGCCGGTGCTGACCCTCACGACGGACGAGGGCCATCTCGACCTCGTCGACGTCGTCCAGGGTGTGGGCGACTATGCCAGGGCGCCCCGGCAGTCAGTGGACATCGCCGCAGGCGACCTCGGCTTCCAAGCGCTCAATCTGGAGAGGCTGCTGAAAGCGAAGCCGGCGATGCGGCGACCGGAGGATCTCGAACAGGTACCGGAGCTGGAAGCCTTGATCGCGCGGAGGCGGCGAAGGTCCTAACGCCTTGGCGCTCAGCCGCGAGCGGCGCGGACGATCCTTGACTTCGCAGCGTGTGGTTCCCACGCGTCGCTCGTCGGCTGCAGCGGCCTGTTAGGACGCGGGCCGATAATGATGTGCGACTTGGACTGACGGATGCAGGATCGCCTAGCGCGACGGTTCTAGCTGAGCTGGGAGTCGCCGCGCTGGTGCCGTCGGAGGGCGGATACCGCTCAGGCCGAACGGCGTTCGCGATTTCGGATGACCTCAGCGAGGGCACGGAGCGCCTCGTTCACCGATTCGGAATCCGGGAAGACGGCGGCAACATCCGGATCAAGACGAACGATGTTGACGCCTCGAGCGTAGCGCTCTGCGTACTTCCCACGGACGCCAGCGCGGAGCTGGTCAGGTGTGAAGTCATACTCCTCACGAAGCTCGTCAGCGGCCGGTTTGTTGCTCATGGGCTCTTCTCTCACGCCGAGTCATCAGCCGTGCACTGATGATGCGCACTGCGTCGTCTCGTTTCGCAATCGCCACGATCAGTAGACGATCGGTCGCTGCACGGCCGAGCAGGAGAAAGCGCTGCTCGGTGCTCGAGTGGTCCGGGTCGTCGAGTGTAATCGAGAGCGGGTCTTCCTTCAAGTGACGTAGGTACCCCCGCACGTCCTCCCGGCTCAGCCCTTGCGGGGAACGGTTGAAGTACACGGCCATCTCGGCCACTCGCCCGACGTAGATCTCCTGAGTCCGCTCCGCGTAGCTCCGAATCCTCAGGTCCGTCAGCATCCTCCGGCGCAGCTCGCTCATCGGTCCCTCCTGTGACGGGGTTGCGTTGCCAAGACCGCAACTTGGCCCGTCCACTCCACAGACCCACCTCGGCCGGGCCGCGGAGCGAGCTCCACTCAACTTGTGTCGGGAGTGACGACTACCCGGGAGGACACCACGACCGCCACCGCGCAGCGGTTCAGTTCAACGCTCGGTTCCCCGCGACACAAGCCAATCCGTGCCGCACGTGCCGCACGATCCTTGCCGCACCGCCTGCTTCGGGGGACCGGGCGCCAGGTGGGCGGCCTTCATGGTCACGGCGTGCCGGTGCGGCCCGCGCGCGCTCCGCGCTGGGCACTTTCGCGCTGGGCGCGCTTGCTGCGTCCCGCCCCTGCCCACATCTTGGGCGGCGAGCGTGTTCGCTGACGTGTCTGCCGTGGCCCACGGTTTCTCGGGGCACGCGCGGGGGCCGGCGACGACTTCGAGCGCGCGGCCCGCAGCCGGCTCGACGCTCGAGACGCCGAGAGCAGGAACACGGGGATCCCCGCGCTCGCGGGTCGTCTCGAGACCACCCTGAAACGCACTGGAGGGAGAATGCACATGCCCACGGTGACCCTCCCGTCGCCGCTCGTGGACCGAGCCGGCGGCCTTCGGCAGCTCGACGTTCCCAGCGGGACAGCCCTCGAGGTGATTCGGCGCCTCGAGGTGCAGCACGCCGGCCTGCGGGGCTGGATCCTCGATGAGCAGGGCCGGCTGCGAGAGCACGTGAAGCTGTTCGTGAACGACGCGGAAGCGTCGCTGGACACCGCGCTCTCGGACGGCGATGAGCTTCACATTGTCCCGGCGATCTCGGGGGGCGCGGGCCGGGCTCGGCGCGGCGGCTCGGAGCGAGCGCGCTCGCGGCGTGAGCCCCGGAGGCGGCGGCTCGGCGGACGGCGGGGCACGACCCGGGCACAGTCGGGACGCCGTGGCGCGGCAAAACGGCGTTCGAAGCCGCGTCGCTCTGCTCGCCGCCGATCCGGTGGCAAGCGCTCCGTCCCGGCACGCACTGCCACGTTGCCTGCCTCGCGGCCCTCGCGCGCGGAACGCGCGGAGCTCCTGGTCGGTACGCGCAAAGGGCTCATCGTGCTCCGCGGTCCCCGAGGTGGTCCCATGAAGGTTGTGGCGCGTGCGTTCCCCGGCCTCCCCGTCGAGTTCGCCACGCGGGACCCGCGAACGGGTACCTACCTCGCATCGGTGACCCACTGGCAGTTTGGCCCGCATGTCTTTCTCACGAACGACCCCGCGGGTGAGTGGCAGCAGGCGGACGGGCCGGCCTTCCCGCCGGACGCCGGCGCGGCCGTCAGCCGCATCTGGGTGATCGAGCCCGGGGTCGAGCCCGGCGTACTCTGGGCCGGCGCCGCGCCCGCCGCGTTTTTCAAGAGCACGGACGCGGGCCGCACCTGGACGCTCAACCGCGCGCTCTGGGACCAGCCGACGCGGCCCCAGTGGGAGGCGGGGGCGGGCGGACTGTGCCTCCACTCGATCTGCACGTGGCCGGGAGACCCCAAGCGGCTGGCCGTCGGGATCTCGGCCGCGGGCGTATGGATCACCGACGACGGCGGCGAGAGCTGGCGCTGGGGCGTCCACGGGCTCGTGCCCCGTTACGTGCCCGAGGAGGCACGGGCCAACACTCTCGCGTACTGCGTCCACAGTCTGCAGCGCGCGCGGCTGCGGCCGGCGACGCTCTATATGCAGTTCCACGGCGGCGTGTACCGCTCGGACGACGCCGGCGAGACGTGGATCGACATCGGCACGGACCGTGGGCTCCCCTCCGACTTCGGGTTCCCCATCGCCGTGGACCCCCATGACCCGGACCGCGCCTTCGTGATCCCTCTGGTCCGCGACGAGGACCGGGTCACGCCCCAGGGCAAGCTCCGGATCTACGAGACGCGGGACGGCGGGCAGCACTGGAGGGCGCGGGCGAAGGGTCTCCCTCAGCAGAACGCCTACCTCACGATCCTGCGGCAGGCGTTCTGCACCGACGCCAACGCGCCGCTCGGCCTCTATTTCGGCGCTGAGTCCGGGGAGCTTTTCGGCTCGGCGGACGCCGGCAGAACGTGGTCCACCTTCGCGGAGCACCTGCCACCCATCCTGTCCGTGCGCTGCTCGCGGTGAGCGTGGCGCGGAAGCGAGGTGCGCACTGGCAGAAGCCCGGACTGCGTCCCGTCGCAGCGCGCGGGAGTGCTCAGCGGTTGACGGATCGCGACGGTATCCTCGTAGACGATTTGGCCGGCCGCGATCGCTTGCGGCGGCCCTCCCGGCGCAGCAGGTCGCTGACGAACTACAGGGAGGCACGTATGATGCCCAGGACCCTACTCCCCCTGACCCTCCTCGCCGCGGCCGCCGTCTCGCCCGCCCGCACCCAGGAGCTCGGGCTCCAGCAGGTCCTCGACCGCCACTACCAGGCGATCGGCGGCATCGAGAAGACGAAGGCAGTCCGCTCCATGCGGATGACCGGCCGCATGATCATGGCTCAAGGGATGGAGGCCTCCTTCACCCGCTGGGCGAAGCGGCCGAACAAGACGCGTCTCGAGTTCACGGTGCAGGGCATGACGGGGATCCAGGCGTACGACGGCGAGACCGCCTGGATGCTCATGCCGTTCATGGGGCGCACGGCTCCCGAGGTCATGCCCGCAGACATGGCCAAGCAAATGATCGAGGACGCGGACTTCGACGGGCCGCTCGTCGACTACCAGCAAAAGGGGCACGGGATCGAGCTCGCGGGCAAGGAGCAGGTCGAAGGTAGCGACGCGTACAAGCTCAAGGTGACGCTGAAGAGCGGCGACGTCTCGTATTACTACCTCGACAGCGAGTACTTCCTGCCCATCCGGATGACGGCCAAGCGTACGATCCAGGGGACCGAGGTGGAGGTGAGCGTCACGTACGGCGATTTCAAGGAGGTGGGCGGCCTCACGATGCCGCATTCGGTCCGCATCTCCGGGAGCGGGCCGGGGGAGCAGACCCTCATCATCGAGCGGGTCGAGCTCGATGTCCAGCTCGACGATCTGCAGTTTCACATGCCGAATGCCCCGGGGCCCGGGACCCGGACTCCGCCCGGCGGCCGGTGACCACGGCACGGCGACGGCTCGGCCGCGCCCTGGCGGCGGCGAGCGGGCTCCTCGCGCTTGCATTCGCGCTGCCCGTCCCCGGGGCGGGCCAGGTCGCCGTCGAGCCGAGCACGTTCGGCGATCTCGAGGCCCGGACGATCGGCCCCGCCGTCATGAGCGGGCGCGTGGCCGCCATCGCCGGCGTGCCGAAGAAGCCGCTCGCGCTCTACGTGGGCACCGCGGGCGGCGGCGTCTGGAAGTCCACCGATGGCGGCGTCACGTTCAAGCCGGTCTTCGACGAGCACACGCAGTCCATCGGCGCGATCGCCGTGGATCCCTCGCACCCGGAGACCGTCTGGGTGGGGACGGGCGAATCCTGGGTCCGGAACAGCGTCTCCGTGGGCACGGGCGTCTACCGCAGCACGGACGGCGGCGCGACGTGGACTCACCTGGGACTCCGGGATTCCGAGCGCATCGCCCGGATCGTAGTGCCCCCTCGAGGCGGCGACACGGCTTTCGTCTGCGCCACTGGCCACCTCTGGGACGGCAACGACGAGCGCGGGGTATACAGGACCGCCGATGGCGGCAGGACCTGGAATCGGCTGCTCTTCGTGAACCGCGACACGGGCTGCTCGGACCTGGCCCTCGATCCCCAGGACCCGCGCATCCTCTACGCGGGCATGTGGCAGTTCCGGCGTCGCGCCGACTTCTTCACGTCCGGCGGACCGGGCAGCGGCCTCTACAAATCGACGGACGGCGGCGAGACCTGGCGGAAGATCGAGAACGGGCTGCCCGCGGGCGAGAAGGGGAGGATCGCCGTCGCCGTGGCGCCCTCGCGGCCCAGCGTCGTCTACGCCGTCGTCGAGGCGCGACGGACCGCGCTCTACCGCTCCGATGACCTGGGCGAGAGCTGGACGGAGATGAACGCGTCCGCCAGCGTGCAGGCCCGACCGTTCTATTTCGCCCAGGTGGTCGTGGACCCCGCGGACTTCCACCGCGTCTACAAGCCGGGCTTCTCGCTGGCGATCTCCACGGACGGCGGCCGCTCGTTCTCCCCGTTCTTCATCTCCGGCTCGCGCGTACACTCCGACCACCACGCCCTCTGGATCAACCCGGAGGACCCGCACGAGCTCGTCCTCGGCACGGACGGCGGCGTCTACGTCTCCCGCGACCGCGGCGCTCACTGGCGTCACGTCAAGGCGCTTCCGATCTCGCAGTTCTACGAGGTCGCCTACGACATGGAGCAGCCCTACAACGTGTACGGCGGTCTTCAGGACAACGGGAGCTGGATGGGTCCGTCCCGCGCGGTCGGTGGCATCCAGAACCGGCACTGGAGGAACATCGGCTTCGGCGACGGTTTTCACGCCTACCCCGACCTCGCGGACCCGGATATCGCCTATGTCGAGTTCCAGGGCGGCAACCTGCTGCGGGTGCGCAAGTCCACGGGCGAGACCAAGGACATCAAGCCCTATCCCCGGGACGGCGAGCCCGAGCTCCGCTTCAACTGGAACACGCCGGTCCACCTCTCAGCGGGCCGGCCGGGCACGCTGTACCTCGGTGCCCAGTTCCTTTTCCGCTCGCGCGACCGGGGCGAGTCGTGGGAGCGGCTCTCGCCGGACCTCACGACGAACGACCCGGCGAAGCAACGGCAGAAGGAGTCCGGCGGTCTGACGATCGACAACTCCACAGCCGAGAACCACACGACGATCTACACGATCAGCGAGGCGCCGCGGAACGCGGACGTGATCTGGGTGGGCACGGACGACGGCAACCTCCAGGTCACCCGCGATGGCGGCGGCACGTGGAAGAACGTGGTGGACAACGTCCCGGGGCTGCCTCCGAACCTCTGGGTCTCGCACGTGGAAGCCGGACGCCTGGCCGAGGGCATCGCCTACGCCGCATTCGACGGGCACTACGCCGGGGACATGCGGACGTACGTGTACCGCACGGCCGATTTCGGCGAGCGCTGGGAGCCACTGGCGACGGCCGCGCTGGAGGGATATGCCCACGTGATCCGCGAGGACCCCGTAAGCCCCGATCTCCTTTTCCTGGGCACGGAGCTGGGGCTGTTCATCTCGCTGGACCGCGGCCGGAGCTGGGCCCGCTTCGAGGGGAAGCTGCCGAGGGTGGCGGTCCGCGACCTGCAGATCCACCCGCGGGAGCACGACCTCGCCATCGCCACCCACGGGCGTGGCCTCTATATCCTGGACGACATCACTCCCCTCCGGCATCTCACCCGCGAGACGGTGGAGCGCGAGGTCGCGCTGCTTCCCTCGCGCCCGGCCGTCCTCACGCTCCCCGCCGCGGTGCAGGAGTTTCCGGGAGACGAAGAGTTCGTGGGCGAGAACCCTGCCGAGGCGGCGAGCGTAGTCTACCACCTCAAGCGGCGGCACCTGTTCGGCGATCTTCGCATCGAGGTCCACGACTCCGGCGGCAACCTCGTGGCCACGCACCCGGGTGGGACGCGCCGCGGCCTCAACCGCGTCGAGTGGCCCATGCGCCTGCGGCCGCCGCGCGTACCGCCCGCCGCCTCCCTCGTCACTCAGCCATTCGCGTTACTCGGGCCGCGCGTCCCGGAGGGCACGTACACGATGAGGCTGGTGAAGGGCGATACGACCCTCGAGGCGACCATGACTCTCGTGGCCGACCCGCGAACCGCGAGCACGCCCGAAGACCGCGCGTTGCAGGACCGCACGGCGCTCACCCTCTACGCGATGGTCGAGCGGCTCGCCTATATGGTGGACGCGATCATTGAGCTGCGGGACCGGGCGCGAGCGCGGGCCGCGGAGCCGGGTACGCAGGGAGCGCCGTCTCGTGCCCTCGTCGCGTATGCGGAGCGGCTCGATGCGTTCCGCGCGGGCCTGGTCGCCACGAGCGAGGCGGGCTTTCTCGCCGGCGAGGAGCGGCTGCGGGAGAAGCTGGTAGCGCTGTACGGCGCGGTGAACGGTTACGAGGGCCGGCCCACGGACTCCCAGCTCCGGCGAATGGAACTCCTGGCCCGCGAGCTCGAGGCGGCCGAGGCCCGCTTTGGGGTCCTCACCGGTGCCGGGCTCCGCGCGCTGAGCGAGCAGCTCGCCCGGCGCCGCCAGCAGCCGCTCGAACTCCTGAGCCGCCAGAAGTGGGAGCGCAGATAGAGTCCCGGTCCGACGGCCGGGTGCATGGTCCGCGGGCGCGGACGAAGCTGCTACCGGATCATCGCTCGCGGGGCGTGCCCCGCACGACGATGAACGGGACCCAGGCCTCCGTCCTGTCCCACCTCAGCTTGAGGACGCCGCCCTCCTGCGACTCCTCGATCACGATGGTGAGCCGCTCCACAGGGTCATCCAGGGTCCGGATCTGCATGCTCAGGCGAGCGAGATCCTGCTTCTCGTCGTACTCCGTGCCCGCTTGCCCCGTCTGCCTGTTGATGATGAGCGTCCAGCCCTCGGGCGCCGGGATCGTGTAGAGCGTGTAGGTCCCGGCCGGGATCGTGGCTCCGCCCACGGCGAGCGGCTGGTCCGTGCTGAAGTGGGTGGCCTGGTTCGCGCCCGTGCGCCACACGCGGTTCCACGGCACCAGCCCGCCGAAGATCACGCGGCCGCGCCTGGCGGGCCGCCCGTAGTCCACGGTAAGCTTCGCCCGCTGGACGCTGGCCACCACGGTATCCCGGGGCGACAGCGTGCCCAGCCCCATCCCGCGTGCGTCGCGGTCGGCGTACTGCCGGGCGACCGCCTCGATGTCGAGCCAGCCGGCACGCTCCACGGTGGTCCCGAGGTCGCCCGCCTTCATCCCCACGATCCGGCCCCGGGCGTCGACGCGCGCGAGCCAGCGCCCCAGATCCGGTGTCTCCAGCGCGACCGAGTCCCGGCCCATGCGCCGCAGCGCGATGGAGACCGGCTCATCCTCCAGCATGTAGATGGTGGTGCGGCCGCTCTCCAGCGCGCGTACGAGCGCCGTCTCCTGGAGCGAGAAGAAGGTGAGCGTCCGCGGGATCACGTCCGGGCGGCCGGCCGCCATGCGTCGCGTGCGCGTGGACCCGCGCTCCGTCGTCACCACGGTGATGCTGTCGCCCTCGAACGTCATGACGCTCGTCTGAGTGGGCGGCGCACCGGGCGCGGCCGCCGGGTCGCGGACCGCGATCTCATAGCGCCGCACGCGGCCGTCGGGGCCGAACGTGAGCGTGAGCTCGCGGACCATGGTGCGCGGTGAGCGCGTCACGGCGACCGCGTGGAGTCGCTCCGCCGTACGCACGTAGCGTTCCACCGCAGTCGTATCCGCGCCCAGGCGTACCACGAACACGCCGCTGTCCGGAGCGGCCTGCGCCGCGAGCCCACTCGCCGCGGCCAGCGAGATCGCCAGCGGCAAGACGAACCTTGAGCTCCCGCTCGCCCGAGTCGGCTGGTTCATAGCATCGCTCCGGCCAAAATGGAGGGACGAGGCTGCAGCAAGGAGTACGGTGCACGGCACCGCGATCCGAGTCAAGCTGCGGCACAGGGCTTGAACCCGGATGGCGCGGGAACTTTTCTGCCGCTCGCGGCGTCGCTCCGCCGCTCGGAGCGCCGCTCCCGGCTCCTCGGACGGTCCCCCTCCCCGGCTCAGCGTCTCCCGTGCTCCCGCTCCGGCGGCAATCCGATCGAATGCGGCCGTCGTAGGATGGGTGTCTACCGGGGTAACCGGACACCCACTTCTCGGAGGAGGTCATGAGAATCACACCGCACACGCGCGGGGGCAGCCTTTGGGCCGTCCTGGCGGCGGCAGCGGGGCTGGGCGCCCTGGCCGTCGTGACCCGCTCGATCGCGTCGGACCACCAGGACACGCCCGAGGTCGAGCTCAGCCCGCGGATGGACATCAACGATGTCTACGCGTTCCCGGGCTCGAATGACGACCGAATCGTGCTGGCGATGACGACATCGTCCCCGCTCACGCCGGCGCAGTCGAGCGGAGCGTCCTTCGACCCCAACCTGCTGTACCAGTTCAAGATCGACAACAACGGGGACGCGCGCGCGGACCGGGTGATCCAGGTCACCTTCCGCGGCGAAGGAAGCAGCCAGACGGTGGAGGTCCGCGGGCCAGCGGCGCCCGGCGAGGTGGGCACGCGGAACACGCTGGTGAAGGGGAGCCCGTCGGTCAGAGGCCGGATCGGCGAGACCCTCGGCTCCTCCACCGGAATGCAGGTCTTCGCCGGGCTGCGAGACGACCCCTTCTTCATCGACCTGGAGCAATTCTTCCGCATCGTGCCGGACCGTAAGCCGGTGACGGGCGAGCTCTCGAAGCTGCCGGCCACCGCGAGCGCGAGCTCGTTCCGCAACCCCGGCGTGGACTTCCTCAAGTCGATCAACACGCTGGCCATCGTCATCGAGCTGCCGGAGTCGCAGCTCACGGCCGGCGGCAGCACGAAGCTCGGCATCTCGGGGACGATCAGCCGCTGAGCGGCCGGACCCCCCGCAACGATCCACCGACAGGAACCGACAGGAAAGGAGTTCTGCCATGTGGCACATGTGGCAAGGCAAGACGCGTTGGCTGGCCGCTGCGGCGCTCGGGATCGCGCTGGTGGCCGCCGGCTGCGACGATGACGAGGACATCGTGTCGCCGGATCTCGACCGGGTCTTCGTCCAGGTCGAGCGGCTGGGCAACCCGCTGGTGAGCGAGGTCACGTTCCCCAAGAGGGACCACGGGTTCCACAACACCACGGACCCGAGCACCGACGTCGGCAACGCCTTCAAGGAGAAGGTCGAGGCGTTCGTTAGCGGCGTGGCCGGCCGCAAGGGCACGGTCGCAGCGACCATCTCAGCGGTGCTCATCCCCGACATGCTGATCGTGCAGACCGACAAGCCCGGCTCGGGGGCCGGCTGGCTGAGCTGGGTCGGCGGCGGCTACGGCGGCCGGAAGCTGTCGGACGATGTCGTCGACATCGGCCTCAAGGCGATTTTCGGCGACCTGCTGGTCGCTTTCGGCGTCCAGGGGGCGAACGAGAACGTCTCGCCCGGCCTGACCAGCGACAACGTGTCGGCGAACGACAAGTCGTTCGGCACGAGCTTCCCCTACCTCGCCGCCCCCACGCAGTGATCCCCTCACATGAACCGGCGGAGGTCCCCACCGCCTGGCGGTGGGACCTCCTCCCCACCGGAGGGCCCATGAGCAGAACGTTTGTCCTCGTCCCGATCCTGGCCCTCGCCGTCGCGGGCGCCGCCACCGGCGTGTGGGCGAACCGCAGCCTGGCGTGTCTCAGCGGAGCCGAGCCGAGCCGGAGCGGGGCGACCCCGGAGGTCTCGGCGCGAACGTCGGACATCGAGCACCGCGATCGCAACATCGCGTTCTACGCGGAGCGCGCGCAGCGTGACGCCTACTCGGCGGCGGATCGGGCCCAGCTCGCGGCGCTGTACCTCCAGCGAGCGCGAGAGACCAGCGCGGTCGAGGACTATCGCCGCGCCGAGGATTACGCCCGGGCGTCGCTCGCTCTGCGCTCCTTCCGCAACGGCAAGGCGCACCTGGCCCTTGCCTCCAGCCTGCTGGCTCAGCACCGGTTTGCGGAAGCGCTCGACGCGGCCGAGGCGCTGGTCGCGCTCGAGCCGGAGAGACCGTCGTACCGCGCCTTGCTCGGCGAGATCCAGCTCGAGCTGGGGCACTACGACGACGCGCGCGCTACGTTCCGGGCGCTCTTCGCCGCGCGCGACAACCTGGCGGTCGCGCCGCGACTGGCGCGCTGGGCGGAGCTGGAGGGGCGGCCGGGCGAGGCGTGGAAGGTCCTGGGAGCCGCACGAGACGAGGCGGCGCGGCGCAAGGACCTGCCCCGCGAGCAGGTCGCCTGGTTCCACCTTCGCGTGGCGGACTTCGCGCTCCGCTACGGCCGGCTCCGTGAAGCCAGGCGTGTGCTGGAACGCGGGCTGGACGTCGCGCCCGACGACCCGCGGCTGCTCGCCGCCGCCGCCCGGCTGGCGGCCGCGCGCCGGCACTGGCGCGAGGCGATCCGTTACGGCGAGCGCGCGGGCGCAGGCGCCGACATCGCGACCCTGGGATTGGTCGGCGATGGTTACGCCGCGCTCGGCGACATTGCCCGCGCTGAGGCCTATTGGCGCCGCGCGGACGCCGCCGGCGTCAAGCGGCCGGAGCCGTACAATCGGCAGTGGACGCTTTTCCTGCTCGACCACCGGTGGCGCCTGCCCGAGGCGCTGGCGCTCCTGCGCGAGGAGATCCGCGGCCGCCAGGACGTCTACGGCTATGACCAGCTCGCCTGGGCGCTCTACCGAACGGGAGATTATGCGGGTGCTCGGCTCGCGATGCGGCAGGCGTTGCGGCTGGGGACCGTGGACGCCATGATCTTCTTCCACGCGGGGATGATCGAGCAAGCACTCGGCTCGAACACGGCCGCCCGGTCGTACCTGCGCGCGGCACTCGAGACAAACCCGTACTTCCACCCCTTCCAGGTGGAAGAGTCGCGGCGCGTGCTCCGGGAGCTCCGGGAGCTGGAGAGGCAGTAGCCGGCCAGCTCCACGCGCCGGCGGGTGGTCCTCCATACGCCCAGCCTCGGGCTCCCGCCCGTCCGCGAGATCCGCGCGTCGACCACCCCTCTGCACGCAGGTTGGCGCCGCGAAGGCCTCCAGGCCGCGGTTCCGTTCCGGAAGCTGCCTGCGTGGTCGGCCGCGATCCCCCCAACCCTCGCCTCCAGGCGACCCCCCGAGAATCCGGGGCGCAGCCGCCCAGCGTACTCTGTATTGATGGCACTGGCAGGCGCAGTACACGAGCACGGGCCTCGGCCGGGCACATACGGCCTCTGGAGCGGGCGGGTGATGGTGACGGATCCTGCGGCGATCGCGACCGTTGCCGGAGCTTTCCTCGGCAGCAATGTTGGAGTGTCGCACCGTGCGGAAGACGCCTGGCGTCAGGAGCGTATGGCAAGTCCGCAGCGGGAAGCTCCATCGGACAGCGCGCTGGTAAACCGCATGGCCGCGGGCGAGGACCGTGCCCTCGGAGAGCTCTACGATCGGCACGGGGCCACCGCGTACTCCGTCGCTTGCGGCATCCTCCGGGATCCCGCGGACGCCGAGGAGATCGTGGCCGACGCGTTCGTGCAGCTATGGAATACTGCCGCCGGCTTCGATCCCGCCCGCGGCAGCGCTCTCGCCTGGCTGATCACGATCACGCGAAGCCGCGCCCTCGACCGGCTGCGCTCGCGACGGCGCCACGAGCGGCTCCTGGAACGGGCGGCGACGGAGGACGCCAGGGGCTTCGCCGTGGCGCTCGCCACGCCGGGTCACGAGCCCGAGCGCGGCACCGAGCGCGAGGAGACACGCCGGCTGGTGGAACGAAGCCTGGCGGAGCTTCCGGAGGCGCAGCGGCGAGTCCTGGAGCTGGCCTATTTCACGGGGCTCTCTCAGAGCGAGATCGCGCGGGCGCTCGGGGAGCCGCTAGGGACCGTGAAGACACGGATGAGGGCCGGCATGGAGAAGCTGCGCCAGGCGTTGAGCGCGGCATCCTTCGAGGCAGGGCGATGAGCGCGCATGACTGGCTCGAGCTGGCTGCGCCCTATGCCCTGGGCGCCCTCGACCCGGAGGAGCTGAGCTCCTTCGAGGCGCACCTCGCGGAGTGCGAGACCTGTAGGCGGGAGGTCCGCGAGTTACGCGAGGTCGCCGGCGCGCTGGCGTACGCGGCACCCCCGGCCGAGCCACCCGCCCGCCTGCGACAGCGCATCCTGGATGAGGCCAGGCGGGTGCGGCCACTCCCGCGCCCCGCGCGCGTCGCCGCACCGGTGCCATGGCTCGCGGCGGCAGCATCCGTCGTGCTCGCCGTCACGGCCGGCGTAGCCTACTGGCGAGGCCGCGGTGAGCGGCTGGCCCTGGAGCGCAGCTATGCGGAAGCGCGCAGCGCGCTCGCCGCTCGCGATTCCGTCCTGGCGCGCCGGGACTCGCTCGTTTCCGCGCTGTTCGGCCCCGAGCTTCGCACCGCCGCGCTCGCGGCGACCGGCGCGCCGCCCTCGGCCCGCCTGTTCTGGAATCCGGAGAAGAACGTGGTGGTCGTGGTGGCGTTCAACCTGCCGCCGGCGGCGCCCGGTCGCACCTACCAGCTCTGGGGGATCCCCCGCGGCCAGCGCCCTGTGAGCCTGGGGACCTTCAATACCGCGCCGGAGGGCCGCGCCACCCTCGCCCTGGACGTTCCTGCCGGCATTGAACTCGAGCTGAGCGCCGTGACCGAGGAGCCGGCGGGCGGATCGCCGCAGCCCACCAGCACGCCCTTCCTCGTGGGCCCCTGGGCCGGCGGCGGATAGGCCCGCGCAGCGCCGGGGCTCGTAGCCGTCCGCGGCTCGCCCGCGGCCTCGGCGACACGCTCCGATCGGTGCGTCTTGAGCGCCCCCAACCAGATTCGCTGAAGAGCTAGCGTGCACCGCGTTCCAAGGGCCGCGCGGGCAGCGGCATGGCGGCGCGGATGTCAGGAACGGAGAGGATACGCACGCCGCGAGGCGGATGCTCGACAGCCGCGCTGAGCGCACGCACCATCTGCTCCAGCGTCACGAGACCCAGCCGGCGAGCGCCCGCGCGCATGGCCGGCAGCCGCTCCAGCAGCCAGTACGCGGGCACGAGCACATACGGCCGGCCTACGCGCGCCACGAGCGCGTGGGTGTGCTCGTGACGAACTACAACAGGCAAGACATTCGGGTCTACGTGGTGCGTTCGGGGCTTCGGTTCCGCCTGGGCGCCGTGACCAGCATGAACGCCGCCGTGTTCGAGATTCCGGGCTCGGTGCTCGGGGAAGCCGGCGAGGTTCAGCTCCTCATCGATCCCATCGGCGGCGGATGGAGCCACATCTCGGATCGCATCCTGGTTCAGCCCGGCAGGACGATCGAGTGGATCGTCAACGAGAACCCCGCGCTCTCGTTTCCCATCGTGAGGTAGCCAGCCGGCGCGGGAGGCCCCGGCCCTCCGCCGCTCTACCCTCGGAGTCCATACAGCCACCTTTCTCCGCGGCCCCGCGGGCGGGGAACACCCGCGCCTGCCGGGTCACGCTCCGCGGCGTCCACGCTGCGGCTAGCGCTCCCGATCAGAAGTACGGTCAAGCACCAAGACCGTCGATGCGTCCTGCGCGCAACGCGCGCCGAGGAGGGAGAGGAGGGATAGGAATAGACCCTCGGCGGTTCTTGCCCGGTATGGCGCCCCACACCCAGATTGTACCCCGGGCACTCCCGACGTCTCAGACCGGAGGCATCGGAATCTCGGAGTTCCGTGCTCGAAGTCGCCCGGAGCCGCGCCGTGGATCGCCGGCGGCATTCCGGGCTCGCACCGCAACCATTCTCGCAGAGGGCTGGCATGAAAACGCGACACCTCCTCACGCTGTGGATCGGAACGATCCTCACCCTGTGGTCCGCGGCGCCCGCGTGGACACAGCAGTCGCGCACGGCGGCCCGTGCGCCGAATCCGGTGGTCCGTCCCGGACCGGACGTGACCTGGACGCTCGCGGCCGTGGGCGACGCCATCATCACTCGGCGGATCGCGCAGTTCGATCACCCCGGCGACCCGGGCTTTCAGAGGCTCGCCGAGATCATCCGGGGCGCCGACGCCGCGTTCCTGAACCTCGAGCTCTCGTTCTTCCGGCTGAGCGAGTTCAAGGGGTGGCCCGAGGTGGAACAGGGCGGCAACTGGGAGCTCGGTCTGCCGGAGGCGGCGCTCGACCTCAAGGCGGTGGGCTTCGACCTCTTCAACCGGGCGAACAACCACACGACCGACTACGGGGTCGAGGGCATGCGCATGACGAATAAGCTCCTGAACGAGCTGCAAATCGTGCACGCGGGCAGCGGCGAGACCCTGGGCGAGGCGAGCCGGCCCGGGTACTTCGAGACACCCAAGGGGCGGGTAGCCCTCATCGGCCTGGCGTCCACATTCACGCCTATGTCCCGGGCCGGCGCTTCCCGGCCGGACATGCGCGGGCGGCCCGGGCTCAACGGCCTGCGCATCGAGCGCCGCTACGAGGCGGACGGCGCGACGTTCGAGACGCTGAAGGCGCTCGCGCAGAGGTCGGGCGGGCGGCTTCCGGAACAGGAGGACGAGCCGCTCCGCATCTTCGGCGCCACGGTCTACCGCGGACCGCAGATGCGGGTGGTCGAGAGGGTGAACCCCTCGGACGAGGCTCGTATCCTGCGCGAGATCCGCAACGCATCGAAGCTCGCGGACTTCGTCATCGTGACCAGCCATACCCACGAGTCCGGCCGCACCAATCAGGAGCCGCCCGACTGGTACCGGGAGTGGACCAAGAAGTGCATCGACGCGGGCGCCGTCGCCTACGTCGGGCACGGGCCCCACGTGCTGCGGGGCATCGAGATCTACAAAGGCAGGCCGATCTTCTACAGCCTGGCGAACTTCGTCTTTCAGAACGAGACGATCGACCCGATGCCGTCGGACAACTACGAAGTCTACGCTCTGCCGGACTCGGCCCTCGCCTCCGACCTCTACGACGCACGCTTCCGCGGCGGCACCATCGGCTTTCCCACCAACTCGATCTACTACGAGAGCGTCGTGGCGCTGCCGACGTTCCAGGGCCAGCGGCTCGTCGAGCTGAAGCTCTATCCGATCGACATGGCGCGGACGGCGCCGCGCTCGCAGCGCGGCACGCCGCGCATGGCGGACGAGGCCACCGGACGAAAGATCATCGAGCGGCTCGCCCAGCTTTCCGAACCCTTCGGGACGCGCATCGTCTACGAGAACGGGATCGGGGTCTGGCGCGCCAGCGGGGCGGCGACGTCGTCGCAGCGATAACGCTAACAAAATCGGCCCGCGGCAGTGCCGTCAGCCGGCGGCAGGCCGCGGGCCGCCGCTCTCGCCCGAGGCGTTCACCCTCCAGCAGCTCTCGAGCTGCGTGAACACTCTCACCGACCCCATGAAGCAGCTGGTAGCCGCCGGTGCACCGCGACGAGGTGCTCCCCGAGGAATGCCTGTGGGTACGGCTGGGCGACGAAGGGACAGAGTGAGGAGGCTACTCTGGGTCGCCACGGCGCTCGTGGTGGCGGGCCTGGGCGCCTATGCGCTGAGAGCGCCAGCGCTCGCAGGGCTCGGCCGTTTCCTGACCGTCGAAGACCGGCTGTCGCCGGCGGACCTCATCTACCTGCTCAACGGCGGGCTGTACACGAGGCCGTTCTACGCGAAGCTCCTGCACGGCGCGGGACTTGCCCCCCGCATCGCCACCGCGAGGCTCCCGGACCCGCCGACCGTGACGCTCGGAATCCAGCCGAACAGTACAGACGTCGCAGTTCGTCTGCTGAAGGAGTTGGGCGTCCCTGACTCGGCGATCACCGTCCTCACAGTGCCGGCAGGCGTGACCAGCACGGCCGACGAGGCGCAGGCGCTACGCGCATTCGTCGATGGCGGCGGGGTGCGGCGCATCATCGTCGTCACCTCCGGTTACCATACGCGTCGTGCCCGCTGGATCTTCCGGAAGGTCTTTGCGGGTCTGCCCGTCGAGATCCTCATGGCGCCCGCAGCGAACGGGCAGTTCGACGAGTCGAACTGGTGGAAGTCCGAGCAGGGCCTCATCGCCTACGTCAACGAGTACCTCAAGATCGCCCATTACCTGGTCAACGGCATCGAGTGACTGCGCGATCCGGCCGCGGATGGGCAGCTCAGTGGCCATCTTTGTGACCGCTTTGTGACCGAGCGGCGGGGCGCTTGGTGGAGGCGACGCCGAGATCGTGGCGGATCTCGTTCGACTGGCGGCCGTTAAGCATCGAGCGCTGAACGGACCTGAGCGCGTACTGGCCGACTTGACATGTGCTATGATACAAAGCATGTTCGTTACATGAAAAAGATGATGCAGATCCGTAATGTGCCTGAGGAGGTGCACCGGAGGCTGAAGGCGCGGGCGGCGCTGGCGGGGATGTCCATGTCGGACTACGTGTTGAGAGAGATCGAGAGGGCGCTGCAGCGTCCCACGCGGGAGGAGTTGCTGGAGAGTCTCGCTCGGCTGCCGGGGGTGGCGCTTGAGCCCGAGCCCGCCGCGGTCATCCGGGAGGAGCGCGAGGGCCGTTGATCGTACTGGACGCGTCGGCGCTCCTGGAGTTGCTGCTCGGCACTCCGGTCGGGAGGCGAGTGATGGAGCGTGTTCGCTCGCCACTGGTTACCCTTCACGCCCCGCACGTCATTGATCTCGAGGTCACGCAGGCGCTTCGGCGGTACGTGACCCTGGGGGTGCTGGAGCAGGACCGGGCGGAGGTGGCGCTTCGGCATCTATCCCAGCTGGACCTGAACCGTTACGCGCACGAGCCGTTCCTGCCTCGGATCTGGGCGCTTCGCGACAATCTGACGGCGTACGACGCTGCTTACGTGTCCCTGGCGGAAGCGCTAGAGGCGACGCTTCTGACGCGAGACGAGAGGCTGGCGCGAGCACCGGGTGTCGCGGCGCTCGTCGAACTGCTGCGGTAGGCGCGGCCCACCACGGCCAGCATGGCCAGCGCCAAAACCGCAGACACACAGACCGATGCCGCACAGGATGACGCTGCCCTCGAGACCTCACCCCTCAAAGATGGGTTAGAGCGGCCACAGAACCGGGCCGCTACAGGCGCTGCTGGACACGCGACGATTGGGTGTCAATACAGCAAGGGTGGATTTCCCAGCGTCACTTTCCTGGTCTCTGCGCCGGGCCCCGTGCCGCCCGCATGCTCATCGAGCCGAACCCGAGTTCTTCGACCCGCACCTGCCCAAGCCGCCCTTCACGCGCGGGAGCTGATCGAGTGCCGCTCCCACGGGCCGCGCCGGATTTACCTCCGCGTGCGTCCGAGTAGCTATCGGGCTTCCCCGTCCGTTGCCGGGTTGCCCCGCCGCGTCGGCCCTCCTATCCGGTTCCTGTTCGTCGAGTCCGTGCTTCGCCTCCGGCTTCCTTCAGATCCCGCCTCACGACGGGCACCCTTGCCTTCGGCTATCCAGTTCCGGCTACCCCGGCCTGTTGGGGACTCTCACTCCAGAGACATGACATGCCTGGCACACAACGACGAAGGCCCCGTATAACTTCATGCGGGGTCTTGCGATCCGAGGAATACGCCCGACAGGATTCGAACCTGTGACCTTCGGCTCCGGAGGCCGCAACTGCGCTGCTAACCGCTGAGATAGCTTTGGCGGAAATGGCTTAACGGCGGGCTTTCTTGGCTCGAAAGCCTGCCTCGTCAGCGGTGGGCAGCGGCCAGCGGCGGCGGCTGTTGGCACTGTTACTGGCACTGTTTTTTTCTTGACCCGGAGCGACCTCTCTTCCGCCACTTTCCTTTCCCGCAACGCGACGCGTACTGCCAGTACGGGCGCTGCGCCTGGTTCGGTCTGGTAACAAGACCCGACCGGAGCACGACGCCTTCGGCTCGGGCCGGACGTTCCGACGCATGAGCGGCGGGTCCGTGACGCGATCCTCGGGAACGTGGAGACGCTGGTCGGCTTCCGCGTGGGCTTGGCCGACGCCGAGATCCTGGAGAAGGAATTCTGGCCTGAATTCCGGCCCTGAGAACCTCGTGAGCATCCCCAGCTACCAGATGTACCTCACGCTCGGAGTGGACGGGATGGTGAGGAGGGCGTTCAGTGGTCCTGAGGAACGTGCTCGACGGCATAACCGGAAGACGTCGTTGGGGGTGAACGCCACAGTGCTCACTGGATTTACACACCTTGAGAACTTACCTCCGTCTTCGTTCCTACCCCCTTTCTCTCATTGTGAGAAGGCTGGTCGCAGATGGACTGCAATGTTCTTTCGCTGCCGCGTGCTTCGTTACTTTCGGCCGCGCTCCAAAGCTTCAACCCTGCGCGTCAGGTCGCTGATTTCGTCGAGGAACATTTTGTGGGTCCGGACTAGCTCATCTTCACAGCTGTATTCCCGGTTCCTGAGTTCCTCGAGCTGCCGTCTCAGCTCAGTCAATTCGCTCTCGATGCTCATTGGTTACCTCCTATACTCCGACCACGGCCGGAATATGGCACCGCACACTGCGTTGAGACAGTCTCCAGAAATGCTGTCGATCCACTGAAGACACGAGGCAAGCTTACGCCGGGCAGCGGGCGGTCTCGCCGCTCGGCCGCCACGCCTCCATCCATCACCACGCGCGCATCCGCCGCCCGCCAGTATCCCCACCCCGCCACGCGCGCCACCGCCGTCTTCTTGTCGCCTGCCATTTCTCCCTCCTGTGATCGGGACCGTGGACCCCAGGAGGATTGCGCGGCGCGTCTGCGCGGGAAACATGGATTCACCGGACGCTTGCGCCGGCGAGGGTGAAAACAGTCGCGTGATGGTGCGACGCATCCGTTCGCAGATTCACGGTATGGCTTGCGCCGTCCAGCCGGCCGGCCCCCGAGACGAGGAGACCGACGGACAGGACGTGAGCGGCGAGCGAAAAGATGGTAATCGACATGTGTTCTCCTCCGTTGGTTGAGCGCTAGGCTAGGTGGTGCCTGACGAGTCCTCACCGTTCAGGCGATCGAGGAACTGCTCGAGGTCCCGGATACGACGCTGCACCCTCGCCAGGCGGCGCTTCTCGAGGGCGGGCTCGGAGAGGAAGTGCCACCAGGCGCTGAACGCGCCGCCGGCGACCGGGAAGCCTTCGGCGGCCCCGAAGAGGGCAAGGGTCGCGAAGTCTTCGAGCCGGCCAGCCATGTCCGGGCTCGCGATGCGGGCGAGAAGGAGGATGCCCGCGGAGCTGAGGGCCACGAGGAAGGCCAGCCAGGCGAAGGCCCGGGCGAGCCGGACGGAACGGGCGGGCCGGTCACGATCCGTGGCAAAGGCGACGATGACGCCGTGGACCGCGGCCGCGATGCCGAGGGCGAGGAACGGCGCGCTGACGGCCCAGACCATTGCGGGCACGTCCGGCAGAAACGCCTGGTTCAACGCGAACTGCACCGGGATGTCAACAAGCACCAGGATCAGGGCGAGCGTGGCCAGGCCCGCCCGCTGGATCTCCGAACCGGACCCGGTTCCCGGGTGGCGCGTGAGATTGGAGAGGTTGGCCTCGATTGTCGCCTGCGCCTTACGGCGGTCGTCGAGCTCCGCCGTGGCCTGCTGGCGGTAGGCCCGGATCTTCTCCAGCCAGCGCGCAGGGTTGAGGGTTTCACTGATGTCCCGCCATGCGGCGGTGAGGTTGAATCGGAGCGCCTTCATGTTCACACCTCCAGTTCAGAAGCTGTAGAGTTCGGATCGCCGATGGGAATCACCGGCGGGCTACCAGAAATCGCTCACCCTCATAACGCTCCGAGCGGGCGGGCGGCCTGCATGCGCTGGAGAGGTTCTCAGCCTGCGTCAGGCCGAGGGGCTGGACTCGACGCTCACCAGGTGATGCCGCCGGTGTGCCGGTCCCCTCCCGCGAGGCACGTCGAATCGGGGCGGCTTCATGCTTGGTCCTCCGAGCACGGCGCCTGCACGAAAACGGAACCGGACGTTGTGGACGCGTCGATGAGGCGGTCGCTGAGACCCAACCGATCAATCAGTTCAAGGACCGTGAGCCCGTGAGAGGAAACGCCAAGGGCGGCCACGAAGGGGTCGGGGCGCTGGACGACCTCCACGCTACCGTCTGCATGACCGAAGATGACGAGGCGCCACACCACAACCCTCTCCGCGTCGCGTCGCATTGCTCTCTCTCCATCCGAGGTGGGCGTCTACTGCGTCACCCGTGAAACGCTGCGAGCGGCACGAGCGCCTGTGAGGTGCGGAGGAACGCTCAGGCCGCGTCAGGACGGAGGGGTCGGCGCGACCCCAACGACTCGGCTTCGAGCGTGCGCGAGAGGGAGTGCCGACAGGAAGCATGAAGGGTTCGCGCCCAGGCGCCACGGCCAGGGCCGGGTTCGTCACCGTGGCTTATTCGTGGCAGGGAAGATCAATGGTCACGCGTCGGGGAGAGCGTCCCCACGAAGCGCGGGTGCGGAGAGGCGTCACGACATGTGCAGAGGGTATCGGCGGCCGCCGGCGGCACGAGCTCCGATACGGGGGCGCCAGGGCGGGAGGCTCAACCGGACGGCGTATCGTGGGTTAGTCCCGTTTGGATCACTCCCGTCTGCTCACTTGGTCCCCGGCGGCCACCCAAAGTCCCCCACCCGTGGCCACGCCAAAATCCCCCACCTGACGGAGCCAGTGACGCCTTAGCGTAGGCGCCCTGCGGCGGGACGTACACTCCTCCCCAACCAAACCAGGGGAGGCAGGAGTGAATGTCTTGAAGCCGCATCTCCGTACCACCATCGAAACGCTGCTCAAGGGCGGCGCGAGCGACCGCGAGATCGAACGGCGCACCGGCGTCGACCGCAAGACGATTCGGCGCTACGCGCGGGCCGCAAATTCCCCCACCCCGGCCACCGGCTCGGAAGGGCTGGCGCAGGAAACGCCCCCACCCCGGCCACCGGGCGAGGAGGGCTCCGCCGCCTCGGTGCCGGCGCCGAGAGCGACGCAGGCCATGGCGCGAGGCACGGTCGCGACGGGATGGGAGCCGTCCGCGGTCTCGGCCTGTGCCGTGCACCGCGAGTGCATCGAGGCCCAGGTGCAGCTCGGGCGCGACGCCCCCGGTCACGCAATCCGGACCGGACATCCGAGACATCACCGAGTACCAGGCGTTCTGGGACACCCATTCCCGCACACACTCTCAGGAGGACCCCCATGCCCATGTCGATCCCCGAGCTTGAACGGGCGCTGCGCAGCCTGCGCCTCTCCGGCATGACGGCCACGCTCGAGGCCCGCGCCCTACAGGTGGCCACTCACGAGATGGACTTCCTCGAAGCCTTCTCCTGGCTCGTGCAGGACGAACTGGATCGCCGCCGCTCCCGCCTGCTCGAGCGGCGCTACGCGCTCTCCGGGCTCCCCGACCACAAGGACCTGGGGAGCTTCGACTGGAGCTACAACGCCCGCCTGCCCAAACGCGACGTCCTCGCGCTCGCCACCCTGAAATTCATCGACGCCAAGG
>JACQVF010000077.1 GCA_016209885.1 Gemmatimonadota bacterium | reverse complement strand
TCGGCGCCGCCCGTCTCCTCGAAGCCGCCGTTCGGCAGCAGGTTCGCAGCCGGCGTCTTCGCGTCGGACAGCTCGGCGCGGTCGATCCGCAGCTCGCCGCTCCCGGCGCGGCAGCGGATCACGACGCGGACGGAGGCGGGCAGGACCAAGCCGTCCGAGCGTGCCTGGGCAGCCTCGGCGGCGTCCTGCTCCGCCGCGGCCCGGGCCGCGCTCCGCCACGCCTCGGCCGAGAGCTTCACCTCGACCCAGCGCCAGTCGAACGTGCCGGAGGGCAGGGGCGCCGCGGCCCTTGCCACGGGCTCCGTCGGCGTACCGAGCGGCTCGGCGGGCGACGGCTTTCCCGCGGGGCAGAGCGCCACCTCAATCGAGCCCGCGTCGGCCGGCACGTCCGTCCCCTTCGCGCGGACGCGAAAGACGAGGTCGCGGACCACGGCGAGCGGCCGGCGGCTGCGCACGACGGCCAGCGCGGGAAAGCCTCCGGCGTCCGGAAACCCTTCGAGGCTGCGCTCGTCGTGCACCGCGACCCAGTTGACGCGCTGAGCGAGCGTCGCCTCCGGACCGCGGACGATCAGCCGCCGCTCGCCCGCGGGCGCGTCGGCGTCGCGCCATTCCCAGCTGCCTCGCAGCGTCCAGCCGTCGGGGTTGTAGTCCCGCCGATTCTGGTAGTCGTAGGAGTAGCTCCAGTGGAGCGTCTTCGACTGCGGCAGCTGCGTCGTCCAGTCGTCCTGGAAGGCGGGGTTGCGGAGCAGGTTGCCGGAGCTCTGCGCGCGGGCGGGCGATGCCAGGAGCGGCAGCGCGAGCAGAGCGAGCAGAGCGGCGCGCGCGACTTCGCCGATTCCGCCGGGGAAGAGAAAATCGGAAAAAAGAGCGGCGCGGGCGATCGCGACCCGGCGTCCCCTGCGGGCCTCGTCTTGCAGAACGGTGAAGGGTCTCCTACTCGTCTACAGCAGTCTGAGGCCGTAGCGCTCGGCCGCTTGGGAAAGCGGGCCATCCTTGCACGCGAGAGGAAGCTTCGCACGCGAGGCGAGCTCGAGATATGCGGCGTCGTAAACACTCAAGCGGTGTATGCGTGCGAGTTCGGACAGCTTGCCGAATGCTAGCGGGACCATCTCGTAGTCGAGCTCGGCGCATAGCCCAGCCAGAGCGGAGAGCGCGGCGCGGCGTTCCTCTTCCACGAGCTTGCCTCGGCGCGCCAGGACGAGCAATGCGTTCGCCGTCTCCAACGGCCAAAGCGCCGGAGCTCTGATGATTGCGCCGTCGTGAACCGCCTGAAGGAGCGCCCGGGTTCTCGGCGTCGCCTGAGCTGGATGCACCCAGGCGACGGCGATCGACGCGTCGACCACGAAGCGTTTCGTCAAGGACGCCCTGCTTCGATGGCGGAACGGACTTCGGAATCCGAGAGCCTCGCCCTACCCTTGGTCCGGGCGCTGATCCGCTCCTGAAGTCGCTTCAGCTCCTTCACCGCGTCTCGAACCGTGCTGAGCCTCCGCTGTCCTTCGGGGACGATTCGCGCAACCGGTTTCTCGTGACGTGTGATGATGACCTCCTCCCCTCGGGCGATTCGGTCGAGAAGCTTGCCGAACCGGTTCTTCGCTTCGAGCGCGGTCACTGTAGTCATGACACGTTGAAAATAGCTAACCAACGGCCGTTTTCAAGAGCGGCTGTCAGCATCGCCCTCGGCGCCCCCCACTTCGAACGGCTCGTTACGGTCGTCGCTCTCCGACCGTCCCGGCGCGCTCGTGAAGGACTGCACTACGGCTCTGGCTGCGCCGCCAGGCCGGCGCGAGCCGCGAGTCGCAAGAACGCTCGAGCTCCGCCGCTCGACCGCCGAGTGGACAAGGCGCGGCTTCACGCGTCACCGTGGAGACGAGGGCATCACGATGGAAGACGACAAGCCGTGGGATGTTCGTATCTTCGAGCGAATCCCCTCGGGCGTCGACACGACGCTCATCGAGGAGAACCTGCGCTTGACCGCGACGGAGCGGCTGGAAAACATGCGGCGCGTCCTGAGATTCGTTCAAGGGGTGCGAGCGACCCGTGGCGACCGACTTCCAGAGGCTTCTTGAGGCCCTCGTCGCCGCGCGGGTCGAGTTCGTCATCGTCGGCGGGCTGGCGCTCGTCCTGCGGGATGGGACTCGGATCACGCAGGACCTCGATCTCTGCTATGCGCGAGACCAGGCCAACTTGGAACGCCTCGCAGCCGCCCTCGGTCGCGACCGTCTCGATCGGCCTCCCGTGACGTTCCCGACTGCCCGGCATGGCTCGAATAGTGGTCGAAGAAGCGTTGGCCGGCGTGAAGAGCAGATCCGAAAGGTGTCTGCGGGTGTCCGATGTCCTCGTCCGCATCAAGCGCGCGATCCTCGCGGGGCGCTAACGTCTCTGCGAAACGAGCGTTGTGAAGCATGGCTGCTCGGGAGTTCAAGATCATTGTTTGCCCGTCCTGTGGCAGCCGCGCCATCAAGGCCGTCCGGGGCACTTGGCGTGGCAACTACCGGGGCAAGCCGTACGTCGTCTCGGGTCTTCGGTACTTTGCGTGTCCAAGCTGCGGCGAGCGCGTGTACGACCCAACGGCTATGTGCCGAATCGAGCAACGGTCCCCCGCCTTTAGGGCGCGGCGCGTTTGCCATTCTGCGTAGCACGCCGCCCAACCCCACGCTGCAGGCGCCGCGGGCCAGCTTGATTCACCGCCGGTTGTTCGCGATCGTCGCTTTCCCGGTCGAACCACCTCGTGGTATGTATCGGCTGGCCCGCGCGCCTGAGCGTGGGGCGATAGGCTGTGGTTGTGGATCGGACAGCGATTCGCAAGTTCGCGCACCGGGACTGGCGGGGTCTGGAGGCGGAAAAGCAACGCTACTGGACCGACCGGCTGCGGCGCGAAGGACCGGAGGTGTTGCTCCGCGCCGTTGAAGGGCTTCGCCGCACGATGCGCGCCCTCCACCCGGAATGGCCGAGCGCCGAGCAGCGTGCCGAGGATCTCGCGCACCACATCGAACTCAAGCGCCGGCTCGAAGCCGCTCGTGTCCTCTTTACCGATCGTTGAGCTCTTGGCCGCGCTGCGCGGCGCCCTCGAACGCCTGCGGCTGCGCTGGTATCTCTTCGGAGCTCAGGCGGCGATCCTCTACGGTTCGTCTCGACTCACCGCCGACGTCGACGTCACCGTCGACCTGGGCCCGCGTTCCACCGCCGACCTCGTGAAGGAGCTCGAAGCGGCGGGCTTCAGACTTCGCGTGACCGACGCCGAGGGGTTCGTGGAGCGGACACGCGTGTTGCCTCTCGTCCACGCCGCCTCCGACATGGCTCTCGATGTCGTGCTGGCCGGCCCCGGCCCGGAGGTTCTCTTCCTCGAACGCGCCCGCCCCGTGCGCGTCGGGGCGATCGAGGTCCCGGTGGCCTGCCCGGAAGACCTGGTCGCCATGAAGATCCTCGCCGGCAGGCCGCACGATCTCCAAGACGCCACGGCCATCGTTCGCGCCAACGCCGGGACGCTCGACGCCGAGCTCGTGCGCGGGACGCTCCGGCTTCTCGAGGAGGCGCTCGATCAGAGCGACCTGTTGCCTGAATTCGAGCGGCTGCTCGGTCGAGCGCGCGCGTGAGAGTGGTCGCGCACGAGTAGCTCGACGGGAGCCATGATGATCGCGCCGGCGTGCCCCGCCTGAAGGAGCGCCCGGGTTACCTCGCCGACGTCAAAAGCCGCAATCGCGGTTCAGGCGCGGGTCGCGAACGCGCCCGTGACGAGTCGGCGCCCACGGCGAAAAAAGCTCCGCAGCTGAAGCGGCAGCCTAGACCTGCCGTCGAATCGCGCACCGAGATCCATCGTCGCCGAGATCGGGTTCGGCCAACGCTCGCGGAGACCCGCGATCAGTTTACCAGGGCGCCCGAGCAGCGATCCAAAAGGCACTTGTGGACCACCCGCCCGAGTTCCCAGCGGCGTGCCCCACTCCCTGAGCGTCGTATCCTTCAACCATTTCGGCAGCGGGATTTCTGCTTGCGCGAATCGTTGATTCGGCGCGGCCCCGAGCAGGTCGCCGGCCAACCGTATGGCGGCGACCACACACCCTGCTTGCCAAGGATCTCGACCGAGCACCCGATCCCAATCCAGGGCCGGCCCGTAGTTCTCGATCACCAAGGCAATGTCGCAGAGCCATGGTGGCGTAATGGCTCCGTGCCTGAAGAGGTGGAGACAAAGGAGCTTCAGGTGGTCTTCGAGGATGGGGACCCGCACATCGGTATCGCCGAGCCGCACCAGCTCTAGGTCTTCGATCAAATCATCCGCATCGAGTTTTCCGGTCTCTTCGCTGCGATGATCGAGATCTACGGGGTAATTGAGCTGCAACGACTGAATGACGCCGAGGGCACGCTGGCGCTGGCGATCGCTGACGACGAAGTCCAAATCTCCATACGGCCGTAGACCGGGTTCGGGATAGAGGCGAGCAATTGCCCATCCCTTGATCAGGACGGGATCGATCCCATCGGCGCGCAGCGCGTCGACTACGCATCGAATGTCCTGTTCGTGCAGAGCGGCGTGAAGGGTGTACAGGCGATAGGCGTCACGAAGCTCGGCCACCGCCGGCCAAGGGGGCAGATCGGAGCTTCGAATGCGCCACCACGCCAACCCGGCAGCACCCGAGGCCAGCAGGAGAGGCGCCACAGCATCGACATCCTCCTCCGACACTTCGAGCTTCGGGGGATGGCTTCGCCATGAGCCGCTCAGTGCACAAGCCACCAGGGCCCCGAGCATTCGTCGGCCCTTGCGTGTGAGTCGACCCAACGATGCCGGCGCTAGGCGTGCCTCAACGTACGAACGGCGCACAAAACGGGTGGCGCATTCCCGCTAGCAGGGAGCTCCGGGGTCGTCACCCTGTCCACCCTGTCTGCAGCTCTTGGGGTGTGTTTGACCCGTACAAATGCAGTCCGATGTTACCGGTGCCGGCTCGCAATCCTTGTTGGTCTGGCACGTCCGCGCCTCCGCGGCCCTCGGGGCCACGATCGAGTGGATGACCGGCAGGGCGACTGCGGCGAGCCCGACGGCTGCGATCATCTCACGCCTTGAGAAGCCGCTCGTAGCTGACGGCGGCGCCAAGTCATCGGGCGCTGTTTCGAGAAGATGCACTGCATGCAAATCGCGGAGGCCCATCGAGACGACGTTCTCGTCCACCGGCGTCTCGAGCCGTCCCTGCAATGCTTTCGCAATGTCAGCGACCGTTCGTTGCCCATCGCAATGCTTCCAGAGAGTCTGCGCAATTCGGTTCAGAGAATGAGCTTGGTGCCGAATCAAATCGTACACCAGAAGCTCTCCCTGAACCTCTTGCGAAATCAGATCGGCCTGGCGTGCACGTGGACGTTCCGTCGAACCTGTCTCTCTCATTTTCCTCTCCTTATTCATTGTCAGTGGACCATAGGGCGACGAGCCCCGTCAAGGGTGACCTACGTTTCTGCTCCAAACTCTTCGCGTCATATTCCAGCGCCCGCCAGCACGGCCGCGGCGGTTTCCTCCGCTTCGCCACGGGGACCTTCGAGAAAGCTCGCGGCAAACGCCACTTGCGCCAAGCAGCCCAACGCCGCCCTCGGCCGCGTGCGCGCGCAAACGGTGTGGGCCAGCATTGCCAGAACCGCTTCGCCGCCAGAAAGCCGTCGAGGCGCCCACTCGGCCCCATCGCGGAATTTGGTAATCAGCACCAGACCGACGGGGAGTGGCTTCAACCCCGCCCTGCCACCAATCGCTTCGACTGAGGTTCTCGTCTGTCTCAGAGAGCCTCTCGAACGAATTCCAAGGGGCTTTGGATATGGGTGCACTCGGCCCTTGGCGTCGATGACCGCATATTCGTCCGAGTAATAGGTGGCGCCAGCGCGCACGAACTCGGTGACCAAAGAGGTCTTTCCACTGCAACTTCGACCCGGGACGAGAATGGCCCTTCCTCGCCAGGCAACCACGCCGGCATGGACGAAAACTCCGGATCTCGAATGCTCCGCGACGTAGATCTGTAGATCTGATTCGAAAACGTCCAGCGCCGCTGCGAAATCTTCGGTCTGTGCCAACCTCTCGTCATCGCCGTAGATGGTGCTGAGAGTTCGTGGAGATCCGGGTGGGTCTGGCGAAGTCCCGTTTCGGAGAATTATCGAATATCGCCGATCGATTCGATGGCCGTTGGGCGCCCACGGTCTGGACCCGGGTGGAAGACGATCGATTAGAGCTTCCACCACGCAATTGGGGTTGACGTTGACCTCTATTCGCAGCCCGTATGCCGTGAAGGAC
>JACQVF010000007.1 GCA_016209885.1 Gemmatimonadota bacterium | reverse complement strand
GGCCGCGCCGCGGCCGGAGGGAGGGCGCGTGTTCGCCACGCCAGAGGGCGTCTTCCGGCAGGCGCTGCGCACCCTCCCGCCGCGGCGGGCCCGCGCGCCCGAGGGCGACTGCCTCGAAGCCCTGCGCGCCTTCGACGGCCTCGAGCGCCTCAGCCTGGCCGACTCGACCGATCTGGCCACGCGCGAGACCGTGGACCTCGAGTTCGAGGACGTGCCCGGCGCCGATCTGGGGTTGGTGGTCGCCTCGCGGCAGTCGCTGCTCAGCACCTACCTCTTCTACCAGGGTCTGGCGTATCTCGGCCGCTCGGCGGGTCCCCTGATGGCCTCGCTGGAGCGCCGGGGCGGGGGAGCGTGGGCGCGGTCAGCGGGCGTATGGAAGGCGCTGGGTGGGATCGAGGTGAGCCTCAAGGATGGGTCTCGCGGGTGGACTCGCGTGGGCGAGCTCAACGAGACGGGTCCGCTCGCCACCGACGTGCGGCTCCTGCCGCTGCCGCGAGCGCGAGGCGGGCGATTCGACGTCCGGCTGCGCATGGCGCGGGGCCACTGGCGCCTCAACTACGTGGCGCTCGCCGTGCTGGGCCCCGAAGTCGAGCCGATCCGCATGCAGCCGTCGCTCGTGCGCCGGGGCGACATGGTGGACGAAGAAGCGCGATCCCTCCTGCTCGACTCCACGCGGGTGCTCGCCACGTTGCCGGGGGATCAGTACACGTTGGTCTACCGGCTGCCGGGAGCGTTCGAGCGCCATGAGCTGTTCTTGGAGAGCCGGGGCTACTACATCGAGTGGATGCGCGACGACTGGCTCGCGCAGGAGGAGCCGGCGCGCGCGGTGATGATGATCGCAAGCCCCCGCCGCGCGCTCCGCGCGATGGCGCCCGATTACAAGCGGATCGAGGCCCAGCTGGAAGCCCAGTTCTGGCGGAACCGGTATGCGGGTCCCTAGACTGGAGGCGCTGGCCGCGGCGGGCCTGCTGGCCGTGTCGGCCTGTTCCTGCGCCGGCGCGTCGAAGCGGCTCCCGCGCGACTGGCCGGCCCGGCTGGCCGCGGCGCGGTCGAAGGTCGTCGGCGCGTGGACCAGCATCCGCTACGATTCCCCTTCGGTCGGGCCGGACAGCCAGGGGGAGCTGATCGCGGTGCGCGACGACAGCCTCTTCCTTCTTGGGGCGGCGGGTCTGGTTGCGCTTCCCACCCAGAGCATCGCGCTCACGACCATCGTGGTCCGTGAGGGTGAGGGCGCGGGCTACGCGTCCACTCCGCCGCTGGCCGTTTTCGACCACCCATCCCCCCACAGCTGGGAGCGGCTGGCTCGGTACGCGCGCTTCCCGCAGGGTTTGCCGGCGCAGGTGGATCGGTCCTCGCTCAGGTCCCGCTGAGCGCGGCTTGCGCCGGGACCGCGCGCGCCACGCTCACACCCTCGCCCCCTGCCGCGCGCGCCGGACCAGCATCCGCGCCACCACCTGCCGGGTGAGGGGCGTGGGGTCCGGGGCGGAGACGCGAAGCGTGGCCTCGGGCAGCAGGTCGAGGAACGCGTCGTTCTGGAAGGCCACGAGCGCCGTGGGCAGCCGCATGCCCAGCTGGCGCAGCCGTTGCACTTCGGCCGGCGGCAGCGGCGCGCGGCTCACGATCGCCACGACCTCCAGGCTGGCGCCGCCGTCCACCTCGGAGCCCGCCTTGCCCAAGCGTCCCAGCATCTGGCCCAGCGTCTCGCCGTAGGGCCACGGCGGCTCGGTCACGCGCCACGGGCCCGCGGCGGCGTCGGCCGGCAGCGTTCCGTGGAGGCGCACCCCCCGCTCGGCGACCGCCGTCAGGCGCTCCTTCCAGTCGGGCGGCGTGAGCTGCCCGAGCGGCGTGGCGAGCTCCGTGGCGCTCGGCTCCGCGACGCGGCGGTCGAGGGCCGCGAGCCGCGGCCGTGCCGCGTCGAATCCGGCGCGCGGGAGGGCCCCGTCGGCCAGCGCCTTGGCGAGCTGGTGGCGGTGCGTGCGCAGCGCGTCGCCGAACTCGGCGAAGAGCAGCAGGTCGCAGCCGGCCTCGAGCGCCAGGGAGGCAGACTCGAACGGGGTGCGGCCCTGGGTGGCGCCCTTCATCTCCATGGCGTCGGTGATGCACACGCCCCGGTAGCCGAGCTGCCCGCGCAGCAGCCCGGCGAGGATGGGGGCGGAGAAGGTCGCCGGCCGCTCGGGGTCGAGCGCGGGGTAGGCGACGTGCGCGGTCATCACCGCGTCGGCGTCGAGGTTGGCCCGGAAGGGCTCCAGCTCACGGTCCTCCAGGCGGGGCCGCTCGGTGTCGCAGCGGGGGAGCGCGTGGTGCGAGTCCAGCGCGGTGTCGCCGTGGCCGGGGAAGTGCTTGAGCGTGCACGCGACGCCGCCGCTGCGGAATCCGCGCACCTGCTCGCCTACCCAGCGCGACACGGTGGCCGCGTCGCCGCCGAAGGCGCGCGGGCCGATCACCGGGTTCACGGGGTTCGAGTGGATGTCGGCCACCGGTGCGAGCACCCACTCGATGCCGAGCGCGCGCAGCCTCCGAGCGGTGACCTTCGCCACCCACTCGGCCTCGCCGGCCTCGGCGCCGCGCCCCAGGAGCAGCGCGCTCGGCGGCACGGTGAGCAGATCCCCGAGCTGGGAAACGAAGCCGCCCTCCTCGTCGGTCGTGACGAAGAGCCGCCGCGGGCGCGCGAGCTGGCGCAGGCGCTGGGTGAGGCGGCGGAGGTCGTCGAGCTCGCTGAAGTCGCGGCGGAAGAGGATCACCCCGGCGGGGGCGTAGGCGGAGAAGTCGCGTTCGAAGGCCCGGTCGAGGCCGCCGCGCGGCAGCCCCACCACCATGCGTCTTGCAATGCCGCGCTGCGCGTCCATGCACTATTCGGCCAGCCGCCCGACGCGGCCCTTTCGCGCTGCCACGGGGTCCACGGGGCAAGGCTTAGCAGCGGCATCGAGAGGTGTCAACCGCCGCGCGGACGAGGTAGAATAGAGGGCCACATGCGCCCCCTCGTGTCCCACCGCAGCACCCTTTTCACCGAGTCGGTGATCCGAGAGATGACGCGCCTGTGCAACCAGCACGGCGGCGTCAACCTGGCCCAGGGCTTCCCCGACTTCCCGGCGCCCGAGGCCGTCAAGGAGGAGGCCGCCCGCGCGGTGCGCGCCGACGTGAACCAGTACGCCATCACCTGGGGCGCCAAGCGACTGCGTGACGCCATCGTCGCCAAGACCGGGCGCTTCACCGGCCTCGCCTACGATCCCGAGCGCGAGGTCACGGTGTGCTGCGGCTCGACCGAGTGCATGATCTCGGCGCTCCTCGCGCTGGTGAATCCGGGCGAGGAGGTCGTGATCTTCGAGCCGTTCTACGAGAACTACGGGCCCGACGCGATCGTCAGCGGCGCCCGCGCGCGGTACGTCCGCTTGCCGTGGCCGGACTGGACGATCGACGAGGAAGCCCTGAAGGCCGCGTTCAACCGCCGGACGAAGGCGATCATCCTGAACACGCCGAACAACCCGACGGGGAAGGTGTTCACGCGCGACGAGCTGCGGCTCATCGCGGACCTGTGCGTGGACCACGACGCCGTGGCCGTGACGGACGAGATCTACGAGCACATCGTGTACGAGGGCGAACACGTCAGCATCGCGAGCCTCGACGGGATGGCGGACCGGACGGTCACGATCAACGGGCTCTCGAAGACCTATTCCGTGACGGGCTGGCGGGTCGGCTGGGCGATCGCGCCGAAGACGATCGCGGACGCGCTCAAGCGGGTCCACGACTTCCTGACCGTCGGGGCGCCCCATCCCCTGCAGATCGCGGGCGTGACCGCGCTCGCGCTGCCGATGTCGTACTACCGCGACTTGGCGGCGATGTACCGGAAGAAGCGAGATTTCTTCGTAGCGGCGCTGAAGGACGTCGGCTTCGAGGTCGCGGTCCCCCACGGCGCCTACTACGTCATGGCGCATTTCCGCCGGTTCGGGGAGGAGGACGACGTGGCGTTCGCGAAGCGGCTCGTGGAGAAAATCGGAATCGCCGTCGTGCCCGGGAGCAGCTTCTATTCCCACCGGAAGGCCGGACGGCGGTTCGTGCGGTTCATGTTCTCCAAACGGGAGGAGACCCTCGAAGAGGCTGCCCGACGCCTCCGTGCGCTGGCAGTTTGAGCCGAGAGGTTGAAACCAGAAACCCGCATCTCCGCTTCGTGCGCGACTCTGCCCTCATACTCAGCGGTCGAATCGTCACGATGGATCCCGACCGTCCGGTTGCGCGCGCCATGGCCGTGGGCCGAGATCGCATCTTGGCGGTGGGGACCGAAGTGCAGGCGGAGCGGTGGCGGGGTCGCCGGACGCAGGTGTGGGCCCTTCCACCAAGCCAAGTCGTCGTCCCGGGGTTCATCGACGCGCACGCCCATGTCGCCCTCGACGCCTGGCGGCGAACCTGGGTTCAGCTCGGCGAGTGTAAGTCCCATGAGGAGGCGGTCGCGCGGTTGCGCGCCCGCGCCATCAAGACACCCGTGGGGCCGTGGATTGTCGGCCGCGGGTGGGACGAGAGCACATGGCCCGAGCGGCGCTATCTGACCCGCGACGACCTCGACCGCGCGAGCACGCGGCATCCGGTCCTCGCGAACCGCGTGGACGGCCACATGTGCTCTGTGAATTCCGTCGTCCTGCGAAGGTTGCAGTTTCGGGCGGGGGATGTCGGGGTCGAAACACGGTCAGGCCGCCCAACGGGCGTGCTCAAGGAGGATGCCGCCAACCGAGCGCGGCAAGCGATTCCCCATCCCTCCGACGAGCAGCGCGGGGAGCTCCTGGCGGGGATGATCGCGTACCTGCACTCCCTCGGCATCACCAGCGTGCACGACATGGTCAGCGACGCACACATTCGCGCGTACCAATTGCTCCGCCGCCAGGGCCGGCTGACGGCCCGTGCGTACCTGATGCCCTACGCAGACCGCTTGGACGCCCTCGTCGCCTCCGGGCTCCGCACAGGCTTCGGGGACGCGTGGCTCCGCCTTGGTGCGATCAAGGTCTTCGCGGATGGATCCTTCGGGGCTCGTACGGCGGCCTTGCATAAGCCGTACGCGGACGATCCTCAACGACGAGGTCAGCTC
>JACQVF010000071.1 GCA_016209885.1 Gemmatimonadota bacterium | reverse complement strand
GGCCAGCAGCGACCCTCCCTGCGCGGCGATCCAGCGGCCGAGCTCCGCCACGTCCGTGAGATCGCCACAGCCCCAGTTGCGGGCCGAACGCACCGCGTACGCCGGCAGGAAAGCGCCCCACACCTTTCTGCCGGCTTCCGCGTACGGATCGTGCAGGCGCCGTGGAGCCGAAACGAGGAGCATCTCCACGGGCCTCGCGACCGCTCCGCAGGCGACGCCGTCCAGCGGCTCCAGAGTCAGGCGGTGGTACCCGGGTGGTAACGACCCCGGAATGGCGATCGGGCGGGCGACATAGTGCAAGCCATCGAACTCCGCCGTGCGGTGCAGCGGAATCGCGTCGAGCTTCACCTCCCACGAACGCGCTTCCGCGCCTTCGAGTGCGAGCCGGCAGCCGAGGCGCGCGCCCGAGGCGCTGGCCGGCAGACGCAGGGGCAACAGCTCCGGCTGCCCGTCCCACGCCACCGTGACCAGCGGTAGGACGCGCCCCCAGAGCTCCCGGCGTCGAGCATGCAACGCGTCGGGAACATCGGCGAGCCGCAGCACGTGTGCGCCAAGGGCGCGCAACGTGAGAAGAAGCGCGTCCTGGGACGGGGTGCAGCGCCGCCCCTCGATGTCCCGGTACGACGTCAGGATGGCGTACAGGCGGGCCAGGCGGCGGAGGTCACGGAGCCCCGGATCGGCCATCCGCGGCTACGCGCCGAAGATTCGGAGGATGCCGTGGACCGGGATCCTGACCCAATCCGGCCGGTGGTTCAACTCGTAGCCCAGCTCGTACAGCGCCTTCTCCAAGATGTACGCATCGAGGAGTACGGCCAGCTCGCCGCGCTCCCGCGGGAGGAAGCCCGCGTCCCTGGCGTTTTCCAGGTAGGCGCGCAGGAACTGCCCGGCGATCCATCGGTACCAGAGGTGCGCCCAGCGCTCGGCGGCCTCCACATCCGTGGCGCGGACTACGCCCCGTCGCTCCCGCTCCAGGAGCGCAGCATGGCAGGCGTAGTCGAAGGAGCGGATCATCCCTGCCACGTCGCGCAACGGCGAGCGCTTGATCCGCCGCTCCCCCAGCGGGCGCGCGGGCTCGCCTTCCAGGTCGATGATCACGAAATCGCGTCCCGTGAAGAGCACCTGACCGAGGTGGTAGTCGCCGTGCACGCGGATGCGCATGGCGGTGATTTTCTGGTCGACGAGGGCGCGGAAGCGCTGATACACCGCCGACCGTAGGGCCAGCACCCTGCCCGCCTCCGTGGCGAGAGGCTCCGGCAGGCGGCCCGCCTCCCGGGCGAGGAGCCGGAGCACCTGGCCTGTCAGCGTGCGCATGGACTGGTACAGGGACCGCCGGTAGAGCCCCGAGAACGGCTCGGGCGCGAACGCGGGATCTTCGCGCTGCGACGCCAGGACCCGGTGCAGCTCCGCCGTGCGCTGGCCGAGGAGCCACGCAGAATCCAAGTAGGGCCCTATGAGCTCGCGCACCCGCGCCGGCGCCTCGGCGCCTGCACCCTCCAGGAGCGGGGCTGCGGGAGCCGTGAGCGCGAACTCCGTGCCGTTCGTGGCCAGGGCGAGGTCGAAGTACGCGTCAAGGGCATCGAGGGTGTAGCGCCAAGCGTCGCCCTGGTTCGGCACGTAGCGCTGGAGGACTGCCAGCGTCAGGGGCTCATTCTTCCCCGGCCAGTACTCGATCACACCGGCCACGGGCGCTACGTGCGCGAATCCCCGCTCCATCAGGAAACGGCCGATCTCCACCTCCGGATTGGCGCCACCCTCGACCTTGCGGAATAGCTTCAGGATCAGCTTGTCCCCGAACGTGGCCGAGGTGTTGCTCTGCTCCGCGGGGAGCGGCGTGGGCGCGAGAGCGGGGTCATCCGGCTCGGGGATGTCCGCCAGTGCCCGGGTGGGATACGCCACGAGCTTGCCCGACCCGGCGCGCACCTCGCGGCGTCCGGCGATGGCGGCCAACAGCGCGCGGCAGAACGCCGGATTCACGAAGGCGTCGTAGAGGGCGCCACGCTCTCCGGCCCGGCCCACGCTCAGTTCCGCGATCAGCGCGTCCGGCCGCTCCCGGCGCAGCCATTCCGCCTCGCCGCCGCCCGCGAAGGCGATGGGAACGAGGTACGTCTCCGCATCGGCATCCGCGTACTCAAGCCGCACGAACACCAGATGCACCTCTCGCGCCCGGGCCCCCATGGGCACGACTTCAGTGATCCGCGCCCAGCGCATGTTGCGCGCCTTCGCGCCGAACCAGCGCTGCTGTCGCACATAGGCGGGGAGCACCTCCTCCAGGCGCTCGAGGGCCACCGGGTCGAAGATCTCTCTCCAATCCTCGTCCACCACGAGCGCATGCTCCCCGGGCTGGCGGCCCGCGAGCGCCGGCGCGCCGAGCGCGACCTGCGGCGCCTCGAGGGTGAACCAGTAGAACGCGTGCGGCCCCACAGTGATGGAATACGGGTGCTCGCCGATGAGCGGGAACGGCGTGCCCCCGAACAGCTCCACCGGGACGAGGCCGCGAAACTCGGAGAGATCCAGCTCGACGCACTGGGCGAATCGGGATAGGTTCGCGACGGCCAGGATCCGCTCCTCCTGATAGCGCCGGAGGAACACGAGCACCTTGTGATTGTCCGGCAGCGGGAACTCGATGGAGCCGCGCCCGAACGCCCGGTATCGCTGCCGCAAGGCGATGAGCCGCTTCATCCACCAGAGCAGCGAGCTCGGGTTGGCCTGCTGGTTCTGGACGTTGATCGCCTCGTAGTGGTACTCCGGGTCGATGATCACGGGCAGGTAAAGCCGCTGGGGATTGGCCGGAGAGAACCCGGCGTTGCGGTCCGCGCTCCACTGCATCGGGGTGCGCACGGCGTTGCGATCGCCCAGGTAGATGTTGTCGCCCATCCCGATCTCGTCACCGTAGTAGATGATGGGCGTGCCCGGCAGCGAGAACAGGAGGCCATTCATCAGCTCGATGCGCCGCCGGTTGTTCTGCAGGAGCGGGGCGAGCCGGCGCCGGATCCCCAGATTGATGCGCGCGTGCGTGTCCTGGGCGTAGACGCGGTACATGTAATCCCGCTCCTCGTCTGTCACCATCTCGAGCGTCAGCTCGTCGTGGTTGCGCAGGAACAGCGCCCACTGGCAGCTCTCCGGGATCGGCGGCGTCTGATCCATGATGTCGATGATCGGGAAGCGATCCTCCATCCGGATCGCCATGAACAGTCGCGGCATCACGGGGAAATGGAACGCCATCTGGCACTCGTCCCCGCCCCCGAAATACGCGACCGCGTCTTCCGGCCACTGGTTCGCCTCCGCCAGGAGCATGCGGTTCCGGAAGCGCTCATCCACATGGCAGCGCAACCTCTTCAGGAACGCGTGGGTCTCGGCGAGGTTCTCGCAGTTCGTCCCCTCGCGCTCGTACAGGTAGGGCACGGCGTCGAGGCGCATGCCATCCACGCCCATCCTCAGCCAGTAGTCCATGACCTCGAACATCGCCGCCTGGACTTCCGGATTGTCGTAGTTCAGGTCCGGCTGGTGCGAGTAGAAGCGGTGCCAGTAGTACGCCTTGGCCACCGGGTCCCACGCCCAGTTCGAGATCTCGTAGTCCTTGAAGATGATGCGCGCGTCTGCGTAGCGATCCGGTGCCTCGCTCCACACGTAGTAGTCGCGGTACTTGCTGCCCGGCCTCGCCCGCCTCGCCCGCTGGAACCATGGGTGCTGGTCCGAGGTGTGGTTCAGAACGAGCTCCGTGATCACGCGCAGCCCGCGCCGGTGCGCCTCTCGCAGGAAGAGCTTGAAGTCGCGCAAGGTCCCGTACGACGGATGCACGCTGTTCCAGTCGGCGATGTCGTAGCCGTCGTCCCGAAGGGGGGAAGGGTAGAAAGGCAGGAGCCAGAGCGCCGTGACGCCCAGGTCCTGGAGATAGTCGAGCTTCCGGGTGAGCCCCTGGAAATCGCCGATCCCGTCACCGTCGGTATCGCAGAACGCACGCACGTGGAGCTGGTAGATCACCGCTTCCCCGTACCAGAGCGGATCGTTCTCCGGCACTCCCTGCGTGCTGCTTCTTCTTGCCATGGCTCTCCTTGCGAAGCGATTAGCGACCGGCGATTCGCGATTCGCGATTGGCCGTCAGGTGGATCACAGACTGCCGTATGACGAATGACGAATCGCCCATCGCGAATCGCTCACATCGAGTAGTACTCGAAGTCCGCCTCGCCCCGCACCTTTCGCTCGATGCGGAAGACGTGGGCCGGAACCACCTGGGGGTTGAGCTCCACGTAGTTGTGCGCGCCCTCCCAGAGGTAGCGGGCGCCGCTCAACAGGTCATTGACCTGATAGGTCTCGCGCGGCCCGATGCGAAGGGCATCGATGTCCAGGTCCACCCATCCCGCGTGCGTGTGATACGGATCCAGGTTGACGGCCATGAGCATCACCTTCGATCGGCTCTCCGTGTGCTTGCTGTAGACGATGAGCTGGTCGTTGTCCACCCGGTGGAAGAGGAGCGTGCGATCGGTCTGGAGCGCCGGGTTCTCCCGCCGGATCCGGTTCACCCGGGCGATGAAGTCCCTGAGGCTGTGCGGTTGGTCCAGGTCCCAGTGCCGGATCTCGTACTTCTCGGAGTGCAGGTACTCCTCGCTCCCGGGTTCCCGCGGCTCGTGCTCGCACAGCTCGAAGGCAGGACCGTAGATCCCGTAGTTCGCCGTGAGCGTCGCCGCCAGGACGAGGCGTGCCATGAACGCCGGCCGGCCTCCGGTCTGGAGGTACGCGGTGAGGATATCGGGCGTGTTCGGCCAGAAGTTGGGCCGTAAGTACTCGCGCACCTGGGTCCGCGTGAGCTCCGTGAGGTATTCCGTGAGCTCCCACTTCGTGTTGCGCCACGCGAAGTAGGTGTAGGACTGCGTGAAGCCGAGCTTCGCGAGCCGGTACATGACCTTGGGGCGCGTGAACGCCTCGGAGAGGAAGATCACGTCGGGATGCTCTCGCTTCACGTCCGGGATGAGCCACTCCCAGAACGCGAAGGGCTTGGTGTGCGGGTTGTCCACCCGGAAGATTCGCACGCCCTGCTCGATCCAGAACTGGACGACGCCTCTGAGCTCGTGCCAGAGCTCGCGCCACTTGTCCGTCTCGAAGTTGAGAGGGAAGATGTCCTCGTATTTCTTGGGCGGGTTCTCGGCGTACCGGACCGTCCCGTCCGTGCGCCGGCGGAACCACTCCGGGTGCCCCCTGACCCACGGGTGGTCCGGTGAGCACTGGTATGCGAGGTCGAGGGCGATCTCGATTCCGAACTCCTGCGCCCGGGCCAGAAGACGGCGAAAACCGTCGAGCGTCCCGAGCTCGGCGTGGACCGCCGTATGGCCGCCCTCCTCCGAGCCGATGGCCCAGGGACTGCCGGGATCACCGGAGATGGCCGTGGGTGCGTTGTTGCGCCCCTTGCGATGCGTGCGGCCGACGGGGTGAACGGGTGGGAGGTAGACGACGTCGAAGCCCATGGCCGCGAGGTAGGGGAGCCGTGCCTCCACGTCCCTGAACGTCCCGTGCCGGACCCCGTCCGGCGAGCATGAGCGCGGAAAGAGCTCGTACCAGGTGCTGAAGCCGGCCTTGGGCCGGTCCACCATGACGGCGAGCTCCCTCTCGTACGTCGTGTCCGCATCCCGGGCGGCGTATCGGGCCATGCTGGCGGCGAGGGCATCGCCCAGGGCGAGTGCAAGGCCTTGCGCGCGAGCGTCGCCGGCATGGTTCGCGATCGAACCCGCTCCGGGCGCCGGAGCGCCCTGAGCGCCGCCGGCGCTCCCGGTCCGCGGGTCGCGCTCCTCCATTGCCAGTTCCTCACGGCTGCCCGCGACGGTCCCGGGGACCAAGGCGCCGGCATACACCGGGGCGCCGGGCTCGCGCTCGCGCCCGGTCTCGGCCTCCCTTCGCTCCTTACCTTCGCCCGTGGCGTGGCTCCCGGTCTCCTCGCGGGCGCATGCCTCCAGCTCGTCCGCCCACGCCTCGAGTCGCGCCCGGGCCCGCCCCCTGGCGCGGCGGCTCGCCTCCCGCACGAGCGTGGCTCCCTCGCGGAAGTGGATCGCCACGTCCTGGCCGGACTGCGCCCATTTCGCCAGGTCGCGGCGCCAGGTCGCGAAGCGATCGACCCTCGCCTGGATCGTATAGCGGTAGCGCCCCAGGTCGGCGACGGAGAACTCGGCACGCCAGCGGTCGTTCCCAAGGGGTTCCATGGCGGTTTCCGTCCAGGTACGCCGCCACTCCGGCCGGTGGAGCAGGACGCAGGCCAGGAGATCGTGGCCGTCCACGAAGACATCCGCTTCCACCGTCACGCGTTCACCCACCGTACGCTTGATGGGGAAGCGACCACAGTCGATCTCGGGGCTCACCCCCTCGATCACGATGCGCCCGCGGGCGTCCCGCGCGTTCAAGCGCCTCCTCGTCCCCGCCTTCCGCTCTGGTCCTTCCATCTCAACCGTCCATGGCCCACCGCCGACAAGGACTCGTCGTCGCCCGGCGGCATCCCGGCGTGCAAGCCGACCTTCGGCCCAGCGCAAATCACGCGCAAGTAGTGTGGTGAAATCCCCCGGTGCACGCAAACGGTGCCGGCCACTTTACCCGGGGTACCGGTCCGGCATAGGTTTCGTGCCACCATGGCCGTAGGCCAGCCGCGAAATCGGCTTAACCCCGGGGAAAGCGGTCCGTCTGCACTGGACTCGAAGAGGCCACCGCCTCGGGGGCCGGCGGGAGCAGGGTGTAGCAGGGCGCCGACGAACTACAGTGGGTCGCGCCGTAGTTCCTCAGCGACCTGCTAGACTCGGACAGAAGAGGAGGATTGCCGGTGACCGGCAACGGGTTCAGCAAGCTGGACCAGCTCTGCATCAATGCGATCCGCACCCTCTCCATGGATGCGGTTCAGCGGGCCAAGTCCGGCCACCCCGGGACACCCATGGCGCTGGCGCCCGTCGCGTACCTCCTGTTCACCCGCTTCCTCAAGCACAATCCGGCGAACCCCGGCTGGCCGGACCGGGACCGCTTCGTGCTCTCGGCCGGCCATGCGTCCATGCTCATGTACAGCACCCTGTATCTCAGCGGATATGAGCTGCCGCTGGAGGAGTTGAGGCGATTCCGCCAATGGGGGTCGATGACGCCCGGTCACCCGGAGTACGCTCACGCGCCCGGCGTCGAGACGACGACGGGCCCGCTGGGGCAGGGGTGCGGGAACTCGGTGGGGATGGCCATGGCGGAGGCGCATCTCTCGGCGCGTTTCAACCGCGACGGCCACGAAATCGTGGGCCACAACACCTACGTGCTCTGCAGCGACGGCGACCTCATGGAGGGGGTCTCCCACGAGGCTGCGTCGCTGGCCGGGCATCTCAAGCTGGGGAAGCTCATCTGGATCTACGACGACAACCGGATCACGATCGAGGGCCCTACGTCGCTGGCCTTCAGCGAGGACGTGCCGAGACGCTTCGAGGCGTATGGCTGGCACGTACAGGGCGTGGCCGATGCGAACGACCTGGAGGCCCTGTCGGCGGCGATCGAGGCGGCGCGGTTGGACCGTTCACGCCCGTCGCTCATCAAGGTGCGGAGCCATATCGGCTACGGTGCGCCCACGAAGCAGGACACGGCGGCGGCGCATGGCGAGCCGCTCGGAGAGTCGGACGTCCGCGGTGCAAAGGACTTCTACGGCTGGCCTACGCACGAGGCATTCCACGTGCCGGAGGAGGTCCATGCCCATTGCCGGCAGGTGCGGGAGCGGGGGCAGGCCCAGGAGGCGGCATGGCGCGAGAAGCTCGAGCGCTGGCGGGCGGCGCACCCGGAGCTGGCAGCCGAGTGGGCGCGAGTCCAGGAGCGCCGGCTGCCGCCCGGATGGGACCGCGACATCCCCGTTTTCGCCGGCGGCAGCAAACCCCAGGCGACGCGCAACGCATCCGGGGTCGTGCTCAACGCGCTGGCAGAGCACCTGCCGGAGCTCGTGGGCGGGTCGGCGGACCTCGCGCCCTCGAACAAGACGATCATCACGTCGAGCGGCGACTTCGCGGCCGGCGCGTACGGTGAGCGGAACCTGCACTTCGGAGTGCGGGAGCACGTTATGGGCGCCATCATGAATGGTCTGGCGCTGCACGGCGGCGTGCTGCCGTACGCCGGCACATTCCTCATCTTCTCCGATTACATGCGTCCGTCGCTGCGGCTCGCGGCGATGATGCAGACGCGGGCGATCTTCGTGTTCACGCACGACAGCGTCGGGCTGGGGGAGGACGGGCCGACGCACCAGCCCGTCGAGCAGCTCATGAGCCTGCGGGCGATCCCGGGCTTCACCGTCATCCGGCCGGCGGACGCGAACGAGACGGCGGCGGCGTGGCGAATCGCGGTCACGCGCTCGGGTCCCGTGGCGTTGGCGCTCACCCGGCAGAACCTCCCGATCCTGGACCCGCAGCGCCACCCGATCGCCGGGGGCGTGCCGCGCGGCGCCTATGTCCTGGCCGAGGCCGACGGCGGCCCGCCGGACGTGATCCTCATCGGCACGGGGTCGGAAGTGCACCTGGCACTCGGGGCCCGCGAGGAGCTGCGGGCCGTGGGGATCCGCGCGCGGGCCGTGTCGATGCCCTCGTGGGAGCTGTTCCGCGAGCAGCCGGGGGAATACCGGGAGCAGGTGCTGCCGCGCGAGGTGCCGAAGTTGGCGGTCGAGGCGGGTGTGACGCTCGGGTGGCGCGAGTGGGTCGGCGATGACGGAGATGTGATCGGTCTCGACCGCTTCGGCGGCTCGGCGCCCGCCGAGGTCGCGTTCCACGAGCTCGGCTTCCGCGTGGACCGCGTCGTCGAGCGGGCGCAGGCGCTGGTCGCCCGCATGGCCGCGCAACCCGCGGGCAGAGAGCTCAGAGGTGCTCGGGCGCGGCGGTGAGCGAGGAAGGGAGTCGGCAGCGGCACCGTCGGTCCAGGTATGGTGCCGCTGCGCGGGCTTGCCGCTGCGGGCTTACCGCTGCAGGCTTACCGCTGTGGGCTTAAGCGCTCACGGCTGAGCGATCGTCGCCGCCTTGACGGAATCCAGGTTGGGGAACTCGCGGCTCAGGTACTCGTTTCCCTCGGCCTGGATCCGGGCCTGGGCCGGCCCCGTGCCCCGGGGCGCACCTTCCCCGTACCCGGAGTGGAGCTGGTCCACGACGTTCATCCCTTCGACCACCACGCCGAAGGGCGCGAAGCCCATCTCGTCGAGGCGAGTGTTGTCGACGAAACTGATGAATACCTGGGTCGTGCGGGTGTTCGGCCCGGCCATGGCGTAGCTCACGTACCCCCGCTTGTTGCTCTGGACCACCGGGTCGTCGGGCATCTGCGCCGTGCGCCAGACCGCGGCGATCTTGGGGTCGCCGGGGATCCCGAACTGGGCCATGAAGCCCTGGATCACGCGGAAGAAACGGGCGCCGTCGTAAAACCCATTCCGCACCAGGTTGTAGAAACGGTCAGCCCCGTAGGGCGCCCACCCGCGGTGGACCTCGATGACGAAGTCGCCTTTGCCGGTCTCGAACTTCGCCTGGAAGACGTCGGGGGCGGTGGCGTTCATGGCTTCGGATCCGGGGTCGGAAAGGGGGTTCTGCGCAGACGGCTGTGCCGCAGCCGCAGCCGTGTCGGCACCGGCGCCCGTCTCGGTCTCGGCGGCCCGTTCGCCGCAGGCGGCAGCCGCAAGGGCGAGCGCCAGGAGTGCCGCGGCACGCGGGGGGACGCTGGGTACGCGCGTCATGTGGCTCCACCAGTATCACGTGCGTGCTTCGAGAAGGAAATTCGGGGCATTATATCGTTCCGGCCGGATGCGGGAAAGCCGGCAGCGCGGCGAGGTGGATCCCGGCCGGACGTCGAACGTAGTGAATCTCCCGGGGGGGACGAGGCTGCCACCGCCGGAGCCTTTCCCCCACCGGCACGCTCTTCCGGCTCTCCGACCTGGAGGCGGCCGTCGGGCGCGAGCTGGAGGCGGATGGCGAGCTGGCCGTCGTCTCCGGCGTGGACGTGGCGCGGTCCGGCGAGGGCCGCACGGCGCTCGCGGTCTGGCGGGGCAGCTCGCTCGCGGAGGCCCTCACGCGCCAAGGGCTCGACACGATGGAGACCGTGGCCTGGATCGCCTCCGAGGCGAACCGCCGCCGGGCCGCCCGCGTTCGCGTGGACGAGATCGGGATCGGCACCGGCGTCGTGGACTGGCTCCTCCAGCTCGGCGTCCAGGGCGTCGAGGCCGTGAACGTCGCGCGCGGCGTCGCGGCCGGACCTCTTCGCCAACAGGCGGGCGGAGGTCTTCTGGCGCCTGCGCGAGGCGCTGGAGAAGGGTCTTGTGGCGCTCCTGAGGGGCGACGCGCTGCTCGCTGAGCCGGCGGCGCTCCGCTACGGCTTCGACTCCCAGGGCCGAATCGTGCTGGAGGCGAAGGACGAGACGAAGGTCCACGACCTCAAGCCGCCTCACGTCTCCCTGACCCTCTTCGGCGTATCGGACGACCGCCTCCCGGACACGCACGGCGGTGCGTGGGTCCAGGCGCTTCGTGTCCCGCAGCGCGCGCCGCGACCAGCGGAGCGCCCACGGCTTCATATCCCGACCGGTGCAGCCTCTCCTTGACGGGTCATCGCCGCTTCTCCTTCAGGATTCGAGCCCCAGCGCGAACCGTAATTCCCGAACCTCATCGGCGTCGTCTGCCGGGCAGCTCTCGGCCTCCCTCACGATCTCCTCGTTGCTGAGCCCTCGTGCCCGGCGGCGCCTCACCCGCCTGCCGGCCGTTGCGGCGCCTCTTCCGCCCGCCGCGCCAAATTCCCCGTGGCGCGCCCGGCGGACAAGCTCGATCAGCGTGTCCGCGATCCGCACATGTGTAGCCTAGCAGGCGTCGCACAGGAGGGCCACCCCTAGCGAGAGGAGGGCGCGATGCCCAGCTCCGACACCGGATCCCGACGAGCCGAGCGCGTCCAGTTCCGGGCGCGGTCGGCCGAGGCGACGGCCATGCGGCTCGCGGCGGCGGTGGAGCAGATCCGGCTCGATGCCACGGACGGGAAGCCCGTGCCCTACGAGCAGGCCCGCGCGTGGCTCCTGGAAGCCGAGAAGATCGCCGGCCTCCAGAGGACGGACGGCTGGTCCTGGGACGCCTACCGGCGGCTGTGGGCGAGCGCGCGGAAGGACCTGCCCGACGCGGATGTGGCCCAGGCCCGTGGCTGGGCCATCCTGGAGGCGCTAAGATTGGCGTACCAGCGGCCCGACGACGCGACGATGCTCCGGGTCGTCACGCACCGCGCCGAGCTGCGCAGGGTGGGGTGAGGCCGTGAGACCTCGCACAGAGACTCGCACACCCCCTGGAATCGGGGAGAGTGGCAGGAGCGCAACTCGTTTCGATAAAACAGATTGCCGGGGTGGCGGAACGGTATACGCAGGGGACTTAAAATCCCCAGGGCTTCGGCCCGTGTGGGTTCGATTCCCACCCCCGGCACTTCACTCCACGCATCCGGTGATGCAGGTTAGCTGCGCTGGTCGTGGAGGTACTCCAGACAGGCCGGGGGCACTGTGGCCTGAATGTGCCGCTCTGGCGTATCTCCTTGCGAACGCCACCGCCCGGTGGGCGCCAGCGCGCTAGGCGAGCGCGGCGAGCTTGGCAATACCCTCCCGAACGTCCGCCTCTGCCATCACGGCACACCGGTGGCAGACCCATTCGATATTGTGCCGTCTGAGCTTCACTGCCACGCGGCGAGGCGCGCTGGTTCCGGGCGGCGGTACGGCGCGCAGCCCGCCATTGACGGGCCGCGGGCACGCGCGTCTGATTCCCGGTCGCCGCTGACCCCAGCGTCGGCAGGCGCCGCGCCGGAATCCTTCGACGCCCTCCCAACCCGTCTCCCCACTTTCCTCACGAAGCTCAGGATCTGCCGCCGCGTCTGCGGGTGGCGGAGCACGCTGTGGTGATCGACTTCAGGAACGATCACGGCGCAGGCGCCAGCGGCGTGGGCGAGTGACTCCGCGTGCCAAAGGGGGACGCGCCGATCCCGTGCACCGTGCAGCACGAGCACGGGCACCGTGAGCTCTGCGATCTTTCGCATGGGCGCCAGGCCGTTCAGCGACTCCCCCACTCGGGGCCGCCAGAAGGGGATCAGGAGCCGCACCAGAGCGCCCGGCAGTCTTCGGGCTCGAAGCCACTCCGCCGACGCATCGATAACGTCCGCGGGCGCAGCGATGAGGACGACCGCGTCCACGGGTGCTCCCTGCGCCGCTGCCAGGACGGCGGCGGCGCCGCCCAGGGAGTGGCCGACGATCACCCTGGGCCGCTCGGGGTAGCGAGCTGCGAGGAACCGGGCCGCGGCAACCGCATCATCGCGGAAATGCGCCACCGTCACGTAGGCGGAGTCGCTGCTCCGGCCGTGGCGGCGCACGTCGAAAACGAGCACCGGGTGGCCCGCGCGCAGCAGGGGCTCGGCCAGCACGAGCATCTTCCCGCTGTTCCCCGTCCATCCATGTACCAGGGCCAGCGCCACTGCGTCGGGCTCAACCCGCGCGGGAGAGAGAAGCCACCCCCGGAGCTGCGCGCCGTTTGCCGGTATCCAGACGTCCTCGTACGGAAACGGAAGCTCTGACGGGTCGCGCTCCAGCCGCTGGGGCACGGGACGGAGAACTGCCCGGGCCACCCGGTCCAGCGCCACGACCGCGACGCCTGCGGCAGCGCCCGCGGCGAACCAGCGAGCCCAGCGCACGCCCTTCGGCGGCTTGCCATTCGACTCTGAACGTACCGGCTGCATACGTGGGCATCCGCTCCTTGGGGGGCGAATCTGCAAGGTTCGTGCCACATCTCGCGAATGTTGGCGCCCGGAGAAGAGTTGATGCAAGTCTCTGCGGATCTGGGCGATGCGAACACCCGTGAGCTAGAGGCGGGAGCGCTCCTTGCCGCGGCCCGGGAGCACTCCCGCACAAGCCTCTCCCTCATCACGCTGGCGCCGGACGCTTGCGCCGGAACGGGTACGCGATGTTCCGGCAGATCCAGATGCACAGCGCTGCACTCTGGCTTCTCAGGTGGGGATCGTCGGTATCCTGATCGAACCTGCGGCGAGGACTTCGGGCCGGAATGGCGTCAGATAGATGTCGGACCCACGTTACCGGCTGACCGACCCGCGGGACGCTGAAGTCGAGGCAGAAATCGCCCCGTCCGGGCCATGTACTCGGCGTATTCGGAGCCGAACTTTTCCAGTAAATGCGCCTCCTCGCGCCTCGCCAGGAAGGGAAGCGCGGCCATTACGATCGCGGTCGTGAGCGCCATGAACCAGTTCGCAGCGAGGACGCTCAGCGCTGCCAGAGCCAGGCACGCCGTGGAGTACAACGGGTGTCGAACCCATCGGTACGGACCCCACGTCACGAGCCTCTGCCCTTCCTTTGTGAGCATCGTGTCGCTGACGTTTGGACCCAGGCTCTGAAACACGCTGTACGTCAGCGGAATCGTCGCCGCTGCGAGACCCATCCCACTCCAGCGCAGCCACTCGGGCAGGGCGACCTGCGACCAGGCCATCCACGGGGGATAGACCGCGTAGCCGAGGAACGCAGCCCACAGCGGCAGCCCGAAGACCACACGGAGCAGGATCAGCTCGGGTCGTTCCGCGTGACGGGGAATGACCTGGCCGGACCTCCGCGCCCTGAGGCGAAAGTAGACAGAGATCGCCACGGTCATCCCGAGGACCAGAGTGAAAACGGTGCGAAAAACCGGCTGTGCGTCCATCTCGGCCTTGTCCTGGTCGAACAGTCGCAACGTCGTTGCCGCCTTGCCCTGCCAGCGCAGACGGTAGAGGCGGAGCCTGCGGCAGGCAAGAACGTTCGGGACAACAGCGCTACATCGTTTTCCTGGCAGGACCGATGTTGACGCTCGTGCTCGCGACGTTGCTCGTTGTCGCGCGCACGGCAGAACTTGCTGCTCAGCCGCATTCCGGAATCGATCTAGCGCCGACTCCTCAGCGGGCTTCGCCTTCTGCTGGGCTTCAGCCCCGTCGCCGCTGCTGTTTGAACAGGGGTTCAAGCTGACCAGCGCTGACGAGTGCGGCGAAGCGACGTCGCGCTGCTTGTCCAGGACCCGCGGCCGAGCAATGATCCCACGTCTCAGTTTGGTTAGTTTGGTTAGCGAGTGATCATGAAAACTCCCGAGAGGCAGACGACACCGGACGGCCGCTGCGAGGCTTGTGGAGCGGTGGCGTCTGAGGGAATCGCGGGTTGCCGGAGGCTCTTTGATGAAGTCCTTAGCAGGGAGTTTGGCGACTATCGGTACGGGAGACTCCATCGTCTCACGGTCGATACGTACTCTCTTCAACATCCAGAGCAGTACATGCGTTCAGGCAAGTCGTTCGTCGCGCATCTCACGGGCATGTGCGCGGCCTTCGAAAGCCACGACGCCGCCGCGATCAATCAGGCAGTGCAACGATGGCTGAGTGGCCCGAAAGCGCTCGGGAGACCTGAAGGGCCGCCTCCTCAGAACAGAGGTGAACTGACCATCGTCAACGTCTACGGCGCGACGGATGCCGAGGAGCATGTCAGACGCATCCGCGAATGGGCGCGTTCCACCTGGAGCGCGTGGAGCGCATATCACGATCTCGCCAGGCAGTGGATCCACTGTGCAACCACGGGAAGCCCGGAGTGATGTCGGAGGCGAACGTAGCCATCGTCACCGGGGGCGCCAGGCTGCTCGAGGGTGCAGGTCGGTCCACCCCTAACGATCAGGGCCAGACGCTGGCCTACGTGTGTCTGAGGGCTTCCCACGGCTCTTGCATTCGTCGCTTCCGCCCGTTATGGCTTACGCCCGCACCTGGCCTCGACATCCCAGCTCCGAGCTATCTGTTCTCCAGTGGGCTTCCGGGGGTTCGCGGGCGAGTTGAGAACAGAGGGGGGGTATGTCGCCAGGAGCAGGGATCAGGGTGCCGGTGGCTGCGGGGTACGGGCATGAACGGGTTGACCGATTTCAAGTCTGCTCCGCTCGTGAACGTCCGGGTCTGGGAGCGCCCTACGTCCGGCGTCATCGCCTGGCTCGTGCAGCGGGTTGCGGCGCTGCTTCTCCTGATTCTGGTGCCGCTCAAGGTGTGGAGTGGGTGGGCGACGATGGGGAAGGCGCCGGGTGGCCCGTGGATCGTGGGGCTGCACGTGAACGCGTGGCTCGACGGGCTCCTGGTCGGGGCCGTCATGTTTCATGCTCTCTACGGTATTCGGGCGATCCTCATTGATTTCGGGTTCGAGCGCGCGGCGGACCGCATGTTCGTGGGCTTCACGCTCGCAGGCGCGCTCCTCACCCTGCTCGCCGTAATCTTCTTCGTCCGCACGTGATGCGGGTTACCGCACACGTATTCCGCTTCGATCCGGCGGCGAACACGGGCGCCTGGCTGGAGAGCTACCCGGTCGATGCGTTCCCGGACATGACGGTGCTCGACCTCCTTTTCGAAGTCGTGCGACGCCATGATCCCGCCCTGTCCTTCCGTTGCTCGTGCCGGGTTGGGATGTGCGGGACCTGTACGCTCCTGATCAACGGGCGCGAGGGCCTGGCCTGCCAAACGAAGGTGGCGATGCTGGGAGATGAGATCACGGTGCGGCCGCTCAACCACCTCCCGGTGGTGAAGGATCTGGTCGTGGACATGGACCCGTTCTTCGTGAGGCTCCGCGCGGTGGACGCGAGCTTCCACGGGGATCCGGCGCGCCAGGAGATTGCGCGGGTGGTGTGGGAGCGGGAAGATCTCCTCGGGGAAGCCGGAGACTGCATCACGTGCGGCGCGTGTCTGTCCGCCTGCTCCATGCTGGCGCTGGACCGCGGGTTCGTCGGGCCCGCAGCGCTCTACCGCGCGCTCATGCTGGTCGAGGATCCGCGCGAAGGCGAGCCGGAGCCGCGCGTTGCCCGCACCCTGGGCGAGCACGGCGTATGGCGCTGCCACGGACATATGGACTGCGTGAAGGTATGCCCGAAACAGCTCCCCCTGACGAAGGCGATCCACTCGCTCAAGCGCCTGGGCGTCCGCTGGGCCGTCGGAGCGAGGCTGCCGCGTCAGCCGCCGGCCGGAGCGGCGGGGGCGGAAGCCCGTACGGCGGCGGGAGGCGGGAGACGAACGGCGTCCGCAGGCGGGGAGCGGCGCGGCCGATGACCACGCAAGTTCCCCTGGAGGAGATCCGCAGCGACGTCCTGATCGTAGGCTCCGGCGGGGCCGGGCTGTTTGCGGCGCTTCACCTTAGCGACGCGGCGCCCGCGCTGCAGGTCCTGCTGGTGGTCAAGGGCCTCTTCGGCAAGAGCGGGTGCACACGGATGGTCCAGGGCGGCTACAACGCGGTTCTTCACCCCGCCGACAGCCTCGAGCTCCACTTTCGCGACACGATCGTCGGGGGCCACTTCCTGAACCGCCAGGAGCTGGCCTGGCGTCTGGTGCAGGATGCTCCGGAGCGGATCCGCGAGCTGGAGACGCGGGTCGGGTGCTTCTTCGATCGTAATCCCGACGGGACGATCCACCAGAAGCCGTTTGCCGGGCAGTCCTTCGATCGAACGGTGCACCGGGGCGACCTCACAGGGATCGAGATCGTCTCGCGCCTTGCCGAGCAGGTCATGGCGCGGCCCCACATCCGCATTCTCGAAGAGTGCCGTGCGCTGGATTTGCTGTTCGACAGAGCCGGCCAGTCCGTGGGGGGCGCCCTCCTCCTCGACATCCGGCGGGGGCGCTTCCTCGTCGCACGCGCGCGGGCGGTCCTGGTGGCCACGGGCGGTGGCGCCCGTATGTATCGGTTCTCATCGCCATCGGTGGAGAAGTCGGGCGACGGCGTCGCCATGGCTTACCGCGCGGGCGCCCACCTGATGGACATGGAGATGCTGCAGTTCCATCCCACGGGGCTGCTGGCGGGGAAGGGGATTCTCACGGGGAGCGTCGTGGAGGAGGGGTTGCGCGGCGCGGGCGGACGGCTCTACAACGCCCAGGGTGAGCGCTTCATGGGGCGGTACGACCCGGACCGCCAGGAGCGCGCCAGCCGGGACGTCGTTTCGCGCGCCATCTACACGGAGGTCGTGGAAGGCCGCGGAACGGAGAACGGCGGCGTGTATCTCGATATGAGCCACCTCGGACCCCGCTTCGTGGCCGCGAACTTCCCCGGGATGGCCGACCGGGCCCGACTCGCGGGGAGGGACCTCACTCGCGAGCCGATCGAGGTATGTCCGACGGCCCACTTCTACATGGGCGGCGTAGCCATCGACGAGGACGGGGCGACGAACGTGGATGGCCTCTTCGTCGCCGGCGAGGACGCGGGCGGTGTCCACGGGGCGAACCGGCTCGGCGGCAACGGCGTTGCGGAGTCCACGACCTTCGGCGCCCGTGCCGGCGATGCCCTCGCCCGGCACGCGGGGGCGAGGGAACTCCGGGAGCTGTCCGCCGGCTACCTGCAGGAGCGGCTGCGACACGCATCGGCGTATGTACAGCGTCCTGTGGGAGAGAGCCCGTTCGACCTCCGCCGCGATCTGGAGTCGCTCATGTGGGAGAAAGCGGGAGTGGTGCGCCGGGAGCGGGATCTCCGCGAGGGGCTGAGCGGGATCGAGGGGCTCCGCGATCGGCTCACCCGGGTCGGCGTCGCCGGTGTACGAGGGTACGATCTGGCATTCCACGAGGCCCTCAACATGCACAACCTCCTGGTCGTCGCCGAGGCGCTGGTGCGGAGCGCGCTTCTCCGCGCCGAGAGCCGGGGAGCGCACTTCCGCTCGGACTTCCCGGCCGAAAACGACCGGGAGTGGCTGAAGAACATTCACGTCCGGGGTGGGCCGGACGGTGCCATGGTGCTGTGGAGCGAGCCGGTGACGCTCACGCGCCTCCGGCCGGAGGACGTCCGCGCGCACGTCGCTTGAACGCCGCAGGAATCGCAGGCGGGGACGTGGAGGAGGACCATGACGAAGGAGACGATCTCTCGCGAGCGTCTCGAAGCGCCTCCGGGGGAGGTGTTCACGGAGACGATCCAGAAGCCGCTCTATGCGTTCAGTTGCGAGCGCTTCTACTATCCGCTGGTGACGACGAACAAGGCGTGGACGGTCATGCTGGTGGCGGCGGGCATCATCGCGGCGGAGGACGGACGGAAGCTCTTGGAAGCGCTCGATGACCTGGAGTCCAGGGGTCCCGAGGCGCTCGGGGACTACGATCCCCGGTACGAGTACTTCTACTCGCACATGGAGAAGCGTCTCACGGATTGGGCGGGAGAGGAGGTCGCCGGGAACATCAACATCGGCCGGACGCGCCCGGAGCCCCTGGCCCGGATCGTGGTTCGCGCGAAGCTCATCGAGATCCTGGACCGGACGAGCGCGCTGCGCGCCACGCTCGTCGAGCTGGCGGAGCGCGAGGCCGACACGGTGATGCCGCAGTGGACCCACTACCAGCCGGCGCAGATCTCCACCGTAGGCCACTATCTGCTGGCCATCGCAGACGCGGTGGAGCGGGATGCGGAGCGGCTGCATCATGCGTACCGGACGGTGAACCGCTGTACGCTGGGCTGCGGCGCGCTGGCGGGAACGTCCTACCCCGTCGACCGGCAGCTCGTGGCCGACCTCTTGGGGTTCGACTCCTTCAAGGAGAACACCATCGACTGCGTGAGCGGCGCGGAGCACCTTACGGAGCCGGTGGCGGCGGTAGCGGGTCTCCTGGTCACGCTGAGCCGCTTCTGCCAGGATCTCTACACGTGGCACACCTGGGAATTCCGGATGGTGGAGATCGGCGACGAGTTCTCCGGCTCCAGCAGCATGATGCCCCAGAAGAAGAACCCCTATCCGTTCGAGTACGTTCGCGCGCTGGCCGGACAGGCGATCGGGCAGATGACGTCCGTGCACGCCATCCTCCACAACACGAACTTTCAGGACATCAAGGAAGTGGAGGACAGCGCGGTCTTCCCTGTGATCGAATGCCTCGAGGACACCACTCGCGCCGTCACCCTGCTGAACGGCACGGTGGGCACCCTGCGCTTCCACCGGGAGCGCCTGTGGGAGGATGCGGCCCAGGGGTTCGGCTCGTGCACGGAGCTCGCCGCCAGGCTCCAGCGCCAGTTCGGCTTCTCCTACCGCAGCGCGCACCGCATCGTCGGCGATACGGTGCTCCGGGCGTACCGGCGTGGCCTGAACGCGACCCAGGTGGACGCTGAGCTGGTGAACGAATCGGCGCGGGCGGTGGTCGGCCGCGCGCTCGAGATCGACGACGCCTGGGTGCAGCAGGCCCTGGACCCACGCGCCTTCGTGGAGGCGCACGCGGTCCCTGGCGGACCCGCGCTGGCGGAGGTGCGCCGCATGCTGGAGAAGCGGCGCCAGCGCCTGGAGGAAGAGCGGTCCCGTCTGGCGAGTCTGGTGGCTCGCCTGGAGGCGGCCGACCGGCGCTTGCGGGAGCGCGTGGCGGAGGTGAGGGTGACGTGAAGAGCATGCGGGCAATCCCTCGAAACCACAGGGAGGCGAGAGCGCATGGGAAGGAACCGACGTAGGGGGCACGGCCTCGGGGTGCGCGGATTTCAGGCGGCGGTGCTCGCCGCGGTGCTCGCCCTGGGCGTGGCGGCTTGCGCGGGGGGCGCCGGCCGGGCCGGGGGTCCCGCGGCTACGGCACCACGGCCGGCGGCGCGTCCCCCGGAGACGGCGCCGCCAGCGCCCGCATGGGCGCCGGCAGGCGTCCTCCTGGACACGATCCGCGCCGGGCGCTACGACAACGGGAAGATGTGGACGTTCGAGTTCCCGCCTGTCGATTACCTGCGGGAGACGCACGGCTTCGCTCCGGATACCTCATGGTTCCGGCGCGCACGCCTGGGCGCGCTGCGGATTCCCGGTTGCTCCGCCTCCTTCGTGTCCCGCTATGGCCTGGTTCTCACGAATCACCACTGCGCGCGGGAGGGTGTGAGTAAGGTGACCCACGCGGGAGAGAAGCTGCTGGACAGCGGGTTCTATGCGGCGAGCCTCGACGAGGAGCGGCGCGTGGAGGAGTTCCATGCGGACCAGCTGCTCGCGGTCGTGGACGTGACCGACGAGGTCTACAGCGCACTGGAGCGCGTCCCGGAAGAGCGGCGCGGCGAGGCCAGGGACTCGATTCTCGAGGCGATCGAGGAGCGCAGTACCCGCGAGCGGGGCGGGGAGGAGGCCGGGATCGTGGTCGAGATGATCTCCCTCTACAACGGCGGCCGGTACTCCGCCTACGTGTTCCACCGCTACACGGACGTGCGTCTGGTGATCGCGCCGGAGCTGCAGATCGGCTTCTTCGGCGGCGATCCGGACAACTTCACGTATCCGCGCTACGACCTGGACTTCTCGTTCTTCCGCGTCTACGGCGAGGACGGCAAGCCACTGGAGACGGAGACGTACTTCCCGTGGAGCCCCGAGGGGGTCGAGGATGGTGACCTCGTGTTCGTCATCGGGAACCCGGGCTCGACGAGCCGGCTCCAGACGATGGCCGAGCTCGAGTTCCGCCGCGATGTGAGCGACCAAGGCGTGCTGGAGTTCATCCGCTCGCGGGTGGCGGCGCTGCAGCGGTTCCTCAAAGAGTACCCGGTCGAGGCGGAGGCCCTCGACATCCGCAACAAGATCTTCAGCCTCACGAATTCGGAGAAAGCCTATGCTGGCATGCTCGACGGTCTGCGTGACCCCGTGATCCTGGCGCGGCGGCGGGACGCGGAGCGCCAGTTCCACGACTCGCTCCAGAGCCGGCCGGAGCGCCGCGAGAAGCACGGGGCGCTGATCGACCGCATGGCAGAACTGCAGGCGGGGAAGCGGGAGGTGGCGCCCGGTTTCGGGGCCTTTCTGGCCCTCACGAGCGAAGACTACGCCTCGGCCACGCTCCGGCGCGCGCTCTTCGCTTACCAGCTCCTTTCGCTGCGCGAGCGGAGCGCGGGCGAGGAGAGGCTCTCCGGAATCCAGGAGCAGCTCCTGGCCGTGAAGGACCAGCCGGCGGCATTGGACGAGGGGCTCATGCAGGCCGCTTTCGAGGACCTGATCCGCAGCTACGGCCGCGATAGCGACGTCGTGCGGGCTGTGCTCCAGGGACGGTCGCCGGAGGGCGCGGCCTCGGAGGTACGGGCGAAGTCCGTGCTGGCCGACTCCGCGCGGGCGGCGGCCGCGCTGGAGCGCGGAGCGCTCGGCCCGGACGATCCGGCTCTGCGGGTGGTGGCCGGGTACTTCGCGCGCCTCCAGTCATTCCAGCAGACTGTTTCGCAGGTCTTCGCGGAGGAGGAGGAGGTCGCGGCCGAGCTCGGGCGGGCGCGCTTCGAGATCTACGGTACCGCGGTGCCACCGGACGCGACGTTCTCGCTGCGCATCGCCGACGGTGTAGTCAAGGGGTACGACTACAACGGAACCATCGCGCCGTACAAGACGACGTTCCACGGCCTCTACGACCGCCATTACTCCTTCGCGGGCCGGTCGGAGTGGGAGCTGCCGGGGCGCTGGCGGCAGGCGCCGGCGACGTTCGACCGCTCGACGCCCCTCGACTTCGTCTCGACGGCGGACATCATCGGCGGAAACTCGGGCTCGCCGGTGCTGGACCGCGAGCTGCGGCTGGTGGGCGTGGTCTTCGACGGCAACATCGAGAGCCTCACGGCCGACTACATCTACCTGCCGGACCGATCGCGGGCCGTGGCGGTGGACGCACGAGGAATCCTGGAGGCGCTGGACGAAGTCTACGATGCGGATCGCATCGTCCTCGAGCTCACCTCGCAGCGCCTCGCGCCCAGCGAGGCCGAGGCGGACCGGATCCGGGCGGCCCGGTAGGCGAGCGGGTATGCGGGCATGCCTCCTCAGTGGGGGAGCGTAGGCACGAGCGACCGGGCGAGGCGCCGACCGAGTGTCCCGTTTCTTGCCTCGGTGTTGGCCGGCGGCCCGGGCTCGTGTCGGTGACCGGCGTCTACGCCCGCATTCTCACCCACGCCTCTTCCGGCTCCAGCGCGCGAACCCGGCCGGGGCGGATCTTCCGGTAGACGCGCTCAGGCGGCAGCACGCGGCCATCCACGGTGAGGAGTCGCTCCAGCAGGATCCCGAACAGGCGCTCGTTCTCCTCGAGGTAGGGCTTGATGGCTGCCCAGTCCGCATCGGCCAGCTCGGCGAACTGGCCGCCGTTGAGCTGGTCCTCGCTCACGACGCCGAGCGGGTCGCGAACGTAGATCGCGCCGCCGCTGGCGAGGGAGAAGAGGTTGCCGCCGGGGTACGGGGTGTCCAGCTCGGTGAGGCTGCCATCGTCATTCAAGGTGATGCCGTTCAGGATTACGAAGCCGCCGCCGGCGAGCGGGTCGCCCGCCATAAACGATTCGGCCAGGTAGTCGAGGCACGTGCCGTTGATGACCACGCGCGGACTGCCGACCGCGTTGATGAGCGGCCGCCCGGCGGCGTTGCCCAGGACGAATGCACGGCCGCCCTTCGCGCCGTACATGAAGGTTTGCCCGACGTCGCCGTACACGACCAGCGTTCCTGCCTTCATGATCTGGGCGAGCTGGTCCTGCCCGCTCCCGTGCACAAACACCTTAGCGCCGTCGATCCCGGAGGCGAGGTAATCGCCGGGGGAGCCGTAGACGTCGATGCGGACGCCGCGGCTTTCGCGGCCGAGCCCGTTCGCGATGAAGCGGTGTCCTCGGGCGTGGGCGATCACGAATCTCTTGAAACCTGCGGCGCGGAGGCGCACGATCTCGAGGGCGAGCGACTGCCGCCCTTCGGGCGCGAAGCCGCGGGCGTCCAGCACCACGGTCTGGTCGTCGGCATGGGGTGCTCGCCGCCGGTACTCCGCGCTCGCGTACACGTAGCCGTCGGACGGCGTGCGGCAGATCGTTTCCACCAGTGCCGCGAGCGCATCGTCCGCGAGACAGAGCAGGCGGCTTCGCCGTAGCGGCACGGTCGCATAGCGTCGGTCCATGAGGAGCGCAAGCAGATCGAAGGCCCGCGCGCGGCCGACGTCAGCGACGGCCCTGTGCACCAGCTCACCGAGGAACGCCGCAGTTCCTTCGTAGCCCCACTCCGGGAGATGCTCGACCGCGTGCTCGAAGACCTCCTGCGCCGTGAACGAGCTGGCGGACGCTTCGAGTTGCGGGTCCTGCGCCGCTGCGGTGACGGCGCTGGGCGCAACGGCTGCCGCTCGGACCGTCGCGGCGCCGTGGCCCGGATTCGACCCGATGTTGCGCCCGGAATGGCCGGCGCCGTTCGGCACGGCCACGGGGCGCCCGAACTTGTCCGTGCAGAGGAGCTTCGCCCGGCCGGCCTTGCCGTTCCCGTCCGGCTGCACCTCGAACAGGAACGCGCCGCCGTCCGTGTGACTCCCGCCGCGCGCGTTCCAGTAGCGGTCGGCGCGCCCCCAGAAGCGCGAGTCCTCACGGGCAAGGCTCTCGAGCACCGCGTCGATGGCCTGCTTCTCCGAGGCCGATAGCCCGATGCTCGCGGGCCCGCGCTGCAGCGCGAACACCTGGGGGCGCAGCATGCTCGTGTCCGTGATGCCGATGAGCCGGTTCAAGCCCTGTGCGGGAACCGACTGGGCGATCAGGAAGAACCACGGGCCGTCGGGGGAGCCGTGCAGGTGCACGGTCTGGAGCATGCGATAGATCCGCTGCTTGTCCGCGGGCAGCCGCGTGAAGTCCCGCTCCGTCGTGGGCGCGAGCGCCTCGATGACGTGCTCGAGCGGATAGCCGTATACGCGGTGGAGGAGATCGAAGACCAGGACGGAGACCTCCGTATCCGTGAGGAACAGCGGGCGAATATTCCGCTGCGCCAGATACTCACAGACGGAGGCGTAGTTCGCGAAGTCGCCATTGTGGACGAGCGCCTCGTGCAGCCCGATGAAGGGGTGCGCGCCGCCGGGATGCCAGACCCGCCCCTTCGTAGGATAGCGGTGGTGGCCGATCCACACGCGGGCGCGGAAGTCCTCGAGGCGGTAATGCCGCACCACGTCGTCCCCGTACCCCACCATCTTGAGGACCAGCAGGTTCTTGCCGTGGGACAGCACGAACGCGCGCTTCTCGCCCGTGGCGTAACACTCCCGGTTCAGACGCGCGCTGTTCTGGTAGACGATCTCGTCCTCCACGGTCGCCGGGGACGCGCGGTCCTCGCCGAGCCCGTGACGCGCCCGGAAGTCGCGGACTCTATCGGTCCGCACGCGGACGAAGTAGCGGTACACCTCCGGAGGCGGAACCTCGAGGTCCTCCTCCTCCCCGTCGTCCGCGGCGGTGGGCACGCGATCCACCTGGTCTACTTCGAAGATGGGTTCAATGTGCTCGCGCTCGACCGCATCGCGTGCGCTCGGGTCCAAGTAGGCAATGGCGAGGAGGTAGTCGCGTTCCAGGAGCTCCTGCGTCACACCCAGGTCCTCAGGGATGAGCCCGACCGCCGCGATGCCGCCGCCCTTGCCGTTCCCGCGGTTCCGCATCTGCTCGAGCGCCCTGAGGAGATGGCGCCCCGGGATCGCCTCCTCGCAGGCGATCCCCACCACCCCGCAGCCGCCCTCGGCTTCCTGCTTGCGCCGCGGTGCCGGCGCGCTCGCGTCGCGCACCAGGGCGCCGCGGGAGCGGATCAGCGCCTCCGCGAACTCCCGCCGGCTCATCCGCCGCGCGCTCCGTTGCCGCGGTACACCAGCAGGTCCGTCCTCCCGCGCAGTTCGCGAATGCTTCGCAGCCCGAGCCGGCGCAGGATATCCCGGAGCTGCCCCTGGATGGAGGAGTAGAGGTTGCCGAGACGCCAGGCGCCCCACTCGGGGTCCACCAGGCGCTCGAGCTCCGGGTCGGTGGTCGTGAGGCCGAAGGGGCAGCCGCGCCCGCGCTCGCAGTTGCTGCAGCGCGTGCACCCGAGGGCCACGAGCTCCACGGTGCCCAGGACACAGCCGTCTGCGCCCAGCGCTACCGCCTTCGCGATGTCGTACGCAGTGCGGATGCCGCCGCTCGCGAGCACGACGATCTCGTCGCGGATCCCTTCCCCGAGCAGATAGCGATGCACCTTGGGGATCGCCAGCTCGATGGGCATGGCGATGATCTTCTTCGCGATCTCGGGCGCGGCCCCGGTGCCGCCGTAACCGCCGTCGATCTGGAGAATGTGCGCGCCGGCGTAGTAGCTCCCCACAGCGACCATGTCCACGTCCGTGGGGGTCGAGACCTTCACCGAGACGAGCGCATCCGGATTCACCGTCTTCACCCAGTCCAGATGCTTCCGGTGGTCCTCGACGGAGTAGACGCTGTGGAACGGGAAGGGTGAGAAGAGGCTCACCCAGGGCGGCGACTCTCGCATCTTCGCCACCGCCACGGTGGTCTTTGCGCCCAGGAGGTGGCCGCCCAGCCCAGGCTTCGCGCCCTGCGCGTACTTGAACTCGACCACCCGTGCGTACTGGATCGTCTCCTCCCGGACGCCGAACAGCCCGGTGGCGATCTGCGTGATCACGTGCTCTTTGTGTGCGGCGAGCGACGGCGGGTAGCCGCCCTCCCCGGTGGATGTGAAGGTGTTCCAGGCCTTCGCCGCCATGGCCCGCGCCAGCATGATGCGCTCGCTGACGGAGCCGTAGGACATCCCCGCGCCGTAGAACGGGACCGGGATATCGATCCGGGGGTCGTAGGGCCGCCGGTTCAGCGGAATGGACGTGTCGATCACCACGGATGCAGGCGTCCACCGCCCCGGAGGCAGGAACTGGAAGTCCAGGACATCAAAGCCGCCGCCCGAGGCGCCGAAGCGGTACTCGAGCCCGTTCCTGGGCAGCTCTCCCGTCTCCGCCTGTAGCCAGGTGGAGAGGATGAGGTCCGCGGTCCAGCGCCGGTCGCCGAGCGCCGGCGGCTTGCCGTACGAGAGCTCCGGCCATATGCGGAAGCCTCTGCGCAAAGCCTTCCGGTGCTTCTCGACGATGAGCTCCAGCGCCGTCGTCTCAGCCGTCTCCATATCCAGCGATCCCCTGGAAGGCCTCCCGCTCGGCCTCCGCCTGGAACATGGCGCGCCCCGTCTCCCCCCGGAGCCGCCGAACCTCGCGCATCCCCATGGCGCCCAGCACTTCGAGGAGCTGGTCGCGCCAGGCGCCGAGCAGGTTCTTCAGCCGCTGTACGCCCCAGGCCGGCTCGAAGTCCGGGAGCTCGACGCGGCTCGTCTCCGGATCCGTGCACTCGCTCAGCATCTTGGCCTGCAACGCCACCAGAATGGGGGTATCCAGCGCCACGGCGTCCAGCCCGCAGATGATCGCCTTGGGCACATGCTCGGCCAGCGCGATGCCGCCGCTCCCCAGGAGCGTCACCTCGTCGCGCCGGCCCGAGGCAACCAGCCAGCCGTGGACCTCGCGGATCCAGTCCAGGACGAACCGTCCGTCCGCGCCGCGCCCCTGGTAGTCGGCCGTGAGGTGGAAGACCCTGACCCCTGCCTCCAGCGCGGCGCCGAGCGTGTCCCTGAGCCCCGCCGCGAAGGCGAGGCGCAGCCCGATGATCGTCGCCGGCAGCCGAGCTACCGCCTCCCGGTATGCGACCTCGTCCCACGCCGTCAGTTCCGCCATGGCCGGCTCGAAGGCCAGCTCCTGGAGCGCGCCTACCTCAGCGGGCGCCAACACCGGAATCACTTCCGGCCCGCGCAGGCCGCGCTCACGGACGATACGCAGCGGCAGGAGCGCGAGCGTATCCACCTCCCGGGCCGTGCGCGCCAGCACGGCCACCAGGCGGTCCATAACGGCGCTGCGTGGGGGCAAGTCCAGCAGCATGGGGAGGGCGGCTGAAAGGACACGGGGCTCGAGCCCGCACGGCAGGCCCGTCTCATCGAATTCGAGGAAAGGAGGCTTCTCCCCGATGTCCACCACGGTCGAGATATACTCGCGACCGTGGATCCCGTCACGGGTGGGCCGCACGATCTCCGACATGTCGGTCCACATCCCGTCCCAACCCGGCCCGCCGAACGAGCCGCGATAGCCCGCGCCGCGCACCGGGATGTTGCCCGTGCGCGCCTCGTAGCACACCGCGTCCACGTGATCGGGCGTGAAATAGGAATCCCCGAGACGCGCGCGCTCGGGGTTCCGGTGGATCTGCACGATCTCCGGATACTGGGTCGTACAGCGTAAGCAGCCGACACAGAGGTGCTCCCGCGGCGCGAATCCGCCCACCGGACCCGAGAAGACGCCGTACACGCAGGGCCGGCTTACCACCACGTCCTTCCGGCCCCGATAGTGGACGATCTCCTTCAGGATGAGCCAGGCGAGGCGGTGCCTCCGGACCTGGACCCGGAACCGGCTCGGCAGCGCCACGATGTCCTCGGCGGGTTGTACCTCGATGTGGTAGCGGTGATACCGGGACTCGGCAGGCGCTGTGCCCGCCCGGGCCGAAAGATCAACAGACGATGCGTGCATGCTGCGGCTGCGGCTCGGTGCTGTCCTCCGGGAGGTATCGCCTAAGGGGGGCGACCCGTTCTTCAGCCGACCCCACGGCCAAACCCCGGATCTCAAGAAAAAATCTATCCCGACTACCGGTGAGCTCGCCCCGTCGGGCCGGCGCCACCGCCATCAGCCGCTCCGCCGACGATCGGGAATTTCGGTCCGGGTGACAACAGGTGCGGAACCAGAGACCTTGATGGGCCGGTTCTGCGCCCCGAGCAATGTATACAAACACGGGGACCCGAGCAAGCGGCGGACCCCCGCTCCCCCGCTCACCCGGTTCAGTCACCCGCGGTTAGAGGCGGTGCAAAACGGGTGCCATACCCCGGGGTTCTCGGGGGGCCGGCGGACTCCTCGGACGGCTCAGCCCACGCGGATCCCCAGGCGTGCCAGCTCGCGGCTGACCTTTTCCTCCCAGCCACGGTTGGCGCCGGGGTTGGCGGGGCTGGGGTGGGGGATGCCCCCGATGGTGATGTCGAGGGAGGCGAGGGCTGCGCGGGCCCGCGTTTCGGCGAATCGGCCGACGCCGATGACGTAGCGGGGCCGCAGCACCTCCATGCCCCGGCGCACGGCGCTGTCGCAGACCTTGATGAGAGGTTCGCGCGCTGCAGCGGGGAGGCGGTCCGGCGTAAGGTTCCGGCCGCCCTCGGTCAGGAAGAGCACGGGGCAGTAATTATAGACGAAGAAGCGCTCGAAGAATCGTGTGGGCGCTTGAAAATGGCGCCGCGCCCACCCCCAGAGGCGGCGGCCGCTCACCTCGCCGCGGGGGCAGGAGAACCCCCGAATCGGGCGTTTCGGGTGCTCGGGATCAGGTCTTCCCACGTCGGCGACGATGCCGAGCCAGTCCCGCACCATGCCCACGTCGCCGAAGGGCACGCCCGTCTGCGCCATCCCCCAGGGACCCGGGTTCATCCCGAGGAAAACAACCTCCTTGGGCGCCCGGCCGTAGCGCTCGAGGTAAAGGCGGTGCGGCTCCCAGGCGTACGCGAGCGGATGATAGACGTGCTGTACCGGTGGCGGAAACCGGAGGCCGGCGGTACGGCGGCGGAGGTCGCGGGCGACCGCTACGAGAGTCGGAGAGCTCGTGGCCATAGTCGGTCATGAATCTTTGTCATGGGACTCCGCACCGTCCACCCCCGCGTTGGCATGCCGGGGGGCGCGGTACCGGCGGTGAAACGAATCGGCACAGATTCGGTATTCCTGTCATGGAGTTTGAACGGACGGAAGGGACGCTGTGCTCGATCGCTCCGGTGGCTAGCAGGAGGAGAAACCGGCTACTCTAATGTGGTTCGAGATCCTCGCGCTGTACGACCACCTGACCGAGAGCTTCGTTCGCCGGCTGCGCATCGCGCGGCAGCGCTGGCTTTGTGCGCGCCGGCGGGCAGAACGGCAGCAACCGCGGCTCGCTGAGCCGCGGCCCGAGCGGGCGCAAACCCAGCCGCAATGGCTCCCCGTGGAGGAGCCGGCGCTGGCGCCCGTCCCGCCCGAGCAGCGACGAGCGCGAAAGTGGCTTCCCGTGGTCACCGTCGCGGGGCTGCTCTTCGGGATCTTGCTTGTCGTCGAGCTGCGCGCCTCCTGGTTTCAGGCTCACCAGCTCGCGCGGCTGGCGGCGGAGATGACCTACCGTGTAGGCGCGGGACCCAGCCCGTCGATCCGCTTTCCGGCGACGGGTCCGTATGATCAGCGCTTGGGGTACACGCGTCTGCCCTCTATGGTTGAGCGCCTCCAGGCGCGGGGATGGGTGCTCACGCGACAGGCGCGCATGTCACTGCGGATGGTCGCGGCCGCCGAAGTCGGGATCTATCCCGTCTACCGCGAGAAGACCCTGGCGGGCCTCCGAATCCTGGACAGGGAGGGGGTGCCCTTCTTCGAGTCCAGGACCCCAGAGCGAGTCTACGCCACGTTCGAGGCGATCCCGCCGGTGGTTTGGAAGACACTCCTCTACATCGAGAATCGGGAGCTCCTGGACCCGCGGCTCCCCTACCGCAATCCGGCGGTCGAGTGGGACCGCCTGGGGCGGGCCAGCGTCGAGTTCGGGCTTAACGCCCTGGGATACCACCGCGAGGTGCCCGGAGCGAGCACGCTTGCCACGCAGCTCGAGAAGTTCCGCCACTCCTCCCAGGGGCGCACGGCGTCGCCGTCGGAGAAGTTCCGACAAGTAGCTTCCGCCTCGCTCCGGAGCTATCTGGACGGGCCGCGAACCCTGGATGCGCAGCGCCGGATCGTCCTGGACTACCTCAACTCGGTGCCCCTGGCGGCGATCCGTGGGTACGGCGAGGTGACCGGCCTGAGTGACGGGCTATGGGCGTGGTTCGGTGCGGACTGCGATGAGTTGAACCGCCGTCTCGAGGCCGGGCTGGGCGAGGGATCGGGGGTGGAGCTGCGAGAGCAGGCGGTGGCGTATCGGCGGGTGCTGACCCTTCTTCTGGCTCATCGGCGCCCCTCGTACTACCTGGTGGATCCGGAAGGGCGCCGGCAGCTCCGGGCGAAGACCGAGCGCTATCTGCGGCTGCTGGTCACCGGTGGTGTGATCCCCGATGCCCTGGCCCAGGAGGCGGAGGGGCTGGACCCGGGCCTTCGGGAGCGTGCTCGGGTCGAGGGGCGCGTCCCCTTCGTGGAGCGCAAAGCCGCAAACGATGTGCGGCTCCACCTGCTCGATCTCCTGGGCGTCCCCAGCCTCTACGATGTGGACCGCTTCGACCTCCAGGTGCGGACGTCGTACGCCCGGGAGGTGCAGGATTCCGTTCGCCGCGTGCTGAGCAGCCTGAGGGACCCGGAGCAGGCGCAAGCTCTGGGGCTTGTGGGTCCGCGTATGCTCGGCGACGGCGATCCTTCGCGCGTCATCTTCAGCATCACGCTGTTCGAGCGCGGACCCGGGGGGAACGCGATCCGCGTGCAGACCGACAACTTCGAGGGGCCCCTCAGTGTGACCTACGGGACAAAGCTCGACCTGGGCTCGACGGCCAAGCTGCGTACGCTGGTCAACTACCTGGAGATTGTCGAGGAGCTCCACGGTCGGTATGGCGGGCGTTCGCCCGAGGAGCTGCGGGCCGTGGCGCTCGATCCGTCGGACCGCCTCTCGCGCTGGGCGGTGGATTATCTCCTGGATCATCCGGATGCCCTGCTCAGGGACATGCTGGGCGCGGCCCTGGCGCGGCGCTACTCGGCGAGCCCGGGCGAAGCCTTCTTCACGGGCGGCGGCCTCCATCGCTTCACGAACTTCGACGACACGTTCGACGCCCAGCAACTGTCCGTGCTGGAAGCCTTCCGGCACTCGGTCAACCTGGTGTTCATCCGCCTGATGCGGGAGATCGTGCACTACTACATGTTTCAGGTTCCCGGCTCGACGGCGAGGATCCTCAAGGACGCGAACGACCCGCGACGCGCCGAATACCTGGCGCGGTTCGCCGATCGCGAGGCCCGGCAGTTCCTGGCCCGCTTCTACCGGAAGTATCGGGGGCAGAACCCTGGCGAGATGTTGGAGACGCTCGTTCGCGACCGCCGGCTCTCGCCGCAGCGGCTTGGTCGCGCGTTCCGCGCCGTGGCCCCGGACGCGAGCCCGGATGAGCTCATCTCGCTCATGGGGGCGGGCGCCGGGACCACGATCCTTACCGAGAGCGCGGTCCGGGAGCTGTACCGACGGTCCGATCCGACCCGCCTGTCTGTGGCGGACCAGGGCTACCTCGCCGGGATCCACCCCCTCGAGCTCTGGGTAGTGCGGTACCTGCGCCAGCACCCGGAGGCCACGCTGCTGGACATCATGAATGCGAGCGGAGAGGTTCGGCAAGAAGTCTACCGCTGGCTGTTCCAGACTCGCTCGAAGAGCGCACAGGACCAGCGGATTCGCGCGCTGCTCGAGATGGAAGCCTTCATGGAAATCCACCGGGCCTGGAAGCGCGTGGGCTATTCGTTCGACGCGCTCGTGCCCTCCTACGCGACGGCCATCGGCAGCTCGGCGGATCGGCCGGTCGCTTTGGCCGAGCTGGTGGGTGTCATCGTGAACGGGGGGATCCGCCGGCCCGTCGCGCGGGTCGAGGAGCTGCACTTCGCCGAGGGCACGCCCTACGAGACGGTGATGCGACGGGATCCGGAGCCCGGGGTCCGGGTCCTGTCGCCGGCGGTGGTGCAGGTGGTGCGAGATGCGCTGATCGATGTGGTGGAGTGGGGGACGGCGCGCCGCGCCCACGGCGCGATCCGCCTGGCCGACGGGAGCCCGGTGGTCATCGGCGGCAAGACGGGCACGGGCGACAGCCGCTTCAAGATCTTTACGGCAGGCGGGCGGCTCATCGAGTCGAAGGCCGTGCACCGCACCTCCACGTTTGTCTTCTTCATCGGAGACCGTTTCTTCGGCGCCGTGACGGCGTACGTGGAGGGCCCGGAGGCCGCGAACTACACCTTCACCAGCTCGCTTCCGGCGCAGCTGCTCGGAGTGCTGGGTCCGGCGCTGATTCCGCTGCTGGCGGCGGGCGAGTCATGATCCGGACTCGTGATTCGGGCCTCGTGATTTCGCGAGCGGCGCCCATTGGGCCCCAAGGCTAACGCGGGTGCGAATCGCGAATCGCCGTCACTAACAGAGCACGTATCGCTTCGCGAGTTCCTGGTACTCGGAGATCTGGAGCCCCTCCCACGCCGCGTCGCGGCCGAGCTCCTGGGCCATAAGGCGGGCCACCGTCGGCGCCGCGTCCATGCTCGCCCGGGCGTCCAGGAGGAGTGCGCGGGTCCGGCGCGCCAGGACGTCCTCGACGGTCCGCGCCGACTCGCTGCGGACGGCCCAGATGACCTCACACGCGCGATAGGGGAGGCGCGGGTGGAGAAGGCCGGCCCCCTCGGGCCGGGCTTCCGTGAGCTTCTGCAGCTCGGGCGCGTCGGAGCCGTAGACTTCCCACGGTGCCATCGCCTCCGGGTTCTTGAGCCACCCGTGGATCCTCAAGTCGCGCGTCACCGACTCCCGTTCCTCGAGCCCCGCCACCAGTGCCGCCTCGTCTACCGTATCCTCCGCCATCTTCCGGTACGTGGTCCACTTGCCGCCCGTGATGGTGACGAGGCCCGAGGACGAGATGAGCAGCGTGTGGTCTCGGGAGAGGGAGGCGGTGTCCGTACCTCCGTCCTGGCGAACCAGCGGGCGGAGGCCCGCAAACACGCTCAGCACGTCGCTCGGTGTCGGGTCGCGCGTCAGGTACCGAGCCGCGTGCGTGAGCAGGAACTCGATCTCCTCCGTCAGCGGCGCAGGCTCCAGCGAGACCTCCGCGACGGGCGTATCTGTGGTGCCGACCACCACGCGGTCGTGCCAGGGTACGGCGAAGAGGACACGCCCATCGTCCGTATGAGGCACCATGATCGCGCTTTCGCCGGGTTGGAACGACTTGTCCAGGACGATGTGCACGCCCTGGCTGGGAGCGACGATCTCGGGTGCGTCCGGATCGTCCAGCTTCCGGATCCCGTCACAGAAGACGCCCGTGGCGTTGACCACCACGCGGCCGTGAATCTCCTGCTCCTCGCCCGTCTCGGCGTCCCGCGCGAGGACACCGTGGACGACGCCCCGGGTCTTCAGGAGCGCGGTCACCTGCATGTAGTTGATGGGCGTGCCGCCGAGGTCGGCGAAGGTCTGGGCCAGGTTGACGGCGAGGCGTGCGTCGTCGAATTGGGCGTCGTGGTAGACGACGCCTCCCCGCAAGCCTTCCGGCTCGAGCGTGGGGATTCGTTCCAGGGTCTCCTCGCGGGAAAGGACGCGCGACGGTCCGAGCCCGAGCCTACCGGCGAGCACGTCGTAGAGCTTGAGCCCGACCCCGTAGAACGGGCCCTCCCACCAATCGTAGTTGGGGACGATGAAGGAGAGGTTACGAACCAAGTGCGGCGCGTTGCGGACCAGCAGCCCTCGCTCGCGCAGCGCCTCGACCACCAGCGATACGTTGCCCTGCCGGAGATACCGCACGCCGCCATGGACGAGCTTGGTGCTCCGGCTGGAGGTACCCTTGGCGAAGTCGCTCTGCTCGAGCAGCAGCGTACGGTAGCCGCGGGATGCTGCCTCCACCCCGGTGCCGAGCCCGGTCGCGCCCCCACCGATGACGATGAAATCCCAGAAGCCACGCGTCTCGCGCAGCCTCTCGATCATCTGCTCCCGCTTCACCGTCGCGCTTTCGAATCCGCTGCGGCGCACGGCGGCCGGCCGTTCAACGCCTCACGCTGGAGAGCTGCAGGTCGGGGGTCACAACGAGCTGGAGCTGGTCACCCGGATTGACCGGGAGCGAGTGAGTCGTATACGTGCCGCCGGCCTGGAGCCGGATCTCGAAGCGGATGTCGCGCGGGATCCACGGCAACCGGAAGTTCTGCTTCGTGTTGCCGACCACGGTCCCGAGGCGCGAGCGCGAGCCGTCGCCGATGGCATAGATCGTTGCGTCGTAGAAGTTCTGGTTCTCGACCTCCACGGTAACCTGCTCACCGCGCCGTCCCGAGCCGGACAGCGCCGATTCCCGGCGGCCAATGCAGCCAGCCAGCGGGAGGAGGAGGGCGAGGGCGAGCATTGCGGCGACGGCCCGAAGTTGCTTCATGGCTGCGACCCTCCTCGGGAGCGAGCGGTTCGATGGCAGTTCCCGGACACCCTCTGCCGGCTTAGTACCCTGCGGTCGCCCCTTTGATCGGCGCGCGTACGGCCTGACCGGGCGCGACGCCGTCCTGGAGCTTGCCGTCCATCACCACGGGCACCCCGGCCACGAGCACGTAGCGGACCCCCTCCGAGTAGAGAGCCGGGTCCTGGTAGGTAGAGCGGTCCACGATCCGCTGGGGATCGAACACCGTGAGATCTGCGTCCGCGCCGACGCGGACACGCCCCTTGTTCGCCATCATGGGGACGCGACGCTCGAGGCGCTGGGCGGGCAGGAGCGTCATCTTGCGGAGTGCGTCCATCCAGGTGAGCGCCTGGGCGTCCCGCACATAGCGACCGAGCACGCGGGCGTAGGTGCCGCTGCTCCGCGGGTGTCCGCGGCCGTTCTCGAGTCGCCCGTCGCTGGCGATCATCGTGAGCGGGCTCGTCACCGCCGCATTCACGATATCCCCGGGGATGAAATGGATGATCACGAACCCGCCGGTCTGCCGGTAGCGGGCGAAGGTGGCGGGCGTAAGCCGCTCGCCCGTGGCCGCCCATTCCAGGTTGTCATATCCGATCCCGAGCACGCTCTGCCACCCTTCGTCGAAGAGGGCGGATTCGAGCGCGGTCATTCCCGCGGTGTACGGGTAGCATTCCGTCGTGACGTCCATGCCGCGGGCTTGTGCCTCGCCGATCATCTGGAGCAGACGCGGCGTCGCCCTCAGCCCGCTGCTCTGTACGTGAACCACGTGGAGCGGCGCGCCGGTGACCGCCGCTGCTGCGATGACCTCCTCCAGCGCAAGCAGGCTGTTGGCGGGCTCCGCATCGCCCATGTGGCGGATGTGGACGTGAACGGGCGCACCGGCCTCGGCGGCGGCACGGAACATCTCGAGCACCTCCCATCGCGAGGCCGCGGGCGTGTACTGGAGTCCCATACCTACGGCCATGGCGCCGCGTTGTAGACCCTGCTGGATCCGGCGCCGGATCTCGGCGATCTCCTCCGTCGTGGCGGGACGGCGGGCTCCGTCGCCGGACGGAAGGAATGCGCCGGGATCGCCCATCACGTTCATGCGCACCGGGATGTGCCCGACGCTCGCCGCGTAATGGACGAGCGCCTTCCCTTCACGTTCCCGGTACCAGCGGTCGATGTCGTCCGTGCCGACCTCGAGCTCCAGCGCCGTGGTCACACCATCCATCGCTTTGGCCCGGTAGTTCTCATCGTCCTGCCCGTGCGAGTGCAGGTCAATGAAACCGGCGGAAACGATGAGCCCCGCGGCATCGATCGTGGTGGTGCCGGTGAGCGGCTGCGTCGTGATCGCGCGGATCGCGCCGCCGGCGATCCCCACGTTGCGGACCGTATCGAGGCCTGACTCCGGATCGATGACCCTGCCGTTCAGGATCACCAGGTCGTACGGTCCACCCCCGTCGGCTGCGCTCTCCCGGCCGGCGCAGCCGGTGAGCGGCAGGGCAGAAAGCGCAAGGCCGGCAGCGAACGCGAGGGCGCGCGCATGGCGCGGCGCGGGCCGCCAGGGAAAAGGTCTCCGCATCATCGAGGGGCCTCCGCCTCCAGAGCTGGTGCGACCGGGCGAGCGCGCCTCGCCCTCCGCACGCTTCCATCGGCTCTGCCACGCCGCGCTGCGGTGTGGCGGCCGGGTCCCCAGGCGCGCCACCCACATGTAGTTCTTCTCAGTTCTTAAGCAAGCTGCAGCAGGCTGCCACATGTATAATGCGTCGGCTGTCTGCCCGCACGCGGTCGCCGCGGTCGCCGCGGTCGCCGCGGTCGCCGCCGCGCGTTGCGACCGGCTGCCGGTGCGTCTAGGTTGCGGCGGCATCCCGCTGTGAATCCGATCACCGGAGGGGCATGCTCCGCGTTACATTCTTGGGTACCGCTGCCTCGCGGCCCACGGTCGGGCGCAACGTGAGCAGCATCGCGGTCCAACGCGAAGGCGACCTCATGCTGTTCGACTGCGGGGAGGGCACGCAACGGCAGATGATGCGCTATGGCAGCGGCTTCAACATGGGGGCGATCTTCTTCACCCATATGCACGCCGACCATTTCCTCGGCGTCGTCGGGCTCCTGCGTACCATGGGCCTGCAGGGGAGGACCGAGCCCGTGGAGCTCTACGGGCCGCCGGGCTCGCGGGCCGTGTTGCTGGAAGCCGTGCATCTGGGCGTGGAGCGCGTACCGTTCGAGGTGTGCATCCAGGAGCTGGAGCCCGAGGCACGCGTGCGACGCGATGGCTACGAAACCATCGCCTATCCCGTGCGACACGGCACACCCGCGGTCGGATACGCCGTTCGAGAGCACCCGCGCCTCGGACGCTTCAACCCGGAGCGCGCCAAGGAGCTGGGTGTGCCTGTGGGCCCGCTCTTCCGCCGCCTCCACCGCGGCGAGCGCGTGGTCGTCGACGGGCGCGAGATCGGGCCGGAGGAGGTCGTGGGGCCGCCGCGCCCCGGGCGCACCCTGGTTTATACCGGCGACACCATGCCGTGTGAGAGCACCGTCGAGGTCGCCCGCGGCGCCGACCTTCTCATCCACGACGCCACATTCAGCGAGGCAGAGGCGGAGCGGGCGCACGAAACCTGGCACTCCACGGCCCGCGATGCCGCCGAGGTCGCCCGTCGCGCCGCAGTGCGCATGCTCGTGCTCACCCACCTGTCGGCTCGCTACGCGGACAATCCCGCGATCCTCGAGCGAGAGGCACGAGCCACCTTCCGCCATACGGTCGTGGCCTCCGACGGCGACGTCCTGGAAGTCCCCTATCGCGACAGCGACTGACCCGCCACCTGCCTTGAACGAGTTTCTGCCGTTCCCGTGGGGAATCGAGGGCGTGACCGAAGCTCCGGCGTCCGGCACAACCACCGAGCCCCGCCTCGCGCGCGAGACACGGCGTGCCCGCTGGGAGCTCGCCGCCGCCCGCTGGCGTGCCCTGGAATTGGCCCGCCTGATCTTCGGAGTCGAAGCCCGCACCCGCCTGGGGAGTGCCGCGGCTGCCGGTGGTTTCCGCGGGCTTCTCTACCTCGAAGTGCCCTTCCAGGACCTGGACGCACACCGGGCGCGGGAACGCCTCTTCGTCGGGCACGCTTCGAGCGACGACCTGCTCCGGCGCGTCTCCCTGGTCTACGTGTTCGCCCCGTTGGCCATGCCCTGACATGCCCTGACCCCAACCCCCGCCGCGCACGCCTCATGACGCAGACCACCATCCGGCCGTTCCGCAGTGTCGCCATCATCGGCCTCGGCCTCATGGGCGGGTCGCTGGCCCGAGCATTGAAGCGCCAGCCTTCAGCGCCCCACGTAAGTGCCGCTGATCCCGACCCAGAGGCCCGCTCGCTCGCCCACTCGATCGGTGCGGCTGACCGAGTATACCCGGTGTCAACCGATGCTGTAGTCGATTGTGATTTAATTATATACGCAACTTCATTTAATATTGTACTTGAGGCCATGATCCGCGATCGCAGCGCGTGGGACAAAGATGCGCTAGTCACGGACCTGACGGGCGTGAAGGTGCCGGTGCTCGCGCGCATGCGCGAGCTGGGCGAGGCGCGCCGGTACGTGGGATCACACCCGATGGCTGGGGACCATCGCTCGGGCTTCCCGGCATCGCGCGCCGAGCTGTACGAGGGCGCGAGGGTGTGGCTGGTGCGCGGGGATGCGGAGGCGGCGTTGGGCGAGCGGGTAGCTGCGTTCTGGGGCACTGTGGGAGGTCAGCCGGCGTGGCTGGGGGCGGAAGAGCACGATGAGTTGATGGCCTGGGTGAGTCACGCACCGCAGCTGTTGGCGAACGCGCTGGCCGGCGCGCTGTTGGAGCGCGGAGTACCGGCGGAGCGTCTGGGTCCAGGAGGCCGTGACATGACCCGGCTCGCGGCGAGCCCCCCAGCGATGTGGGCGGAGATCTTGAGGGTGAACGCCGCGCGGGTGGCCGATGTGCTGGAGGTGCTGGTTCGCGAGCTGGCGTGGCTGCGGGACGCCCTGGACCGTGGCGACGTGGGGGGGATCCAGGCGCGGATGGAGCGGACGCGCGCATGGAGGGGCGGCGGGTGATGGAGCTGCGCCTTCCCGGCGACAAGTCGCTCACGCATCGGGCGCTGCTCCTGGCCGCGCTGGCGGAGGGGGAGAGCCGGCTGCGCGGGCTTCTTGCCGGTGCCGACCCCTTGGCGACCCGGGATGCCGTGGAGGCTCTCGGCGTGCCCGTGGGTCCGATTCCCCGGGACGGCGGCGAGGTGCGCGTGCCGGGGGTGGGCTTGCGAGGGCTCCGGGAGCCTACGGAGGTGCTGGACGGTCGCAACAGCGGTACGACCGTGCGGCTGCTCTTGGGGGTGCTGGCGGGCCAGCGGCTGGTCGCGCAGCTCACGGGTGACGAGACGCTTCGGCGCCGGCCCATGCGGCGCGTCACGGTTCCCCTGGGCGCGATGGGCGCGCGCTTCCGGGAGCTGGGCGCGCCCGGGTGCCTCCCGATTGAGGTGCAGGGCAGTCGGCTGCGGCCGCTGGCGCACGTGTCGCCGGTGGCGAGCGCGCAGGTCAAGGGAGCGATCCTGCTGGCGGGGCTGGTGGGCGGTGTCCCTGTTTCCGTGGTGGAGCCGGGGCAATCGCGCGACCACACTGAGCGGCTCTTCGGAGGGCTCGGGTTGCCCGTGGGGTGGGGGCAGGAGAAGGAGGGCTGGCGTGTGTGGCTCGCCGAGCCGCCGGCCACGGTGCCCCCTCTGGACCTCTCCGTCCCCGGCGATTTCTCTTCGGCGGCGTTCTTCCTGGTGCTGGGCCTCGTGTCCGGGCCGGGTGCGGCGGTGCGGGTGGTGGACGTAGGGCTCAACCCCACGCGCACGGGCCTTCTGGCGGTGCTCGCGCGCATGGGCGCGAGGTTCGAGGTGGAGCGCGCGTCCGAGGATCAGTGCGGCGAGCCGGTGGGCTCGGTGGTGGCCTACGGGAGTGGGCTCCGGGGCGCGGACGTGGGTGCCTTCGAGATTCCCCGGCTCATCGACGAGATCCCGATCCTGGCGGTGGCGGCTGCACGGGCCGATGGCGTGACTCGCATCACGGGCGCCGGAGAGCTGCGGGTGAAGGAATCGGACCGGATTGCGGCGCTGGCCACGAACCTCCGGGCGGTCGGGGTGCGGGCGGACGAGCTGCCGGACGGCCTGGAGATCGAGGGTACGGATCGTCCACTGGTCGGGGGGGTCCGCACGTACGGGGATCACCGGATCGCTATGGCGTTCGGCGTGCTCGGCGCCCTGCCGGGTAACCGCATCGAGATCCGGGACCCTGCGGTCGTCGACGTGAGCTTCCCGGGCTTCTGGGAGATTCTGCGGAGCCTCTCGCCGGGGCGCGAGCGCGGGGCGCGAGGCGGCGCAGCCACACGCGACGCTGCCCGGCCCACAGCCTCAGGGCACGCTGGCGGTGCGGGTCCGCACAAAGGGCGGGCAGTTGACGAAGGGGATGCGGCCGCTCCGCGTCCGGCCTCCCGGCATGCGGCACCGCGCGGACGCGGCCCTATCGTCACGATCGACGGGCCGGCAGGCTCGGGGAAGTCCACGACCGCGCGGGCGGTGGCGCGCCGGCTGGGCTTCAGGCATCTGGACTCCGGTGCGCTCTATCGCGCGCTCACCTTCGCGCTGCTGGACGCCGGGATCGCGCCCGACCGGTGGCCGCAGCTCACGCCCGCGGACCTCGATCCCTTCCGCATCGTGCTGCGCCCGGGGGACGACGGGTTCGCAGTCGTGCTCGACTCGCGCGTCCTGGATGCCGAGCTACGCTCCCCGCAGGTGACAGACCGCGTCTCCGAGCTCTCGCAGCTCCCGGTCGTGCGGACCTGGCTGCTCGCACACCAGAGGGCGGCGGGCGCCCTGGGGTGGCTCGTGGCCGACGGTCGCGACATGGGGACGGTGGTCTTCCCCGACGCGGACCTCAAGGTCTTCCTCACCGCGTCGCTCGAGGAGCGGGCCCGGCGACGGCTGAGGGAGCGCGGCATCACCGAGCCCGGGACCACCCAACTGAAAGCGGAGATGAGGCGCCTGGAGGCGCGGGACGAGCGCGACCAGCGTCGTACCCTGTCGCCTCTGCGATCCCCCGAGGGCGCGGTATTCGTCGATACGACACAGCTTTCGTTCGACGCTCAGGTCGAGGCCATCGTGCGGAGGGCGCAGGACTTGACGCCTTCCTAACGGGGGGATAGCTTCCGCCGCGGGTTTACTCCGGGCAGACGGCAGGCCTGGAGCACGGTTCGCCGAAAGGCCGCCCGCGGCCTTTCTTTATTTCAGTCCGCTCCCTTCGGAGGGTGGTGGCGCCGACGGAGCGGCGGGCTAGCAGTCCTCGCGGCGAGGCGCCGCGAGGCCACGTGGAAATCATGGACCCGTACAACGACCAAACCAGGGATCGGACGACAGAGCCCTCCAACGCGATGGAGCTCGCGTCCTACGCGCCAGACTCTCCCAGCCCCTACGACGAGGGGGACTACCCACCCGAAGAGTTCGAGCGCATGCTCGAGATGTACGAGCACACGCTCCAGGAGGTGAAAGAAGGCGAAATCGTCAGGGCGCGGGTCGTGCGGGTCACCGATACGACCGTCGTCCTCGATGTCGGCTTCAAGAGCGAGGGCTCCGTCCCGCGCGACGACTTCAAGGATCCGGAGTCGCTCAAGCCCGGCGAGGAGGTCGAGGTCTTTCTGGAGAGCCTCGAGGACGAGGAGGGGATCGTCGTCCTGTCGAAGAAGAAGGCCGACTTCCTCCGCGTCTGGGAGGGGATCAAGGAGGCGTACGAGCAGGACAAGCCGGTGAGGGGCACGCTGGTCCGCAAGATCAAGGGTGGGGTGACCGTGGACCTCATGGGCGTGGACGCGTTCCTGCCTGGCTCCCAGATCGCGCTGCGGCGCGTCCCGAATATCGAGGAGCTCCTCGGCCAGACCTTCGAGTTCAAGATCATCAAGCTGAACAAGCGGCGCCGCAACATCGTCGTCTCGCGGCGCGTCATCCTGGAGACGGAGCGCGAGCGCAAGCGCGACCGTCTGGTCAAGGAGCTCCTGGTGGGCCAGGTGCGCCGCGGTGTTGTGAAGAACATCACCGATTTCGGCGCGTTCATCGATTTGGGCGGGCTGGACGGGCTCCTCCACATCACGGACATGTCGTGGGGCCGCGTGGGTCATCCGTCGGAGGTCGTCCAGATCGCTCAGGAGCTCGACGTCAAGGTCCTGGACATCGACTGGGACCGCGAGCGTATCTCCCTCGGGCTGAAGCAGCTCCTTCCGTATCCGTGGACGGACATCGACAAGAAATACCCGGTCGGCTCCCGCGTGAAGGGGAATGTGGTGTCCATCACGAACTACGGAGCGTTCGTCGAGCTGGAGAAGGGCGTCGAGGGCCTCGTCCACATCTCGGAGATGTCGTGGACCCGCAACGTGCGGCACCCATCGAAACTCGTCTCCATCGGCGACGAGATCGAAGCGGTGGTCCTCAAGGTCGACCCGAAGGAAGAGAAGATCTCCCTGGGGATGAAGCAGATCGAGGAGGACCCCTGGCTCGCGCTCCCCGTGAAGTATCCGCCCGGCGCGCGGATTCGCGGCAAGGTTCGCAACCTGACGTCCTTCGGCGCGTTCGTGGAGGTCGAGCCGGGGATCGATGGCCTCGTGCACGTCTCGGACATGAGCTGGACGAAGCGGGTCCAGCACCCTTCGGAGGTCGTGCAGAAGGGGCAGGAGATCGAGGTCGTGGTGCTGGAGGTCGATGCGGAGAACAAGCGGATCTCGCTCGGGCTCAAGCAGATCGAGGAAGATCCATGGGGCGGCATCGCGGAGCGCTTCCGGGTTGGCCTCCAGACGGAAGGCAAGGTGACGCGGCTGGTCGACAAGGGTGTCGTGGTGGATCTGGGGAGCGACATCGAGGGCTTCGTTCCCGCGTCGCACACCGCTCTCGAGAACACGGAACGGCTGGACGAGTACTTCGCGCCCGGCGACCCGGTGGACCTCCGGGTGCTCGAATGTGACGTGACGAATCGCCGGATCGTCTTGGAGGTGATCACGCCGCCGCGGCGGCTCAAGGATCGCGAGCCGGGCGCTGAGCCGGGCGCTGAGCCGGGCGCTGAGCCGGGCGCTGAGCCGAGCGCTGAGCCGAGCGCTGAGGCGAGCGCTGAGCCGAGCGCTGAGCCGGGCGCTGAGGCGACGGAGGCGGTGGCCGCCACCGCCTCCGAGCCGGCAGCGCAGGCCACTTTGGCCCCTTTGGCCCCTTTGGCCCCTGGTGGTGAAGAGGCGGGTCCCGCGGGCGACGCTCCCGGAGGCGGGCAGGGGTCCACAGATGCGGGTGGCGACACCCCCGAGAGCTGAGGCCCCGCCGGGTGCAGTGCGCATGGCCGGGAATCGCCCGGACGGAACGCCGTCCGGGCGATTTTGTGTGCGGCTCCTACCTGAGGCCCTCTTCGTGTCCGACCTGAACGCGCCTGGGGCTCGTCTTGGCCGCCCGCCGTTGTCGGGCCTATCTTTCCGCGCCCCATGAACGAATCCAAGGCGTGTCCCTGGCCGGTCTCCGTGGCGGTGCGGCGCCGCGGGACGACCGTTGTGGTCGTGGCGGGTGTGGTCGCAGCGCTCTCCTCGGCGTGTTCCTCTGGGGGAAGGCCGGAGGGCGCCATACCTCCGGGTGAGCCTCCGATCGTGTCAGGGCCCGTCAGCGCGGAGGAGGAGGCGACGGCGGCGCTCCTGTTGGCCCGCGCGCGAGAAGCGCAGACCACGCGTGACTACGCCTCAGCTCGCGAAGCTGCGCAGAGGGTCGTGGAGGTGTATCCGCGGGCGCCCGCCTCGTCCCTGGCGCTCCGAATCCTTGCCGAGTCGTTGTTCCATCTGGGCGCGCACCAGGAGGCGGCGGCGACTGCGGAGCGCTACGCCGCGCTGTTCCAGCCTGCGGATTCGCGCGCGGCGACCGGGCGACTGCTGGCGGGCCGCGGCTACGCGGCCGCCGGTGATTCGGCGCGCGCCCTGCTCACCCTCGTGGAGCTGCCGGCGGCGGCTCCGCGCCCGGAGCGGGAACAGACGCTGGAACTCGTGCGAGAGCTGGCGCACCGGCTCGACGCCGCGGCTCTGGAGCGTGTCGCTTCCGCGCTGCCGGCGGATCGGCCCGCCGCAGCGCCGGTGCTCGCCGAGTACGCCGTCGCGCTCCACTTTCGCGGCGAAACGGAAGCGGCCAGGTCCTACGCGCAGCGGGTCCTGGCCCTGGAGCCGCCGGAGCGTGATCGGCGAATCGCAGAGGCGCTCCTGGAGGGGCGGATCGAAGAGGTCCTGGGCGCTGCGCCGCTGGTGGCCGCGCTGGTGCCTCAGTCCGGCGCTGCCTACCTGACCCAGTTTGCGAGCCAGGTGGAGGAGGGCCTGCGGCTGGCCGTGTCCGGCTATCGCGCCGAGCGCCGCAGCCCACTGGACCTTCAGGTCCACCACGACCCGGCGAACCCGCCGGCCGCAGCGGCGTTGGTAGAGGCGCTGGAACGGTCGGGGGCCGTAGCGCTGATCGGGCCGCTGCTCGTGCCCTCGCTGGAGGCGGCGGCGCAGGCACGGCGAGGCGTGCTCCCCATCGTGTCGCCCACCGCCCGGACGCGGCCGCAAGGGGTCGAGGGCGTCTACGTTCTCATGGCGCCGGACCCGACGGCCGCGCGCACCATCGCCGAATACGCTCGCCGCGCCGGAGTCGATGCCGCCGCCGTGATGTACCCCACCACCGCGCAGGCGCGTTTCGAGGCGGCCGCCTTCATGGAGGCGTTCCGCGCGGCGGACGGCCGCGTTGTGCTCGAGGTCCCGTACGACTCCGCGACGACCACCTTCGAGGCGCTGTTGGCCCGCGTGGCTCGCGCCCGGCCCGACGCGCTGTTCCTCCCGCTGGGCGAGCGGGACATCCCCATCGTGGCGCCGCAGATTGCCTACTACGGTCTGGACACGCTCGGCATCGCGATCCTCGGCACCGTCGCCTGGACCGACGACGCGACGCTGCGGCGCGTGGGAGCACGGAGCACGAACGGCGTCCTCGCGGCCACGCCACTGGCCGCGGACAGCTCGAATCCTGCGTACCTGAGCTTCCTGCGCGCGTATGAGCGCACCTATCGCAAGACGTTGCGCAGTCTCCTTCCCGCTTACGGATACGATGCGATGGGCCTCGTCGTCGGCGCGCTGCGGGACGGGGCGAGGACGCCTGCGGAGGTCCGGCGTGCGCTGGACGCCACCCGCGATTTCCCGGGCGCCACGGGTGCGATCTCGGTGGAGGGCGGGCGGATCGTGCGCCGGCACGTGATCGTACGTCTGGAGGACGGGCGCCCGGTCCCGATCCAGGTCACGCGCCGCTGACTCGCGGCGCAGCGAGGGTTCTCTCATGACCATGCGTGAACGGCTGAAGCATCTCGAGGACTTGAGACGGCAGGCCGAGCTGGGCGGCGGCCCTGAGCGCATCGCGGCCCAGCACGCGAAAGGGAAGTTGTCCGCCCGGGAGCGCCTCGATCTCCTTCTGGACGAGGGCTCGTTCGTGGAGCTCGACCGCTTTGTCACGCACCGCTCGGTCGAGTTCGGGCTGGACCGCAAGAAGATCCTGGGCGACGGCGTCGTGACGGGCTATGGCACGATCTTCGGCCGCCTGGTCTATGTCTTCTCCCAGGACTTCACCGTCTTCGGCGGGTCGCTCTCCGAAGCACATGCGGAGAAGATCGTCAAGATCATGGACCTCGCCCTCAAGAACGGCGCGCCCGTGATCGGCCTCAACGATTCGGGCGGCGCCCGCATTCAGGAGGGCGTGGCGTCCCTCGGCGGCTACGCGGAGATCTTCCTTAGGAACACGCTCGCCTCCGGCGTGGTGCCCCAGATCAGCGTGGTCCTCGGGCCGTGTGCCGGCGGCGCCGTGTACTCGCCGGCGATCACCGACTTCGTCTACATGGTCCGGGGCACCAGCTACATGTTCGTGACCGGCCCGAACGTGGTGAAGACCGTGACCCATGAGGACGTGGACATGGAGAGCCTGGGCGGCGCGGACGTCCACCACACGAAATCCGGAGTCGCCCACTTCGTCTTCGACTCGGAGCCCGAGTGTCTGGAAGCGGCGCGCCAGCTCTTCCACTTCGTCCCCCAGAACAACAGCGAGGAGCCGCCACGGCGAGAGACGGCGGACCCGCCGGACCGCCAGGACGAGAGGCTCCTGGAGTCGGTGCCTGACAACCCGAACAAGCCCTACGATATGCTGGACGTGATCCGGCGGGTGGTGGACGACGGCGAGTTCTACGAGGTCCACGCTGGATGGGCGGGGAACATCATCGTGGGATTCGCGCATCTCGGCGGGTATAGCGTGGGCATCGTGGCGAACCAGCCCGCCATGCTGGCAGGCGTCCTGGATATCGACTCGTCCGACAAGGGCGCCCGCTTCGTACGGTTTTGCGACGCGTTCAGCATCCCGCTCGTCGTCTTCGAAGATGTGCCGGGCTTCCTCCCCGGCGTCGCCCAGGAGCACGGCGGCATCATCCGCCACGGGGCGAAGCTGCTCTACGCGTTCTGTGAGGCGACGGTCCCGAAGGTGACCGTGATCACGCGCAAGGCGTACGGCGGCGCCTATGACGTCATGAACTCGAAGCACATCCGCGGCGACATCAACCTTGCCTGGCCGACGGCGGAGATCGCGGTGATGGGCCCGAAGGGTGCAGTCGAGATCCTGTTCCGCCGCGAGATCGAGGAGGCCGAGGATTCCGAGGCCGCCACGGACGCACGCATCGAGGAGTACCGCGAGAAGTTCGCGCACCCCTACGTGGCGGCTGCCCGCGGCTACCTCGACGACGTGATCGACCCGCGGGAGACGCGTCCCCGCCTCATCAACGCCCTGGACATGCTCCGCAACAAGCGGGACTCGAACCCGGTGAAGAAACACGGGAACATCCCGCTGTAAGAGCGAGTACGGTGCCGCGGCCCATGAGCCAGCTCTCGATCTTGCCGCCACGAGCGCAGCCCCTGCGAGCGCACCTGAACCGCCAGCTCTTCGCTGGCTTCTTTACCTGCCCCACGGAGTCGACGCAGAGCGTTATCCGACAGTAATCCGGTACCTGGAGCGCTTCCGGAACCGACTCGAGGAGCGGGCGACGACGCAGCGGTGGTATGAGCTGCAACAGCCCCAGGAGGCTTATCAACCGTATTTCAACGGGCCGAAGATTCTCTACCCTGAAATCGCGACTGACGCACGCTCTGTCCAAGATACCGATGGCTTGTACCCTAATAATCAAGTGCTTTCTGATACTTCCCCGCAAAGATTCGCGTGGACGTGTCCAGGCCGCGGGAATACGGACGTGAGAATCCGGAGCGGGAGCGAATTGTACGGGCGCACGAGCGGAGCATGGCTAAGCTGCGCCCGATTCTCCGGCAGTTGGAGCTCACCGACCGCCTGATTGATCTCCTGGTGTACCGGCTCTATGGGCTGACCGACGAGGAGATCCGGATCGTTGAGGAAAGAGCAGCGTCCGGCGATCCGGCTACTGGCTGAGCTTTCGGTCAGCCGGGGGGACCCCGTTCGGCTGCGCCTTCTGCCCGGAACTTCCGCGTCGTTCCCGGGGCGTGTACACGAGTTTCCATCCCCATCTCGGCCGTCCGCATACCGGCCGCGCCGTGGCAACTCTCCGTGCGCTCCCTGCATCGCACTTCGGTGGGGGCGCGATCCCATCCCGGGCGCGGCCCCGACGCATCAAGGTTCACCTGCATGTGGAGGATCCCATGCTTCGACCGCGTCGCTTCCCGGTCGCCGTCCTCACGCTCCTCGCGGCCGCCACGGCGGCCCGCGCCCAGGAACCGGAGAGGCGGAGACCGGAGGAGAGGGAGGAGCGCTGCGTTTGTATCCCCGATGTGTCCCGGGACGTGTCGCGCGCCATGACGATCATGACGCAGATGCAATCCCGAGCACGGCTGGGGGTGGCCGTCTCCAGCGAGCGGAACCCGGCCACGGACAGCGTCGGCGCTCGCGTCCAGGACGTGCTCAGGGACAGCCCGGCGGAGGAGGCGGGGCTCAGGGAGGGCGACATCATCGTCTTGGTGAACGGCCGCAGCCTGCTGGAGCCGCTTGAGGACGAGAGGCTGGACGAAGAGCGGTCCGCGCCGGCCCAGCGGCTCGTCCGGCTGGCCCGGGAACTCGAGCCCGGGGACACGGTTCGTATCGTCTATCGGCGGGACGACGAGCGCCGCGAGGCGACCGTCGCCGCCCGGCGAGTAGGCCCGGAGGTGATCGTGGGAGGAGGTCCGGGCGTACCCGGCCGGCTGGAGCGGCGCGAGCTCGGTATCCGCGAGCCGGAGGGCCCGGGGCGTTTTCAGTGGAGGTGGGAGGGGGAGCCGCCGATGGCGATCATGGAGCCACCGGGCGGCCGGGTCCTGGGGTTGCGCGTCGTCGCGATGAACCCAGGCCTCGGCGAGTACTTCGGCAGCGACTCCGGCGTCCTCATCACAGAGGTTGAGCGTGATTCGCCCCTGCCGCTCCGGCCCGGCGACGTCATTGTGCGGGTGGGCGGACGGGAGGTGAAGGATCCCGAGCACCTGCGCCAGATCTTGAGGTCGTACCGGAGGGACGAGACGGTAGCTCTGGACATCGTGCGGAAGCGGGAGCGGACCACGGTCGAGGGGCGAGTGCGCTAGCTCATCGTCGCGGCGCTCGGTAGCCTCGCGGGGTTGGAAGGTGCCGGGCGCTGGTGGCGGCGGGCCTCGCCTCGCCGCCACCGCGGCACCCTCCGGGACGTCCTGGATCACTGGGCGCAGCGGTACGCCGCGCCCCCGTGGCGCCCTCAGGCGGGCAGGAAGTAGAACGCGATTCCCAGGATCAGGTAGACCGCCAGGAGCTGCACTCCCTCCATCCAGTTCGACTCGCCGTCCAGCGCGATCAGCGCGATGATGGCGACCGAGAGGCTGACGGCCACGACCTCGAAGGTGGTGAACACCAGGTCCATGGGCCGCGGCCCGACCAGGTAGCTCAGGAGCACGAGCGCCGGCGCAACGAAGAGCGCGATCTGGATGGACGAGCCCACCGCGATGTTGATCGCCAGGTCCATCTTGTTCTTCATCGCCACGAGCACCGCGGTCGAGTGCTCTGCCGCGTTGCCGATCAGCGCGACCAGGATCACACCCACGAAGACCTCGCTCATCCCCAGGGTGTGGGCCGCCTCCTCGATGGCGCCGACGAGGAACTCGCTCATGAGCGCCACCAGCGCGGTGGCGCCCAGGAGTACGGCGAGCGAGGTGCCGCGCGACCAGTGGCCCGGCTTCTCTTCCTCCGGGGACGCCGCCAGCACCCCGCCGCCCGCACGGGCGTGCCCGGCTGTGGGTCGGGCGGCCGCGCTGACCCCGGCGCCGCCGATGTAGAGGTGGGCATGGGTCCTGAGCGTGAAGACCAGGCTCAGGACGTAGGTGAGGAACAGAACGACGGCGATTTCGAGACTGAGCCCGCGCTCGGCGGCGCCATGGCCCGAGCCGGCGGTCCAGTGGAAGATCGCCGGGACGACGAGCGCCACGGCACTCAGGGCGAGCATGGTGGCGCTCAGGCTCGCGGCCGTGCGGTTGAACGACTGGGTGGAGACGCGGAGGCCGCCCAGGAGCGTGCTCAGGCCGAACACGAGCAGCACGTTGCCGATGATCGAGCCGGTGAGGGAGGCCTTCACCACATCGTGCAGGCCCGCCCGCAGCGCCATCACCGCGATGACCAGCTCGGCCGCGTTGCCGAACGTGGCGTTCAGCAGCCCGCCGATCCCCTCGCCCAGCGACTCGGCCAGGTGCTCCGTGGACCGGCCCATGAGCCCGGCAAGTGGGATGATGGCCAGGCTCGAGACGATGAAGACCGCCACCGCGCCCGCATGCAGGTACTCCAGCACGATGGCCAACGGCACGAACGCCAGGAGCGCCAGCAGAAGGTTCTCGCTACTGAAGAGCTTCTTCATCAGCTCTGTGTCCTGTGACCTCTCGGGTCCGAAGGGGGGCGGTGCGCCACCCTCGACCCGTCCCGCAATTATCAGGCGCAGGCATCCCGGCGGGCAAGGCGACCCGCAGTTACGCCCACCTGCTGCACGTCTGCGGAGGCATGAATCGAGCCACTGTGGACGCCAAGGGTTTACACGCCGTCCGCCCGTCGTCTAACTTCTTCCGACCGTGGGGCTCGCAGACGCGGGTCCTCATTGCTTGGTTTTTTGCTGATGCGAGTCGCTAATCGCGAATCGCGAATCTCCGACGCTCTGGAGGTGCGACGGGCGTGATCCGATCGGTCCTGATCGCCAACCGCGGCGAGATCGCCATGCGCATCATTCGCGCGTGTCGCGAGCTCGGGGTGCGAGCCATCGCCGTGTATTCGGAGGCGGACCGGACGTCCCCCCACGTGCTGGCTGCAGACGAGGCATACGGTGTGGGTCCTGCGCCGTCGGCGGAGAGCTACCTGCGCGTGGACCGACTGCTCGAAGTCGCCCGGCGTGCGGGTGCCGAGGCGGTCCATCCGGGGTACGGTTTCCTCGCGGAGCGGGCGCACTTTGCTCGGGCGGTGGAGGAGGCGGGCCTCGTGTTCGTGGGGCCGCGCGCCGAGACGATCACGGCCATGGGCGACAAGACGGAAGCACGCCGGCGAATGAGCGCGGCGGGCGTGCCGGTGGTGCCCGGGAACCTGGACCCGGTCTCCGATGCAGAGGCAGCGCTGGCCGTGGCCAGGCAGCTCGGTTTTCCAGTGCTGGTCAAGGCGGCTGCTGGCGGCGGCGGCAAGGGGATGCGCGTGGTAGCGGAAGCGTCCGAGCTGCCGCGGGCATTCGAGGCGGCGGCGCGGGAGGCGGTGAACGCGTTCGGCGACGGGTCTCTCTACCTGGAGAAGTTTCTGCTAGCGCCGCGCCATATCGAGATTCAGGTGCTGGGCGACCGCCACGGCAACGTGGTCCACCTGGGGGAGCGGGAGTGCTCGATCCAGCGCCGCCACCAGAAGCTTGTCGAGGAGGCGCCCTCGCCGGTGGTGACGCCGGAGCTGCGGGAGGCGATGGGGCGGGCTGCCGTGCGAGCCGCGCAGGCGGTAGGCTACGTGGGCGCCGGCACGGTCGAGTTCCTGGTCCACGACGATGGCTTCTACTTCCTCGAGATGAACACGCGGATCCAGGTGGAGCATCCCGTCACCGAGATGGTGACCGGTGCGGACCTGGTGGCGTGGCAGCTCCGCATCGCGGCGGGCGAGCCGCTGGACGTCGTGCAAGAGGACGTCACCTGGGTGGGCCATGCCCTCGAGTGCCGGATCACGAGCGAAGATCCCTTTCACGGCTTCCTCCCGTCCACGGGTCGGATCGAGCTGCTGGAGGTCCCGGCGGGCCCAGGAGTCCGCTGGGACGGCGGCATCACGGCCGGATTCGAGGTCGGGCTGCACTACGATCCGCTGCTCGGCAAGCTCATCGTTCATGCTCCGGACCGCGCGGCGGCCATCAGACGTATGGCCCGGGCTCTCGAGGAGCTCACGATTCTGGGTGTCGCCACGTCGGCGCCGTTCCACCGGCGCGTGATGGATGAGCCGGACTTCCGCGCCGGACGGCTGAGCGTTCGCTACCTGGACGAACATCCCGAGCTTCTGCGCGACGATGTTTCCGACGAGGAGGCGCGCGCGGTGGCGCTGGCCGCGGCGCTTCTGGAGGACGATGACCGCGCCCGGCGCCGCACCCCCAGGCTGCGCGAGGGGGGGGCGGGGCGCCTCTCCGCCTGGCGCGCCATGGTCTGGCCATGGCGTATACCATGACCGCACTGGCGCGGGAGCCCGTTCCGCGCCAGGCGCAGGAGGTGGAGATCGGGGCGATCGCCGCCGGCGGCGCCGGCGTGGGCCGCCTCCCGGATGGACGCACGGTGTTCGTGCACCGCACGGCCCCCGGCGAGCGGGTGCGGATCGAGGTCACGGAGGTGCGGCGCCGCTGGGCGCGGGCGCGCTTGCTCGAGGTGCTGGATCCGGCACCGGAGCGCCGGTCGCCGCCGTGCCCCTATTACGAGCGGTGCGGGGGCTGTACGCTGGAGCACCTGCGATACGAGGCGCAGCTCGAGGTGAAGGGCAGGATCATAGCCGACGCTCTCGAGCGCATCGGAAAGATTGCGGTGGTGCCACCCGCAGTGGAGCCGTCTCCGAGAGAGGTGCGCTACCGCAATCGCGTGACGTTCACCCTCGTGCGCGTGGGTGGCGGCCGCGTACTGGCCGGCTTCCACGAGCTCGAGCGGTCCGGCCGGATCCTGGACGTGGGGCGCGACTGCCTGCTCCTCGAGGAGCCGTTGGCCGTGGCGTGGGACGCGCTCCGCTGCGGCTGGGGCCGCGGGGCCCGGCTGCTGCCGCCGGGGCCGAAGCTTCGCCTTACCCTTCGCACGGTGCGCGACGGCGCCGTGCTCGTCGTCCACGGTGGCAAGGGGGCTGGAGCTTCCACGCAGCTCGTCGAGAATGTGCCCGGGCTGCTAGCGGTCTGGCGAGAAGCACCGGGCGCGGGCCCGCGGTTGCTGGCGGGGATCCAGCACCCCCTGAAGGAGTGGCAGGACGAGGCGCTGGCCGTGAGCGGCACCGCCTTTCTCCAAGGGAACCGCGAGGCGGCGGCGATCATGCAGTCGTATGCGCTAGAGCAGATGGGGGAGGTAACGGGCAGGCGGGTGGTGGACGCCTATTGCGGGCTGGGGATCCTGGCTCGCCAGCTCGCCCGCCGTGGCGCGGCCGTGATGGGGATCGAACGGGATCGTGATGCCGTCACCCTTGCCCGCGTGGGCGCCCCGGTGGGCGCCCGGTTCCTGGAGGGCGCCGTGGAGGACCGGCTGAGCGAGGCGCTGCCCGCGGATGTCGTGCTCCTGAACCCACCGCGCACCGGCGTGCACGAACGCGTCACCCGGCTGCTCGCGGAGTCGCGCGCAGCGCGCATCGTCTATGTGAGCTGCGATCCGGCCACCCTGGCACGCGACGCGGCCCGCCTGACGCCAGCGTACGAGCTACGAGCGCTGCGGGCGTTCGATCTGTTCCCGCAAACGGCGCACGTGGAGACGGTGGCGACCTTCATTGCTCGGGCGGCATAGCTCCATAACCGCGATGCGCTATTTCGTCACGATCCGGGGGCGGGTACTCGAAGTGGAGCTGAGCGCTGATGGCGTCCAGGTGGACGGGCAGCCGGCGATCGTGGGGCTGGTCGAGGTGGATGGCACGCCGATCCGCCACCTCCTGGTGGACGGCCGTTCGCGCCGCCTTCTCGTGCACCGTGACGGCTCGGGTGAGTGGCGCATTCACGTGGGCGGCCGCGAGCTGCGCGCGGAGGTCGTGGACGAGCGGACCCGGGCCATCCGCGAGATGGCGGGGCCCGTTGCCCGCTCCGGCGGACCCGGGGCCGTGCGGGCGCCCATGCCGGGCCTGGTCGTGAAGGTCGAGGTCGAGGAGGGTCAGGAGGTCAGCGCGGGGCAGGGGGTCATCGTGGTCGAGGCCATGAAGATGGAGAACGAGCTGCGTACCGAGGTGCCGGGCATCGTCACCCGGATCCACGTGGTACCCGGCCAGCCCGTCGAGAAGAACCAGGTGCTCGTCGAGCTCGTGACTCCGGAGGGCCCCCGTGGAGACTGACCGGAGCAGGAACGAGAGACGTGCTCCCGTCCCCCGGACCCAACCCACGATGCTTCGGGACGTGGACGCGCTCGAGAGGGCACTGTGGTTGAGGCGAGTGGTCTGGACCACTGCCGTGGGGGCGCTGGCGTTCGGCGCGGGGATGTACGGGGTGGCGATGGGGATGCCCCTCGCGCTCGCCCTCGCGATCATGCTCGTGTTCGCCGGGGGCACGCTTGTCGGGGTCACCCTGATCCCTGGCCTCGCGGCGCGCCTCATGTCCAAGATCTACGCCCCCGGCGGAAGCTCGACTCCCGGGAAGCGCGAGCACTCGTATCCGGAATCCCTGGCGGCCCGGGGACAGTACGAAGAAGCGATCCACGCGTACGAGGCGGCGGCACACGAGTTCCCGCATGACCCGGAGCCGTGCCTGCGCGCGGGACGGCTGCTGCGCGACGAGCTCGGGCGCCATGAGGACGCCATCGCCTGGTTCAAGCGCGGCCGGTTCCGCGTGGCCGACGACGACGGGCGAGCGATCCTGGCGACGCAGGAGATTGTGGACATCTACCTGCACAAGCTGGGCGACCGCCGGCGTGCGATCCCGGAACTGGCGCGGCTCGTCGAGGCGCTCGGCACCTCGCCCGCCGGCTGCTGGACGCGGGAGCAGCTCGCCGCCTTGAAGGCGGAGCTCCGGGACGAAGAGGAGGGGTCCTAGCATGCGGAAGCGGAACGACAAACCGATTGAGCTCGCGCGGAACACGAGCGGCATCGAGGTGCGGCCGGTCTACACCCCGGACGATGCGCCCGTGGACTACGCGCGTGACCTGGGCGGTCCGGGCGATTTCCCCTTCACCCGGGGCATTCACGCCCTCATGTATCGAGAGCGTCTCTGGACCATGCGCCAGTACGCGGGCTTCGGTACCGCGTCGGAGACCAATCGTCGCTATCACTACCTTCTCGAGCACGGGCAGACCGGGCTGTCCGTGGCCTTCGATCTCCCCACCCAGATGGGCTACGACTCCGACCATCCCCGGGCCTGCGGCGAAGTGGGCAAGGTAGGGGTCGCCGTCTCGTGCCTCCGCGACATGGAGGAGCTGCTGGACGG
>JACQVF010000074.1 GCA_016209885.1 Gemmatimonadota bacterium | reverse complement strand
CGCTGCGGTCCTCTCAGGCGGCTGGATGATGCTCCGTGACCTGGGGAGCACGGGGGCGGGGCGGGCGCTAGGGCTGGGACTGCTGGCCGCGTGGCCGCTCTACGCGGCAGGCACGCTGATGGCCGGGCTGGCGGCGCGTGGACAGGCGGAGCGTGGGCGGCCGGGTGCGGCGCCGGTGGCGGTAGCCGCGTTTGCGGGCGCCGCGGCCGGGTTCCTGGTCACGGGCACGTTCCTGATCCCCGCCGTGGCGCCGCCCTCCATCTTCCTGGGCTGTGTGGTGGTGCTGTCCGGGGGCGCGTTCCTGTATGGCACGAGCGTCGGCGACGCGAGGCCGGAGAGCGTGGTGCACAAGGAGGCGACGGCCCACGGGCTGGTGGAGGTCGCGGACCGGCGAGCGGGCGAGCGAGGGATCGAGCGGAGGTTGCGGGTGAACGGTCTTGTGCTCGGCGCGGAGCTGCGTGAGAGCGGACTCCCGAGGCTCGATCACGTTCGCGCCGCGGCCGAGTGGCTGGGGTTCCGGCCGCCGCGCGGTCCGGTGCTGCTCGTGGGTGGCGGCAGCTACGCGCTGCCGCGACTCGTGCGGGAGCGGGACCCTGACACGCCGATCACCGTAGTGGAACGGGATCCTGCGGTGACTCGTGCGGCCTACGCGTATTTTCGCATCCAGCCCGCTCACCGCGTTCGGACGCTGTACGGCTCCGCGCGTGCCTGGGTCGAGCGTCTGAGCGAGCGGTTCGAGCTGGCGTATGTGGAGGCTTCGGGGCTCGGGCGCATCGACACCGGCGCGGTGGTGACCGTCGAAGGCCTGCGCGCGCTGGCAGCTCGGCTGGAGCCGAGCGGTGTCGTCCTGGTCGGCGGCCATTTCACGGAGCTTGCCGCGCCGCGCCTGGTCATGGCTTCCGTCTCCGGTACGCTGTGTGCCGTGTTTCCGGAAGTAGCCGTCTACTCACCGATGGCGCCGGCCGGTGGCGAACCCGCAGCCGCGCTGTGGGCAGCCACCTTCGGGACGAGCGACGGGTGGCCGGTGGAGGTGGCGGGCTGGCGGCGCTGGGCGCCGGATGCGTGGTTGGGGGGAAGGGACGCCGTGATCTACACTGACATGGAGGGCGAGCCCCGCGACATCTCTCATGCGTGACCGTGTCGTCCTTATAACCGGCGTCGGCGGGCGAGGGCAGGTGGGATACGCGGTGGCGGGAGCGGTGCTGCGCGCGGGCGCGCGGGTGCTTATCACGGCGCGGGAGGGGGCACGGGTGCGCGAGCACGCGGCCGTGCTGGCTGCGCTGGGGCCAGCGGGTGCCGTCGCGGCCGTGGGCGCGGACCTGGCCGGGGAGGAGGGGGCGCGCGCCGCGGTGGCGGCGGTGCTGGAGGCCCACGGCCGACTGGATGGGGTGGTAAACGCGGTGGGTGGGCTCCACGTGATCGCGCCGCTCGGGGAGACCGATCCGCCGGCGTGGGAGCGCGAGCTGAAGTCGAACGTGTGGACGGTGTACCACGTCTGCCGCGCGGCGCTCGGGCCCCTGCGTGAGAGTCGCGGCGCGATCGTCAACTTTGCCTCTCGTACGCCGTTCCACCCGGCGAAGAACCTGGGCGCGTACTCGGTGGGCAAGGCGGGCGTGATCGCGCTCACCCGGACGCTCGCCCTCGAGGAGCTGGAGTACGGGGTACGTGTGAACGCGATCGCGCCCGGCATGATGGACACGGAACAGAACCGTCGCGAGGCGCGGGACGCGGCCGCCGTGGCGTGGGTCGCGCTGGACGAGGTTGCAGCCACGGCGCTGTTTCTGCTTTCGGACGCCGCATCTGCGATCACGGGCCAGGTCATCGAGCTCACCGGGCACCGGCGCGGCGGAGGCTGACGGGAGCAGGCGCAGCACGAAGGCGGCGGCGGGGAAGGAAGAGACGAGCACCGAGGAACAGGCCAGCCAAGGAATCGGGACGGGGAATTCGGACTCCATGAACGGGAGGACAGGGCCCGGCGGGCGGACGCTTCGGGTGCTGGCGCTCGTGGCCGCATCCGCGGCAGTGGCGGCGTGCGAGGAGGCGGACGGCGCCGCGCGGCTGGCCGTTTCTGACATCATTGTGCAGGTGGCGCGGCTGGGCGGGGGGGACACGCTCAGCGCGGGGAGTCGCGACTCCTCGTGGACGCTGGTGGACGCGGAGAGGGCGGGGCTCCGGGTCTCGCGCCGGGCGGCATACGGCCCGGCGCGAGAAGTCGCGGGCTCGGTGCCGTCCGCAGGCAACGTCGTTCAGGCCATGGCGCGGGGACTCCGTCTCTTCGCCGAGGACCCGCTTCCTACGGCCCCCGATACGCTTTCTCGGCCGGTATCGTGGATGCTCGAGCTACCGCTGGGCGACGCCGTGATCATGCGCGCCCGCATCCCGGCCAGCTATTCCTTTGCAGAGCGGCGCTGGGTCGGCGCGGGCGAGGCATTGCGCGACTTCCGGTGGGTCGCGATCCAGGGCGAGCGTGCGGACACGGTGCTGGTGCACCTGAACGGCACGTTCGAGGACCGGCGTGCGCCGGATGGGATCGGCGAGTACTCGTTCAGCGGCGTCGGCGATCTCATCCTGCAGGTGGCGGGCGAGCGGTACCAGCTCGAGGTGCGGCAGCGCACGGTGGTGTCCGCGGCCTCGGAGTCAGCGATCCGGCGCCGGCAGCGGCAACTCAGCCGGGAGCTGGCGCCCGCGAAGCGCGACTGACAGCTCTTCAGCGACCCGTTGAGCCGCGTTATTGGCCGAGGCGCAGCCAGGCCTCGGCGCGCTCGACGTTGCGGTTGGCGGTCTCCTGTTCCCCGCTCTCCAGCGCCGCCTGGGCGAGGGCATAGTGCGTCCAGGCGTAGTAGTTCGGGATCCCCTGGGTCGGGCGGTCGGGCCAGAATGACCAGCGGTCGGGGATCCCGCCCCGGTGCACGAAAACGTTCCAGATGAGCTTCTCGGTGCGTTCCGCATCGAGCCAGTTACCGACGATGGGCGTGAGCGGCGAGGCTGGCAGCCGCACGGCGCCGGGCGGCACCGTATAGAACGAGCCGTTGTGCAGCTTGAACGCGAGCCCCTGACGCAGCAGCTGGGGCTCGAGCCCCAGCGGCTCGTAGGCGTTCGTCGTCGACGCGAAATAGATGGGGCGGTCGCCCAGCGAGTTCCGGATGATGGCGATGGCGAAGTAATGCCAGGGCTGCAGGATCACGCCGGGCGAGATGGTGGCCATCACGGCGCCGGCCTGGTAGCTCATGGGCTCGCGCACGGGATACAGGCCGCCGAATGCGACGCGGTCGATCGTCGCATCGTCGAACGGCAGGATGGGGCGGCTCGGTGCACGGAGCGGCTCCTGGAGCAGGAGGGTCGCGCGTCCCGCCGTGTCGGCTGGCGCCGGGTCATAGGTGTAGACTGCCGGCACGCCCTCGGTCTCGTACGGCCGCTGGCAGAGTATGCGCGTGGGATCGCGCCGGGGATCCGCGCCGGGTGCGCACGGGGCCGTCAGATCGCGGAGCTGTTTCGCATACCATTCCGTGTTGAGGTACGAGATGACGATGACGGTGACATCGCGGCGGATGCCCTCGACCTCCTGGAGATACCAGAGGGGGAAGGTGTCGTTGTCGCCGTTTGTGAAGAGGACGCCGTACGGCTCGACGCTCATGAGCAGGTTGTAGGCCCAGTCGCGTGCTGCGTAGTTGCCCGCCCGCGACGCCCACGACCAGTTGAGCGCCAGCGGGATGAGCGCCAGGGCCAGCACGGGAGCGGCGTTGCGGTAGCTGCGGGCCACGCCTTCGGCCAGGCGCCGCCAAAGGCTCGCGATGCCGATTCCTGCCCAGAGCCCCCAGACTGAGAAGCCTACGATGAAGAAGTAGTCCCGCTCACGCACCTCGTGCAGGTCGCGGTCCGCGATCTCGGGGGCGAGCGAGTAGCCGTACCGGAAGTTCAGGTAAAACACGAGAGCGACCGAGAGAGTCGCGAAGAGGACGGCCACGTACGCGGCGCTCACGCGGTCGCGTCGCCAGTGCTCGATGGCGCCGAAGAGCCCCAGCAGCGCGAAGAGGATCGTGAACGGTGCGCGCCCCGGCGCGAAGACGGTGCTCTTCCCCATGATGGAGCGGGCCCACTGCCAGTCGAAGTACTGGAAGTAGTTGAGCATCTGCTGGTGGAACGGCGCGAGCCGCGGGAGCAGCGGCGCCTTGTCGTACTGCTTGCGCGTCAGTGCTTCGGAGAGCTCCGCGCAGCCGGTCTGGCCGTAGGTGACCATGCTCTGGAGCGCCGAGAAGAGCGACGGGCAGCTCGGGTCCGCCTCGTTGATCACGGGATTGAGCTCGGCGCGGATCGGCAGGAACAGGTGGATCGAGAGCCCCAGGAGCACGGTGACCACGGCGGCCAGGTAGAGGCGCGGGTTCAAGAGCGTGCGCGGCTCCACGATCAGGATGAAGGCGAAGAGCGCGGGCGCCGCCAGGAACACCATGAGGTGGTTGCCCACGGAGAGCGCCAGGATGAACACCATGAGGATGAGCAGGTTATCGTCTTTGCCCAGCCCCAGGTTGTCGCGCCAGTGGAACGCGAGCCACGACAGAGCCGCGATGGTGAAGAGCGAGACGGTGTAGACCTTCTCGTTGACGTTCGACTGGTTCCAGACGGTGAGCGCCGTGGCGCTGACCAGCACGGCGACGAACGCGCCCGCAAGGGTGAAGCGCCGGTCATCGGTGAAATACGTGAGGATCCGGTGTGCGACCAGGAACCAGAGTCCATGGGCGAGGGCGCTCATGGTAGCGGAAAAGAGGTTGATGCGCACGGCGACGGAGAGGCGGGTGGGGTCCAGGAGCAGCTCCCAGGCCCGGGCGAGGACCACGAAGAGCGGATTCCCGGGTGGGTGAGGAATGCCCAGGATGTGAGCGGTCGCGACATACTCGCTCGTGTCCCAGAACGCTGTGGTCGGCGATAGCGTGGCGGCGTAGAGAAGCCAGACGAGGCCGGTGGCAGCGGCGGCCCAGAGGTAGGGCGGGCGGTGGCGCAGGGTTGCGGCCGCGAACGCGCCGGGCCTCTTCCCGGTGCGCTCTCGTTCCCCGGTCGGCATGCGACTCATGGTTTCCGAACCCATGCTCCCCGGCCGCGCGGCGTCCGGCGCCGACGCCGCGTCGAGCGTCCCACGGCCTGGTTCATGAAGACGGCCCGCGCGACGGGTGAGCTGCTCGCGCGCGGGCCGGCTCCTTCTGCCTCATTCTGAGCGTTCAAGATACGCCGTTGCGGCCCGAGTGTCGATCCCGCGTGCCCAACCGGCCCAACCGGGCTTCGGGGCCTCTAGGTCGCCGGGTCCGGGATCGCGACGAGCGTCAGCAGGAGGTTCCCCCAACCGTCCATCTCGAGGCGCCATGCGGGAGGCACCCAGGTGGTGGCGCTGTACTCGAGGACGAGGGCGGGTCCCTCCAGGCTGTGGCCGGCGCGGAGTTCGCTCCGCCAGACGCGCTCGGCCTCGACCTCCGCGTCGCCGACGTGGACGACCGTAGGCTCGAGGGGCGGCGCGCGGTCCGCGTCGGGCAGCGGCTCCGCCTCGAGGCGCGGTCCCGGCGCGACAGCGAGGCTGCGGAGCGTGACGGCTTCCACGGGGCGGTCCGATCGCGCGTAGCCGTAGCGCTCTCGATGGGCCTCGTGGAAGCGTTCGATCCAGCGGTCGGCAGAGATGCGCAGCTCGAAGCTCTGACCGCGGTAGCGTACGTCGACGAAGCGGTGGATCGTGAGGGCAGCGGGGTTGCAGCCTTCCTCGGCCATCTTGCCGACGGCGTCCTCGTCCAGGTGGCGGAAGATCTCTGCGACCGCCTGGCGGCCTGCGTCGTCCCCGCAGATGAGCACGGTGCGGGAGACCTCGCGGCTCACGTCGGCGGCGAGCATTCCGTAGGCGGATAGCAGGCCGGGGTGCGGCGGAACCAGGGCGCGGGAGGCGCCGAGGCGCGCCGCGAGCTCGGCCACGTGGAGGGGGGCGGCGCCGCCGAACGCGACGATGGTGAAGTCGGCGGGGTCATAGCCGCGCTCGACGCTGATGACGCGGAGTGCGCCCTCCATGGCGGTATTGGCCACGGCGAGGATCCCCTCGGCCGCCTGCTCCGGCGTGGCGTCCAGGCGACGGGCCAGCCGCTCGAGGGGCCCCTGAATCGCGTTCCGGTCAAGGGGCACGGCGCCGCCCAGGAATGCGTCCACGGGGATGCGCCCGAGCCAGACGTGGGCGTCGGTCACGGTCAGTTGGGTGCCACCACGGGCGTAGCAGATGGGCCCGGGATCGGCTCCGGCGCTGCGGGGTCCCACGCGGAGCGCGCCTCCGGGGTCGACGCGGGCGATGGAGCCGCCGCCGGCGCCGACGGTGTGGATGTCGATGACCGGGACGGCCACGGGCTGTCCGGCGATGGTGAACTCGCGGGTGTGGAGCGGCCCACCCGGGCAGAGGGAGACGTCCGTGGAGGTGCCGCCCATGTCGAAGCTGATGACGCTCTGGATTCCGGCCCGACGTGCGACAGCCAGCGCGCCCACGACGCCGCCGGCGGGTCCCGAGAGCACGGTGTGCACCGGCTCAGCGATGGCGCGGGAGATGGGGAAGGCGCCTCCGTTCGATCCCATCACGCGGATGCGCTCCGCGCCCGCCGCGGCCTGAAGTCGGCCGAGGTAACGGGCCACGAGCGGAGCGACGTAGGCGTTCACGACGGTGGTGGACACACGCTCGTACTCGCGGTACTCGGGAAGCAGCCGGGACGACACGGAAAGCCGCAGGCCGCGCGCCTGCAGGGCGCGTGCGGCCGCGAGCTCGTGCTCCGGATTCGCATACGAATGAAGCAGGCAGATGGCGATGGACTCGGCGTGGCTCGTCTGGGCGGGCAGCGCCCGGAGCTCGTCCTCGTCCAGCGGCTCGATTTCCTCGCCGGTGGGGCCCAGGCGGCCTCGGATCCCGATGCGGTCCTCGCGCGCCACCAGCGGCGGCGGCCGGTGGCCCACCAGCGCGTAGAGTTGCGGGCGGTTCTGGCGCCCGATCTCGATGATGTCCTCGAAGCCGCGGTTCGTGACGAGCACGACGCGCGCGCCCCTGCCCTCCAGCAGCGCGTTGGTCGCCACGGTGGATCCGTGGATGAGGAAGAATGGTGCGCCGTCGATGAGGCGGCGGATCCCGTCGATCACAGCGCGTGCAGGATCGTCCGGCGTGGACGGGACCTTGAGTGGGGTGAGCCGGCCCTCCGTCAGGAGCAGGAGGTCGGTGAACGTACCGCCCGTATCTACGGCCACGACGGCGGTTGACTTTTCCCGCGCGCTCATGGACATTCGCGCTCTTCCGCGCTTTTCCGGTTCCGAAGGACGGGAGCGATCACGGCTCCGACGCATAACCGATGCTGCTCTATCCGCCGTTCGAGGAGTTCGCGGCCCGGGCACGCGCGGCCGATATCGTGCCCGTGTGGTGCGAGTTCCTCTTCGATGTGGACACGGCGGTCACCGCCTACGCCAAGCTTGCGCGCCCCCCGTTCGGGTTCCTGCTCGAGTCGGTGGTGGGCGGCGAGCAGTGGGCCCGCTACACGTTTCTCGGCTCCGAGCCGGCGGCCGCCTGGCGGCTGCGGGGCGGCGCGGTCGAGGAGTGGACGGCCGCCGACGGTTGGCGATCCGCCGCAGCGGACGACCCCCTGACCGATTTCGACCGCCGGGTGCGGGCTCGGCGCGCGTCGCCGATGCCGGAGCTCCCGCGCTTCTGGGGCGGCGCCGTGGGCTACTTCGGCTACGACGTCGTCCGGCGCATCGAGCGGCTGAGCGAGCCGCCGCGCGACGATCTGCGGCTTCCGGAGGCCGTCTTCATCTTTACGGACGTCGTGCTGGCCATCGATAACCTGCTCGGCCGCGCGATGGCCATTGCCGCGACGGACGTACGCGGCGCCGACGAGAGCGCGCTGCGGGTCCGCTATGACGCGGCGGGCGAGAAGCTGGACCGGCTGGCCCGCGACCTGGCGGCGAAGCCGCCGCCCGCGCCTCTTCAGCTCCGTCCGGAGCCCGTGGCGGATCCGGGGTTCGAGAGCAGCATGACGCGCCAGGAGTTCGAGGACGCGGTGCGCCGCGTGAAGGAGTACATCCTGGCGGGCGACGCGTTCCAGGTGGTGTTGAGCCAGCGGCTGAACGTGGCGCTCGAGGCCAGCCCCTTCGAACTCTACCGGGCGCTTCGTTCGCTGAACCCATCGCCGTACCTGTACTTCCTCGACCTGGACGGGCTCGAGCTCGTGGGCAGCTCGCCCGAGGTACTCGTCCGGGTCGAGGATGGGAAGATCACCCTGCGCCCGATCGCCGGGACGCGGCCGCGCGGCCGCACGCCTGCGGAGGACCGCGCGCTCGCCGAGGATCTGCGGGCCGACGAGAAAGAACTGGCGGAACACCGCATGCTCGTGGATCTCGGGCGCAACGACGTGGGCCGGGTGGCGCGCTACGGCACCGTGTGCGTGCCCGAGCTCATGGTCATCGAGCGATACTCCCACGTCATGCACCTGGTGAGCCAGGTCGAGGGTCAGCTCCGCGATGACCTTTCCGCCCTGGACGTCTTCCGCGCTTGTTTCCCCGCGGGCACGGTGACGGGCGCTCCCAAGATCCGGGCCATGGAGATCATCGATGAGCTCGAGCCCGTGAGGCGCGGACCGTATGCCGGCGCAGTCGGCTACGTCGCGTACGGGGGCATGAATATGGACACCGCCATTGCGATTCGCACGGTGGTCGTGGCACGCGGGCGGGCAAACGTGCAGGCGGGCGCCGGGATCGTGGCGGACTCCGTACCCGAGCGGGAGTATCAGGAGACGCTGAACAAGGCGCGGGCGCTGCTCCGGGCGGCGCACATGGTCGCGCGTGAACGGAGTGGGTGAGCGGCGGGGCGTTGCTATCCGCCCACAGCACAGGTAGCGGGTGCGCCGGGAGAGTCGAACGAAGCGACCCTGCGAGAAGGCCCGCGTGAGAAACGGGGAGCCTGCCTGAGCGAGCTCGGCCGCTAGCCCGCCAACTCCTCGTACAAGTACGCGATCGTGCGCATGCCCTTCTCGAAGCTCTCCAGCGCGAACCATTCGTCCGGCGCGTGCATATTAGCGCCGGGGAGGGCGAAGCCCAGCAGGACGACGGGCGCGCCCAGGATCCGCTCGAACTCGCCGACGATGGGGATTGAACCACCCTCGCCGGTGTAGACGGGCGGGCGGCCGAACGTGCGCTCGAGGGCGCGTGCGGCCGCCTGCAGGTAGGGACCTTCGGCCGCCGCGCGCCACGGCCGGCCGCCGTGGAGCTCGGTGATCGTGACGCGCACCCCTTTCGGTGCGATGCGATTGACATACTCGCGCACGAGCTGGCCCACGCGTGCGGGGTCCTGGTCCGGTACCAAGCGAAAGCTGACCTTGGCCATGGCGCGCGCCGGCAACACGGTCTTCGCTCCCTCTCCCGTGTAGCCGGATAGCAACCCGTTCACCTCGCAGGTCGGCCGGGTCCACAGCCGCTCCAGCGTCGAGTACCCTGCCTCGCCATCCAGCGCGGAGGAGCCGACCTGTGCGCGGAACTCGCTCTCAGTGAAGGGGAGCGCCCGGATGACCGCACGCTCATTCTCGTCCCAATCCCGGACATCGCCGTAGAACCCCGGGACCGCGATGTGCCAGTTCTCGTCGTGCATGGCGGCGATGATGCGGGCGAGGGCGGTGGCCGGGTTCACCACGGCGCCGCCGTAGGTGCCGGAGTGCAGGTCACCGCGAGGTCCCTCCACCTGGATCTCGAGGTAGGCTAGCCCGCGGAGCGCCCGAACGATCGTGGGCAGGTCCGGCGCGAACATCCCGGTGTCCGAGATCACCACGCAGTTGCAGGCCAGGCGCTCGCGATACCGTTCGACGAAGGGCACCAGGTTCGGCGATCCGATCTCCTCCTCGCCCTCGGCCACGAGAACGATGTTAACGGGGAGGCGGCCGCCGTTGGCGAGGTAGGCCTCCAGCGCGGCAACGTGGAGGTAGACCTGCCCCTTGTCGTCGGCGGCGCCGCGCGCGAACACGCGGCCGTCCCGCACCGTGGGCTCGAAAGGCGGCGAGGTCCAGAGCTCGAGGGGGTCGGGCGGCTGGACGTCGTAGTGGCCGTAGACGAGGACGGTGGGAGCGTCTCTCCCGGCGCCGCGCCATTGGGCCAGGACCACGGGGTGGCGTGCGGTCTCGACGATCTCGGCCTGGAGGCCGACCGCGCGCAGGCGGCCGGCGAGCCAGTCCGCCGCACGTCGCGTATCCGCGTCGTGCTCCGAGCGCGCGCTGACACTGGGGATGCGCAGGAAATCGAAGAGCTCGGCTTGAAAGCGTTGAAGTTGGCGGTCGATGTAGGCCTGCGGCGTTGTCATGGGAGATCACTCACTGTGAGATTCGCGATTCGCGATCCGTTCAGGAAGCGACGTGGTAACACGGGGTGACCGGCGCGTCGCAATGTATCCGGGGTGACGCGCTCTTTTCAACTCGTGGGCCGCGCGCGAGCTTGTCGAGAGGGAGTTGATTCCTCGGCGAGACCGGGAGGCGACCATGGCGGACCGTCGGCGATTCCTGGGTGCGTTGGGAGCGGTTTGCGGCGCCACGCTGGCGGCGCCCAGCCGACTGGCGGCGCTCGTGCGTGGGGACGGCGGACGCGGCGCCCGTATGCCGGGCATCGACACGGAATGGCGCGCGATCCGCGAGCAGTTCCTCATTCCCCCAGGCGAGGCGTTCTTCAATACGGGGACGCTGGGCTCGAGCCCGCGCGTGGTCCTCGATGCGGTGATCGAGCACATGACCCACGTGGACCGCGACATGGCGCACTGGGACTACAAGGAGGGCCACGAGAACTACTTCACGGGCTACGACCCGGAGCTGTGGGTCCGGGAGAAGCTCGGCCGGCTCATCAACGCGAGCGCCCCGAGATCGCGCTCACCCAGAATGCCACGTTCGGAATGAACTTCATGGCGAACGGGCTCAACCTGGGCCCGGGCGACGAGGTACTTCTCACGGACCAGGAGCACCCGGGCGGCCGCTGCCGCTGGGAGCTCAGGGGGAAGCGGCTCGGGGCGCGGGTGAAGTTCTTGCCGGTGCCGATTCCACCGGAGTCGCCGGAACAGCTCATCGAGCTGTACGTGAAGGGGACGACGCCGCAGACGCGGGTCTGGGCGATCCCACACGGGACGAGCGCGCTGGCGATCCGGTTCCTCAACTCGGAGGACGAGGTGGACCGGACGATGGAGGTGGTGACGCGCTGGACGTAGATGCGCCGCCGCCCGGGTAGCCTCGAGATCTGCATCGTAGACGGCGATGCCGGCCCCTCCCAGGACATTGAACCGATGGGAGCGGGCCGGTCTACGTCAGCCCGCGGATCCCCCAGCGGTAGAGCGAGGCCATAAGGAGCGCCAGGAAAACGGCGCCGCCGATCCCGCCGCGGGAGAGAGCGATAGGCTCGCGGAGGTGGAAGATGCCGACGCCGAGCATTCCGCCGATCACTGCTCCGAAGGCGCTCAGCACGAGGAGGAGCAGCGTGCCCGATGGGGCGTCGTCCTCCGGCCTCTTGACGATCGCCTTCACGAGCAGCGCGGCGATGATGCCGATCACGATCCAGACGCCGACCCCGATGAAGTTGTGCATGGCTGGCCAATTTAGCGTGTCAGGCCGCCGGGACAAGGCTGGTTGGCGAGCGAAGCGAGCGAATCGCTAATCACTGGTCCGCCCCATCCTGCGCTTCAGCTCGGCGAGCCGCTCCTCGATCTCGAGCTCGGCAGGCCGCGGTGGCGGGGTTCCCTCCAGATCGTTCAGGAGCTGGTCCACCGCCTCGGTGCGCCGATCCTGGTCCAGGATCTTCTCGGCCATGCGGTCCAGCTCCTCGAAGAGATCGTCCGCGGCACCGACCGACTCGCGGGCCCCGGCCCGGCCGGAACGGGCGAGGAGGTCCTCGCGGAGGTGCTGCGACTCGCGGAGCTTGTGCTCCATCTCCTCGAGATCGCCGGTGCGGACCACCAGCTCTTCCCGCACCGCGTCGGCTTTGCGGCGCAGGACGTCCCGTCGCTGTTCGTGCCGCTCCGCAAACTGCCGCGCGACCTCGGCGGTCTCCGCGTCCTGGATGTCCCGGGCCAGACGCTCGCGCCGGCGGCAGGTCCCGGCCTCGCGCCCCTCGGCTTCCGCCAGCTCCGTGGTCCTGGCCAGCTCCTCGCGCAGCCGCCCGAGGTAGGCGCGGGCGTCCACCAGCTCGCTGCGCATGCCGCGGAGCAACGCGTCTATGGTATCCGGAGCCTCGTCGCGATGGAGCTCTGTGCGGAAATTCGCCACGGCCTCCCGGAACGCGCGGCGCAGGTTCTCGAACATGCGGTCGCTCTCGCTCGGCGTCGTGCGGGTCGGTCTAGCGCGCGGACGCGTACATCCCGTCGATGGCCTCGCGGATCGCCTGCAGCGAGGCGCCCTCCCGCGTCATCTCCGCGGCCACCGTCGCTTCGCTGAGGCATACGTCGCAACCGGCGCCATGGTCCGACTCGAAGCAGGTGAGCAGCGAGCGGTGGGCCGAGTGCTTCGAGCAATCGCAATAGCAGTACAGGCCGTCGAGCACCTGCGGGATCCGGGCCGCCTCCCGGTAGACGGCGGCGATGCGCGGATAGGCGGGGTACTGCTCCGAAGGGATGACGTGCTGGGCGGTGATCTCCGGCCGCGGATCCGGGTGTCGGGCCTCGGCCGCGCCGACACCCATCAACCGGAGTGCGGCGACCGCAACCAGAGCCACAGCGAGCACCAGGATGGGGACGGGCAGGTTGCGCCCGCGGCCTCGCGTCTTCGTCTTCACGGGTCGTGCTCCAAATGCTCGGGGAAGGGTGCGGGCTACCCGGCCAGGAGAACGGTGAAGCCGAGATCGCTCAGCCGGTCGCGCAGCTCGGAGGCAGCCACCTCGTCGTCCTCGAAGTCGATGTCCACGGACTTCTGCTGGCAGCTCGCGGTGACGCCGTAGACGCCGGGAACCGTACTTAGGGTCGTCTCGATCAGACGCTCATCGCCCGAGCCCCGCATGTCCGGCACCGAGAGCTTCAACGTGGGCATTGGCTTTCAGACCGCCGCGCCGGGCCAACCGGCGCCCTGGTCGCGACTCGCGCCCCATGGCCCCATGGCCCTGCTCCGGGTCACGGGGCGCGCCCCTTGAGTCACGACCGCACCCGCCGCCGGTCCCCTCCCGCGGTCCGCCGCCTCAGTTGAGGTACGGTTCGATCCGCTCCGCGAACGAGTTCCTTGCCCGGTGCAACCGACTCTTGACCGTGCCGAGATTGACGCCGGTGATCGCCGCGATCTCCTCGTAACTCTTCCCCTCGAGCTCCCGCAGCCGGAAGACCAGACGGTGGTGCTCGGGCAGTTCCTCCACGGTCCGCTCGACGAGCTGTCGCAGGTAGCGCTTGCGGTAGAGGTCGTCCGGTCGCATGGACGAATCCTCGAACTGGAGCGGGCGGTGGTCGTCCTCCCAATTCCCGGTCAGCCGCTGGAAGAGCACGAGGGGATTACGCGAGCGGTTGCGCAACTCGTTCTTGGACAAGTTGCTGGCGATCGTGTACACCCACGTGGAAAACTTCTTGTCCGTGTCGAAGCGGTGGAGGTGCCGCGTAACCCGGATGAACGCCTCCTGCACCAGGTCCTCGGCCCGATCCCAGTCACCGGTCTTTCGGGCGATGAAGTGGACCAGGCGGTCACGATACCGGTCGTAGAGCTCCCGGAACGCTCCCCGTCGGCCTCGGAGATGAGCGGCGGCTAGCTCCTCGTCGCTCATTTCGGCCAGAGATCGCGCGGGTGCCTGCCCCTGCAACCTAGTGTTAACCTTCGTCTGTGCCATAAGTTAGCCGAGCTGCTTCGAGACGCCGCGAAGTCTCGAGAAACGCGATGGGGCCACCTTTGAACGAGGGGCCCCCCGAGTCGCGAAACAGACGCTCCGGAAATGTTCGCCTTGCACGGCTAAAGATGACACCGATTTTCAAAAAGTTCAACCTTCGCGTGTTGGTGGTGTTCGTGCAGTTACGCGGCTCTGGCGGGCTCGGTGGCGCTGTCTCCGGGGCGGCCGGCCGTCACGCGGGCTGGACGGGGCGGACGTCGATGCCGAGGAGCGGCCCCCCCTCGGAGACGCCTTCGTAAAGGGCGTGTTCAGGGGGTGGCATGTGGCGGCGGGAGGCGAGGGCGTCGGCGGCCGCGGCGTCGACCTCGGCGGCAACGCGCTGCTCGCACTCCCCGAGCGTCTCTCGGGGGATTCCCCGGGAGACGAGATGCTCCTCGTAAAGCCCAATGGGGTCACGCATTCCCCAGTAGGCGAAGACCTCCGCGGGGAAGAGCTCGCGGGCCTCCCTCTCGTCGTGCGTGGCGTGGCCGCTCATGCGGAACGTCTGTGCCACGACGACGACGGGCCCCTCGCCTCGTCGGCACCGATCGGCGGCCAGGCGGGCGGCAGCGTAGACGTCCAGGACGTTGTTGCCGTCGCAGGAGAGGTCCTCGACGCCGTACATGCGCCCCCACATCTCGAGATGCCGCGCGCCGTCCTGTTCCAGGCGGGTGCCCAGGGCGACCTGGTTGTTCTGTACGATGAACACGACGGGTAGACTCAGGACGGCGGCGAGGTTGAGGCCCTCGTGGCACTCGGCGGTCTTGGTAGCGCCGTCGCCGATCCAGGTGAGGGCGACGCGGGCCTCGCGGCGGTAGCGGAAGGCGAGGGCAACGCCAGCCATGACGGGGACCATCTCGCCCATGTGGCTGATGGGCGCGAAGACGCCGCGCCTCCGGTCGCCGAAGTGGAGGTCGCGGCCGCCATTGGGTGAGTCGGCGGTGCCCAGGTAGGCGCGGAGCATCTCGGCGACGCCGATCCCCATCTCATGGCAGGCGCCGGCGTTGCGGATCATGGGCGCAACGACATCGCGAGCGCGGTCGAGGGCGTGGACGCTGCCGATCGTCACGGCCTCCTCACCGGTGCCGAGCCACGCCTTCGACAGGACCCCCTGGCGCACCCAGCGCTTGAGAGTAATGTCGTGGAGGCGGTTGCGAACGAGCCCTTCATAGAGGGCCAGCAGCGCCGCGTAGTCGAGGGCGCTGACGACGGCGTGGCGCTCCGGATCATGGCGCACGCGCTCCCCGAACTCGGCCACCACCACCGGGTCCGGTGACCAGTTCAGGTACTCGGGAGGGTCGTAGGCAGGATAGCGTCGCATCGCCGTCCGGGCGGGTCCGGGCGTAACCTGGTACCCTCGACAAGGTAAGCGTGTGGAAGCGCGGACCGCAACGCGATGCATTGCCGGGTAGTGGGTCAATTGACTCACTACCCATTGCCGGCCGCTGTGGTCGAGAGGCTGGTGAAAAAAGGAAAAAACCGCGGGAGGGCGTGGGGCCCGGTCTGCCAGCCAGCCCCCCTTGCTCGCCGGTGACCCCGTGGATCGCCCTCCCCGCGGTCGTACAGTGCGCTGCGCCGTCGAGGTGGTCGCGAGACGCACTGCTTTGTCGCAACGCTGTTATATAACCCCCGCGCTCAATCCTGTCACTCTCAATTCGGTACGCGAGGGCGCCCACTTCTTTCAGTGACCTGCCAGGCGACGTTTGACCGTTTGGCGGTCCTGGGTCCGGCGCGGGTGCACTTCTCACGGGAGGTGGGGTGGCGTGCAGCGTGGCGGGTAGCTCCGAAGGGTTCCGGCCTGCAGCGGGGGGTCGCGGTGGCGTACGCTGCCATTGCAGCCAGGGCGGTACGGCGGCGAGATTTCAGCAGGTGTGACTTTGGAGGCGCGGGCGGCGGCGCGAGGAGCGGCTGCGACGCGCGTGGATGCATTGAATCGTGGTGCGCATATGACGGAAGTTGAGGCGGTCGACTCAGATCGGGAGGAGGACGGGCGAATCTCGCCGGTGGTGGCGCTGGCGCTTCTGGAGGTCATGAGGGCGCAGGACCTCCCTGACGAGGTGCTTGCGGAGGAGGACCTCACGGAGACGCTGCCGCGGCGCCTGGGGCTCAACGACGTAATCGATGCCAGCATCCGCCGCTATCGCAAGGGTGCTGGCCGACTGCGGCGGGTGCGGGCGGGCGAGATTCGGGATCTGATTCAGCTCGTGCTCCGGCGACCGGACTGCCGGGACCTCTTTTACCGGGCGGGTCGTCGACTGGCGGGGGACCCTTCGCCGTCCGCCCGCGTCGTGCGGGCGCTCCCTCAGCGTGCTGCGGTGGCGGTTGCCCGGCGGCGGTCGCGGGCTCGGGTGGCGCGGCTGCTGGGGCGGCCGGCGCCGCTCGCCGAGGGTGACCTCTTCGGGCTGGTCGGCCGCGACCTGATCACAGCGCGGAGCGACCCCAGCGGGCAGGCGTGCGCGCTGTTGACCGGGCTGTTCGACGAGCTGCTCGAGCGGTACACGGGTCAGCCGCTACGGGCGGTGCATGAGGAGTGCGAAGCGCTGGGGCAATCGCGCTGCGCCTGGACGCTGGCGGCCGGGGCCGAGGGCGCGGGCTGACGCACGGTCGCATTCGACCGGCGCTCGCTTAGCAGGGAGACGCCGGAGTCAGGGGCTCCGCCGGATCAACCCGAACGCCAGCGGCTCGGCGTCGGGCTGACCCGCGATCCAGACATGGGCGCCCACAAGCTCCCGGAGCGCGGCTGGCGGATGTCGGATTCGACGCCGCGCTCCGTCTGTGGTGACGAGCACCAGGGAATCCCCCGCGAGGGCGAGGCGTCCGTCCACGGCCGGCACGCCGTTGGCGGCGCGCACCGCGAAGGCGGTGGCGCGCAGCTCTCGCCGGTCCGGATCCAGGGTACCCGCGACCCACACCTCGAGGCCGGAGAGTTGCTCCAGGCTGGCCACGTGCTCGCCGGTCAGCGTGAGCGGAAATCTGCCGGCGGATGGCTCGAGGACCACACTCGGGTACGGGATAGCTCCCACCACAGCGATGGTCCCGCGTGCAGTATCGGCCGGGGCCGTCCGGTTCACGGGCGCAGCCGCGGACGTCGCCGATGGGGCGGGCAGCGCCGGACCGCGGGGTCGGGGCTCCGTCGCGGGTTTGGCACTCGTCTGGCGGGGGACGCGACGAGCTCCGCCCGCCTGCTCCTTGCCGGCGCCTCCGGGTCCGCCGCTGCGCAGGGTCCACCAGGCTGCGGCGAGCGCGAGAAGCACCAGGAATGCGAGGATCCACCCGACGCGGCCGCGCATCACTGCACCCGTACGATCGCCACGCGCACGTTCGCGGGCGGATTGTCCCCGGTCGCACTACGCACCTCCACAAGCTGAGTGCCGCTCTGAGTGCCGGAGATCTCGAAGATCGCGAAGCTGCCGCCCCGAAGCGTCGGAACGTCCACGGTGAAGGAGCCGAACGAGGCGCTCCGCATCGCCAGCGGGAACGTGGTGGTGAAGATAGAGGGGAAGTCACGATTCATCCCTGCGAAGATGTCGCGCGTATTCCAGCTCGGCAGGCGTAGCTGGGAGCGCACGGGCGCGAAATCCGAGAGGTCGTCCACGGTGCTGGCCAGCGCCCAGTCTCCGAGCATCTCCTCGAAGATCTTTCCGGTGCGAGCGGCGAGGTTGTTGATCCCGGCCAGAGTCGATTCCTGGGTGAGCGCCCTGAGGAAGGCGGACTCGGAGGCCGCATGTTGATCGATGGACCAGCGGACGAACGACCACCCGCTTCCGTAGAACGTGAAGTCGTTGGAGTCGATGCGCCCGATGGGCGTGCGCGTCTCCACCGACTTGTAGTAGTCGGTCAGAAGCTGGAAATGGTCGTACATGACGAACGGCTTGCCCGAGCACTCGGGGAAGCTGGGCCGCACCTCGCAGTGGAGGCTGGCCGAGTAGGTGACGTTCGCGTTCTGGCTGTAACCGAAGATGAGCCGCGCCCAGAGCTCCTCGGCGATCATGGCCGTGGACTCCTCGAGCCACAGGTGCTCGGTCGGCGCGGCGCGGCTGATGCGCTCGGCGAACGAGGTGATGTGCTTGAGCTCGTGGGCGAGGGTCGAGCGGATCGTGCGCATCCATGCGCCCCGAGTCCCCTCGTCGAACCCGGAGGCGGAGCTGGTGGGCACCCTCGCGTAGAGGATCTCACGCTTGTCGGAGGCGGCGCACTGGCTGCGGTCCAGGAAATCGCCGCTGAAGACGAACGCCTCGATGGCTCCGAAGTCGTTCACGACCTTGGAGAAGAGCAGGAAGACGCGGCCGTTGTTGTCGAGCTGGGCGTCGAGGGCGAGGGGGTTGCCGAAGCTCTGCTCGACGACGCCCCAGCTCGTGTTGTCGAACTCCTGCCCTACGGTCACCAAGAGGGAGTCCATGGTCCCCTTGAGGGGGGCCACGGTGTCCTCCAGGATCACGGCGCGCGTACCGGAGTAGACGACGCGGGCAGTGACGTCGCTGAAGCTGGAGCAGCTCCCGGTATTCGGGTTCGGGATGCGCAGGGCAAGGCGGTCGCCGACCTGCGGCGGCGGCTCGGTCTGTGTGCTGCGAGGTGCAGTTCTTGCGGCGGCGCGCCGGCTTTCGCCCAGGCGGTCCAGGATGCGCAGGTTCTCTTCGAGTATCCAGAGGTGTGCGGCGCGCCTGCGGCGCAGCGCCGCAAGGTCCAGGCCGGGTGCCTGCGGCCCGGGCGCGCCGGCCTGGTTATCGGTCGTACGCCGGGCCGCTCCGCCGGCGACTCGGTCCGCGGGGCCGGGTGCCGGTGCGGCGGCTACGGTGGCCGCTGCGGCAGAGATCCCCGCGGCACCCCGGAGCTGGATCGCGGAGAAGCCCGAGGTGCTCGTGTTGAACACGCTGATGAAGTAGCGTCCGCCCGTCGCCGCGAGCTCGTTGCAGCGAACGCGGCTGGCGTCCAGGATGGTAACCGATCCGCCGGCGCTGAGGATCTGGAGTGCGGCCACGCGCAGGGGGTGCTGGCGGCTGCCGGTGCGGTCTCCGACGGTCACGGCGACGGTCACATCCCGTGTCGGCTCGCAGGTGAAGCCGGTCGTGGGGACAGTGACCGTAAGAGTGGACGGCGTGGCGGCGGTGACGGTCGCGGCCACGCCCGCGATGCGGACGCTGTTCTGAGACGGCGTCGGGCTGAAGTTGGCGCCGGTAATGGTGGCGGTCGTTCCCGGAGTAAGCGGCGACGGCGAGATCGCCGACACGACGGGGCCGGTGGCCAACGTCGCGGTGGCGGTGAAGGTCAGGGGCGAGCCACTGAGTCCCGAGGCGGACGCGGTCGCCGTCTGGGTTCCGGCGCTGGGCCCGAGCATCCACCGGGACCTGGCGAGCCCAGCGGAGCTGGACGTGGATGTGGCGGGCGACAGCGAGCCGCCGCCCGAGGCGACGGCCCACTGGAGCGTGGTGCCGGCGACAGGGTTGCCGAAGCGGTCCGTGACCCTCACGACGAGCGAATCCGCAAGGGCTGTCCCCGCCTCGCCCGTCTGTGCGTCACCGGAGACCTTGACGAGGGTCGCGGCGGGTCCCGGCGTGGCGGTCGCAGAGAAGTCGGCGCTTAGCGAACCGACCGTGGCGCGGACGGTGTGGGTTGCAGAAGCGTTGGTTCCCAGCGTCCAGGTGGCGGAGGCGCGCCCATTGGCGCCGGTCGTGACGCTGGACGGGCTCACCGATCCGCCGCCAGAGGTCACGGCGAACTGCACGGTGGCGCCGGCCACGGCGTTCCCGCGAGCGTCACGGACCTCGACCGCCACCGGCCTCGTCAGGGGCGCTCCGACGACCCCTGTCTGTGCGTCGCCGTCCACCTTGGAGAGCGACGCGGGCACGGGGGGCTCGGTGCTGTCGCCGCACGCTAGCCAGGGGACGGCCGCGGCGAGCACGCTGAGCACGCCGAGGGTCTTGCGCATGGGGAAGCGGATGGCCATGGTTGCGCCTCTCGTGGCAGCAGCTTGAGAATCACGCGCGGGACACGGCGCGGTCAAGCACCGAGCGGTGTTGGAGGCAGTGCCGAGGCCAGCGGAGAGCGGCGCGGCAGGACCACACGCCCGGATCACGCCGCTCCGAGCCCGCTTTCCCGGTGCGCCTTATAGATGCAGAGATCCTGAACCACGATTCTGCGGGCCGCGCGCGCGCGGGCGGCCGCTTCGTCCGCGCGGATTCCCTCCTGGAGCCAGATGACGGGGCTCTCGGGCCGCCGAGCTGCGGCGTCCACGACCGCGCCGGCCTGGTCTGAGGGGCGGAAGATGAGGACGAGGTCCACCGGCTCGTCCACGTCCTGGAGCCGCTTGCGGGCAGGCTTTCCGAGGATGCGCTCGGCGAAGGGGTTGACCGGTATCACGTCGTAGCCCTTCGCGGCCAGGTAGGACGGCACGCGGCGCGCCGCCTTGGCAGGGTCGCGGGACATCCCGACGACCGCAATCTTCCGGGTGGTCTCGAGGATCCGCCGGATCTGGTCCGGGCCGGGGTTGTGCGGGTCGCTGCTCGTCGCCAGCACGCTGGCGAGTGCGAGGTGTTGCGTCATAGCCGGTCCACCGGTCGGGGCAAGAGGGTACCGCGCGCGGACTTGACCGCCTCCAGGGCGCGGGCTGCGACGAGGATACGGAGACGCTGCGGCGGGTGCAATCGTCTCGGCGCGGGCCGTGTGGGCCCCTGGACGGCGCGGTGAGGCGCGACGCAGGGACGGGCGGACCGCGGACACACGTGCAGGACGCGAGGCCGGGCTCGAGCGGCGGGTGAGTTCGGAGGGGTGATCCAGGGTGCCGCGATGAGCGTGGGAACGGCGATCTTCTGGCTGGCTGCGGTGGCGGCAGGCGCGTCGCTGGCGTGGTGGCTCTCGGCGCGGCGCTCTCGCGCCCGGGTCGCCCGCGTGATCCGACGGGTGAGCGACAGGGTCCGGCGGGGCATTGCCAGCGGCCCCGAGTCGCTGCATGATCCCGCGCTTCCGGAACTGGACGTATTGCGGGAAGCGCTGTCCGAGGGGTACGTGCCGCGGGGCGCCGAGCGACTGGAGACCGCGGCAACGGTGGTCGCGCGCGTTTCGGACTATCTGGAGGCGCTGGCGGCCAAGCCTCTGCGCGCGGCGCTTCGCGGTGCGCCACCGGGCGCGGTGGCGGCGATGCAGGAGGCGCTCGATATCTTCCAGGCGATCCGCACGCACCGCGTCGGCGACCCTCTGGTCTTCGAGCCTCACAACCTCACCCAGCTCGTGCAGGAGGTCGTCGACGAGTTCACCCGAGACAGCCGGAGCACGGTCAAGCTGGTGGCGCCGGAAGCGCCCGTGCGCTCGCCGGTGGCGAAGGATGCGTTCCAGGACGCCGTCTACCTGATCCTGCTGAACGGGGAGCAGTTCTCGGGCGGAAAGCCGCTGGAGGTGCGGCTCCTGGCCGAGGAGCGTGTCGCCCGCGTGCTGGTACGCGACCGCGGCCCCGGGTTCAGCGGCGAGGCGCTGGAGCGTGGCGCGGATCCCTTCTATACGACGCAGGCGGCGGCGCTCGGGCTCGGGCTCACGCACGCCCTCCAGGTGGTCGTCGCGCACCGAGGTGAACTCTACCTTCGCAACCGGGAGAGCGGCGGCGGTGAGGTGGAGATCGTGATCCCTACGAGCCGCGTCTAGGGCCGGCGTTCGGCTTGGCCGGTCGCTGAAGAACTACGGCGACTTGTTGAGCGGGGGGTGGGGCGCGGCCGCTACGCGGGCGGCACCTCCGTGTCCAACTTGCGTCCCGCCGCGGCAACCCCCCAACCGACGCCGACCCCCAAGGCGACCGCCGTGGCCACGGTCACGACCGGGAGGATGGCGAACGGCAGCCCGACAACGGTGCCGGCGGCACCGGCCAGCCACGGAGCGGCGGGATCCTTCATTTCATCAACGTAGCGCAGCCGCTTGAGCACGAAGCGCTTCGTCGCCTGATACCCGCCCACCAGCGCTGCAACTCCGGCGAGGAGACTGAGCATCGCGTTGCTCTCCTTGTCAGGTCGCTGTAGAGGTACAGCGACCCACTGTCGTTGTTCGGCGACCTGCCGGAACCGCTTCTGGAGTCGGAGATCCAGCTACGAACTGCGGCAGGAGCTCGGGTCCGTGCGTCGCATCGACTCCATCTATAGCTACGTTCGTCCCGTGCCCGGAGATTCAATGCGGCCGTGCGGTCCGCGTCGCCTTCGCGCCATGCGGTCCCAGCCTCGGCGCCCTCACGGCACGTACCCGACGACGTGGTAGAGCATGAGGTAGACGGTGATTCCGGTCACGGAGACGTAGAGCCACAGGGGGAAAGTCCAGCGCGCCAGGCGCGCGTGGGCGCGGAAGCGGCGCCGCCACACGAGATAGAGCAGCCTCAAGACGAGCGGCACGATGACGACGGCCAGCGTCATGTGGGAGAACAGCACGGTCAGGTAGAAGGTGCGGATCCAACCGGTGCCCGCGAACCGGTGTGTTCCGGTGAGAAGGAGACGCGTGACGTAGAGGACGACAAAGATGGTCGAGGCCGTGAACGCGCCGAGCATGCAGGCGCGGTGGCGGTGGACCTGTCGCCGGCGGATGAAGCGGTAGCCCGCGAGAAGGAAGACGGCGCTAGTGAAGTTGAGCGCGGCGTTGAGGGGCGCGAGGAGCGAACCGATCACAGCGGCACTCATGGGCCGGGGAGCCGGGTGTCCAGCGGCGTCGCCGCCCGAGCCTGTATTCCGGCGGCGAGCTCGCGGCGCACGGGTTCGCTGGCGTAGACGGCGGCGGCCACAGGGAGCGCGACGAGCAGCGCGGCGATCCCCGTATGTGCGGTCACCCACGAGACACCCAGGCCCGTGGCTACGGACTGGAGCCCGACGCCGATCTGCGCTGCTACCAGGGCTGCCGCTGCGAGGCCGGCGGTGCGGAAGCGCGGCGCCCAGCCGGCCCGCCAGAGGTGGGCGGCGAACGCGAATACGACCAGCGTCACGACTACGCCCATGACCCGGTGTGCATAGTGAAGCGCGACGAGGGGGTGCTCGAGGGGCGGCACCCAGCGACCGTAGCAGGTGGGCACGTCGGGGCAGGCGAGCCCTGCCTCGGCGTGGCGCACCGCGGCGCCCAGCAGAGACTGCACGTAGATGAAGGCAGCCGTGATGGTGGCGCCGAGGCGCACGGGGCGGGCCGGGGCGTCCTCCGGCACGGCGCGCGCCCCCCACGATGGCCCGGTCACGATGGTGAGGGCGAGGACGAGGGCCAGGAACGCGAGCCCGAGCCCCAGGTGGGCGATGGAGATCGCGTCCGGAAGCGCGAGCAGGACAGTGACACCGCCCAGCACCGCCTGCACGACGAGGGCCACGATGGCAACGAGGGTCGCGCGCCGCACCGCCGGCCGCGCGGCCTCGGCCCGCCAGGTGAGCCCGCCCGCGAGCAGTGTAAGAACGAGCACTCCGCCAGCCACGATGCGGTGGGTGTGCTCGTAGACCACGCCTCCTCTCATCTCGGGCATCATCGTGCCGAAACAGGTGGGCCAGTCGGGGCACGCCAGGCTCGACCCGGTGGCGTGAACGATGCTGCCGAGCAAAAGGAGGACGAAGGTGAGGGCGGCCGTACCGGCCAGCGCCAGATGATGCCAGGAACGATTCATGGAGAATATGGTTGATGTTGCGTCGGGCGGCGGTATCTTACGGCCCGATCCGGCCTCCTCGCCAGGCAGCCCGCGAGGCAGACGCCGAAGTGCGAAAGGGGCGGGTGCACCATGAACGTGAAAGGCGCGCTGCGTCCCGTGCGGACCCTCAAGGCGGTCTACCGCCTGGTCCCCCGGGTGCTCAAGAAGCCGGGGCTCCCGCCCGGCACCCCGGTTTACACAGGGAGGCAGAAGGTTGAGCGGCCCAAGATTGCAGTGTTCGATTACGACGAGGCGCACTACGAGGAGCGGGTGGCCGAGCGCATCGAGGATTGCTTCCCCCTGGTGGACACGCCCGCCATCACGTGGATCAACATCGACGGCCTCCACGACGCGGAGCTGATCACGAAGCTGGGCGAGAAACTGGAGCTTCACCCTCTCGTGGTGGAGGACATCGTGAGCGTCGGCCAGCGTCCCAAGCTGGAGGACCACGAGAAGCATCTGTTCATCGTGCTGCGGATGCTGAGCTACAACGGGAACGAGGATCACCTGGAGTCGGAGCAGCTCAGCCTGATCCTGGGGCGCAACTACGTGGTCTCGTTCCAGGAGCGCGAGGGCGACGCGTTTGATGCGATCCGCGAGCGGATCCGGTACCTCCGGGGACGGGTCCGCAAAATGGGGGCCGACTACCTGGCGTATGCCCTCATCGACGTGGTCGTCGACCACTACTTCGTCATCCTGGAGCAGCTCGGCGACCGCATCGAGGCGCTCGAGGCGGCGGTGGCCAGCGAGCCGACGCCGGAGCTGCTCCGGGAGATCCACCATGTAAAGCGCGAGATCCTGCTGCTGCGCAAGTCGGTGTGGCCGCTGCGCGAGGTGGTGAGCGGGCTCGAGCGCAGCGAGTCGCGGCTCATCACAAAGGCGACGCGCGTCTTCGTGCGGGATCTGTACGACCACACGGTCCAGGTGATCGAGACGGTGGAGGCGGTGCGCGACACGGTTGCGGGGATGACCGACCTCTACCTGTCCGCCGTGAGCAACCGCATGAACGAGATCATGAAGGTCCTCACGATCATGGCCACGATCTTCATCCCGTTGACGTTCCTGGCTGGTGTATACGGGATGAACTTCCGCTATATGCCGGAGCTGGAGTGGCGGTGGGGCTACCCCGTGGCGCTCGGCCTCATGTTCGTGGCGGCGATGGCGATGATCGTCTATTTCCGTCGGAAGCGGTGGTTCTAGGAGCGAGTGAGCCGAGGAGCGAGCCATGGCAACGAGGGCGGTCGACGTGGGAGAGCTTCGGGAGCCGGCGGAGCTTCCAGAACGCGGGACGCTGCTCGCGTTTCTCTACTACATGAAGCTTCAGCGGGCGATCGAGGACCGGATCATCACGTTGTACCGGCAGGGGAAGATCGTGGGCGGCGTGTTTACGGGCCGGGGCCAGGAGGCGATCGGGGTAGGGAGCGCGGTCCTGGCGGGTGCCGCCGACGTGATCTTCCCGTCGCACCGGGATCTGGGCGCGTTCCTGGTCAAGGGGATGAAGCCGCAGACCGTGTTCGCCCAGTATCTCGGCCGGGTCGGCGGCCCGACTCGCGGGCGTGACGCCAACCTGCACATGGGCGAGTGGTCGCTGGGAATCGGCGCATTCATCAGCCACATGGCGGACACGGTGCCGGTGGCTGCGGGCGTCGCGCTTTCGTTCAAGCTGCGGCGGAAGGCGAATGTAGTGCTCTGCTACCACGGCGATGGTGCCACCAGTCGCGGCGACTGGCACGAGGGGCTGAACCTGGCGGCGGTCCTCGGGCTTCCCGTCGTCTACCTGTGCGTGAACAACCGGTACGCGTACTCGACGCCGCTGTCGCGGCAGATGGCGGTGGCGGGCGTGGCGGAGCGCGCGGGCGGCTACGGGATGCCCGTGGAGAGCGTGGACGGAAACGATGTGCTGGCGGTGTGGGCCAGTGCTCGGCGGGCGGTAGAGCGGGCGAGGGCGGGCGACGGGCCGTCGTTCATCGAGTGCTGGACGTACCGCATGTCCGGCCACTCGGCGCACGATGATGCGCGATACGTGGCGCCGGAGTTCTTCGAGGAGGGGCGGCGGTGGGACCCCATCGCGCGCTACACGCTCTGGCTGCGGGAGCGCGAGATCCTGGCGGACGGGGAGCTCGCCGCGCTGGACGAGCGCGTCGCGTCGGAAGTCGAGGCGGCCGTCGCGGCGGGAGAGGCGAGCCCGTATCCGGAGGGGTCGGACGCGGGGACGGGAGTGTACGCGGAGTAGTCAGGGGAGGGTGAACACGGAATGGTGACTTACCTGGAGGCGATCCGCGAGGCGCTGCGTGAGGAACTGCGCCGGGACCCGGATGTCTTCCTGATCGGCGAGGACATCGGGACCTACGGCGGCGCGTTCAAGGTCACGGAGGGGCTCCTGGAGGAGTTCGGTCGCGAGCGCGTGATCGACACGCCGATCAGCGAGGCCGGGTTCACGGGCGCAGCCATCGGGGCGGCCATGGCAGGGATGCGGCCGATCGTGGAGTTCCAGTTTGCGGACTTCATCTCGTGCGCGTTCGACCAGATCACGAACTTCGCGGCGAAGACCCATTATCGCCTGGGAGTCCCCGTTTCCATCGTATTCCGCGCGCCCACGGGGGGCGGCGTGCACGGCGGCCCGTTCCACTCCCAGAGCCCGGAGATGTACTTCGTGCACACGGCCGGTCTGAAGGTCGTGGCCCCGGCGACGGCGTACGACGCGAAGGGCCTGCTCAAGGCGGCGATCCGAGACAACAATCCGGTCCTCTACCTGGAGTACAAGTACCTCTACCGGCGGGTGAAGGAGGAGTTGCCCGCGGAAGACTACGTGGTGCCGATCGGGCAGGCGGCGGTGCGCGCGTCGGGCGATCGGCTAACGATCCTCACCTACGGTGCCATGGTCCACGTCTGTCTCGAGGCGGTCCAACGTGTTCCGGGCGGCCCGGGTGCCATCGAGGTTATCGATCTCCGCAGCCTCGTGCCGCTGGACACGGAAACCGTGCTCGGGTCCGTGAAGAAGACCGGGAAGGTGCTCCTCGTTCACGAGGACAACCGTACGGGCGGGTTCGCGGGGGAGCTCGCGGCGCTGATCGGCAGCGAGGCGTTCGCGTATCTGGACGGTCCGATCCGCAGGGTCACGGCGCCCGACGCACCCGTTCCGTTCAGCCCTCCCCTCGAGGCCTTCTACCTGCCGGATGTGGACGACGTGACCGCCGCGGCCGCCGAGTTGCTGGGATACTGAGTCCCAACGGCGGCCTCCGGACCGCCTCGAGCGCAGCGAAAAGGGCCGGCCTCTTGTACGCGAGGCCGGCCCCGGTGATGTCCGCCGCGGGCGCCGCGCGTCGGCGCTGTCCTGGCTCAGCCGTTAGCTGGCCGCCTGAGCCGCCGCCACGAGCTCGAGTTCACGGGCGAGGCGCTCCATCCCGATGATCCCCCGCTCGAGCCACGCATGTTGGCCGTCCAGCACCTGGCGTGCCACGCCGTAGCCGAAGGCGTCGTCGTTGTCGAAGAGGGCGTCGAAGCGCTGGCGGATGCGTCGGCGGGCGCCGCGACAGAAGAGGTCGGCCATGGTCACGGGTCCGGGGTTCGACGGCTCATCGTTACGCAGCATCTGGGCGCGCACGCATGCGGCGGACATGGCGAAGAGTTCGGCCCCGATCTCGACGATGCGGGCGAGCACGGCCTGCCGCTTCTCGAGCGCGGAGCCGTGGCGGATGATGCAGTAGAACAGGGCGCGCGCGAGCTTGCGGGAGGTGCGGTCGATGTAGCGCACGTGGCGGGCGAGCGACGCGAACTCGGCGTAGCGCGGCGCGCGGCCCCAACCGAGCCAGCGGGTCGGGTACCACCAGGCGTAGTAGAGGCCGGCGCGCATGGCGGCGCGCAGGCGTGCGGATGCGGGGGCCCGGGGGTCGACCAGGTCGCCGGCGACCTGGAGGTGCGAGTCCACCGCCTCGCGGGCGATGAAGAGGCGCATGATCTCGCTGGAGCCTTCGAAGATCGTGTTGATGCGCAGGTCGCGGACCGCGCGCTCGATGGGCATGGGGATCTCGCTGCGGGCGCGCAGCGAACGCGCGGTCTCGTAGCCGCGGCCGCCGCGGATCTGCAGCGCGTCGTTCGCGAGGTCCCAGGCGACCTCGGTGTTCCACATCTTCGCCATCGCGGCCTCGAGGCGGATGTCGAAGCGGCCGCTGTCGGTCATGAGAGCGCAGAGCTCGACGACGGCCTCCGTGGCGAAGGTCTTGGCCGCCATGTTTGCGATCATCTGGGCGATGGCGTCGTGTTTGCCGATGACCTGGCCCCACTGGAAGCGCTGGCTCGCCCAGACACGGCACATCTGGAGCAAGCCTTTGCCGGCGGCGGCGCAGAACGCCGGCAGCGAAAGGCGCCCCGTGTTCAGGGTGATCAGCGCCAGCTTGAGCCCGAGCCCCTCGCCCCAGAGAAGGTTCTCGCGGGGGACGCGCACGTTCGTGAAGCGGATCACGCCGTTCGAGATGCCTCGCAGGCCCATGAACTCGCAGCGGTGCACGACCTCGACGCCGGGCCAGGCACTCTCGACGATGAACGCGGTGATGGGCCGCTTTCCCTTGACGCCTTCACGGGGCGGCGTGCGCGCCATCACGACCATGATCTCGGCGTCGGGCCCGTTCGTGGTCCAGAGCTTCTCGCCGTTCAGGATGAACGCGGTGCCGTCCTCGGTGGGCTGCGCCGTGGTCGTCATGTTCGCGGGATCGGACCCGACCTCGGGCTCGGTGAGCGCGAACGCGGAGATGGCGCCGCGGGCGAGGCGCGGGAAGTATTTCCGCTTCTGCTCCTCGGTCCCGAAGAGCGACAGGGGCTGGGGAACGCCGATGGACTGGTGTGCGGAGAGCCAAGCGCCGGTGGAGGCGCAGACTTCGCCAGCGATCTGCAGGGCGCGGGCATAGGAGAGCTGCGACAGTCCGAGTCCGCCGTACTCGCGGGGGATCTTGATGCCGAATGCGCCGATCTCGGCGAGCCCCTCGATGACCTGCCGCGGCATGTGGCCCTCACGGTCGATTTCGTCGCCGTCGATCTTCTCGAGCGCGAACTGGCGTAGCTTCGCCAGGAATTCCGTCGCTCGCGCCTGCTCCTCCGGGTCGGGGCGTGGGTGGGGGTGGATCAGGTGCAGCACGAAGCGTCCGTCGAAAAGCCCGCGGGCGAAGCTCTTCCTCTCCCACGTCTCTTCGCGCGCCGCCTCGGCGACGGCACGCGCCTCATGCTCGGTCGCGAGCTGCTGCTCGGACACTGTGGACATGCTGGTCTCCGATGCGGGACAAGGGACCGGCGGAGGTCCGCCTTTTTCGGACGCCTATCTACAATATAAGCGTTCGGGCGCCACCGGGGCTCACCGTATCGTTTCCGGGTATCCGGCCGGAGCGGGTCGGCGGCTGGCCGTCACACGGGGCGTGGCAGCCCGACCACGGGGATGACGTCCAGGCGGCGGGGCCCGTGGGCGCCCAGCACGAGCACCTGCTCGATGTCCGCCGTCTTACTCGGTCCGGAGATGAGGGTGAAGTAGCCGGCCGGGCGGGGGCGGTAGCGCGCGTAGAGGTCGGGCAGGTCGTCCACGAGGGCGTCGCTCGGGACGAGCAGGATGAGACGTTCCGGGAGGAGCAGGTGCGCGCGGACCGGGGCGTGGCGATCGTCGACGAGCACCGTGCCCGTGCGGGCGACCGCCCACTCGCCGGTGGCCGCAAGGGCCGGCGTTTCGTCGAGGAGGCGGGGGTCTGCGGGTGCCGGCGCGGCGCCGAGGAGCGCCGCAGCGCGGTCAGCGAGGGCCGGGAGGGTGGGCCCTCCAGCCAGCTCGCGGAGCCGGTCTGCCACTCTTGCCAGAGCCACAGGCTCGAGGAGGCTTCCCGCCGCGGCCGCGAGCGCGCGGCCAAAGTCGGCCCAGCCGAGGCGGGGGGTGGCGAGCGCCTCCGGCGGCGGCAGGGGAACGGAGTGCCCACACGCGGCGCGGACGCGCTGGAGGATGCGCTCAGGAGTGCTCACCGCTGCCTCCACCACTCCCGGAACGAGCGGGCGGCCGGTACCGGGATGTGGCGCCGTGGCGCACCGTCGGCAGCGGCGAGCCATGCGCCGGCGGCGAAGCGGAAGAGGGGCCAGAGGCGCCGTCCGAGGACGGCCGCCACGCGAAACAGCAACGGGCTCGAGAGGACCGGCGCGAGCCAGGCGATGCGCGGCCCGGGCTTGCGCCCGGACTCCACGAGGCGCCGACGCCAGAAGAGGAGCTGGTGGTGCAGGTCGATCTTCACGGGGCAGATCTCGGTGCACGCGCCGCAGAGAGAGCTGGCGAAAGGCAGCTCCTCGGGCGGCGTCGTGCCGGAGCCGGGCGGCTCCATCGTCGGCGCCAGGACACTGCCGATGGGCCCCGAGTAGGTCCAGCCGTAGGCATGGCCTCCGGCCCGCCGGTAGACCGGGCAGACGTTGAGGCAGGCGCCGCACCGGATGCAGGCCAGGGCCCGGCGATGCTCGGGGTCCGCGAGGAGTGCCGAGCGGCCCGCGTCCACCAGCACGACGTGCAGCTCCCGCGGCTCGCTCGCCGCCTCGCCGCCTGCCCGCGCCTGCGGGCCGGTGTAGTGGGTCGTGTAGACCGACATGGGCTGGCCCGTGGCGCTGCGGGCCAGCAGGCGCAGGAAGACGCCGAGCTCGGCGAGCCCGGGGATCACCTTTTCGATGCCCAGGACGGCCACGTGAATGCGGGGAAGCGAGGTCGAAAGCAGGCTGTTCGCCTCGTTCTCCACGACCACCAGGGTGCCTGTCTCCGCCACGGCGAAATTCGCGCCGGTCATGCCCAGGTCGGCGGCGAGGAAATGGCGGCGCAGGTCGCGCCGCACGTACGCGGTGAGGCGCTCCGGGTCCGTCTCGTCGGGCGGCGACCCGAGGGTGCGGGCGAAGAGCGCGGCGATCTCGCGGGTGGAGCGGTGCAGCGCGGGCGCCACGATATGGCTGGGCGGCTCGCCGAAGAGCTGGACGATCCGCTCTCCCAGGTCCGTGTCCACGACCTCGATGCCCTGGCGCTCGAGGTGGGCGTTGAGCCCACACTCCTCGGTGGTCATGGACTTGGACTTCACGATCTTCCGGACCGCGCGGCGGCGGCAGATCTCGAAGACCGAGCGGTTCACGTCCTGACCCGTCTCGGCGAAGTGCACGGTGGCGCCGGCCGCCTGGGCGCGCTCGACGAAGCGCTCGAGGTAGAGGTCGAGGTGATCGAGGGTGTGCGCTTTGATCGCGGCGGCCCGCTCTCGCAGCGCCTCCCAACCCTCGCAGGCGGCGGCCGCATGCTCGCGCTTCATGCGCGCGCGCCAGGCGGCCGCGTCGAAGAGGCGGTGCCGCTCGTGGAGCGCGAGGTTCTCGGCGGCCCGCGCTCGGAAGGGGCTCGGCCGGCTCATGACGCGGCCTGGTCCACGAGTTCGGCGACGTGCCGGAAGGCGAGAGACGCGCCGCGCGCCCGAGCGATCCCGCGCAGGTGGAGCAGGCAGCTCAGGTCGGTGGCCACGACCTCCGTGGCGCCGGTGCGGAGGATCTCGGCGATGCGGTCCTCGCCCATGCGCACGGAGATCTCCGGGAACGAGACGCTGAACGTGCCGCCGAAGCCGCAGCATTCATCCGCCCGCTCGGCCTGGACGACGCGCAGCTCCTCGATGTGGGCGAGCACTTCACGGGCGTGGCGGTCGATGTCGCCCTCGCGCAGTCCGTGACAGGCGCTGTGGAGACAGACGGTACGCCGCAGGCGCCCCAGGCGGATGGCCGAGTGGAAGCGGCCTATGAACTGACAGAACTCGTAGATGCGCGGGGGCTGCGGCGCGGTCGGGGCGAGGTGACGGGCGGCGTGCCAGAGCTGGGCCGCACAGGAGGACGAGAGGATGACGACCACGCCGGCGCCATCCATGCCAGCGAACCAGCGGCCGGCCACGCGCTCGCCCTGGGCGCCGCACCCGCTGTTCGTGAGCGGTTGCCCGCAGCACACGACCTCGGGCCGGTAATCGACGCGGTGCCCCAAGCGCTCGAGAACGTGAACGGCGGCGATGGCCGCCTGGGGCGCCAACCAGTCCACGTAGCAGGGGACGAAGAGCGTGACCGGGGCGGGCGCGTCCGACGATGCGCCGTCCCCGGTGCGCCCCGCCTGCGTGCCGGCGGCGGATCCATGGCCGGCCGGAGCGCTCGTGCCCGCGGGCCCCTGGGTCACCGGGCCACGATCAGGCCGGGGTGCTCGCCCTTGACGAACGCGCAGATGTCGTCGGCCAGGCGCTCCGCGTCCTCCTCGCCGATCTCCATGAGCCGGTGCAGATAGTCGCGCTGGAACATGACGATGCTCAGGGAGTCGGGGCTCTTCGTCTCCCGCGTGCCGAGCCCGCGGGTCAGGAAGCGGAACGCCCGTGGAAGCCGGGGCTCGTAGTCGGCGGCGAGCCTGCCCAGGTCGCGGGACGGCCGCACGACCAGGAGGTCCACGATATGCAGCCCGTTGCGCTCCTCGTCCGGCAGCTTCCGCAGCATCTGGTTGATGCGCTCGAGGCGGAACGCGTCCTGGTCGAGCATGTCCAGGAAGATGGAGTTCAGAACGACGCCGAGGACCTGAGCGGGAGGCGGGTAACCGATGACGCTAGGCATCTCGGCTTCCTCGCGAGTTCGCACGTAACGCGTCGAGATCGCAATGATGCGCCGCGCCCCGAGGTGGACGGCCGGGGCCAGCGGCGCGGACTGGCGGAGGCCCCCGTCGCCGTAGTAGGCGTTGCCGATACGGATCGCGGGAAAAAAGAGGGGCAGCGCGGCCGATGCCATGACGTGATCCAGGGTGATCCGCGTCCTGATCCCCTTTCGTTGCGGGCGCTCCCACTCCTCGACATCGCGCCCCTGGATCCACGTGATCGTCTGGGCGGTCGTATAGCTCGTGGTCGTGATGGCGATCGCCCTGAGCACACCGCGATGCAGATTGTACTCGATGCCCGGGATCTCGTGGTCGACCACTGCGAGCGCCTCCTCCAGGTATTCCTTGAGCGGACTGCTGTCCACCATGCTGCGCACCTGGGCGCCACGCAGGCGTCCGCCCGACATGAGGCGCAGGCCCCAGCGGAAGACCTGCGCGAAGAGTGAGGATGCGTCGGCGCGGAACACCTTCTCCGGCGTGAGCTCGGACCACAGGGCGCTGAGCTCGTCCACGGCTTGAGCGAAGGTCCCGTGATGGGCCGCGAGGTGGGCCGCGTTGATGGCCCCGGCGGATACACCAGAGATATAGGGAATGCGCAGGGCGGGCATGCGCCGAGCCAGGCAACGCAGCAACCCGAGCTGATAGGCGGCCCGGGCGCCGCCCCCGCCCATGGCGATGGCCAGCGGACCGGCGTCGCCTCCCGCGGCTTCGCCCGCCCGGGCGGCCGCGAGCGCGGTGGCGGTGTCGCCCGCCGCCGTCATGGGGACGCCGGGGCGCAGCGGGGGCGCCGCAGCCGGGTTCGGCGAAGAAGAAGGGGTCGCGTGATCATCGTCGTCACTACTGCATTCTTGAGTGTGGGCACGCTGCTGGTCAACACTGCTGCGCTGATCGGCCGTGACAGCGGCTCCTCCCCGGGAAACCGCTGGGGCCGATGGGACGTAGGGCGCGGGGAGGCTGCCAGCCGCCAGCGGATCCTAACAGGTCCGTCGCCGCTTGACACGCCGCGGAGCCGGGCCCGACTTTGCGCCGGCGCCGGCTCGAGCTTCGGCGGGCCCGGGATCTCTGGCTGCCGGCTGCGTCGGCGTGTGGTGCGGGCTGCGCGGCGGGACCGACGTGGTGCCGCGTGCGTGGCGGTCCCGGACCCTCAGCAAAGTTTAGGAAGCTGATCGGAAACCCTGAGCCCGAGGTGCGTGCACCAGCGTAACGTGTTTCATAGCAATACGTTCGATTTCGGGCATTCTGCCCAAAACGGCGTTTCCAATCAGTCTCCTCTAGGCGACCTGCTAACGAAGGACGATGGCCTTATGACGGCTTTCTCTCCCTCGGATCTCTCGGGCAGGCGGCTTGCGCGGCGGGTGGCGTCATGGGGCGCCCTGCCGCTGGTAGCCGTCTTGGTCCCCCGGACGGTTTCGGCGCAATACAGCGAGCCGCCGCCGCCGGCGGCTTACGCGCTGAAGGGCGTCACCGTCGTCCATGCGGATGGACGCACGGTCACGGGCGTGAACGCAGTCATTCGCGGGGCGCTCGTGGAGGCGATGGGCCCGAATGTGGCGATTCCCGGCGACGCGAAGGTCCTGGAAGGCGATTCGTTGCGCGTGTACCCGGGCCTGGTGGACGCGGAGGGCGCGGCGGTCTTCAAGTTCCCGGACGATCAGACGGATCGGCGGGGGGTCCGCTCGTGGGATCCGCCGCGCACGCTTCAGGGCTTTACCCCGCACCGACGCGTGGCGGAGTATCTGACGGCCAAGGGGAGCGACCTGAAGGAGCCCCGCATGAAGGGGGTCGTGGCCGCGGGCGTGCACGCGGGCGATGGCCTCGCGAGCGGGCGCGGCGCGCTGCTCGTCTTCCGCAAGAGCGCGCCGGAGCCGCGGCAGCTCGTCGCGAACCCCGATCTCGGACTCACCATGTCGCTGCGTGGCGCGCGCGGCGTCTACCCGTCCACCCTCTTCGGGGTCATCGCCTTCCACCGGCAGGCCTTCGAGGACGCCCGGCGAGATGGGCAGATCCTGGCCGAGCACACCCGTGACACCCGCGGGCTCGCGACCCCGGAGTGGGATCCCGACCGGGTGGTCCTGCGCGATGTGCTGGCTGGCCGGGAGACCGTCTACTTTCACGCCGATAACGCCGGCGATATCCGCCGCGTCCTCGACCTGAGCGCGGAGTATGGCTTCCGGCCCGTGATCATGGGCGGCGACGGGGCCTGGAAGGTGGCCGACCTGCTCAAGGCGAGGGACGTGCCCGTCCTCGTGTCCCTCGATTTTCCCAAGCCGGAGCGCTGGAAGCCGGAGACGAAGGGAGAGAAGGAGAAGACGCCGCCGGACACCGCCGGCATGAAGCCCGCAGGCGAGGCGCGGCAGGAGAAGCCGCTCGACGCCGCGGCGCTGCGGGAGAAGCAGGAGATCGAGGAGATCTACGCGAACGCGGGCAGGCTGGCTGCGGCGGGGGTGCGCTTTGCGCTCACGAGCGGGGGCGGGAAGGCCGACCTGCGGGAGGGTGGGCGCAAGGCGATCGAGTACGGGCTCACGGAGGCCGATGCGCTCCGGGCGGTCACGAGCGCGCCCGCAGCGACCCTCGGCGCGCCGTACCTGGTGCGCATCGAGGCGGGCCTGCCGGCGACGTTCGTCATCACGAACGGCCCGCTGTTCGGTGAGAAGACCCAGATCCTCTATACCTTCGTCGAGGGTGAGCTCGAGAAGGGGAAAGAGCCGCCGAAGCGGGAGGCCGGCGAGGCGGGCGCGGTGAGCGTGGCCGGCGAGTGGGAGGTGGAGGTGAACGCCGAGGACGAGACGATACAGTTCCGGATGACGCTGCGGCAGGAGAAGGGCCAGAGCTCCTTCGAGGGAACCGGGAGCGGCGACGCGGGCGAGCTCGCCATTCATGATGGCCGGGTCAGCGGGCGAACGGTCGAGCTCTCCATTACCGTAAGCGCGGGGCCGGAGACCTTCGAGGCCACCGCCGCGGGGACAGTGGAGGGCGACCGCATCACCGGCACGGGCCGAGCGCCGGACGGCGAGTTCACGTGGACGGCGCGGCGCGTGTCCCCGCCCGGGGAAGGGTGGCGGCCATGAGCGGGCCTCAGAAGCTCCCGGACTCGGGGTTCAGCGGGCGCGGCGCGGTGGGCGCCGGGTGCCCGCCGGGGAGGGGACGAGCGAGCGGCCAAACAGCTAGCTGTTCCCTGGACGGGATGAATCGTATGAGCATCGCGCTCTCGTTGCTCGCCGCGGTCGGCCTGGCCGCCGGTCCCTTCGCGGCGCCGGCGGCCGCGCAGAAGCCCACGCAGAATACCGGGCCACAAGCGAACGCGCCGAGGTGGAAGGCGCAGACCGAGGTGGGGGTCGTGCCGCTTCCGCGGGGCACGCTGCTCATCCGCGATCTGGACGCGACCTGGACGGCGACGGGCCAGGTGCTGCGGAACGTCTCGATCGTGATCCAGGATGGCGTGATCCGCGCCATCAGCGCGGAGGCGGTGGCGCCGGCGGGCGCCACGGTGATCGACGGGACGGGGCTGACCGCCATTCCCGGGCTCGTGGACGAGCACTCTCACATCGCCATGGACCGGGGGACCAACGAGGGCACGGCGCCTGTGGTGCCGGAGGTGCGCGTCATCGACGCCCTCGATCCCGGCGACCTCTGGATCTACCGGGCGCTCTCCGGGGGAGTCACGACGGCACAGGTGCTGCACGGCAGTGCGAACCCCATCGGCGGGCAGAGCGCGATCATCAAGACGCGCTGGGGCATGGATGATCCGCGGAAGCTGCTGGTCCAGGGTGCTCCCCAGAGCGTGAAGTTCGCGCTCGGCGAGAACGTGACCCGCAAGAATTTTCAGGGTCCACCCGGCTCGCAGCAGCGCTATCCGGCGACGCGGGCGGGTGTGGAGGCGATCTACGTACAGGCGTTCAGCGCGGCGCAGGCGTACCAGAAGGCGTGGGATGACTACCGGGCGAATCCGAAGAAGTACCGGGTGCCGCCGCGCCGCGACCTGCGGCTTGAGGCGCTGGCGGAGATCCTGGAGGGCCGGATCCGCGTGCACGCACACTCGTACCGCAGCGACGAGATCGTCATGCTCATGCGAGTCGCGGAGCGCTTCGGGTTCAGGATCGACGCGTTCACACACGTGCTCGAAGGCTACAAGGTGGCGAGCGAGCTCAAGGCCCACGGTGCCGGGGCCTCCACGTTCTCGGACTGGTGGATGTACAAGCTCGAGGCGTACGACGCGATCCCGTACAACGCCGCCATCATGCACGAGCACGGCGTGCTCACGAGCCTGAACTCGGACATCCCGTGGCTCCAATCGTTCATGGTGTACGAGATCAATAAGCCGGTGAAGTACGGGGGCGTATCGAAGGAGGACGCGTTGCGCATGCTGACCCTGTACCCGGCGAGGCAGCTTCGCATCGAAGACAAGGTCGGCTCCCTCGAGCCCGGCAAGGACGCTGACGTCGTGCTTCTGTCCGGTAGTCCGTTCGACGCATACTCCCGCGTCGAGAAGACGATCGTGGACGGGATCGTCTACTACGACCGCACGCGCGATGCGGAGCTCCGAGGGCGCCCGGTGCGGGAGATGCCGAAGATCACGCCGCGGCCGCCCACGGTGACGGACGGCGGTGGCGCGTCCCCGCGCCCACGGACGGCGGCGAGCGGTGCCGCGAGCGGCGACAGCGGCATGCCGCAAGCCGGGCCCATCATTGCTCTGATGGGCGGCACCGTGCACCCCGTGTCGGCGCCGGAGATCACGGGCGGCGCGGTGGTGATCCGGGGCGGCCGGATCGTGGCCGTGGGGCCGGCGTCCGCCGTAGAGATCCCGGGGGATGCGAGCCGGATCGACGTGAGCGGCAAGCACGTCTATCCCGGGATGATCGATGCACTGACCCAGATGGGCCTGGTCGAGATCGAGTCGTGGTCGGCGGCGCGCGACGACCGTGAGGTGGGCCGGTTCAATCCCCACATTCGCGGCCTCGCCGCGGTACACCCTGAGAGCGACGCGATCCCGGTGGCGCGGGCAAACGGGATCACTGCGGTCATGAGCGTGCCGACGTCGGGCATCATCCGGGGCGCCGGCTCCGTCGTTCAACTCGACGGAGACACGCCCGAGAGGATGGCGATCCGTGACCGCGCGGCTCTGGTCATCGACTTCCCGTCGCCGTCGGGGAAGGGGTGGGACGAGCCGAAGCTGGAGGGTGATCGCCTGGAGGAGCTGATGGCGCTGTTCGAGCGGGCCGCGCTCTTCGCGAAGCGGCCGACCACGAACGGCGATCCCACATCTCGCTTCGAGCCGCAGGCGGAGCCGGAGGAGCGGATCCTGCTCGAGGCCATGGTCCCGGCGATGAGGGGAGAGATGCCCGTGCTCTTCAGCGCGCGTACGGAGCGTGACATCCGCACGCTCCTTCTCTTCCTGGACAAGTTTCCGGACGTGAAGGCGGTGTTGGTGGGCGGCGACCAGGCGTTCCGCGTGGGCGAGGAGCTGGCGAAGCGGAGGATCCCGGTCATTGTGGGCTCCGGCCTCACCCCCACCATGGACGAGGATGACCCGGTCACCGCGGGGTGGGAGAACGCCGGGGTCCTGCACAAGGCAGGCGTCCGGGTCGCGTTCAGCACTCAGAACGTGGCGGACGTGCGGAACCTCCCGTACCACGCGGCCCGCTCCGCGGCCTACGGCCTCCCGAAGGACGTAGCGCTCCGCGCCGTCACCCTCACGGCGGCGGAGATCCTGGGCCTCGGCGAAGAGATGGGGAGCATCGACGTGGGGAAGCGGGCGGACCTCATCGTGACGGACGGTGATCCCCTCCAGATCGTCACGCACGTGGAGCGCGCGTTCATCGGCGGGCGCGAGGTGTCGCTGGAGAGCAGGCATACCCGGCTGTGGAAGGAGTTCAGGGGGAGGTAGCGCGGCGACCTGCCCCCTCCCCCGGCCGAACCTCGGCCGTGCTCGCGGGATCGGCGGCGTCGAGGGTCCTGCGCAGATCGGTAGGCTGACCGCGATCGCCACTCTGGCGGCCGCGGCGCCCGGCCTTGCGCAGATCACCACGCCCGACATCGGCTCGGGAGCTCGAGATCGCGCGTCAGGTGCTGAACGCCCCGCGGATGCCGCACCCTGCTGCTCAAGTACAGCCACACTTTCCTCTGCCGGCTTTGGTGAGGAGGCACCGTCGGCCCGAGCCGGGTGTCAGGCTTTTCTCATGGTGTGCCACGACGGGCACAACACGAAAGACTACCGGCGCCAGGTTCTTCGTGGCAATCTTCTCGCCATTCCGGTGCGACCCTCCACTGCCACCCTGAAAGGAGCGAGCCCATGAAGATCGCACGGATGTTCCTCCTCCTCGCCGCCGGCGCGCTGGTACCGGGCATGGTGTTCGGCCAGGCGAACCCGCTGTGGACGCAGAAGAAGGTGAAGAACTACCTCCCTCACATGAGGGTGCCGGAGGTGCAGGAGCTTCTCCAGCGGACCGACATGGTGATCATCCCGGTGGCCTCGCTGGAGCAGCACGGGCGTCACCTCCCTATCGGCACGGACTATTACAACGGACTGGGGCGTGCGCTCCTCGTCGCCCAGCGGACGGACGTGCTCGTGGCGCCGGTCCTCTTTCTGGGCAACGCGCCCTACCATATGGCGTTCGAGGGGAGCATGACATTGCCCCCGGAGCTCATCCAGGAAGTCTATTTTCAGGCGGCGAAGAGCCTCGTACGGCACGGGTTCCGGCGCTTTCTCATCCTGAACTCGCACGGCGGGAACACGATCATCTCCCGCTACATCGTGGACCGTATCAACCACGAGACGCCGGGGCTGGCCGTGGAGCTGGGTGAGGCGGCCGCGCCGTTCATGCGGCCCTCCCGTCGCGCAGCGGGCCGTGTGTTCGACCGCCACGGCGGAGTCGGCGAGACATCGAACGCATTGTACATGGTGCCGGACCTGGTGGATATGGCGAGCGCGCGGACGGTCCCCCTGGCCATGCCCGAGCACATGAGGCGAATGCTCGAGGCCTGGAAGCAAGGGGACGAGACGGCCATGATGCTCTTCCGCGTGGAGGGCTTCAAGCCCGAGGAAACGGGCAAGCACACGTCACCGAAGGAGACGTCTTCCGTCGGCGTCTGGAGCGAGCGCGACCTGAGCGAGGCGAGCGCCGAGCTGGGGCGCGAGGAGGTCGACAACTTCGTGGAAGGGGCGGTCCGCTTCATCGAGCGCTGGAAGGAGCTGCGCCCGATCATCCGCTAAGACATCGAAATGCTCCCGGCTTCGCGGGCCTCCACGGTCGCTCATCGGCCCAGGACGCGTGGCCCGGGGGCGTGAGTGCCCGCGTGTGCAGTACGGTGTGGGGTGGGTCCGTTCCGGGGTCCGTGTCGAGCCGGCCGGTGTGTGCGAAGGACAGGACCGGGCCTCAGAACGCCAGCATCTGCGTGACCTTGAGGATCACACTGCGGCCCGGGGAGATCCCCTCCGAGGTCATGAAGCGCTGCTCGTTGAGGACGATGAAGAGGTCGCTCAGCGGCCGGTGAATGAGATTGAAACGGACGTTCGCATTGAACAGGTGCCGCTCCGGATCGTACTGGGTCAGGCCGTCCACGAACATGTTCGTGTTGAAGGAGTAGTTCGCCCGGAGCGTCCAGAGCGACTTCACGAACTCGGCCTCGGGTAGGTCGAGTTCCGCGGCGGTCCGGGAGAGCTGGAGCGTCGCGCGGAGGCGATAGGAGGGCCGGACCTCCACGCTCACCCTGACCGTGCGCTGGGTTCCGGTCCACAGCCCGCCGCCGATCAGGTCGATGGTGCCGGACACGGTGCGACTGGGGTCGGATCGGAAAGTGGCTTGTATGTCGCTCCAGCTGTACTCGCCCGGCGGAATCGGCGGGATGCCCCGGGCGATCTGGAATGGCGCCTCCAGAAGCTCGAACGCTGGATTGGCGTCGATCTGCAGCGTCGCCCCGTCGTTCAGGAAAACGCTGTAGCCGGTGTGGAGCCGCTTCGACACCATGCGCCCGGACTGGTCCTCGAAGTAGTTCCACACGATGTGGGGATGCATCTCCCGGATTCCCAGACGCTGGAGGCTCCGGAACCGCGGACGCAGGCCGGTGTCCAGCAACCACTTTCGAACACCGATACGGCGGTAGTAGCCTAGGTCGTTGTTGAAGCCATCGCCCAGGGACATGACGCCGGCCTTCACGTGGAAGAAGGTTCCCTCCCGCATGAGCGAGGTGCGATAGGCGTACTGCCCGCTCGACACCCCCGGCGTCTCGGTCCTCATCACATAGGAGCTCCAGTCCACCTCCGCCGGAAAGCGGATGTTCGAGTCGATGCCGTAGACCCGGTTGTAGTCGCCGGCACCGTGAACGGCTTGCCGGGTCATGAAGATGGCCCCGATGTCCGAGCTGCGGGCCAGGTTCTGCCGCACGCGGACGACGGCGTAGTCGTTGGGCTCGATATCGTCCGCAGCGCGCGTCCGCATGGCGAGCGCGCCGATGTTGAGGCGGCCGGCCCGCCCGGTAAGGCGGAGGCCGCCGTCGATGGGGACCGGTGTGCCCGTCTCCGTGAGTCCGACGCGCCGGCTGAAGAACGGGAGGAGGTCAGTGTCCTGCCTGGGCTCGATCCCGCGGCTGGTCTTGCGGGCCGCGTCCCCCATGTAGAAGAGCCCCGAGTTCTCCAGGAAGAAGTCCCGCTTTTCGGGGAAGAACTGACTGAACTGCGTCAGGTTGACCTGCTGTTCATCGGCTTCCACCTGGGCGAAGTCGGGATTCACGGTGACGTCCAGCGTGAGGGCGTCGGTAACGCCGTACTTCAGGTCGACTCCAAGACCCAGCTCGTTGGAAAACGCAGGGCCGCCTGTGGCGCGGACCTTGCTAGCGGCCAGGTACGGCTTGACTCGCAGATCACGCCCGCCACGAGAGGCTGGGAGGCCCTCCAGATTGCCCGCGAGGGAGAGCCGCGCGATGCTGTAGGAGCGGGGGATCGGGGACCACAACGTCTCCTCGTACTTGCGGCGGATGTTCCGCGCGAAATTGACCCCCCAAACGCCCCCTCCCGTCTGGTTGAAGCGGAGGGCCCGGAACGGGATCGCGATCTCGGTCGTCCACCCGTCGGCGACCTGACGCGCATCGGCCGTCCAAGGGGCCTCCCAGCTCGTGTTGACCTCCCGGCCCTCGTTCGCCACCTGCCAGTCCACCTTCGCCCCTTCCGGGTTCACGATGAAGACGTAGCCGTTGCGGCGATCCGCGAAGGTGTCGAGGATGACCTGGAAGGTGTCCTGATTGTCCGGGTCAAAGTCCTGGCGGAGATCATTGACGACCAGCGCGTCCGGCTGGCTGTCGAAGCAGTGGGCGGCGATGTACAGGTACTCGTCGTCGAAAGCGACCTGTACCACCGTCTTCTCCGTCGCCGGCTCCCCCTGGCGCGGCTCGCTCTGAACGAACCGGCCCACGGGCTCGGCGTCCCGCCACACTGACTCATCAAGGATCCCGTCGACCTTGACCGGCCGCTCCGCACGCGCCGCGAGAACCGCGAGACGCCCGTCCGCGCTCCGCCTCGGGGCCGCCGGTGGCTCCGGCGGCGGGGAAAGCACTGTATCGCCGGCTGCCAGCTGCTGGGGAACCGCCCCGGCGATGAGAGTCCGCCCTTGCCCGAGCAAGAGTATCGAAAGGACGATTCCGATGTGAGCCCGCATCCCCTTCGCTCCGTCTGCCAGGTCCTCACCGCCGGGCCATGGGAATCGGGAGACACGCTCCCAACCCTGACGGCAGGACCATGTGGCAGGCTGCACGCGCCCTCGTCGGTAGGATTGTATAAGATCATGCATCCGTGCTCGTACCGCAACTGGGGTTGCCCCTTCCGGCCCTTCCGGCCCTTCCGGCCCTTCCGGCTAAGTCCTCGGCTGCATGCGACCAACTCCTCTCTCCGGGCCCTGGGCTGGTCCGCAACGCAGCGAACACAACCCGAAAGAGGACATTTCTACTTCACTCAAAGCGGACATTTCTATTTCGACGCTACATGCGGTTTCTTCCTCCGCCTTGCTCGGCATCCCGGGGTTCAGTTAACGTGTGCGCCTTGGCGCGGAGGATCTGGCAGGGCGCTGCGATTCAGCGGCCGGGCGGAGGCGAGGGCCCCGGGGGCCCAAGGACAGCGAATGGACGTGCGGATCTACACCCGTCCCGGGTGATTCACCTGCGGCACCACGAAAGAGTTTCTTTCGCGGCGCGGGGTTGCGTTTCGGGATCGGGACGTGGAGCACGACCCCGAGGCGATGGCGGAGCTGCGCGCGTTGGGGCTGAGGACGCTACCGGTCACGGTGATTGGTGAGACCGTGGTGGTCGGGTTCAATCGAAGCGAGCTGGTGCGGGCGCTGGAGCTCAGCCCCGAGAGCGACCGAACCCGCCCGGGTGCGGACGTGCTTCTGGAGCGATATGAGCGGGTGCTGGGCGCCTTTCTGCGCGCAAATCGGCAGATTCCCGACGCCAGTCTGGACTGGAAGTCACCGGAGCGTGAGCGCACGCTGAGGGGCTTCGTCTACCACGTCTATGATCGCCCGGACCTGGTGCTGCGGGGAACGCAGAGCGGGGCATACCGCTACGAGGATATTCGTGCGTCCTTCGAGACCGCGGAAGCGTTTCGGACGACGGATTCTCTGGTGCGCCACGGGGAGGCAGTGCTCGAGCGACTGAGGCAGTACCTGGGTCGGGCTGCGGATGCGGACCTCGAATGCCCGATCGATTCATACCAGGGGGTGCTGACGGTGCGGGAGCTCCTGGACCTGGCACTGGGTCATGCGGCTCACCATCTGAAGCAGCTCTACCACTACTTCGGGCTCCTGGGCATTACTGCGGACTCGCCCTTGACGGCTGACGACCTGACGGGGATCGACCTGCCGTCCCAGCTCTTCTGACGCCGCATCGACATCCGACATCGCGGCGGTCGCCGGCACCATGCCGTAGGGAGGAAGAAGGGTATGTGGATTACGGTGGCGGCCGGCCTGGCCGGCGGGCTCGTGGGGATGTGGCTCCGGCTGCCGGCGGGGGCGCTGGTGGGCTCGATGGTGGCGGTGGGTGCGGTATCGCTGACCGTTCACGCGGCGCCGATTCCGCCCCTCTTCGGCGATATGGCCAAGATCCTCATCGGCACCATGGTCGGCTCGACGATCACTCCGGAGATCCTTCAGAACCTGCGGGGGCTCGCTCTTCCGGCCGTGGTGGTCGTCGTGCTGATGATCGTCGCCGGCCTCTTGGGTGGGTGGGCACTCTCGCACTTCACGGGCGTGGACATCGCCACGGCGCTGTTCGCCACGGCGCCGGGCGGATCCGCGGAGATGACGGCCGCTGCGCAGGGGCTCAAGGCCGATGCGAGCCTGGTGGCTTCACTCCAGGCGGTGCGCATCGTCGTGGTCATCCTTGGGGTGCCCGTATTGCTGCGCTGGTGGCTGAAGCCCTAGTGGTCGCGGAAGAGCTCCAGGGGTTCGCACGCAACCCCCAGGCGCCCTTCGGGTTGCGGTGGCGGCGGCACATCGGCTGCGTTGGCGCTCTTTGACGATGCGCCGCTGCCGCGTTCATGCGCCGCTGCCGCGTTCGTGCGAAGCGCGCCTACCAGGCTTTCTCCAGAACCTCGAGCGCCTGTTCGGGGCGCGTGACCGGGATCGCGTTGTTCCTCGCGTAGCTGGTGCCCGCCGTCCGCTCGGCGATTGCGCGCAGCGCCTCGCGGGCGATTTGTAGGTCGCGGATCCGGTGAGGCAGCCCGAGCTCCAGGATGAGGCGGTCCACGGCCCTGGCCGCCTCGATGGCGGCGGCTTCGTCACTCATCCCGCGGATGTCCACGCCGATGGCTCGCGCGAGCCGGGCCTGTTGCTGCGTGGAGACCGGGCGGTTGAACTCCATGACGTAGGGCTGCGTCACGCAGGACGTGTAACCGTGGGGCACGGCATGGCCGATCCCCAGCGCGTGACCCAGGGCGTGGCTGAGCCCGAAGAGCGTATTGGGGAAGCCCATCATGGAGAGCCACGCGGCGATCTGGCACTGGAGTCGAGCGCCCAGATCTCCGTGCTTCGCGCCGGAGACGGGGAGGTGGCGGAAGATGAGCTCTGCGGCCAGCAGCGCGGGCCCGTCGGCGGCCGGCTGGTTGTCCCTCGCGTACAGCCGTTCGATGGCGTGGTCCAGCGCCTTGACTCCGGTGGAGTACCAGAGCCAGTCGGGCGTGCCCACGGTGAGCTCGGGGTCGAGGACGACCAGGTCGGTGTGGAGCGCCGGGTGATCCGTGGCGATCCTGTCGCCGGCCTCTTGGTCCAGCACCCGGCCCCTGCCGACGCTGAACTCCCCGGCCGAAAGGGTCGTGGGGAGGAAGGCCTGCTTCGGGAGCCTGTCCGCGTCCAGTGGCGGAAGGGGCCTCCGGGCGTAGGCCCGGCCGAGGGCTCTGAGTCCCGCCACATCCTCGATACCCTCCACCATCAGGACCGCGATGGTCTGGGCGGCGTTGCTCACAGTGCTCCCGCCGATCCCGAGTAGTGTATCGGCTTCCGCGGCGCGCGCGGCACTGGCTGCCTCCACCGCGGCGGGCGCCGGCGCCCGCATCGTGAGTCCGGAGTAGACGCCGACGCAGCGCTCTCCGACGACGGCGCGGACCCGTTCGACGGCATCCGTCCTTTCCGCCACGCTGCGTCCGGAGAGTATGAAGACCCGACGGCCTCCCAGCCGCTCGATCTCTTCGGCGAGCCGGGAGACTGCACCGAGGCCGAAGAGCACCCTGGGTGCTGCTGCGGGGGTGAACTCCCCGCTCGGCGCGGGCGTCGGTGTCATCGCCGTTTCCTGCTGTGCCACGGACGAATCATCTCGTGGATTCCATCGATACCCCTGTTTCACTCGCAGAGAATCTTGGGTGCTTGCGGGACGCGGACGAGCCACTGTAGTTCTTCAGCGACCTGTTGGGGCTCTCCCCGGTGGCGGGATCAGTTGGCGGGCGCAGCCCGGGCCCTGCGCTTCCCCTGCGCCTGGCGCACGATGGGCACCACGAACGTGACCAGCGCGAAGAAGAGCAGCGCGGCGCAGACGGGTCGGGTCACGAACACCCAGGGGTCGCCCAGCGACACCAGGAGCGAGCGCCGGAGGTTCGCCTCGATCATGAAGCCGAGGACGAGGCCCAGCACCATGGCCAGGATGTTGAACCCGAAGCGGTTCATGAAGAAGCCGACGAGGCCTACGCCCAGGACGACCCAGACCTCGAACATCTGGTTGCTGATGGAGTAGGCGCCCACCAGGACGATCCCCAGGATCCCGGCGAGTAGGAGGGCCCGCTGGATGTTGACCACTGCGATGGCCGGGCGCAGCGCGAGGAAGCCGACGGCGAGCATCATGAAGTTGGCGACGAACATCCCGGTGAACAGGCCGTAGACGAGCGCGGGGCTCCCCTCGAAGACCTGGGGCCCGGGTTGGATCCCGTGCAGCATCATGGCCGCCAGCAGGACGGCGCTGGAGTTCGATCCCGGAATTCCGAAGGTCAGCAGCGGCACCAGCGCGGTGCCGGTCACTGTGTTGTTGGCGGCCTCTGGCGCGGCGATCCCCTCCAGGGATCCGTGGCCGAACTCCTCCGGGTGCTTGGACCAGCGTTTGGCCTCGTTGTAGGAGAGGAAGGCTGCGATGGCGCCGCCAGCCCCCGGGAGCATCCCTTCCAGCGCGCCGATGCCCGACCCGAGGAGCATGGCCAGCCGGAGCCTCCACAGCTCGACCAGCCGCGGCAGCGCGGTGCTGACCTTCTCCCTGATACGCTCCCACCCCACCGAGACGGCCATCTGATCGAAGATCTCCGAGACGGCCAGGAGGCCGATCATCCCTGGGACGACGCCGATCCCGCCCAGCAGCGTGGGGCTCCCCAGCGTGAAGCGAGGCGTGCCGGAGAAGGGATCCGTGCCGATGGTGGCCAGAACCAGCCCGAGGATGCCGGAAATGGCACCTTTGACCAGGTCCTTGCCCGCGAAGCTGCTGATGAGGGCGATGCCGAACACGCCGATGGCGAAGTACTCGGGTGGGCCGAAGGCGAGGGCCACCTTCGAAAGTGGGACCGAGAGCCCCACGAGGATGAACACGCCGATGAGGCCGCCCACTGTGCTGGCAACCAGCGAGGTCCCCAGGGCCATGCCGCTCCTCCCCTGCCGGTGCAGCTCGTACCCGTCGATCGTAGTGGCGGCGGCGCCCGGGGTGCCCGGGACCCTGAGGAGGATCGCCGTGATGGAGCCGCCGTACATGGAGCCGATGTAGACGCCCGCCAGCATGATGAGGGCAACGGTCGCGTCCATGCCGAAGGTGAGCGGGAGGAGGAGCGCCATGCCGATGGAGCCCGTGATCCCCGGCAGCGCCCCCACGAGGATGCCCCACACCACGCCGAACAGCGTCCAGAGTAGCGCAACCGGCTGGAGCGCGATCGGCGCGCCGACGGCGAAACCCTCGAGCATCAGCGGCCTCCCAGCGGTCCCATGGGGAGGGGCACGTTCAGCGCCTGGCCGAAGAGGAGGTAGAGGGCCAGGGTGAGGCCTAGGGTGGTGCCCAGCAGCTTCCACAGGTTGCGCAGTCCCAGGAGCAGCATGACCGCGGCGAGCAGGGGCGGAGTGACGATGAAATAGCCCAGCAGGGGGAGGAGGACAGCCCACGCCACAATCAGGACGAGGAGGACCACCAGGAGCCCGTGTCGCAGCGGCGCTGGAGCGCTGGGGTCGCTGCGGTTTGTTGCTGCGCGCACCACCACTACTAGAGCCAGGATCGCCAGACCGAGCGCGAGGAGTCTGGGGAAGAAGGTGGGCCCCAGCGTGTCGGACGCGAATCCGACCGTGACGGCCAGCGACTGCCAGAAGTAGAAGGCCGCGAACGCGAAGAGCGCGAGGCCGGCGAAGAGGTCGACGCGACGCACGGGATCGGCGACGGGCAGTCGTGAGTCTCGGACTACTGGATGACCCCGAGCTCCTTCATGTAATTCCGGAGCGTCTGGTCGGAGCGTGCGAGATAACCCTGAAACTCCTCGTGGTCCATGTAGGCGGGAAGCAGGTGATTGCCCTCGTATTGTTGGCGATATGCCTCCGTGGCCAGGGCCTTCTGGATCACGTCTTCCCAGTAGCGAATCACGGTCGCGTGCAGCCCTTTCGGCCCCAGGACCCCGCGAAACTTCTCGGTCACGAGCTCGATTCCCTGCTCGCGGGCCGTGGGCAGATCGGCGCCGGAGATCCGCTCGCCCGTGAAGGAGGCGATAGCCCGCAGGCGGCCCGCGTCGAGGAGCGAAGTCATCTCGCCGAACTCGCCGATCCCGAGGTCGACGTGGCCGCCCAGCACCGCGACCATGAGGTCGCCGCCGCCCTCGAACGTCACCGGCTGCACCCGAATCCCGGCGAGCTTCTGCATGTCGAAGGCGATCATGTGCTCGACGGTGCCCGCCGCGGACGCACCCCAGCGGATCTGCCCCGGGCGCTGCTTGGCCGCATTCACCACATCGGCAAGCGTTCGCCACGGCGAATCGCCGCGAACGTAGAGGATCATCGGGTCGAAGAACAGGTTGGCGATCGGCTGCAGGTCCTGGAACGAGTGGCGAGTGCGCGTCAGGATCGACGTCATCAGCGTCGTGGGCGTGGCGCCGTAGAGCACGTATCCGTTGGCCTGGGCCTGTGCCACGTACGAGACCGCGGTGGCGGAGGCGCCGCCGGCCCGATTCTCCACGACGATGGGTACGGGCACGATCCCATGGAGGTACTTCCCGAGCTCCCGCAGGAAGACGTCGCCGCCGCCGCCAGGCGTCGAATGGGTCACGAACGTGATGGGCTTCGAGGGATACTGTGCCGCAGACGGAGCGCTCGTGCAGCTACCACTCACGAGGGCCATGAACGCCGGAGCGAAAGCCCACAGCCGCGGCAGCCAGCCGCACCTGCATTGAGCTCCGCTCATACCGCCGTCTCCGCCAGCGCGGACGCCTCCACTCCGCCTCCGGGAGCGCAGAGGGCATCCACAAGTTCATCCAGGGTCTCCAGCTCGTCCATCGCCTCGATGAGCTCGATCGCTCTCTGGATCTTCTCATGAGGCAGCGCCAGCTCGGCGCACTCCGTGAACTTCTCGTGGAGCTCCTCGCGGGAGAAGGGTCGCTGGCGCCCGCCGCGGTAGCGCTCGTCCGAAAGCTCTACCAGCTGGCGTCCGTCTTCGAGGTGGACCTCCACGACACTGCGGATCCGGTCGTATCCCAGGGCCTCGATCTCGGGGTCATGGATCGTCTCCACCCGATCCATCATCTCCTGAACCGGCCGGCTCGTCACGAACTCGTCCGTGAACTCCCGGGGTCCCGCCTTCCGACGGATCGCGATGCTCGAAAGCATGAAGGGAATGCAGAACTTCGCCTCCAGGGCGCTCTGCGCCTTCCTGAAGCGCAGCGGGCCCAGGACGTTGGAAGCGGCCCGCAGCTTGAGGGCCCGGATCTGCTCGGGCCGGATATCGTTCTGCACGACCAGGTTCAGCAGCGCGTCCATACCCGGGTGCCCCAGGACGCCGCACGGATACGGCTTCACGGAGACCCCCGGATCCACGATGGCGTGGGGGCTCCCCATGAGGCCCATGATGGCCGCGGGATCACCGCCACCGCCGAGCACCTGGAAGAAGCCCCACTGGCCGTCGAGGGCGCTCTCGTTGGCGGTGAAGCCGATCGCGGCGAGATCCGCCGCCCGCACGCCGTTCTCGGCGGCCCGTCCCGCGTGGAGCGGCTTGGTCATGGTTCCGAAGTTGACCCGGATCCCCGCAGCGAAGCTGACCGCAAGGCCGATGGCCCGGCCGACGCCGACGCGCTCGAGGGCCATGAGCTTGGCCGCGGCGGCCGCAGCCCCGAGGGTGCCGATCGTCGCCGTGGTGTGAAAGCCGCGCACGTAGTGGCTCGGATCGATGGCCTCGGCGATCTTGCACTCCACCTCGAAGCCGGTGAGGAACGCCTCCAGGACCTGCGCGCCTGAAGCCGACAGGCGCTCGCCTACGGCCAGACTGGCAGCCAGGGGCGGAATGGTAGGATGTGCCAGGAGACCGTACATCCGCCCCGGATGCTTCGAGAGCTGGGTATCGTCGAAGTCCATGGCGTGTCCGGCCGTGCCGTTCGCCAGGGCCGCGAACGCGCTCGGAGCCCTCAGCGGCGCGCGACCCAGCACCGTGGAGCGGCCCGTCCCGCCCAGGGATGCGACGTGCCGCCGGATGATGGGACCGCTGTCCTGACACGACCCCGCCAGGATCACCCCGAAGCCGTCGATCAGGCAGCGCTTGCCCTGGTGGATGACTTCCTCAGGGAACTCGGCGATGTCCGCGTTGACGATGAAATCCACGACGGCTTCGGTGACGCGGCTCGCGTTCATGCGGCGGTCCTCTTAAGGCGCTGAAGGGTCGTGCGCGTCCCCTGCCCGGACAGACCGCGAGAACCCCAACGCGTTGGGCGTGACCTTCGGGCCAGCGCGTCCGCATGCGGGTCGCCCCACGGCGGCGGTCCGGGTGGAAGGACGAAACTGTATCCCTGGGTATATACATGTCAAGCGGAGAGGCCGGCCGCGCCGGCCGCGGCATGCGCCTGAACTTGCGGCGAGAGACCACAGCTGTTGTCGGTTCCTACGGTGCCTCGCCGCGAACTTGTGGACGGAGTCACAGGTCACGCGACGATCTTTCCGTCCTTCACGACCACCTGCCCGTCCACCATCACCGTAGGCTCCACGAAGATGATATCGAAGTGGAGCGGCCCCTCGACGTCCCCGCCCACGCTCTTGCTGTCGCCGATGCCCACGTGGGCAGTGCCCCACGTCTTTTTCGCCTCCCGGATGGTCACGCCCAGGCGACACTTGGGGTTGGTGCCGATGGCGAACTCGGCGATGTTGCGCGCCGTGCCGCCGGCCGTGTCGAGCACCTGGGCCAGGAAATCCGCCTGGGGGCCGCCGCTGATCTCGGTCATTCGCCCGCCCCGCACGTCGATGGTGATCTTATCCTTGAGGTAGCCCAGCTCCTTCTTCTCGATGCAGAACGGATGGACCAGGGTGCCCTCGGCGCTGCCGGTGACCGGCGACATGGCCACCTCGCCATCGGGCAGAGCGCAGAAGCTGCCCTTCCGGTCGGCGATCCCCACCAGCGGGAAGGCCTGCCGGCCCTCCAGGGACACCCGCAGGTCCGTGCCGGCCGGCGTGGTGAGCCGGGCCTCGCGCCCCTCGGTGAAGATGGGGGCGAGCCGTTCCGTCAGGGCTGCGACGGCGGCGTAGTCCGCCGTGGCCCCGCCACTCACCATCATGTCCTCGCTGAAGCCCCACATGTCGCAGAGGCGCACGCCCCTGGCGAAGGCGGCACGCGCGGCGGGCGTGTGCACCACGGCGTAGCTCGCCTGCCAGATGACCGCGTCCGCGGCCTGGATAGCCGCGCCCACCACGGGGGGCGGCTCCACGCTGCCGGCCTCGCGAGGGGTCATGGTCACCACGGCCACCTCGGCGCCGGCCGCCCGTGCGGCTACGGCCAGCGCCTGCGTAATGGTGGGGGGGCACTCCGTGTCCGTGCCCACGCAGACGTTCTCCCCCGGCTTCACCGCCAGCACGGTCTCGACGATCCGGCGCGCCGTGGGCGCCATCTGAATGCCGATCATCACACCCTCGATTCGGTTCGTAGTTCGTGTTTCGTCGCTTATAGGGTTCTGGGATCTCTCGCAAGGAATGCCGCTGCTGCAAACCGGAGGCAACCAAGACACCAGGGACACCGGAGACAAGAAGCGACACTGGCATCGGGCGAGGCCGAGGCGGCGGCCCAGTGACGAACCCTTACCTCGTTGTGGAGTACCCCGCCGCCTCCGCGGGCACGATGGGCAGGATCGCATGGGACGCGCGGCTCGCATCGTGATAGACGGAGTTGTCGGCCGTCACGAACCGGTGGCTCTTCCCCAGGGGCTCACCCGTGTTGGGGTTCACGTCGAAGCGGGGGAAGTTGCTGCTGGAGATGTCGATGCGGATGCGGTGCCCTTTCTTGAAGACGTTCGCTGTCGGGAACGGCTCGACGGTGAACTCGTAGACCTGTCCCGGGGTCATGAGCTCCGGCTTCTCCGGTGAGTTGCGATAGCGCGCCCGGAGGATCCCGTCTGTGAGGTTCATGTCGTAGCCCGACGGATAATGCGGGCTCGGCGGATAGACGTCCACCAGCTTGGCGGTGAAGTCGGTGTCCACGGCGCTGGAGGACGCGTAGAGCTTCACGACGATGGGCCCGATGACGATCACGTCCTGGGCGAGCGGCTCCGTCTGGAAGACGATGACGTCGGGGCGGGCGCGGAGCGGCAGGTACGGCGGTCTCGAGCCGTAGAAGCCGTTCTCTTCGTCTCCCGTGAACTCGCGCTCGCGCTGGTCGAAGGCGCCGGCGGCCACGAGCGCGTTCTGCCCGGAGAAGGATCCGCCGATGGTGGGCACCGGCTGCCGCGGGTCGTAGGCGTAGGTGGTCGGCGCTACGTTGGGCGCCGGCTTCTCCGGCCTCAGGCTCCCGTCGCCGTGGAAGTAGTACGTGGTAAGGCGCGTGCCGGGGAGCGGCCAGTCCTTCGCGCTCAGCCAGTAGCCGCCGTGGAACAGCCTGCCCTTCTCATCCTTGTGGCCGTCGCCCGTGCCCATGACGAAGAGCCTCACCGGCGGCTCGTCTTCCACGCCGTTCTTGTCTCCTTTGAGGAAGTGGTCGAACCAGCGGACATGGAAGGCATCGGGGAAGTCCGGGATCGCGGCCTCGGCCCCGAACTCCACGTTCCCGGAGCTGGACCGGGTGTTTCCGCCGTGGAGCCAGGGTCCGACGAGCAGTCGCTGCGGCGACTTCTTGAGCTTCGACAGCCCGCTGTAGTTGTAGATGGTCCCGGCGGTGTAGGAGTCGTACCACCCCGTGATGTGCAGCATGGGGATGTCCGCGGTCTGCTGGTAGTGGAGGGACCAGTTCACGTCGGGCTGCTTCCAGTAGTCGTCGTAGTCGCCGCGGGTCATCATGTCGTAGATGTATTCCTCGAAGTTCGGGGCGCTGGCCAACGGAGTGAGCCCCAGCTTCCCGGAGAACGAGGTGATCCAATCGGAGGCCTTCTCGTGCTTCATCATCTCCTTCGCGACCGGGTTGTACGTCTGGGCGGCCATCTGGCTGAAGGCCCAGCCGATCTGCTGCCCCAGCTCGAAGGCGCCGTGATTCCGGATCTTGTGATGCCAGCCGTTGTAGACGCCGCCCATGTTGAGGACGAGGGTCTTGAGGTGGGACGGGTTCAGGATCGCGGCGGTGCCCTGAGTATGTGCGCCATACGATGTCCCCCACATTCCCACCTGTCCGTCCACGTAGGGGAGGTTCGTGGCCAGCCACTCGATGGCGTCGTAGCCGTCCTTGCCGAAGCCGATGTACTTCGTTTGCGTCCCTTCGGATGCGTAGGTGCCGCGGTCATCCTGCAGCGCCACCACGTAGCCGTGGCGGGCGAAGTACTGCGCCTGCTCCACGAAGCGCTCGCTCTTCTTGTTGTACCCGGTCCGGTGGTTGAGGAGGGGGAACTTCCCGTCGACGGGCTGGCCGTTCCTGGCCGGCCGGTAGATGTCCGTGGCCAGCCGAACGCCATCCCGCATGGGGACCATGACGTTCTCCTTGAAAAGCACGACCTCGTACAGTCCGTCGTTGCCCTCAGACTCTTGCGCGGTCGCGGCCCGCGGTGCGGCCTGGAGGCTCACAAGGGTCGAGACGGCCAGTGAAGCGAGTGCCACCGGTACCATGCCAGCTCTCCTGCATTCCGTGAGTGGAACGATCGTGATCCATCCCTTTCCGACGCCGTCGGGACGACCGGTGCCATGACCTCGCGCAACCTCTTCGATCCCGTCCGTGCCGCCGATCCCCCCAGCCCCCTCACCGGCGCGCGCCTCCTGAGGCGGCCGGGATGATCGGGAGAACGATGTGGGAGGGGTGCTCCTGATCGTGGTAGATGGTGTTCGTGGCGACGACCATCCGCCGGTGCTGCGCCAGCGGCTCGCCCGTGTTCGGGTTCACGTCGAAGCGCGGGTAGTTGCTGCTCGAGACGTCCACCCGGATCTGGTGCCCCTTCTTGAACACGTTCGAGGTCGGATAGAGCGTGAGCGTGAACTCGTAGATCTTGCCGGGCTCCATGAGCTTCTCCTCGAAGAGGGAGTCGCGGAAGCGGGCCCGGATGATGCCGTCCGTGATGATCTGGTCGAAGCCGCCCGGGAAGTCCGGGTACGGCGGATGGACGTCGATGAGCTTGGCCGTGAAATCGGTGTCCAGGGCGGAGGAGGTGGCCCAGAGCTTGACCTTGAGCTCGCCCGTGACCTCCACGTCCTCGGCGAGCGGCTCCGTCTGGAAGACGAGGACGTCGTTGCGGTGCGAGAGGGGGATCGGGTCCTGGCAGTTCCAGATATGGGAGCCGCACTTCTGGTCCCACGCCCCCTGCAACATGATGCCCTCGGCCGAGGAGATGTTGCCGCCGATGGTGGGCACGGGGTCACGGGGATCGAAGTCGTAGGTCGTGTGGGAGTTGGCCGCCGCGGGCGCCGAGGTCGAGAGGCTGCCGTCCGCCTGGAGGTAGTAGTTCGTGTATCGGGTGCGGGCCAGCGGCCACTCGTTCTCGTTGCGCCAGTAGCCGCCGTGGTTCTTGAGGCCGTCGGCGTCCTTGCTCTCGTCACCGGTTCCCGGAACGAAGAGGCGCACCGTCGTCTTGAAGGGGTCTTCCTTGCCGATCCTGTTGTCCTTTCCCATCAGCCAGTGATCGTACCACTCGAGGTTGTAGGCGAGCTGGTCGATGGCCGCCTCGTTCCCGAAGGAGACCTGACCGTGACGGTCCTGCTGGTGCTGGCAGTGGATCCACGGCCCGATGATCAGGTAGATCGGGCCTTTCACGCGCTTGCTGATCGCCATGTAGTTGCCCGTGGTGTGGCCCGGCTTCGAGTCGTACCATCCGCCCACCAGGTAGAGGGGGACATCCTTGTACTTGTCCGCGTCCGAGTGGGGGCCGTACTCCTCGCGGATGCGGTTCATGCGCCAGAAGGGATCGTTGGCCCGCCCCGCCTGCATCGCCTGAATGATCCAATCCTCGTACTCCGGGATGAGCTTGAGGGGCGTGGTGCCCTTGCGGATCGGGAGGAGCTTCATGTACTCGCGCCGCTTCGCCGTCATCTCGTCCAGCACGGGGGCCAGCTCCGGGTGTTGGACGCGTGCGGATGCCGGCCCGTTCGTGAAGATCCAGTTGACGATGCGGAGCTCGAAGGCGCCGAAGTTCCGCATCTCCGCGATCCCCATGTTCGACGTGGCGTCCTCGGGGATCGAGGTCGCGAAGCCCTCGACAGCAGGCTGCGTGAGCCCCATGACATGCTGCGTTCCTCCCACGTACGAGCAGCCGGTCATCGCGAACTTGCCGTTGGACCAGGGCTGGCGCCTCAGCCACTGGTCCGTGTCGTAGCCGTCCTCCGGGTCGTTCACGAAGCGGATCCACGTCCCCTCGGACTTGAAGCGCCCGCGTACGTCCTGGGCGACGAACGCGTAGCCGTGGGACGCGTAGAAGCGCCCGAGCTGCTCGGTGCCCCTGGCCTCCTTGTTGTACGGACTGCGCGTCATGACCGTGGGGTGCCGCCCCGGGAGCACGTTGTCGTTGCGGGTCGGCAGATAGATGTCCGTCGCCAGCCGCACTCCGTCCCGCATCCGCACCAGCTCGTCCTTGATGACCTTGACGCCATAAGGCCCTGGCGCACTCTTGAGCCCGGCGCCGCCCGACGGCGCTTGCCCGCGCGCGACCGTGGCGCCGGCAAAAGCGGCGACCAGCAGGAAGGGGACCCATCGAGCGCCGGATCGAGCAGCAGACAGTGTCACAGGCAGTGTCATACGACATCCTCCGGGTTGAGCCAGGACATGGAAATTCGCGACGGAGCGGACCGTGCGAAAGGCAGATCTCGCCCCGGGCATCCAGGCCGCTCTCGTGCGAGCACAGGGTCGCTGGCGGAAAGCGACGCGAAAGACCGGAAGGGATCGAGCCTCACTCTATCCCTATGTGAACACGCCAGCAAGGGTTTTCTACTTCGATCTCGAATCTGCCTCAAGTCCCTCGGGCGACGGCTGGCCACGACGCAGGATGCGGGGATCGGGCGCCCATGACACGTCGGCCCTGACTCCCTGATGGTAGCACGCGCCGGTCCGCGTGTTCTATATGAGGGGGTGTGTGGGACGACGGCGCGGCCTGAGCGAACCCGGGGCCCGTTCACCGGGCCCGATGTGCAGGCGCTCGAGGTGGCAAGGATCCCGATCGGTTTGCCGGATCCGACCCGGTGCCCTACGGCCCTACGGGCTGCCCCTGGATTCCCCGGCGGGAACGCGCTATCTGAAGGGAGGCGTCTACGGGGACCAGACCTGCTTTCCGCTGCCGGACGCGGAGCGGCTGAACAATCCGAACATCAGAAAGAGCTCATAGGGCTCTTCGGCCAGGAGGGCGAGGTGAGGAACCGAGTCGTAGTCCGCTGCGCGATTCTCTTCAGCATGGCGCTGGCGTACGCTGGGTGCGCCCCTCAGCAAGTGGAGGTCCAAGCCGAGGGGGAGGGGGAGGTGAGCCTCGAGGCGCGGATCCAGGCGCGTCTGGACTCGTTGCCCGCCGTCACCTCGATGTATGCGAAGCATCTGCCCACGGGGCGGGAGCTCGCCATCCGCGCGGATCTGCCGCTGAGCACTCGGAGCGCGATCAAGGTCGCGGTCATGGTCCAGGCGTACCGGGATGCGGACGAAGGCCGCCTGAACCTGGACGCCCGGCACGAGGTGACCCCGGATGAGCTGCGCGGGGGGAGTGGGCTGCTGAAGACGTTCGCCCCGGGGCTCCGGCCGACGAACCGGGATCTCATCACCCAGATGATCATCACGAGCGATAATACGGCGACCGATATCGTGCTCAAGACGGTGGGGCGGGATCGGGTCAACCAGATGTTGAGGGAGCTCGGCTACAAAGAGACGCGCATGCAGCGGTCGACGGGCGAGCTGTTCAAAGCGCGCTGGCTGTGGGAGGACTCCTCGTACGCGTCGCTCACGGACAGGGAGGTCTTCGAGAAGGGCTCGCCGCGCGGCGGTCCGGAGGTTCGCCAGCGGGACCTGGCCTTCGCCATGGATTCGACCCAGTGGTTAGGCCGCAGCACGACGCGGGAGATGTCCCGGCTCCTGGAGCAGATCTACACCGGGCAGGTCGCGTCCAAGCGGGCGAGCGAGGAGATGACCGACATTCTGCTCTCGCAGTTCTACACCTCGCGCCTGCCGCAGCGCGTTCGTTTCCAGGGAGTGCGGGTGGCGCACAAGACCGGGGATGGCCCGCCGTACGTAGGGAACGACGTGGGGATTCTGTTCTACGAAGGCGGCCCCACGGTGGTCTCCGTGTTCGTCTACGAGAACCGCGGCAGCTTCTTCGATGTGGAGGCCACCATCGGCCAGGTCGCGGAAGATCTGGTGAACGGTTGGAAATGAACTGCCCGAAGTGAAGGGTCCCTCGACGCGCGGCCACAGATGGCGCCGATGCGGTCCCGGCTTCCGAGCCGCCCGGAGGCCTCCTCGCGGGCCTGAGGACCCGCGGAGAGGGTAGAAACTGCCGACTCGCGTGTTTCTAGTAGATAGTGTATTCTATGTACCGGACGGAGATCCTGCTTAGACACCGGTTGCCCGGCGGTGGGACCCCGGGACCCCACGGAGGAGGGAGCGTCATGGCGCGAAAGGAGCCGAAGTCTCGAAGGCTGTGGGTACCCGGAGTGCTCCTGCTCGTGTTCCAGGCTCAGCTCCTGAGCGGGCAGACGGCGTATCGGGACGCTCGGGGCGAAATCACCTTCGCGTTTGCGGGCGACGGGATCATCACCCGCGAGATCAAGGTCTTTCAGGAGCCGGAGTTCCTGGCTATCCGGGACATCATTCGGGGAGCGACGGCGGCCTTCGTCAACCTGGAGCTCCTCTTCCACGAGTACGAGCACGACATCATCCCGGCGTCGCAGAGCGGGGGCACGTACCTGGGTGCGCACCCGGATCGTGCGAAGGACCTGGCGTGGATGGGCTTCGATGGAGTGGGTCGGGCGAACAACCACACCATGGACTACCTGGCCGGCGGAATGGAGTCGACGACGCGGGCCGTGGAGGCGGCGGGGCTCGTGCAGGCCGGCGTAGGGGAGAATCTCGCCCGCGCCCGCGCGCCGGCCTACCTGGAGACGCCGGACGGGCGCGTCGCGTTCATCTCGGCCTCGTCGAGCTTTGCGGACCACATGCGCGCCGGGCCGGCGCGCAAGGATGTCCGCGGGCGGCCGGGTCTGAATCCTCTGCGGCATACGACGACGTATGTGGTTCCGCGGGCCCGTTTCGACGCGCTCAGGGAGCTGCGGCAAGGGCTGGGCATGCGGGGGGCCATCCAGGGCGACCGCATGGAGTGGCTGGGCGCCACGTTCCGCGTCGGGAACGAGTACGCGACCGAGACGGATCCGGACGAGCACGATCTCGCCGAGATCGTGGCTGCGGTAAAGGATGCGAAACGGCAGGCCGACTGGGTCATCGTCTCGAGCCACTCCCACGAGGGCGCGGAGCGCAGGGACATACCCGCGCAGTTTGTGGAAAAGTTCGCCCGGGCCATCATCGATGCGGGCGCGGACGCATGGGTTGGCCACGGCCCGCACGTGCTTCGTGGCGTCGAGATCTACAAGGGGAAGCCGATCTTCTACAGCCTGGGCGACTTCATCTTCCAGTACGAGACGGTGCCGCTCCAGCCGGCGGAGAACTACCAGCGGTATAATCTCCCCGAGGAGACGCTTCCCGGCGCGTTCTACGATCACCGGGAGCAGATGGTCGGCTACTTCTCGCAGAACCAGCCGTGCAACATGAGTGCCGAGGGTTTGTCGTGCCAGCTCGCCTGGGAAGGTGCTGTGCCGCTGGTGAAGTTCCAGAACGGCAAGCTCCACGAGATCCGTATCTATCCGATCTCGCTGGGCTTCGGGATGCCGCGGCCGCAGCGGGGGCGGCCGCTCCTGGCGAAGGGTGAAGGGGCGCGCAAGATCATCGGCGACCTGCAGCGGCTGTCGAAGCCGTACGGCACGACGATCGAGTACGTGGATGACACCGGAGTCGTGCGGTTGGAGGCGGCTACCGGGAGCCGGGAGCACTAGAGCCGCGGGTGCCGCGGGTGCCGCGGGTGCCGCGGGTGCCGCGGGTGCGGTCCGCGCGGACGCGGGAGTCCCGCCACCGGGAGCGGTCGTCCGCTGGAGCGCGCTCACGGTTGTGAGGAGGTCGACGGTCTCGGCGTTCGTTGCCACGGCGCTGCTCTTGACCCCGGCCCCCGTGGCGGCCCACGAGTTCCGTGTCGTTCGGGCCCGGGTCCTGGACTCGGCCGGGGGAGCGCCCCTCGCGGGAGCGGTGGTGGCGGTGCTGGACGCAGGGGCCGGCGCCGATGTGACGGTGCGTCCGTCCGGTGTCTTGCAGATTCGGGTTCCGCACCGGCGTGTACGGCTGGTTGCTGTCCACGTGGGGTTTCGGGCCGACACCGTTTATCTGCCGCCCGACAGCTCGGCGGCCGAGTTCCGGCTGGCCGCCGCTCCCCTGGCTATGGACCCGATCGTCATCTCGGGCGAACGCAGCTTCACTGGCCCGTCCTCCGGGGTGATGCGGGCGCTGGATCTTCAGATTCGGCCGCGACAGTCCTCCCAGGAGTTGCTCCGCCTCGTCCCCGGCCTCGTCATCGCCCGGCACGCCGGGTGCGGGAAGGCGGAGCAGATCTTCCTGCGGGGTTTCGACGTGGACCATGGAACGGACCTGGCCGTGTCGGTGGACGGGACGCCGGTCAACATGGTATCCCATGCTCACGGCCAGGGATACGCGGATCTCCATGCTCTCGGTGGATAACCTTCTGAATGCAACGTGGAACGAGGCTCAGTTCGCGACGACTTCGCGTCTCGCAGACGAGAGCGCCCCGGTCACCGAGCTGCATTTCACGCCGGGTGCTCCCCGGCAGATTCACCTGGGGGTGGAATACCGCTTCTAGGCGTTCCGGGCGCGATGGCTCGCGCCTCAGCCCACGTGATGGAGGACCCGATGCGCGTCACGCCTTTTGTCCTCGCTCTCGTCCTGGCGGTCGTCGGGACTGAGAGCCTGCCCGCGCAGGAGGCGCGGCCCTTCGATCTGCTGATCACGGGAGGGCGCGTTCTGGACGGGACGGGGAATCCCTGGTTCTACGCCGACGTGGGGATCCGGGACGGCAAGGTGGTGGCCATCGGCAGCCTCTCCGGGAGGGCGGCCGCCCGCACGATCGACGCGCGGGGAAAGGTTGTGGCGCCCGGCTTCATCGACCTTCACTCGCACGCCGGGGACGGGGAGGAAGGGTTGGGGTCGCCCGACGCTCGGCGTCGCGCGGCACTGAACGTCGTGACGCAGGGCGTGACGACCGTGGTGGTCAACCCGGACGGTGGGGGTCCGCTCTCGATCGCCGAACAGCGGGCCCAGCTCGAGAAGCAGGGGATCGGGCCGAACACGATCCTCATGGTCGGGCACAACACGGTGCGCGCGGCCGTCTTGAAGAACGACTACCGGCGCACGGCGAGGCCGGACGAGGTACAGGCCATGCGCGCCCTGGTGCGCAAGGGGATGGTGGACGGCGCCTTCGGTCTGTCCGCCGGCCTGGAGTACGTGCCCGGCCGCTGGAGCGAAACGGATGAGGTGGTCGCGCTGGTGGAGGAGATCGTGCCCTACGGTGGCGTCTATCTCGAGCACGAGCGGAGCGGGAGTGTGGCGCCCATGTGGTGGCGTCCGAGCCAGGATCCGGCCGGGCCTCCCACGCTCCTGAACTCGATTGCGGAGACCATCGAGATCGGGGAGCGGACCGGTGCGACGGTGGTGGCGACTCACATCAAGGCGCGTGGTGCGAACTACTGGGGGTCGAGTCGCGCCGCGATCTCGCTTATTCGGCGGGCCCGTACACGCGGCGTGGCCATCTACGCAGACCAGTATCCGTACACGACGAGTGGGAGCGATGGCGGGATCACTCTGGTTCCGAGCTGGGCCATCGGCGGCGACGGTGAGGGTGAGAACGCGCCCGGTGCGCGATCGGCGGCTGCGGACTATGCGGCCGCGCTACGGAGGACGCTCGCCGATCCGGAAGCGGCGCGGAAGGTGAGGCAGGATATTGCGCACGAGCTGGAGTTCCGCGGTGGCGCGGAGAACATCGTCATCTTCGAGCATCCGGACGCGAGCCTGATCGGAAAGAGCGTCGCCGACATGGCGGCGGCTCGTGGGATCTCGACCGTCGAGGCGGGCATCGCGCTCCAGCTCGAGGGGTTCAAGGGCCGGCCGGGCGGCGCGCGCCTGAGGAGCTTCTCGTTCTCGGAAGAGGACATCGATGCGTTCGCGGCCCAGCCGTGGGTGGCGACCGCGTCTGATGGCGGCGTGGCGCTCCCGGAGGACGGACCGGCCGTACACGCACGGTACTACGGGACGTTTCCGCGCAAGATCCGGAGATACGCCCTGGAGCGGGGGGTGATCTCGGTGGAAGCGGCGGTGCGCTCGATGACCTCACTGCCGGCGCAGATCCTGGGCCTGCGGAATCGTGGCCTCCTCCGGGAGGGTTTCGTGGCTGACGTGGTCGTGATGGACCTGGAACGAGTCCGGGATCGGGCGACGTTCACGGATCCGCACCAGTACGCCGAGGGGATCGAGTACGTGGTTGTGGGCGGTAAGTTCGTCGTGGATAACGGATCGCCGACGGGGGCGCTGGCCGGTCGCGTGATCACGCCGCGGGAAGGGAGGGCGGCGCCGGCCACGCAGTAGCGGCCGCGTCGGGGCGCCTGGGGGCGCTCAGCCCAGACACACCATCGACGGGAGGTTCCCATGAGGGGAAGCAGTGCGGTTGGAGTGGCGATTCTGGCCCTTCTGGCGGGCTGCGCCGGGCCGAGGAGCGGGGCCGAGGGTGCCGACGGGGCGGCCGCCGAGTTCGACGTTGTCATCCGGGGAGGGAAGGTCGTGGATGGCGCGGGGAATCCTTGGGTCTACGCTGATGTGGGGATCCGGGACGGACGTATCGCGAAGATCGGGGACCTGAGCGACGCACGCGCGCAGAAGATGATCGACGCCACGGGCAAGGTGGTGAGCCCGGGCTTCCTCGACATGCACACCCATTCGGACTTCACGCTGCTCGTGGATGGCCGTGCGCAGAGCAAGGTCCGGCAGGGCGTCACGACGGAGCTCCTGGGTGAAGGCGGTTCTCCCGGGCCGGTGCAGGGCGCTGCGGTGGATGGCACCCGGGAAGCCCTTGCCCGCTACGGGCTCGGGGAGCCGGACTGGCGGAGCCTCGGCGAGTACTTCGCAAAGCTCGAGACGAGCCGCATGGCCACGAACATCGCCTCCTACGTCGGGGCCGGGCAGGTGCGGACCGCGGTCATGGGGTACGCGGACCGCGCGCCGACGCCCGAGGAGCTGGACGAGATGCGCAAGCTCGTGGCCGAGGCCATGGCGGACGGGGCGTTCGGGCTCGTCACGGCCCTGGAGGGGGCGCACGAGTTCACCACGACGGAGGAGCTGGTCGAGCTCGGCAAGGTCGTCGCCGGTTACGGCGGCATTTACGCGTCTCACATCCGCGGCCAGGCCGAGACGCTGTTCGAAGCGCTGAGCGAGGCGATCGAGATCGGCGAGAAGGCCGGCATCCCCGTAGAGGTCTTTCATATCAAGGTCGCCGGCCAGCGGAACTGGGGGAAGATGCCCGAGGCACTCGCGCTCCTCGAATCCGCGCGAGCCAGAGGGCTGGACGTGACCGCGAACCAGTACCCGTACATCGCAGGCGCTCATCCCTTCATGCCGTTGCTACCACCGTGGGCGCTGGAGGGCGGCGTCGAGAAGACAATGGAGCGACTCCGGGATCCCGAGCTCCGGGCGCGGATGAAGAAGGACATCGCGGAAGGGCTGGAGGGGTGGCGCGGCAACTACGTCCAGCAGACCGGCGGCTGGGGCGGCGTCATGGTCTCCAACACGCGCACGGAGAAGAACAACAACCTCATCGGCAAGACCCTGGCGGACAACGGCGCGATGCGAGGGAAGGATGCGGCGGAGGCCTTCTTCGATCTCATGCTCGAGGAGAACGGCCAGGTGTTCGGGATCCTCTTCCACATGAACGAGCAGGATGTCCAGACTGCGATGCGCGCGCCGTTCGTGAGCGTGGGCTCGGACGGCACGGCGCTGGCGGTGGACGGCCCGCTGGGCGAGGGCCAGCCTCATCCGCGGAACTTCGGAACCTTCCCGAGGGTTCTGGGCCGCTACGTGCGCGAGCTGAAGGTGCTGGGGTTGGAGGAGGCGATCCGGAAGATGACGTCGCTCTCGGCGCAGCGGCTGGGGATCCAGGATCGCGGTCTCCTTCGCGAGGGATACTGGGCGGACGTGGTGGTCTTCGATCCTGACCGCGTGGCGGACAAGGCGACGTTCGAGGCGCCGAAGCAGTATCCTGAAGGCATTGACTACGTGTTGGTCAATGGCGCGCTCGTGATCGAGAACGGAAACCACACGGGCGCGCTGCCAGGGCGTGTGCTGCGTGGGCGGGGTTATGCTCCGGCGACCTGAGTGGCGATTGGCGATTCGTGGCTTACGACCCGCGATGCGCGATTGCGGCAGAGAGGTGCGGTCGTGCGAGTCATGGACTCTGGAGCACCCGCCGCGCATCGTCAGCCGCGAAGCTCGAGTGGCGGATGGCCTGGAGGGACTATGTCAACCGCGAAGATCACGCGCTCTCGTGCGGGGCGCCCGGTGAGGCCTTCCATCGGGATTGTGGGGTGTGGCACGCTGGGCCGGGCGATCCTCGAGGCGGTGGACTCGGGGCGGCTGGCTGTCCCGATTGTCGGGGTCACGGACCTGGATGAGGCGAAGGCGCGGGCGTACCTCTCCGGCCTCCGCCAAGCGCCGCCGTACCTGGATCTCGGGTCGCTCATCGCGAGCGCCGATCTCGTCGTGGAGACCGCGGGGGCAGACGTGGTGCCGGAGCTCGCCCGCCGCGTCTTCGGCGCGGGCAAGGATCTCCTGGTCATCAGCGTGGGGGCTCTGCTCGATCATCCGGAGCTGTTCGACGAGGCCCGGAGCAGGAACTGCAGGCTCTTCCTTCCTTCGGGCGCCATCGCGGGCGTCGATGGCGTGAAGTCGGCGTGCGTGGGCCACGTCGATCGCGTGACGCTCACGACGCGCAAGCCGCCGGCGGCGCTGGAGGGTGCGCCCTACCTCCGCGAGCGCGGGATCACGCTCCACGGCCTCACCGAGGAGCGGGAGATCTTCTGCGGTTCGGTGCGCGAAGCGTGCCGGGGCTTTCCGGCCAGCGTGAATGTCTCCGCCACCGTGAGCCTGGCCGGCGTAGGCCCGGAGCGGACGACGATTCGCATCGTGGCGGTGCCTGGCCTGGAGCGGAACACACACGTCATCGAGGCGGAGGGCGACTTCGGAAGCCTCAGGATCGAAGTGTCGAACCGCCCGACCGAGAACCCGCGGACCGGGCGCCTCACGGCCCTGTCCATCATCCGCACCCTCGGCGAACTGGGGGACGTAGTGCGGATCGGCACATGAAACGCGCTCTGCCGGGGAGGCGGGGGCCTGTTCCGGGGCTGGCCGTGATCAGGGAAGTAGGCGCGATCGGGCCCGGGAGCGGTTGCCGGCCCGCGAGCGCTGCGGCCGGAGACACCCTGTTGGCAGATCCCCGATCCAGGAAAACCGTGATGTCCAAGCGATTCCTCACCACCGTCGGCGTGCTGAAGCTGCTTGCCCTCGTCCTCGCCGCGGACGCTGCGGCACAGTCTGCGTCGAGGGCGGAAGGCCCGACGTATCCCATCGACGTGGAGGCGGCGCCCCGGCCCGTGGGCCGTGCGTTTCCGGCGTCCGACCCCATCAAGGTGGACGGCCGCCTGGACGAGCCGGCGTGGTCCGAGG
>JACQVF010000075.1 GCA_016209885.1 Gemmatimonadota bacterium | reverse complement strand
TGGCGATCGCCACGGGCACGGGTGCGGAGGGCTTCGTCACGGATGCGCGGGCGGGCCGGATTCGCGACGCCATCGGGCAGGCGGCGGCGGAACGTGGGGATTACGCTGCCGGCCTCCTAGTAGGCGTAGCACTCCTTGCGGAAGCGTACGCCGACGAGTTCGGGTTCACGCTCACCGCTGAAGCTCCGGTCCCGGTGGGCGCTGGGGAGAGAATCGGTCCGCCGCCTATCTTCTTCGTCATGATGCTCGTCTTCTTCGTGCTGCTGCTCGTAGTCGGGGCGTCCGTCGGCGCCGCCTCGGGCCGCCGCCACTACCGCCGCCACTACGCCGGCCCGCGCGGCGGCCTCGAGTGGCTGATCCTCTGGACGCTCCTCGGCGGGGGACGGCGGCGCGAACTGGTAAACTAACCCGCTCGCCCACTCCCCACCGTCTCGGCGCGGACCGTGATGGCGTCGATGAAGTCCAGGTCGGGGCGTACGCCGATCCCGGGCCGGTCGACGGGCACCCTGACCATCCCCTGCTCGTCCATCGTCCACTCGGGAAGCACGACGTCCCGGGCCCAGTAGCGGGCGCTGGGCGACACGTCACCCGGGATCACGAAGTTCGGCAGCGAGGCGAGCGCCACGTTGTAGGCACGGCCGACCCCGCTCTCGAGCATGCCGCCGCACCATACCGGAATCCCCCGAGCCCGGCAGAGGTCGTGGATCGCCTTCGAGGCGGTGAACCCGCCCACGCGGCCAGGCTTGATGTTCACCACGCGTCCGCTCCCCAGGGTGATCATATCCTCGACGCGGTCTGGCCCTGTGATCGACTCGTCCAGGCAGAGGGGAGTGCGCATGCGTCGTTGCAGCTCCGCGTGGCGCACCAGGTCGTCCCACGCCAGGGGCTGCTCGATGAAGAGCAGGCCGAGCCCGTCCAGGCGCTGGAAGACCTCCAGCTCACCGAGCGTATACGCGCTGTTCGCGTCCACCGTCAGGACCGCATCGGGCCCGAGGGCCGCCCGCACCGCGGCCACGTAGTCCACGTCCGCACCCGGCTGGATCTTGAGCTTGATCCGGCGATAGCCCCGGCCGCGCGCATCCGTCGCCTTCGCCACCAGCGCCGAGGGGCTCTCCTGGATCCCCAGCGAGACCCCCACAGGGATGCAATCCCGCTCGCCGCCGAGCAGCCGCGCCAGCGCCACACCCCGGCGCTCCGCCACCAGCGCCCAGGCGCCCATCTCCACGGCCGCCTTCGCCATATTGTGCCCGCGGAAATCATGGGCGAGCTCGGCGTGCACCGCCTCCGGCCCCAGAAACGCCGCGATGAGGAGGCGGGGTGCGATATACTCGCGAATCACGAGCCAGGCTGTATCGATGGTCTCGGGATGATAGTTGGGATGCTCGCCGGCCACGCACTCACTCCAGACCACCACGCCGTCGGCGTCCCGGAGCTGGAGCAGCAGGATCCGCCGCTCCGACGTGACCCCCGACGAGATGCGGAACGGCTCCCGCAACGGGAGCCGAATCTCGCGCAAGGTGATTCGCTCGATCTTGAATCCGTTCTCGGTCATCCGTCCGCTCATCTGCTGGAATCGGCACAGAGAAGATAGTGGCAGCGGCCTGTGGACGGATCGCGCCGGAAACCGGCCACGCAGTACCCCTCGCCCAGGTAGCGCAACAAGGCGCGACGCGTGCTCGCGCGCCATGCCGCCGCCAGCGCCGGGGCCACCGCGCGCAGCGCCTCGATGTCGGCCGGGATCTCGACGCGAACCGCCGATTCCGCCGGGAGCGCGCCCTCGACCGGCAGGGGCTCGTCTGCCGCGCCCAGCACCGCATTCACCACCACCCCGTTCTCCCACGCCGCCTCATCCGCCGCCGCCACCTCCTCCCCGGCCAGCGTCCGCGCCACCCGCTCGCTGGCCAGGCGCCACTCCACAATGAAGCGGTCGGTCCCGAACGCCGGGCCAAGTCCCGCCGCCGGCAGCGGGCCGTACATGTCGGGGACGTACTCGCTCGCCTCCGCGCCCAGACGGTTCAGATTCACATGCGCGTTGCGGGCCACCAGCGGATCGTATGTCCAGTACGCCCGGTCAATCCCCCTCTCCAGAAGACGCTCCCGCTGCAGCGCCTTCAGCCGCTGCCCGACCCCCAGCCCCCGCGCTTCCGGTACAACGGCGAGCATGTGCGACCAGTGACCCGGCCGGCCGCCCTTCACGCCTGTCAGCCCGAACACGAAACCCAACAGCCGATCCGCGCCGTCGAACGCGCCGATCAGTAACCCGCCCACCTTCTGGCTCACCTTGAGCAGTGGGGCTGGAACCGGATCCGCGAAATCCGGACCCCACACCGCACGCTGGAGCGCTACGCACTGGACATACTCCTCGTGCGTGCCGAGATCGCGATAGACTACCTCCCCGGCCTCCACCGCCGTCGCCAGCCCCTGGCCTCGCTCAGCGTGCTGCACGTTTGCGCTCCCCCCGAGAGCCATCACCCGATTCATTCCCGCCGCGCACCCGCCGTCGTCCCGGTGTCCGGTGTCGCGGTGGTCATCGCCTTCACCCGCGGCGCACTCGCCGTGCCGGAATCCTAACGGTTTTCAAGGGCGCATACAACCGCGTATCCAAAGTCGCGCGCGGGGATCGACCAGGCGCGCAACCCGCAGGCGCCCTGCGGGTTGCGGCGGCGTTGGGGCCAGCGGCGGCGGTGGTGCCTTGGACAATGCGCGCCGGCACGGCCGGTTTCGCGCCGCCTTGCCGCTACCCCTACGGCGCCCGGCCGCGGCCCGCCGTAGTTTTTTCAGCGGCCTGTGAATCAGTTGAATCAGTCGTCCAGCCAGGCGTAGGGTCGTTCGCTGAGTCGGCCTCCGCCTCGCAGCGTGCCCTCGTGGGTGTACTCTTTCCAGCGAATGATCCAGCCGCGATCGGGGTCGTGGAGTACGTCGATGCGGCAGTCGGCGCTCTCCTGGCGCTCGGCGAGGAACCGGGCGAGCGAGGGGGGCAGTCCGCCCACGAGGGTGGTGAAGCTGTCATCGTGACCGGAGACGAGCATCTCATCCTGGATCTCCGAGCCCCAGACCTTAAGGGCGCGGATGGCCTCCTCGATGGCGCCCTTGATGGTGGGAGTCCGGTCCGCGACGCGACTGGCGGCGTCATGCCGCAACTGGCGGAGGAGCGCGGTGGTGGAGGGCGCGGCGAGCTCGTCGCGCAGCCGTTCGATGTGGGTCAGCAGCCGGCGTTGGAGGCGGAGCAGGCTCGCGTGCTCGCGCTTTCCCTGTCCCTTGGGCGCGCGTGGGTCCGACGTCATCCCGAGACCTCCGTCCGGTTCGGCGTGCTGGCGCATCTGATGGTTCAATACCTTAGCATAATAACAGAGTGCGTGCGCGTCACGGTCGGAGTCAGCGGGCGCACGGCGTCGGCGTCACTTGTCGTTCTGGTCCTGCTGGTCGGGGCTCCACGGTTTTTGCCACTCGTCGATCATTTGGCGTTCGCGGCGCAGGGCCTCCTCGATGATGCGGCGCGCCTCGCGGACCTCGGTGGACTCCTCTCCTGCGGCGGGCCGGAGGCGGGCGACGGCGCGGACCTCGTAGGCGAAGAGCTTCTGGCGGAGGTCGCCCATCAGCTTGAGGAGGCGGGGAATTCCGTGCAGGAGGCGATTCTCCTGTTCGAGGCGCTGGATGAGCGATGCGAAGTTCAGGAGGTCTGCTCTCAAGGTATCGGGCTGGATGTTGTCGTACTTCCCCATAGCGTTTCACCTGTCGGCTGATCGTGGCTGTGATCCGATGCCCGCCGGTGCGGGCTCGGTCAGGGCGATGCGGGCGTCCACGGCGATTCCGCCACGTTCGAGCGCGAGGAACGGGTTGATGTCGAGCTCGCTGACGTGGTGGTGGTCGCCCACGAGCTGGGATACCCGCAGGATGACCTCGACGATGGTATCCATGTCTGCCGGCGGCTCTCCGCGCAGCCCCTCGAGGAGCGGGTACCCTCGCACTGAGCGGATCATATCGCGGGCGTCCAGGTCGGAGACGGGCTGGACGCGGAATGCCACATCCCGCAGGGCCTCGACGTAGATCCCGCCGATCCCGAACATGAGGACGGGGCCGAAGGCGGGGTCCGTGCTCATGCCGATGATGGTTTCGCGGCCGCCGCGGGCGTACTGCTGAACGAGCACGCCATCGATGCGCGCGTCAGGCCTCGTCGAGCCCACGCGCTCGACGATGGCTGCATAGGCGGAGCGCACCTCATCCGCAGTGCGGAGGTCCAGGCGAACGCCACCTACATCGGATTTGTGGACAACGTCGCGCGAGGCGATCTTGAGGACAACGGGGAAGCCCATCTGCTGCGCCAGCTCGGCGGCGTGCTCGGCGTCGCGGGCGAGGCGGCTCTGGATGGTGGGGATGCCGTAGGCGCAGAGGACATCCAGCGCTTCGGTTTCGGTGAGCTGGGATCTCCCGCACACGCGGACCCGATCGAGGATGCGGGTGACGGTGCCCTTGTCCACGGCGAAGCTTCGGATCTCTCCTTCGGGCCGTTCGAGCCATCGGCGGTAGCGGACCATGGCGGCGAGGGCGTAGGCGGCGGACTCGGGGAAGATGTAGGCCGGGATCCCTGCCTCCTGGAGCTCGGCGCGGCCCTGCGGAAGTCCTTCGCGGCCCATGAGCACGGCCAGCACGGGCTTCGCGGGGTGGCCGGCTGCGGCATCCCGGATCGCGCCGGCCACATCTTCCTGCCGGACTCTCAGGGGCGGGACGAAGGCCGCGATGGCGGCGTCGATGCGCGGATCGCCGAGGGCGGCATCCAGGGCGATGCGGTAGCTCTCCGGCGTGGCGGTCGCGATCATGTCCACGGGATTGCGGACGCTCGCCTCCTCCGGGAATACCCCCCGCAGGCGGGTCTGGGTCTCCGGCGCCAGTTCGGCCACGCGCAGGCCCGCGGACTCGCATGCGTCGGCGATAATGATTCCCGGGCCGCCTGCGTTGGTCACGATGGCTACGGCGTCACCGCGGGGGATCGGCAGCCCGCCGAACGCCATGGCCATGTCGAAGAGTCCCTCAACGGTTTCCACGCGGATCACGCCGCACTGGGCGAGGAGCGCGTCGGTCGCCACATCGAGCGCGGCGAGAGCGCCCGTGTGAGAGGTGGCCGCGCGTGCGCCCGCGGTCGTGCGCCCCGCTTTCACGACGATGATGGGCTTCTTACGAGTGACGCGCCGGGCGATGCGCGTGAAGCGCCGGGGATTCCCGAAGTTCTCCAGGTACATGAGGATGACCCGCGTGTCCGCGTCGTCCTCCCAGTACTCGAGAAGATCGTTGCCGCTCACGTCCGGCTTGTTGCCCACCGAGATGAAGTGATGGATGCCGATCCCGTACTCGGCTGCGTAGTCCAGGATCGTGACGCCCATGGCGCCGGACTGACTCAGGAAGCTCACAGGGCCGGGCGGCGGCATGGTGGGCGCGAAGGTGGCGTTCATGGCCACGTCCGGCGCGGTGTTGAGGACGCCCATGCAGTTCGGCCCCACCAGCCGCATCCCGTAACGATGGATTCGCTCGACGAGCGCCCGCTCGCGCACCGCCCCGGCACCGCCGACCTCCTGGAAGCCCGCGGAGATCACGACCACGGCCGGGATGCCCTTGCCGCCGCATTCATCCACGATCTCGAGGACGAGCTCCTTCGGCACCACGATGATGGCCAGATCGACGGGTCCGGGAATGGCGGAGACGCGAGGGTAGGCGGGGATCGAGTGGATCGCGCGCGCCTTCGGGTTCACGGGATAGACCGCGCCGCGGTAGCCATGGCGAACCAGGTTCTCGACAATCTGATAGCCCACGGTGCCCGGCGTGCGGCTCGCCCCGATCACCGCGACGGACGTCGGGCGAAATACGGGGTTCAGGGTCGCTGGCGCGTGATGCGTCACGGACCGCTCCCTGGAAAGGCCGGGATCCCTCGGCACTTCAGGCAGAAGGGGAACGTGTCGATCTCCAAGGGGATGACTCGACAAAGCTAGCGGAGCCGGGCACCGCGGTTCAAGGCCGGGCGGCGCCGCCCGCGCGGCCCGGTGTGTGGCTCCGCCGGCGAAACGGAGCGGGGGCGGACTCACGGGGTACTGTCACGCGGCAGGCAACGACCCGCTCGTATCGCGTCGCAGCGCGGAGCGGCGATTGGAGGACCCGCGCATGACGGGTTACACCCTCTACTACGACGGCGGGTGCCGGCTCTGCGTGAACAGCGTGAAGTGGGTCCGGCGCCTCGCGTGGCTGGGGAGCATCCGGTACGTGGACGTGAGTGACCGTGCGGCGTTCGAGCGGATGGTGACGGGACTAACCTGGGGCGCGGTGACGAAGGCGATGCACGTGCGGGCGAGCGACGGCGCCCTCCACACGGGCTACTACGGCTTCCGGGCGCTCCTCCGGACGATGCCGCTTCTGTGGCCGCTGAGGCCGCTGCTGGCCCTCGCGGTTGTAGCGGCTGTGGGCGAGCGCGTCTACGCGTGGGTCGCCCATCAGCGCTATCGCTGGAACCGCTGCGAGAGCGCGTGCGCCGTGCATCAGCCGCCCGCGTAGCTGGCAGGTCGCTGTAGTTCTTCAGCAACCGGTTGGCGCAGGTGGCGCGGCGCAGCCGAGAGCGCTACCCGGTACTGCGGCGGGGCTCCCACACCAGTTGCGCGGCGAACCGCACGGCTCGCGAGACGCATTCTGCGAGCTGGTAGGGCAGCCTCGGCAGGTTGTTGAACGATCCTCCCATGCTAACGGTGGCCCGGAACGGACTGGGCCAGCGCAGGCGCAGCACGCCGAAGGCCCGGGCCGGAGAGCCGAGGGTGAGGGCCACAGGCGTGGTGTGCATGTAGTACTCGCGAGTTCCCCACTGGCGGAACACGGCGGGGAGAAGCCACCGGGGCAGCCTGCGGGTCCTCGAGGCCGGCGGCACGCCGTCCAGGCGGGCACCGAGCGCGCGGTTCGCTAGAAGCGCGGCGCAGGTGATCCACTCGGCGGATCGGGCGGTTCCCGAAAGGCAGCGGTCCCAATCAAAATCCACGGGCAGAGCCTCCAGCGCCGCGGCGATGTCGCAGAGCCAGAGAGGGCGCCAGACCGCCTCGCGGAAAGCGTGGACGCACAGGAGGCGGAGCTGATCCTCGAACCCGAGAGTCTGCGCCTCTGCGTCACCGATCCGCACGCTCCGGGAGCGGGCGTAGAGATGGTGCCAGGCGCGGTCCAGGTCGCGAGCCTCCCGATGGAGGTCCACAGGGTAGGTATCGCCGGGATCCATGCCGAGGCCCGCGAGGGCCGCGCGACTCGTATCGAACTGATCAGGCTCGATCAGGAGATCGATGTCTCCGTAAGGACGCAGGCCCGGCTCCGGGTAGAGGAGGGCGGCAGCCCAGCCCTTGACGAGCAGCGGCTCCACGCCGGCCGCCCGGAGCATCGTTAGGGTGCGGGCAATCCGGCGCTCGTGAACTGCCGCGTGGAAGCGCTGCATCCGGTAGGCCTGTCGGAGCGGCAGCGCAGCGGGACAGGCGCCGAGGGGCGAGTCTCGCACCCGCCACCACGCCAGACCGGCTCCCCCCGTGGCGAGGAGGAGCGGTACCACATCGTCCAGCGCCTCCAGCGAAAGGTCCAGGGGTGGCGGCAGCCGCCGCCACGCTCCGGCGAGGATCGTGGCAACCCGCTCGCCCCGCTCCCGGGCGACGCGTCGCCGGCGCTGCGAAGACATGGGCGCCAGCGCGCCGTGGCGCCCACTCCGACTCGTCAGCAAGCCTTCGGTCCGCACGCCCCTTTGACCGTTTTGCAGCAGAGCGTCTCGTTCTCGCAGATGGGCATCCCGCCGCACGGCGGGTTCAGGCTCTGGCAAGCGGCCAGGGTGATACAGCTTGCTGCCGCCGCCGCCAGGGGCGCGACAATGGACTCGACGGCGGGAAGGAGGAGCGAGAGGCCGCCGGCCAGCCCCAGGGCGCGGATGACCTCGCGGCGCGCATACCGAGTGCGTGGCGCCGGCAGTGCCGGCGGCTCCTCGAGCAGGCGCGCCCTGGCCAGCCGGCTCAGCGCCATCCAGACCACGGTATCGTCCGCGGGCAGGCGCGTCTCCTTCTCCAGAAGCGCCGCCACCTCGCTGACGCCCGTCCGCCCGTCACAGTGCCGCCAGACCAGGGCCGCGGTCCGGTTGAGGCAGTGAGCCCGGTCACGCGCCAGGTCATAGACCAGCGTTTCGTCCGGCAGTTCCTCTACGAGGAGATCCTCGCTCCTCGCTGCGGGCATTACCTGATGGGTCGTTTTCATGTTCTTCTCCTGAGTGGCGGCATCCCGCCGTCGATCCGGGCGTTCGAGCGCCCGGGGCCGCCCGTTTCGCCGGGATCCCGCCTATGCCACCGCCTCGAGCAGCGTCCCGGCCACCGCCTCCGCTTCGCCCCGCACCCCTTTCACCACCAGCGCCCCGTCGATGGCCCTACGGAGCGTAGACATGGCAAACTCCGGTCGCCGGCGGGCCGGCACGGTGTTGGCCAGCATCGCCAGGACGGCCCGGCCCGGCGAAAGGCGCCGCGGCCTCCAGTGCGCGCCGGCCAGATACTCCGTGATGGCCACCAGCCCTACGGGGAGAGGTGTCAGGCCGGGGCGCGCACCGAGGGCTTCGGGCGAGCGCTTCACGGGCTGGAGATCCGCCCGCTCCCGAAAAGAGAGCCGTCTCGGGTACGGATGCACGCGCCCGCGCGCGTCGAACACCGCGTACTCGTCGGAATAGTAGCTGGCGCCCGCCCGCAGGAGCGCGGCCACCAGGGAGGTCTTGCCACTCAACGTGCGGCCCGGAATCACGATCGCGCGGCCGCGCCACCCGACCACGCCGGCGTGGACGAACAGTCGGCGCCGGGTCCGCTCCGCGACGTAGAGTTGCAGCTCGGACTCGAGGAGTCGAAACGCCTCGCCCGCGTCTCGCGTACGCAGCAGTCGGACCGCGTCCGCGTAGAGCAGGCTCAACCGGCGGACGCGTGACCCGGTTGCGGGGCCGTCACCAACGAACAGGGAGTAAAGGCGCTTGACCTCCCGAGAGTGCGCGGGCTGCCAGCCCGGCGGCAGAGTTTCCCGAACACGCTCCATGGCTTCCGGGCGGTTCACCCGGACGCCGACCCGCACGCCGTACGCCACCGCCGACACCCCTGCCGCCCACCCGAGGCGGTCGAGCGCGTCCATTCAGGCGGAGCGCCGCTTAAAACGAGGCAGAACGGAGACTGGCATTCTGTACCGGATTCCCGGGGGATCGGAAACGGTTCTCGCGGGAGAGACCGCGGGGCGGCACGCCGCTGCGCCACGCCCCTTCTTCAAGTTCCTATCTCAATAATAGGACTCCCACGGCGGCCGCAGCAAACTCCTTGTCACGGCACTTGCTGCGCTGCCTGAGCTCAGTGGTCGAATTCATAAATACGGCAGCATTCGGCTGCCGATCCATCCCCGCTGGCGGCGTTGCGCTCCGTGCGGCGTAGCACAACGGCTACGCCTCCGTCGCGCGCCTTGCCAGCGGGGCGGCTCGGCACCCTCGATACGTGGCCGTATTTATGAACTCGACCACTTGCCCCCGGCGCCGCAACGCGAAGGGCGCCTGGGGGTTGCATGCCCGATTCTGGCGTCACTCCTCGTCGCAGATCCCGTCCACATCGGCTCCTGCTCGTTCCCGGCCTCGGGCGCACAACCCCCAGGCGGACAACCCACCGTAGCTCTTCAGCGACCCGCTGGGCCCCTGCGCTGCCGCTGCATGGCATAGCGCAGCGCAGCGCCCCGTAGGTGGCGGCGCATGAACCACCAGGCATGGGCCGCCGCCTCGCCCGCGCTCGCCGCCTGTGCCCACCCTGCCCGCAGTCGCGCGAGCACCCGCCCGGGCCGGCCGCCGCTCAGGAGCTCACGGGCAGCCCACTTCCAGTGGAGGCCGGCGAGGGCCCGGCGGATCCGCCTCCGTAGCGACGCGGGACCGGAGTCCGCCCGCCTGAGCTGGCGACGATACACGCGCAGGTTCTCCCGATACGCCGACCGGAAGTCGCCGGTGACGTTGCCCTCGTGGATCCGATAGCAGGCGAGCGGCGCGGGGTCGAAATCGAAGGGGTGGTCACGGGCGATGCGCAGCCAGAGGTCGTAGTCGGCGGCGATGCGGAGGCGCGAATCGAAGCCCCCGGCCTCCAGAAGGGTGCCGCGGTCCACCACGACGGTGGGGAGCGGGATGAAGTTCTCGTCGAGGAGCGGGCCCAGCACGTTCCCGCGCGCGGGGACGCACCGCTGAAAGTAGCGGCCAAGCACCTCACCGCGCCGGGAGATCACGTAGCAGTCCGAGTACACCAGGCTCGCGTCGCCTCGCGACAGGCGTCGCACCTGGCGTTCGAGCATCTCCGGCCGCCATACGTCGTCCACGTCGAGGAACGCCAGGTAGCACCCCTGGCTCCGGCAGACCGCGTCGTTCCTGGCCGCGCCCAACGGGATGCGGTGGGGCCCGCCGAAGACGCGCGTCCGGGGACCGAATGCCCGGGCGATGGCGGCGCTCCCGTCGGTCGAGCCGTTGTCCCAGAAGACCACCTCCCAGTCCGGAAACGTCTGGGCGTACACGCTGTCCAGCGCCTCTCGCAGAAAGCGGGAGCCGTTGTAGCAGATCACGACCACGGTTACCGCGGGGCCCCGGCCAGGGTCCACATGCGCCACGGCATCTCCAGGGCAGGCAGGCCGGACGGATACCACGCGAAAGGTAGGGGCACGAAGCCGCTGCCCGCCACGGTCGCCCGGCGTACGCCCGGCGACTCAACATGCGGGTTAACGTGCGGGTTAACGTGCGGGTTGAAGTTCGGCGGTTCACGACACATGTTTCCTGAGTATCGCGAACCCATCTCCATAACGTTCATGAACGACGAAGACGCTCGGCCGAGTGAGCCGCCTCGCCGCCCGATTCCCGTGCGGGTCGCTCTCGGGCAAGTCTCGGGATCGCGTGGGGACCCGTCCGCGGCGTCGGAAGTGGATGCGGGGCCGAAGGTCGAGGTCCCGGGGAACCAGGGCGCGGGATCGGCGAACGGCGCGTCACCGATCGGCTCGCCCGTCGAGGCCGGGGCGGGCGGCGCCCGCGAGCCCGAGGATCCGGCGGCCGTCGACCAGGCCGGCTCAAGGAACGCCGAGCCGAACAGGGACCCGGGTCGGCCGAACGGGGGGACCGCGCCTGCGGGTCCGGCGAGCGAGGCGGGGGCGACGGTACAGGATGCGGCCGGCGCGTTATCGCGGCGGCGGCCGACGCCCGTTCGCGAGCTCCTCGGTCAGGCCGCTCCCCCCGGCGAACCGCCCGCGGAGCAGCGGGAGGAGGCTCGGCACTTCGCCGCCGAGGGTACGGAGTGGATCGCCCGCGTGGCGGGCCGGTGCCTCTACGGTACGGGATCCACCCCCCGCGCCGCCGTCATGGTCGTCGACTTCTTCCGTGCCGACGCGCCGGAAATGCCCGCAAATCGGCTGCTCGTATCCGGAAGCAGCCTGGAGGCGTTCTTCGACGAGGAGCTGAGCGCCATGCTCACCCGCTCCGAGGCCATCGATGAGAAGGCTCGCCGGGCCAGCGACAACCGGAAGCGCGCGAATCGGAAGCGCCGGCGTGCTGGCTGGGACGAGCGGGGACGCTGAGCTTCTACGCGCGCACTCGCACTGCCCCGAAGGGAAAGCCCGTGAGCCCTGAGAACCTCCGCATCCTGGTCGCTCAGGACGAGGTCATGAGCGCCATGGCGCTGAAGGAGCAGCTCGCAGCCATGGGGCACCAGGTGGTCGGGCCCGCCTTCGACGGACGGCACGCCATCGAGCTCGCCACCAGCGAGACGATCGATCTCGCTATCCTGGACCTGCGGCTGCCACGCCTCAACGGACTGGATGCTGCCCAGGAGATTGCCCGCGCGCGGCCGGTGCCGATCATCCTGGTCAGTAGCCCGTGCGAGCCGACCGAGATCGAGCGCGCCGCGGCCGCACCCGTTTACCAGATCCTCATGCGGCCCTTTCCGCCTCACGCCCTGGCGGCCGCCATCGCCGTGGCGCGCGCCCGGTTCCTCGAATGCCGCAGGCTTCGCACTGAAATCTCGGACCTCGAGCGCAGGCTCGAAGAGCGCAAGCTCATCGAGCGAGCCAAAGGGATCCTCATGGACACCCGCGGGCTGAGCGAGCGCGACGCCTACCGCCTCCTACAGCGTGAAAGCCAGAACCGCAACCAGCGCATGGTGGACATCGCCCGAACCATCGTGACCGCCGAATCCCTCCTCCGCGACCGGCCCAACAACGCGTAGCAGGTCGCCGCAGCCGGTCGCCGTAGCAGGTCGCTGAAGAACTACAGGCCCCCGCACTCCTTGCCGTCATGTGTGTCCAGGTGACACGAGCCTGCGTGTGCGTGCGACACGGGGTGCCGACTGCCGCTGCCCACGGAGAAACGGATCCATCCGTCCTAACTGACGTATCCGTAATTGGTTATGGACTCGAGCCCGAGTCGGTACGACCGGCATGATCGGTGCAATGGGCGCATCGACGACCGACGCCACCACCGAGAGGCTGGCGGCGCGAGGCTTAGAACGGCGCAGAGAGGAAGGGACGGCCGGTGATCACAGTCCAGCAGCCGCGAGTCCGGCAACCGCGAGTCCATCACCCGCGGACGGTGGCGGAGCACGACGGGGCCGGGGAGGATCGTGCCCGCGGGATTATCATAACGGGTGAGTGGCGTATACCACCGGATTCGTCCTCGGCAGGCCCACCGCGGATCTCCGCGTTCATCTGGGGGTGGAAGGTCCGACCGGCCCCTACGCTGCCGTTCGGCCGCTGGAAGGGGGCCGCCTAGTCAGTCCGCCGTATCGCCTTCTTCAGGGATTCCCGGAGATCCTGGGCCCTGGCTCGGAGGAGAAACTCGGCGCCGGCAACGAGCCCCCGGAGCTGTTTCCGGGGGCTCGTGCCGTGACGCTGGCTTGCCGTCCGTACCCGTAATCCGGGCCCCGGACGCTACCTCCGTAGCGGCGACCCCGAGTCATTCGAGCTCGGTGCAGGCACGCGCCACGGTCCCCGGGGCTAGTGCTGGCAGCCGGAAGTACGGTTGCATTTGCCCGCCGCTGCATTCCGCCTCGCTGCGTTGTGCCTCGCCCGCACCCCATGCAACGTACGTTGCGTGGGGACCCGGATCGCAATAGCGCGCGGCTATTTCCTCCTTGGCGCGCCTTGCGAGGCGGACGCTCGACGGTCTGGGTGCATGACCGTACTTCCGGTCGGGAGCAATAGCGGCGATATGTCGAGCTCGTCGACGGGCCTCCGGACCGGCCCAGCCGGTCCCCTGGACGGAGGCGTCCTCCCATGGCGCCCGCCTTCCGGGCGCCGGGATCGCTGACGCCGAGTTCACGCGATGGGCCTAACGAAAGCGGGGCGTGGTGCATCTACTCAAGGGCTCGGTGAGCCGGCCGGCTCCTGTTCGAGTGGAGGCGGGCGTATGGGAGTCTGCCATGTGCGGCTTCGCGCGGTTCCCGCTGCTGGGGCTCATGCAGTCGATGGGAGGAGCCGGCGAAGAAGCTGGACGAGCGGCTGCCGCAGGGGCGCCGGTCGGAGGGGCGGCCGCGTGCACGCCTCCGGTGATCCACGGGCTTCGGTGGGCCGTACGCTCCCGGTCTGAGACAACCCTCCGGGATTGCGGGGCGTCGAATGGGCGGCTTCAATCTGGGAGGGCGTTGCCGTGAGCCTCGGCTTCGTCGGGTGGCCGCCGTGAAGCTCACGTCTGCGGAAAGGCAAAGCGGAATTCCATCGTAGAGCCTTCGAGGGCCAGGGAGAATCGGCAGCGATGAAGACGCTGGTGTGCGCGATCGGTGGGGCCTGCGTGTGGGTCACCGCCGCGCTGTCCGCCTACGGGCAGGGTGCGGCGGATACGATAACGCTGGCGGCTGCGATCGAGCTGGCGTTGCGCCACAACCCACAGGTGGTTCAGGCGGAGGCAACCGTGGAGAACGCGGGGACGGCGCGGCGGTCGGCGGTCGGGTCGTTCCTTCCGACGCTGAGTCTGGGCTCAGGGGCATCGCTCGCCAGCGCGCAGCGGTTCGACCCGGCGACGCAGCGGGTCGTGACCGGGAGCGAGGACGCGTACAACGCCACGTTGAGCTTGGGCTACGACCTCTTCACCGGGGGGCGGCACTTCGCGGAGCTCTCCCGGGCGCGGGCGGACCTGGGCGCGGCGGAGGCCGCGCGCGAGAGCCAGCGCTGGGCCGTCATCCTGCGGACGGAGACGCTTTTCTTCGATGCGCTGCGCCAGGCGGAGCTCCTGGAACTCGCCCGCGCGCGCGTCCGTAGGGCGGAGGAGAGCCTGACGATGGTGCGCCGGCGGGTCGAGGTCGGCACGGCCACGCGCTCGGACACGCTGCGGGCGCGGCTCGAGTTGGCGAACGCGCGGCAGGCCGTGATCCAGGCGGAGGCGTTGACGCGCGCCGCGCGTTTCGCGATGGCGCGGCAGGTGGGCCGCGAGGCGCCGGTGGTGCCGCGGCCCCCTGACGATCTGGCCCCTTCGTCGCTGCTGCTCTCCGAGCAGGAGATCCTGGCGCAAGCGGAGCAGGTTTCGCCAGCGGTGCGCGCGGCGGAAGGGTCGCGTGCGGCCGCCACGGCATCGGTGACGTCGGCACGGACCGCCTATCTGCCGAGCCTCCGCTTCTCGAGCGGGTACGACTGGTTCAACGAGGACCCGGCGCTCAACGGGGGCCGGACGAGCTGGAGCGTTCGCCTCTCGCTGTCCTACCCTCTGTTCAACGGGTTCGTGCGCGAGGGGAACGTGGACCGCGCGGAGGTGGCCGAGCGAGTGGCGCGCATCCAGGAGGAGGACGCACGCCTTCAGGCCCGCGTGGACGCGGACCGGGCGCTCCAAGCGCTGCGCACGGCCGAGCAAGCCATCGTCCTGGCGGAGGAGGCGCTGCGCGTGGCCGAGGAGGACCTGCGCGTGGTGAACGAGCGCTACCGCGTCGGGGTCGTGACGCTGCTCGAAGTGCTGACCAGCCAGATCAATCTGGATCAAGCGGGTGTAAACCTTATCGCCGCGCGCTACGACTACGCGCTGGCGCGTGCGGAACTCGAGGCGATCCTGGGGAGGAGACTTTGAGCGAAGCCGTCATCCGTACTGGGAGCCTGACGAAGGACTATGAGCTTGGGGCCGAGACGATCCACGCACTCCGGGGGGTCGACCTGGAGGTGGAGCGGGGCGAGTTCGTGGCGGTCATGGGCCCCTCGGGGAGCGGCAAGTCCACGCTCATGAACCTGCTGGGCTGCCTGGACACGCCGACGGCGGGCGAGTACTGGCTGAACGGTCAGCTCGTGAGCCAGCTCTCGGACGACGAGCTCGCGCGCATCCGCAACCGCGAGATCGGATTCGTCTTCCAGACGTTCAACCTGCTGCCGCGGGCGAGTGCGCTGCACAACGTGGAGCTGCCTCTCATCTACGCGGGCGTGTCCGCGAAGGAACGGCAGCGACGGGCGATGGAGAAGCTCCGGCAGGTGGGGCTGGGCGACCGGGTGGGTCATCGGCCGAGCGAGCTCTCGGGCGGGCAGCGCCAACGGGTCGCGATCGCGCGGTCGCTCGTGAATAATCCGGCGCTGCTCCTGGCGGACGAGCCCACGGGGAACCTGGACTCGGAGACGAGCCGCGAGATCATGGAGCTGCTGCGCGATCTCAACGCGCAAGGCCAGACGATCCTCTTGGTGACGCACGAGCGCGACATCGCGGCGTACGCGCGGCGGCAGGTTCATCTGCGGGACGGGCACATCGAGCGCGACTTCGTCGTGGAGGAGGCGGGCGTGGCATGATCCGAAAGCAGGCTGTGCGTGAAAGCTGGCGATTCCTGGCGCCCGCGCTGGCGGCCGCCCTGGTGGTCTCCGCGTGCGAGCGTAGCACGGCGGAGGAGCGGCCTGCGCTGCAGAGCGCGGCCATCGAGCGGCGGGACCTGCGGGTCACGGCGGAGGCGACGGGGCAGGTGGAGCCCATCACGAGCGTCGAGGTGAAGTCGAAGGCGGCGGGCGAGGTTCTGCGAATCCACGTGGAAACCGGCGACCCCGTGCCCGCCGGCGCGCTGCTGGCGGAGATCGATCCGCGGGACGTGAGGAACGCCCACGACCAGGCCGTGGCCGACCTCGAGGTGGCGAAGGCGCGCGTGGAGATCGCGGAGGCGAACCTCGAGCGCTCGCGCGAGCTGTTCGAGAGTCAGGTGATCACGCGACAGGAGTTCGAGGCTGCGAAGCTGGACCAGGCGAACGCGCAAGCCGCGCTGGTCAAGGCGAAGACGAACCTGGAGCTGGCGCAACAACGGCTGGGCGACGTGACGATCCGGGCGCCCACTGCCGGTACGATCATCCAGAAGAGCGTGGAGGAGGGCCAGGTCATTACGTCGGCCAGCTCGAACATCTCGGGCGGCACGACGCTCTTCATCATGGCCAATCTCTCCCGCATGCAGGCGCGCACCTTGGTGGACGAGACGGACATGGGTCGGATCCGGTCGGGTCAGGCGGCGAACGTCGCGGTGGAGGCGTACCCCGGGCGCACCTTCGTGGGTGAAGTGGAGAAGATCGAGCCACAGGCCGTGGTCCAGCAGAACGTGACCATGTTCCCCGTGATCGTGAGGCTGGACAACCGGGAGGGGCTGCTGAGGCCCGGGATGAACGCCGAGGTCGAGATCCTCATCGCCGAGCGGCCGGGCGTGCTCACGGCCCCAAACAATGCGATCGTCTACCCGCAGGATGTGGGGCCGGCCGCCATGGTGCTCGGCCTCGACCCCGCGAAGCTCCAGATCGACCGCCGATTGCAGTCCGGCCCACTTGCCGCGGAGGGGTCGGGCGTGGAAGGGCTGGGCGCGGATGGTGACACAGGCGGAACAGCCGAGGGTGCCAGGGCCGAGGCCAGCCGGCCCGACGAAACGCGTGAGGCCGGGGCCGGCAACGAGGTGCTGCGCGCGGAGTGGGCTGGCGACAGCGCCGGCGTGACCGGCCGCGCGGGCGCTGAAGCGCTCGCGGATAGCCTGAGGCGCTTGGTGCGCAGCGGGCAGATCTCCCAGGATTCGGCGCGGGCCATGGCGCGGCGGCTGCGGGCGTCCGGCGCGCCGCCGCGTGGCGCAGGGGCGGGTCCCGGTGGCCGCCCCGGGAGTGCTGGGGGTTCGGGTCCAGGTGCAGGCGCGGCCAGCGCGCGGCGCTGGAGTGCGGGGCGGAGCGCGGCCGACTCGGGTGTCAAGCCGGCCGTGGTCTTCGTGGTGGACTCGGCGGGCGCGATCGAGCCGCGTCCGGTCCTCATCGGGCTCAATGACTGGGACTACACGGAGATCCTGCGCGGCGTCGAGCAGGGCGAGAAGATCGCGCTCATCGGCGCGGCACAGCTCCAGGCGCGACAGCAGGAATGGGTGAACCAGATCCGCGAGCGCCGCGGCGGCATGTTCCCGGGCGGGCCCGGGCCGGGGCCCGGACCCGGAGCCGGGCCGGTCATCAGGATTCGGGAGCAATAGCGGCCACCGGTAGCGCGTGGCGAAAGCAGGCCGGATCGGATGGAGGCGGGTGGAGCGCCGGTGAGAGCCGGCTGGAGCCCGACGTGGGGAGACCATGCTGCTGGGTGAGATCTTAGGGGTCGCGTTCGGGGCGATCCGCACGAATCTGCTGCGCTCGTTTCTCACCACGCTGGGCATCGTGATCGGCGTGGGTGCCGTGATCACCATGGTCGCCCTGGGCGAGGGGGCGCAGCGGGTTGTGGAAGAGCGCATCCAGCGCATGGGGACGAACATCCTGACGATCCGGCCGGGCCAGCAGTTCTGGGGCGGCGTCGCGCAGGGCGACGAGCCGCTCTCCGCCGACGACGCGGAGGCGGTGCGCGACCAGGGATCCGGGCTCCTCGTGGTGGCACCTGAAATCACGGCGCGGCTTCAGGTCGAGTACCTGCGCTGGAACTCGAACAACGAGATCATCGGCACCTGGCCCGCCTACTTCGAGGTCTACGATCACTCGCTCCAGGCCGGCCGGATCTTCGACGAGGGTGAGGTGCAGGGTCGGCGGAGGGTGGCGGTGGTGGGCGCGCAGGTGCCCGAGGCGCTGGGCACGCCGCCCGCGATGCTCGTGGGAAAGACGATCCGCATCCGCGGGATGCCGTTCACGGTGATCGGGGTGCTGGCCGAGAAGGGTGAGATGGGGTGGCTCCATCCAGACGAGCAGATCTTCATTCCGCTTTCGACGGCGCAGTTCCGGGTGTTCGGCGGCCGCGACCGGCTGCGCTCGATCTATGCGCAGGTGCCGGATCCGTCGCAAATGGACCGCGCCTTCGCTGAGATCGATCGCGCGCTGCGGCGGCAGCACCGCATGCGTCCGGGCCAGGAGGCCGACTTCAACATTCGCAACGCCACGGATCTGTTGGCCACCTTCCAGGAGACTTCGCGAACGTTCACCTTCCTGCTGGCCGGGATCGCGGCCGTGAGCCTGCTGGTGGGCGGGATCGGAATCATGAACATCATGCTGGTGAGCGTGACGGAGCGGACGCGCGAGATCGGGATCCGCAAGGCGCTGGGGGCGACCCGGCGCAACATCCTGCTGCAGTTCCTCGTGGAGGCGCTGACCCTCTGCATGCTCGGCGGCATCGTGGGGATCGCGGCGGGTGCCGGGGGCGCGTGGCTGCTGACGCGGCTCGCCGAGTGGAACACCGCCATCGCCCCCGAGGCCGTGCTCCTCGCCTTCGCGTTCTCGGCGGCGACGGGGCTGTTCTTCGGGATCTGGCCGGCCCAGCGGGCCGCGAAACTCGATCCGATCGTGGCCTTGCGGTACGAATAGCGCTCGGGGGGCCCCCCAGGGGCTGGCGCTTCGGCGAAGGAACGTGCGCCGTCAGCCGTGCTCCATCAGGCGTACCCCCCGTACCCCATCAGCGGTGCCCCATCAGGCGGCTTGCTCCGCGATCTCCAGGATGCGGGCCGCCCGGTGGGTCCATAGGTGAGCGCGCCGCACCTCTCCCGCCGCCGCGGAACCGAGCGCGCGCCGCAGCCGGCCATCAGCGGTCAGCCAGCGCACGGCCTCGGCGAGCGCCTCGGGATCACCCGGTGGCACGAGCAGTCCCGTCACGCCCTCGCGGATGAGCTCCGCCAGTGGCCCGATGCGGGCGGCGACGACAGTGCGGCCTGCCGCCATGTACTCCAGGACATTTAGCGGTGAGAAGCAAAAGGACTCGATCTGCGGCGCCGGGGCGAGGGCGAGGTCCATCGCGCGGACGTAGGTCGGCACCTCGCGGTGGGGGAGCGGGCCTACGCGGCTAACGCGGCCGGGGAACTCTTGGGCCAGCGTGTCGATCGTCTTCGCCTCCGGGCCGTCGCCCACGACGAGCAGGTGATAGCGGGGATCGGCGGCGAGGCGCCGGAACGCCTCGACCAACACGTCGACTCCGCGCCCGGACCTGAGGCTGCCGACGAAGCCCAGGACGAAGCGACCCTCCCATCCTTCGCGCCGGACCGGGCCGTCCGGCGCGAAGAGCTGGGCGTCCACGCCGCTGGGGACCACGAAGATCTTCGATTCCGGAACGCCGCCAGCGACCAGCCTCTCCTTCAGCTCGCCGCTCACCGTCAGGATCCGCGATGCCAATTCGAACGCCGCATGCTCGATCCATTCGACAGCCTCCTGCAGCGCCTGACCCCGGGAGCGGCTCCCCTGCCGGGCGAGCGCCGCGTGGACCTCGAGGAGGTGCCGCACGCCCCGCCGGTGGGCGATGAGCCCGGCTGTGATGCCGAACGGGCTGTAGCGCTCGTAAACGAGATCGGGGCGTTGTGCCTCCAGCGCGCGGAGCAGCGCGCGCTCCACCGCCACGTTGTTCCATACGTGGCCCAGCGCCCAGGCGAGCGGCGGAGGCCCGATGGCGACGACGCCCGCTACGATCTCCGCTATGGGAAAGGGCACGATCCGCGCATCGAGCTCGGCGCTCCACTGCTCGCCGCCGGTGCCCGGGGTGAGAACCGCGACCTCGTGGCCCAGGGCGGTGAACGCCCGCACCAGCCCGCGCACGTGCGCGGACGCGCCCTTCGAGCCGTTCAGCGGAATGCCCAGGTCAGCGGAGAGATAGCAGATCCTCATGCCACGCACTCCCGAGGTTCCCGGCCGCTCTCCTAAACCTAAACTAAACCTAAACTAAACCTAAACTAAGGGACGCCGTGGTCTCGTTTTCTGGTGGCGGTCTGTCGAGGCAATGGCGGGATATGCAAACGTCGGGCCGGCGCGGGCGCCTCGTCTTATCCTGCTGCCGTGACGACCACTTAGAGATGCGGCCGGCGCCCGCGGCCACGTCGAGGAGGCGGGAAGAAGTTATTGTGACGCGATACAGATTGCGCGTCCCCCCGTTGTGCGTCCGCGGTGCGCGAGCGGATCTGCGGGCGGGCCGCCCTCCGCTGGACGCCGAGTCTCGGAGCGGTGTGCCAGGGCCTCGGGGCCCGGGGTCACTGGTGTTCCGGCATGTTGCAGCCAAGACGCACCAGTCGCAGCGGAACGGTGCAGAGAGACGAGTTGGAGCCGTTCAGGCGCCAGCCGGGCGACGCGTGTTGCGTGATGGCAACGGAGTCCTCCCGGCGGTGGGGGTAGGCAAGTGGGCAGCGCGCGGAGCGGTGAACCGGCATGAATCAGCGCTCGCCGCGGGCGCGCTCACTCCGGTAGCCGCAGCTCGATGGGCTTTCTTTTCCGCACGACGGTGATCGGGGCTGGGCGGGAGGCGCGGGCGAGGGCGGTCCGCAGCTCGCTGATGGAGGTGACTTCCCGCCCCTCCACCACGGTGATCACGTCCCCTGCGACCAGCCCGGCGGCTGCCGCGGGAGTGTTCTTCATGACGTCGGTGACCAACAACCCGCGACCGACGCCGAAGTAATCGCCGAGCTCGGGGTTCAGGGTCGTGAGGTGGGCACCGGCCACGACCCGCTGGCCGACGATCTCCGGCGCGAAGAACACGTGGACCTCGGGCGGCTGCGGCGTCCGTGCCCCCTCCCCGGCGGCGCGCACCGAGTCGGTGACCGGTCGCTGCCTGCGGGCCTGCGCCGAAGGCCGCAGCGCCTCCTGCCGTGCCTGCCGCGCCTGCACGGCGATGGAATCGGACGCCCTCCCTCGCGCCTCCCGGGCAGGCGCTCGTTCCAACTGCCGGAGCGCCTCGATCTGCTCTCGCTGCATGCGTCGCAGCTCGGCCTCGAGAGAATCCGAGCGCTGCCCTGGGATGCGCTCGAAGCGGATCTCCAGCGCGGGGATCAGCGAATCGTACACGACGGTCATGCGCTCCAGCTCCTCGGCCATGCGCTCGTACGCGGCGGTGTCAAACTCAAAGCGCACCTTCTCCAGGTTGGCGCGTACGGAGTCCAGGCTGCGGAGGATGGCATCCCTGACGGAGTCCACGCGGATGACGATCTGCTGCTGCATGCCGCGTGGGTAGAAGAGCACGACCTGCGGCCTCCGGCCGGCGACGACGGCCAGGTCGCGCCGTCGCTGGTCGCGCTGCACCGTGAAGTGCACGCGGTCGCCGACACGGAGCCGCTCGCCGAACCGCTTCATCTGGACCGCGGACACGGGCTCGTGCTCGATGCGGATCACGGTATCGCCGGGCTCCAGCCCCGCGAGCGCGGCGGGGCTTTTGTCCTGTACCTCCAGGATGACCAGGAGGGCTGCGTCGGAGGGCAGGGGCTCGTCGCGCGCCTGCGGGTAGCGAAGCTCGTAGGCGATCCCGATCCAGCCGCGCTCAGGCTCCTTCCGAGGCTGGTCCTGGGCCACGCCGTTCGCCCGGCTGGCGAGGAGTAGCGCGCACGCGAGGGCCCAGGGGCGGATTCGACTCGTGGTCTTCGTCTTCATGCTCAGAACCAGTTATCCCGCTGTACGGTGGCGATCTGCCGGAGCACGTGCTCGCGCTCGGCCACGGCGCTCACGAGGACGCCGTTGAGGAACGGGTCGGCCGGCGCATGGCGCACGGCGGCCTGACTTGCCGCCACCAGCGCTTCCAGGGCGGCGAAGCGCCCAGCCGGATCGCCGACTTGCACGGCCTCCGGGCCGTCCGCGCCCGCCAGCTCGCGGTACCGGAGGAGCGCGTCGAAATACTGCCCCTGGGCCAGCCGTACGGCGTTGGCCGCGTCCTCGACCGTGGCGACGTTCTGTAGCGACGCAACGTCGTCCGCGTCCGCCACCGTTCCGGAGCGGAAGAGCCCGCCCTCCAGCGCCCGGCCGAACGCGGCGCCGCCGATGAAGAGTACGGCCGCCGCCGCGGCCCGGAGCCAGATGTCCGTGCGCGCCCACGGCGGGCGCCGGGTGGCGGTCCGGATCAGGCCCTCGTGGGCGAGCCGGCGCTCCAGGGTGTCCCAGTCGCCGCCGGGCGGGAGTAGGTCCGGGAGGGCCCGCAGCCGTTCCGTCTGCTGGCGCAACGCCTCGAGCTCGTCGCGGCAGCGTACGCACGCGGCGAGGTGCGCCTCCTCTTCCGGCATCAGCGTGCCGTCCACGAGCCGGGCCAGGATCTCGAGATCTAGATGCTGCATGCTTGCGCTCCTTCGTTTCCTTCGTTCGGACCGCCGTCGAGCGCGGCGAGCATCTCGCGCATCTTCACGCGAGCCTTGAACAACTGCGACTTCGAGGTTCCGGGGGTCACCGCGAGCATGTTCCCGATCTCCTCGTGCGTGTAGCCCTCCACGTCGTGCAGGATGAGCACGCGGCGCATCCCGTCCGGCAGGCGGTCCAGGGCCAGCTCAAGCCGGCGGTGCAGGAGCGCGTCCGGGCACACCGGGGCCACGGGGATCGCCCCCTCCAGCGGCTCGTGCCGGTCGGCCCGGGGCTTCTCGTGCCGCCGCTCCTGGAGCGCCGCGTTCACGGCGACGCGGTGGAGCCAGGTGGAGAAGCGGGCGTCACCGCGGAACGTGGGCAGCGCACGGATGGCGCGGATCCACGCTTCCTGGGCGAGGTCCTGTGCGGTGTCATCGTCACCGGCGATCCGGCGCACGATAGCGTAGACGCGCGGCGAATACCGCTCGTACAGGGCGCGGATGGCACCACCATCGCCATGGCAGGCGCGCCGGATCAGCTCGCTTTCACTCATCGCGCTCCACGGATGGCGTCCACCCACCCCTTCGCTAGGATGTTGTCCGAGTGCCAGAGGGTTGCCGGCCACCTCTCCCAGGCGCTCCCAGCGGCTGGCGACTTCTACACCCGTCCCCGCGAAGGATCCTCGCACCGCGTGCTGGACAGCCGTAGCGGCGGTGGCCACATTGGTCCCGGCCCGCCCGCACCTGCTGCCGTGTGCGCACGGCAGGGCGGAGTTCAGGCCGGCCTTTCCAGGGCTTGTCGGTCGAGTCCCGATTCCGAGAGCGCAACGTTGTCCGCAGACCGGCTCGAGCTCGAGCGATACCTGCACGAGCACATCCCGCTGTGCAAGTGCGTGCAGGTCGCGGTGGATGCCGCGAGCGACACCGAAGTGACACTATCGGCGCCGTTCCGGCCGAACATCAACCACCGGGATACGGTGTTCGCGGGGAGCGCGTCCGCCCTCGCCATCCTCTCGGGCTGGACGCTGCTCTATATGCGGCTGCGGGCGCTCCCGTTTCCCGTGCGCATCGTAATTCAGCGAAACCACGTGGAGTACCGCAAGCCGATTCTGGGCCGGTTCTGCGCGCGCTGCCGCGCCCCCAACGCGGAGCAGTGGGGTCGCTTCATGAACGCGCTCGGCCGGAAGAAGCGCGCTCGGATCTCGCTTCATGCCGAGCTTCGGGCGGACGGTGTCGTGGTCGGCACTTTCGAGGGCGACTACGTCGCGCTGCGGGCGCAGGCGGGTGCGCGTCCGGCGGCCGACGGCGGGAGGGGGATGGGACGGCGGAGGGGGACGTGACGAGGGAAGGGAAGGGCGGTGGGGTGGCGGTCCTCGTCGCCCGGTTCGGGAACGCGTGTGCGCGCTGGTCTCACCGCTGGATGCCTGACCCGTTCGTCTTCGCGCTGGCACTCAACGGCATCGTGCTCGCGGCCGGCCTGGCCACGTGGCAGAGCAGCGACGTACCTGCGATCCAGGGCGTGCTCACCGCCTGGTACGAGGGCTTCTGGGATCGCGCGATGCTCGCCTTCGGCTTCCAGATGGCACTCATCCTCGTGACGGGCTACGCGGTGGCCGCGGCGCCGCAGGTGCACCGGGCGCTCACCCGGATCGCTGGGTTCTGGAAAACTCCCGCTCAGGCTGTGGCGCTCACCGCCGCTGTGACCGCCGTCCTGAGCTGGCTGAACTGGGGGCTCGGCCTGGTGGGTGGCGCTTTCCTGGCCCGCGAGGTGGGGCGCGTGGCTCGAGAGAGGGGACAGCCGATTCCGTACCCGCTCGTGGCGGCCGCCGCCTACGCAGGATTCCTCCACTGGCATGGAGGGCTCTCGGGCTCCGCGCCCCTCCTTGTTGCGCAGCGCGACCACGCGTACGCGGACCTGGTGGGCGCGATCCCGGTCTCCACCACCATCTTCTCGCGGGCTAACCTCGCACTGTCCTTTGCGGTCCTGGGATTCGTTCCGCTCCTGCTCGCGCTCATGGCTCGCCGGGCGCCGGCGGCGGTGCCGGGACCTGACACGCCGGCAAACGCGGCCTCGGGGACTCCCACGGCGCGGGCAGAGGTCAGGAGCGTCAGGAACGCGGGCGATGCGGTGATCCGGGCCAGGCGTCGGCTGAGAGCCATGGCGGGTGGCGCGGGGCGCGCGCGCGCACCCGGCCCGGCAGCGGTGGCGAAAGACCCGCGGGCGCTGGATGACGAGGAGGCGCCGGGCGAGGGGGTTGCGTCGCGCCTGGACCGCTCCTTTGCCGTGGCCCTGCTCGCCCTCGCTCCCGCCGCGGGCGCGCTCGTGTTTACGCTCCTCCCCGGCTGGCTGAGCGGAAGCCGCGGCTTCGACCTGAACACGGTCCTCTTCCTCTTCCTCGCGGGCGGGCTCGCACTCCACCGCTCGCCCCTGGCGCTGGTACGGGCGTTCGCCGAGGGCGCGGGCAAGGCGGGGGGGATCCTCCTCCAGTTCCCCTTCTACTTTGCGATCCTGGGGGTGATGCAGGCGAGCGGGCTTGTCACCCTGCTCGCACGGCTCGGCGTCGAGGCGTCGCTCTGGCTCGCGAGCCTCGGGCTCCCCATCGGCTGGTGCTTCCAGGCCCTCACCTTCCTCACGGCCGGGCTCGTGAACTTCGCGGTTCCGTCCGGCGGAGGGCAGTGGGCCGTGCAGGGCGAAATCGTCCTGCGTACTGCGCTCGACCCCGCCATCGGGGTCCTGCCCGCCCGCGGCGTCCTCGCCCTCGCCTACGGCGACGAGTGGACGAACATGATGCAGCCGTTCTGGGCGCTCCCCCTCCTCGCCGTCACGAACACACGCGCACGCGACATCATGGGCTACACCACCGCCGTCATGTTCCTCACCGGGCCGCTCTACCTGATCGCGTTCGCGCTGTAGCCAGGTTAGCGGGTTAGCGGGCTAGTAGTTCGCGGCATCCGGCTATGGACGGCCCTGCCGACCAACCGCGTGGCACGGCCGTCCCGTGCCTGTAGAGCGCACCGGATCGACGGGCGCGGGAGGTCCAGGAGCGCATCAGCCGCTCACCGGCTCACCCGCTCACCCGCCAACCCGGTCATCCGTTAACCCGCTTGCCCGCTCTCCGGCCAGCTCGCGTACGCGTAGAGGATGTCGACGATCGACTGCTGGGCCTTCACGATTCCGGCCACCTTCTCGTTCCCCGCGATGACGATGTACTCGTCATCGGAGTGCGCCCGTGAACCGTGGCCGAGCCCGCCGCTCGCCGCGGGCAGCTCGAGCTTGCGAGTGTACTCCCACTGGGGGGAGGAGCCGGGGGACCGGGGCCAGACCAGCGGCTCGATCCCGTACTTCTTGTAGACGCCGAGCACGGCCTGGACCACAGGCTCCTTGACGCTCGTCTGCGACCACTCGTCGCCGCCGCCGAGCTGGCGCACCTCGAGGTCGGTGAAGCCGTGCTTCGCCAGGTGGGCGAGGACCCGCTCCTTCTGCGTCGCGATGGCCTGGTTCGGCACCAGGCGCGAGTCCAGCTTGACAGCGGCCTTCTCGGGCAGAATCGTGGCCATGCCCGGGCCCGTATAGCCCGCCCAGATCCCGTCGATGTTGAGCGTCGTGTCGAAGGTCAGGTGGCGGGCCGCCTCCTCCGGCGTCCAGTCGTTCATGAAGACCTTCAGGTTCTCCGAGTCGCTGGCGAAGAGCCGGTCCCGGAACCGCGTCACAAGGGTCTGAATGAGCAGTTCCTCTTCCTCGTTCGGCGGCCGCATGTCGTTGTAGTAGCCATCCACCAGGATGCGGTTCGTCTTGGGATCGTACATGGAGCGCAGAGCGTCGACGAGCCGCCAGACCGGGGAGTCGAGGACGGCCTTGCGCGAGGAGTGAATCGGCATCTTCTGGGGCCCGCGGCCCCAGCGCGCGCCGTGCGCCTCGATCTCCATCTCGAGGATCCCCTTGTTTCCGAGACTCATGGAGACGCTGCCGTCCCGCTGCTGCGCCGGCCCCGCGCCCAGCAGACAGTTCGCCTTGCGGAGCCGGTCGCGGTACGGGTCGAGGACTTGGTGGAAGTGCGGGCTCCCCTGCTCCTCCTCGCCGTCGCACGTGAACATCACGTTCACCGGCAGCGTGCCCGTAACGGCGATGATGGACTCGAGGGCGTTCAGGAACAAGCGGTTCGGACCCTTCGAGTTGATGGCCCCGCGTGCCATGATCACCTCGTCGAACGGGTCCAGCTTCACGCGGTTCGCCGCCAGCGGCGGCGACGACCAGCGCTCCTCCACCCACGGTTGCGTGTCGTACATCATGTAGACAACGATGGTCTTGGGCTTCCCCGCGTCGTAGTATCCCCAGACACCCGGGTTGCCGTCCGTGGGGACGAGATCCGCCTCCTTGGTCCCCAGCGCCCTGAAGCTGTCCACCATACGGTCCGCCATCTCCTTGATCCCCATGCTCCAGGAGCTCACGGACGGCTGGCGAAGGTCCGCCTGGACCTTCGCGATGTGCTCCTCCTTGCTGCGGGCGATGTGGTCGTGGATCTTACGAATTTCGGCCTCCTGCAGGATCTCCATCAGGCCGGGGGGCGTCCAGACGAAGTCGAAGGTGGAAAGGGCGCCGGCGCCGAACGCTGCCTTGCCGGTCAGCTCCATGAACTCCTTGCGGGTCAGCGACATGGCACGCCTCCAGGATGAGCGAGGATGAAGAGCCTTCAAGACGCGAGAGGCCTCGCGGACCGCCGTCGCTCGCGAGCCTCGGCAACGAGAAGCTAGGGGGCGCGTCCGGAGCGTCAAGTGGGCGATCCGGCTGCTGGGCCTGCTGGGCCTGCTGGGCCTGCTGGGCGGACTGCATGGACGCGCGTGCGGGTCCCCGTTACATTGGGATGGACATCGAAACGGTTCCAATTTGCCTCCATGTCCCATGGCTACCATCACGATCAAGAATGTTCCGGAGGAGCTGTACGAGCGGCTGAAGCGGGACGCGCTGCGAAATCGGCGGAGCATGAATCGCGAGGCGATCGCCTGCCTGGAGCGAGCGCTCGGGGCGGAGCGAGTCGAGCCGGAGCGTTTCCTGGCTGAGGCGGGAGTGATCCGCGAACGGCTCGGGGGCGTATACGTGACCGAGAAGGAGCTTGCCCGGTTCAGGCGCGAGGGCCGGCGGTGATCGTGGCCGACGCGAACCTAATCGTCTACCTGCACGTGCCGGGGCAGAAGACGGCGGCGGCGGTTCGTGTCTTCGGGGTCGATCCTATCTGGTGCGCACCGCTTCTCTGGCGCAGCGAGGTGCGCAACGTGTTGTGGCAACTCATGCGAGGAGACTCGCTCGGCCTGCGTGATGCGCTGGCGATCATGGTGCATGCAGAAGCGCTAATGGCCGGGCAGGAGTATCGCCTGGCCTCGGGGGCGGTGCTCGAGCTGGCGACCTCCTCCGGGTGTTCTGCCTACGAGTGCGAGTACGTGGCGTTGGCGCGAGAACTCGGGGTTCGGCTGGTCACGAGCGATCGCCGGGTGCTCTCCTCGTTCCCGGACATAGGCGTCTCGCCCGAGGGCTTCGGACGGTGAGTCCGCTCGTTCCCTGCGGTCGGTTGAAGGATCGCCGTCGTGCCGCGGAGGACTGCCGGACTTCGGTCGCCAAGCCGCGCCGGCTTCCTGCTCGCCGGGCGCCCTCCCGAGCATCTTCCGCCCGTTCTCCCGGGTCGTCGCGGCAGATGCACGCGGTGCTGAACTGGATCCCGGAGGTTGTGCCATGACCGCGATTCGTGCCGTTCTCGCGCCCGGCGTTGCCCTCATGGCGGTGGCGCTCCTGGCGCCGCCCGCGGGTTTCGCACAGGCGGCATCCCCGGACCCGGAATCCCCGAGTCCCATCGACCCCCTCGACTCCGTATGGCTCGAGGAGCTGACGTGGATGGAGGTGCGGGACGCGATCCGTGGGGGGAACACCACTGCGATCGTCGCCACGGGCGGGCTCGAGCAGAACGGCCCGTACCTGGCCACGGGGAAACACAACATCATTCTGCGGGCCACCACCGAGCGGATCGCGCACAAGCTCGGGAACGCGCTGGCGGCACCCATTGTGGCGTTCGTGCCGGAGGGTGACATCCAACCGCCCACCGGCCACATGCGCTACCCCGGTACGATCAGCGTACGCGAGGAGACGTTCGAGAGCCTGCTCGAGGATATCGCCCGCAGCCTGCGGGCCCACGGGTTCCGGCGCGTCATCCTGATCGGGGACAGCGGCGGCAACCAGGACGGGATGAGGCGGGTCGCGGAGCGCCTGTCGGCGGAGTGGGTGGGCGCTGCGGCCTCGATCCACTACGTCCCCGAGTACTACGACAATCCGCGATGGAAACGCTGGCTGGAAGCGCAGGGCGTTCACGAGCAGGACGAAGGCCTGCATGACGATGTGCGGCACTCCGCGATCATGATGGTCGTGGACCCGGAGACCGTGCGGATGCGAGAGCGGCTGGCGAAGGGGCTCTTTGCCATCAACGGCGTGAGCCTGGCGCCCGCGGAGAAGACGATCGCCTTGGGCAACGAGCTCGTGGAGTATCAGGCCGAGGTGACGGTCGAGGCGATTCGGCGGGCCATCGGACGCTGAAGTGAGCGGGCCAGTACCTCGCGGCGGAAGTCCGCGTGCATTCGAGCGCCGCTGCATCCGCTCCAGCAGCGTCGCTCCTCCTCGAAACAGCGCTGCTATTCCTCGTCGCCCTCACCCGGCGCAACATTCGTTGCGTGGGGACCCCGGTCGCTCCTTGCTGGAGCGGCGCTTCGGCGCTCTCGGTGCTAACGCGGACTTCCACCACGAAGTACTAGTGCTCCCGGCCGGAAATACGGTCGTATTCGACCGCCGCTGCATTGTGCCTCGCTGCGTTGCGCTTCGTCGCAATAGCGCAGGGCTATTCCTCCTCAGCGCGCCTTGCGAGGCGCACGCATCGACGGTCTCGATACGT
>JACQVF010000072.1 GCA_016209885.1 Gemmatimonadota bacterium | reverse complement strand
CTCTCAGGCGAGCCTATCCACGCGGCTGCAGCGCATGTTGTGGGCGCCGAGCTCGGTGGGCCCGGCGCGTGGGGCTGGCAAAGCGAAGAATACTGTCGTCCGGAGTGCGCTTCAAGATTCGTGTTCGTCAGGTCGCGAAGTTGGCGCGGGAGCGGGCGGCGTGGGCGTAAAGTCGGAGTGAGCCGCGTACCCCCCGTCAGCGGTAGGCATCCCCGCGCGGCAGAACGCGGAGGACGTACAGGGTGTCCGACGCCTTGTCGATCTCAAAGCGGACACGGTAGTCGCCGACACGGAGGCGCCACTCGGGTGGATCTGCGCCCGCGAGCTTCTTCACGTCGCCGTGCCCGGTGGCGGCAAAACGGTCAATCGCCTCCACAATCCGGTGCTGCGCCGTCAAGGGAAGCTTCTGTAGATCCTTCTCGGCCCGGGGACGCCATGCGACACGCACGGCTCAGAGCCCGAGCCTGCGCTTGACCTCCTCATGCGGGATCGACTCGCCGCGCCTCGCCTCCTCCCGGGCCTCGGAGAGCCCGCCATCGATATCGTCGTCATCCGGCTCATCGTCCTCCGGCGCGGCGAATAGCGCCCGGAGGACTGGATCAGTCATGTCGAGCGTCTCGTCAGGCGCATCACCAGAGGGCTGCCCGACCGGACGCGGTGCGGTAGAAAGGGCGACGAGTACGGCTTCTGCGGCCCCCACGAACCAATCGGGGATCTGTTCGACAAGCCGGTGCAGCCGTTCTTTCTCTCTCGTCGTCATCGCTCGCGCTTTCTACGCTTCTGGGTGGTCCAACTTAGTCAAACCTAACCACCTCGACCCCGTCCAACTCCATGAGAGCGTGGCATGGAGCCTAGAACGGCATGTCTCCCGTTGAGCCCTGCGACATCGCAGCGTAAAGCCGTCCTAACTTGAGAATGTTGCCGGCTGACTCGCCTGGGATCTTGCTCGCGATGTTACTGAAGTGCCGGGATAGGGTTCCAGGTGCCATCCCGAGCCGTTCAGCAAGCTGCTCGTTCGTAAGCCCCCTGCGAGCTGTATAAGCCCACTCCTCGAACACTCGCCCCTCCGTATCGGTCAGTTCCTTCTCGTAGATCTGCCACGCATGGTCACAGTCAAGATATAGGCGAGGCGGGTCTGCGTGGCTCGAAGAGGGCGCGATGGACATATCTATTACGTCCTCAAGAATTCTTGATTGTGACTGCCGACCCAAGGGGTTACTTCCTGACGTATGCGAAATGTAGCACTCTCTGCGCCCATACAGAAGCCGTCTCGGCGGCGCCCGTGGTCGCTACGCCTGCGCGATCGCGGACGAACTGCCGGCGACGTGGGCGCGGCAGGTGCTCGTGCGGGAGGCTGCGCGCCTCGTGGGGCGCACGGGGGAGTCGCAGTGATTGCCACACGGGCGCGTCCGTGAGATGCGCCGGACGGTCCGCGTGCTCGCCAGGGCGCCGGAGCCAGAGAGGACGCCGGCCATGAGCACCACGTCCGCCATCGGCGACCGGGGCGCGTCGCCGCGACTGCCCGGCCCACCCGACCCGGAGCCGCTCCCGCTGAACGCGCTACCGCCCGCGCTGCGGGCACATGTGGTGTCCGTGGCCGGCGCCACCCAGACGCCGCCGGACATGGCTGCGCTACTCGGACTCGCCGCAGTGTCTGTGGCACTGCGTGGCCGTGCGGACGTGGTGGTGGACGCGCGCGGGTGGCGGGAGCTGGTGACGCTAAATACGGCCGTCATCCTCCCCCCCGCCGCGCGGAAGTCGCCGGTCTACGCCGCGATGACCGCGCCGCTGTGCGCCTGGGAGGGGGATGCCTGCGCGCGTATAGGCCCGGAGTACCGGCGGGCGCGCGACCGCGCGGACGTGGCCGCGCAGGGGCTACGTCATGCGGTGACCCAGGCCGCCCGCGCGAAGGCGAGCGCCGCCGCCGTGGAGGGCGCGCGCGCCGACCTCGACGCGGCCGAGGCCGCCGTGCCCATCCTGCCTCGCCTCCTCGCATCGGATGCGACACCCGAGGCACTGGTGCGCCTCATGGCGGAGCAGGGCGGGCATATCGCGCTGCTAGCGCCGGAGACGGACCCGCTCGGGATAGCAGATGGGCGATACTCGGACATCGCGCGCGTAGACGAGCTGCTGCGAGGCTGGTCGGGCGAGGCCATCCGCGTGGACCGGATCGGCCGGGAGCCGCTCCACGTGCCGCGTCCCGCGGTGACCCCGGGGCTGACGCTACAGCCTACTGTGCTCGATGCGCTGAGGCATGGCGACGTGCACCGGGGGCGCGGGCTGTGGGGGCGGATCCTGTGGTGCACTCCCGCGCACGGACTCGGATCGCGACTGACCGGGCGCGACGTGCCCGCACTGGATGCCGCCGCGGTCGAGCGGTACGCGCGCGTGCTGCACTCACTGCTCGATGGCACGGTCGCCGCAGACGTGCACGAGCTGACGCTCGCCCCCGAGGCGCTGGACGCGCTGCACGGCACGGCTATGAGGCGGAGGTCAAGCCCGAGCTGGGCGACGGCGGCCGCCTGGCGGGCGTCACAGACTGGGCCGCGAAGGTCTGCGGCCAGGCCGTACGGCTCGCCGCGCTACTGGAGCTGGCCGCACGCGCGGAGGATGGCCGGCCACTCTGGACGGCGCCCATCGGCTCGTGGGCCATGGACGGCGGCGTGCGGCTGGCCCGGGCGCTCACGTCGCACGCGCTGGCCGTGCTGGCGCCGGCGCTCGACGAGCGGACGGCGGACCTGGCGTATGTGCTGCGGCGCATCCGCGAGCTGCCCGAGGGCTCGACCGTCCGTGACGTGTACCGCGCGGTGGACAGCCGACCGACCATCGCGCACGCCGAGAGTCCCGCGGACTACCTCGCCGAGCTACTGGACGATCTCGTGCAGCGAGGGTGCATCCGCCTCCGCACGCAGCCGAGCACCGGCGGCCGCCCGCCGTCGCCAGTCGTGGAGCTGCACCCGTCGCTACGGCCGACTACTGTCCCTACCGTCCCTCCGCCCGCAGAGGTGCTCATATGAGTGCGGCGGCCGTGCTGCGTCGCCTGCACGATGCTGGCGTGGAGGTTCGCTTCGAGGCGGCGCCGGATCAGATCCGCCTTTCAGGTCCGCTGACGGGCGAGCTGGTGGAGCTGGCGCGGACGGTGAAGCCGGACCTGCTCGCGCTCATTCGCCCGCGTGTCCAGGTCCATCCCTGCGCATGCTGCGGCCGGTTCTTCCTCTCCGAGCCGGCGGCCGTGTGTTTCTGGTGCCGCACTCCAAAACACGGGGACAAAAGGGACAAAAGTCCGCCGACACTGCCGGAGGACACCACTTCTGTCCCTTCTGTCCCCGCATTTCGGGGAGCGCGAGAAATTCGCGCGTGCCCGTCCTGCGGCGGTGGGCTCGACCCCACGGACCCCGAGGGCGAGGTTTGCTACACCTGCCGGCGCGTGGCTGGGCGGGAGGAGCGATGACGCTGCGGCCCGACGACCCGATCCGCGCGCTGTCCGCCGAGGAGCTGGACCGGCTGATCGACTCGTGGGCCGACCCGACCGCGCCGCTGCTCTCGCGCCATACAGTGCTGGAGATCAAGGCTGCGTTCCTGCGCGCCCGGCCGCTGGAACCTGGGGAGCCCATCCCAGGCTGCGGCTGCGAGAGCTGCACGGGCATTCCCACGACCGAAGACGCAGGGCCAAAGGGGCCAAAAGGCCATCTCAAAAGTCGCAGAAGTCGCCGCGACCTGCGGCCCGCCATCGATGTGGACCGGGCCCGCGCGGTGCCCGTGACGGAGGTAGCCCGCCGGCTCGGGCTCGACGTGAACCGCCACGGGTACGCTCGCTGCCCCTTCCATGATGATAGCCGGCCGTCCCTTCACCTGAACGACCGGAAGGGACGCGCCTTCTGTAATCCATGCGGCCGCTCGTGGGATGGCCTGGCGCTGCTTATGGCCGTGCGCCGCGTCTCGTTCGCGGATGCGGTGCGGGAGCTGGCCGCATGAGCTCAGCGCCGCACCCCCACCTCGCGCAGAGCCGCACGACACTCGACGGCGTGGACGTGCCGCTCGGCGGCAACGCCACACTGCGTATGCAGCTCGAGCGCGGGCCGGAGGGCCAGCCGCGCTCGCTCCGGCTCGTGACCGGCTTCGGCACCGGAGAAGGATTCACGCGGGGATCGGCCAACGCGTTCCGCCTGCCAGGCGATGCGCTGCCGGCGCTGCGCGCCGCGCTCGATGCGCTGCCCGGCGAGGACACACGACCGTGAGCGCCTCCGCGCTTGCGCGCCTGCTCGTGGACCCGCGTGCGCTGGCGGAGCTGCCCCGCGAGCGCGTGCCGGACGCGCTGGCCGAGATCGAGCGCATCCGCGCGGCGCTGTGGGCGAAGCTCATGACCCCGGAGGCGAGAGCAGGAAGGAACGGCGGCGAGGTGGACGACTACCTGACAGCCGCTGAGATCGCGCGGCGGTTCAGCGTCTCCACGAAGTTCGTCTACGCCCACCGCGCCGAACTGGGCGGTCGGAAGATCGGCGGCGCGGTCAGGTTCCCCGAGCGGGCCGTTCGCCGCTACATCGAGGCCCGCCGATCCTGACCCTTGCGCTCCCTCTATGCCAAGCTATAACTTGATAGCATGGATAAGCGGCTGAACCGGGCGGCACGCAGGGCGCTGGACGCTGCGCTCACGTCGATGCGGATGCTCGCGGAAGAATCGGGCGTCCATCCGACGACGGTTGCGCGCTGGCGTGTCGGGCTCGCGAACGTGGGGCCGGAATCGGCGCTTCGGCTCGCGAGAGTGCTGCGTCGTCGTGCCGCCCGCCTTGTGGATGCCGCCGAGAGGCTGAAGCAGGCCGCACGAAAGGAGGGGGAGCATGCCGAAAAGTAGCGGAGCGGGCGGACACCTCTACCTTCCGAAGTACCAGGACAAGAACACCAGGGAGGTACGCGAACAGGCGGTTTACTGGTGCGTCTACTACCGGAACGGGAAGCGCATTTGCGAATCCACGCGCACCGACCGGCTGGGCGAAGCCAAGCGGTTCCTACAGGACCGACTGCGGGACCGCGTAGGGCCGCCGCGCCGCGAGCTGGAGAAGGTGCAGCTTCCTGAGCTGGCCGAGCTCGTGCGCGCGGATTACAAGAACAACGGCCGCCGCTCCGTCGGTAACCTGGAGCGAGTGCTGCGGCCGCTTCTGGCTGCCTTCGACGGTTGGCGAGCCGTGAACATCACGACGGCGGAAACCGAACGCTACAAGGCCGACCGGCTGGCCGCTGGCTACGCGCCCGGGACCGTGAACCGCGAGCTGGCCGCGCTTCGTCGCATGTTCCGGCTCGGCAAGCGTCACGGGCTCGTCGTCCAGGTGCCGGACGTGGTGGCGCTCGCCGAGAACAACGCGCGCAAGGGGTTCATCGAAGAAACGGAGATTCAAGCCCTGCTCGTCGAGCTGCCCGAGCAACAGCGCGCCTACCGCCGGTACTGTATCGTGGACGAGGCCATGTTACGCGAAGGCGCGGAGAAGCTGGCCGCGCACCTTGACGCCGCGGCGCGGCGGGCGACCCGGAAGGTGGTGCCGATCCGGGAGGCGCAAGCGTGAAACGCGCGGGACGTTTAAGGTACGTTCAAGGTCAGCGTGTTATTGTCAACTTGACGCACCTTGCCACCGGCGCGGGCCGGTTCCTGCAACTACGCTCCTCACAACGCTTTACCTTCCATGCCGGAGGCGGGATTCGAACCCGCATGGGGTTGCCCCCGCACGATTTTGAGTCGTGTGCGTATACCGGTTCCGCCACTCCGGCCGGTCACCAACAAACGTAACGTGCCCTCAGGGGGCCCTCAACCGCAGGTGTGGCAAGAGCGGCAAGCCTAGGGCCGGATCTCGACGGCGGCAAGCTAGGGACCGCATGCTGGAGGTCCTGACCCTTTGGAGGGCACGGAAATGCGTCTACCGGGAGAGCTCGGACCGGTTGGACGCGCCGGCGGCGCCGGGCGAAGCGGGGTCGCCGCGAGTATCTGGGTGGACTCGACCGCCCGGACTGGCTCCGGTCTCGATTTTCCATCAGATTATGGACACAGACTGTGGGGAGATTGGGGCGAGGAGACGGGACGTCACCGCGAAGGGCGGCGGGAGACCCCGGCTGCAGCGCCCCAGGCGATTTCGATAGAGCGAACAGCCGAGACCGGGAGGCCAGGGTGGTCAAGCCTGTTGGGCACAGAGATCCGTTCGGAGCCCGGGAGCGCATTGCGCTGGACGAGGGTCCGACCGTCGTCTACAGGGTACGGAAGCTTGAGGAGCTGGGGGTGGCCGACATCGACCGGCTTCCCTTCTCGATCCGCGTGCTCCTGGAGAACGCCTTACGCCACGCCGGGCGCGGGCTGGTGACGGAGGAGCACGTCGAGGAGCTGGCGAAGTGGGGCTCCGGCCCCGCGTCCGAGATCCCGTTCATGCCGACGCGGGTGGTGCTCCAGGACTTCACGGGGGTTCCAGCGGTGGTGGACCTGGCGGCGATGCGGTCCGCGCTCGCGCGCATGGGGGGCGACCCGGAGCGGATCAACCCGGTAGTGCCCGCGGACCTGGTCATCGACCACTCCGTGCAGGTGGACTTCTTCGGCTCGCCCGACGCGTTTCGGCTGAACGTCCAGCTCGAGATGGAGCGGAACCGCGAGCGTTACGCCCTGCTCCGCTGGGCGCAGCGCGCGTTCAAGAACTTCCGCGTGGTGCCGCCGGGGACGGGGATCGTCCACCAGGTGAACCTGGAGTACCTCGCCTCGGTGTTCCAGCACCGCCTGGAGGACGGGGAGTGGGTCGCGTATCCGGATACGCTCGTGGGCACGGACTCGCATACCACGATGATCAACGGGCTGGGTGTGCTGGGCTGGGGTGTGGGCGGGATCGAGGCGGAGGCCGTGCTGCTGGGGCAGCCGTACTACATGCTCGTCCCTGAGGTCGTGGGGATGAAGCTGACGGGGGCGTTGCCGGAAGGTTCGACGGCCACCGACCTCGTGCTCACCGTGACCCAGATCCTCCGCAAGAAGGGGGTTGTGGGCCGCTTCGTCGAGTTCTTCGGGCCCGGGCTCAGCACGCTCCCGCTCCCGGACCGCGCCACCATCAGCAACATGGCGCCCGAGTATGGCGCGACCGTCGGCTTCTTCCCGGTGGACGCCGAGACGCTCCGTTACCTGGCGGGTACGGGCCGTGACCCGGAGCTGGTCCAGCGGGCCGAGTACGTTGCCAAGGAGCTGGCGCTCTTCCGCACGGACGATATGCCTGACCCGGTGTACACGGACGTCCTCGAGCTCGACCTCTCCACGGTCGAGCCGAGCATGGCGGGCCCGAAGCGGCCCCAGGACCGGCTTCCGCTCCGTGAGCTCAATACGTCGTTCTACCGGGACCTGGCGGGGATGGTGCCGGCGGGCTTCAAGCTTCCTTGCGACGAGCCCCACACCTCCGATTACTGGACGGGCGAGGGCGGGCGGTCGCCGAAGCCGTACCTGGAGACCAGCAGCGGCTCTGGAGGCCCGGCGGGCGCGGGCACCCGGGGCACGGCGGTCGCGGAGGAGGCGAAGCCTCGTGGCCGCAAGGTGGAGATCGAGCTCGAGGGCCGCGACAAGGTCACCATCGGCGACGGCTCCGTCGTGATCGCGGCGATCACGAGCTGCACGAACACCTCGAACCCGTCCGTGATGGTCGGAGCCGGGCTCTTGGCGAAGAAGGCCATCGAGCGCGGGCTCGAGGCAAAACCCTGGGTGAAGACGAGCATGGCCCCGGGCTCGCGGGTCGTGACGGACTACCTGGAGGGCGCGGGCGTGCTCCCCTACCTGGAGGCGCTGCGTTTCCAGGTCGTGGGCTACGGCTGCACGACGTGCATCGGCAACTCGGGGCCGCTGCCAGGTCCCATCGCGGACGCCATCAAGCAGGATGGGCTGGTGGTGGCCGCCGTGCTCAGCGGGAACCGCAACTTCGAGGCGCGGATCCATCCGCAGGTCCGGGCGAACTACCTTGCGTCACCCATGCTCGTGGTGGCGTTCGCGCTGGCCGGCCGGGTGGATGTCGACCTGCTCAACGAGCCGCTGGGCCACGACCGGGACGGCCGGCCCGTCTACCTGAGGGACATCTGGCCGAGCCCGGCGGAGATCCGTTCCGCTGTGTCCGGCTCGCTCAGACCCGAGATGTTCCAGGAGCGGTACGCCCACGTGTTCGACGGCGACGAGACGTGGCAGACGCTGCCGGTCCCGGAGGGCGGCCTCTACGAGTGGGATCCGAGCTCGACGTACATCGCGGAGCCGCCATTCTTCGAAGCCATGTCGCCGGAGCCGCCGCCGCTCCGGGATGTCGTGGGCGCGCGCGTCCTCGCGCTGCTGGGCGACTCCGTGACTACGGACCATATCTCGCCCGCAGGCGCGATCGCGAAGGACGGACCCGCCGGCCGCTATCTCATCGAGCGCGGCGTCCAGCCGATGGACTTCAACACGTTCGGCGCCCGGCGCGGGACCCATGAGGTCATGATGCGGGGCACGTTCGCGAACGTGCGCATCAAGAACCTCCTGCTGGAGGGCAAGGAGGGCGGCTACACGCTCCACTTCCCCACGGGCGAGGTCACGTCGATCTACGAGGCGGCCATGCGCTACCGCGACGAGGGGACGCCGCTCCTGGTCATCGCCGGCAAGGCGTACGGGGGCGGAAGCTCGCGCGACTGGGCGGCAAAGGGCACGGCGCTCCTGGGCGTGCGAGCGGTGCTCGCCGAGAGCTACGAGCGCATCCATCGGAGCAACCTGGTGGGGATGGGGGTGCTTCCCCTCCAGTTCCGGGACGGCGACTCCGCTGCGACCCTCGGCCTCACGGGCCGCGAGATCTACGAGATCCGGGGGATCGCCGACGGACTCGAACCGCACGCTATCGTAGAGGTAACGGCGCGGGATCCAGAGACCAGCAAGGAGCTCGCGGTCGATGCCGTTGCCCGCCTCGACAGCGCCGTGGACGTGGACTACTACCGGAACGCCGGGATCCTGCACACGGTCCTGCGGAAGATGGGAGCTGCTGCCGGGGGGGGTTAGCGGGTTAGTCCGGCCCTCGCTTGTCAGGCGCGGGACGCTGGTCCTCCGAACGGATCTCCTTCCGGATCGCGCAGCGCGAGCGGCGGGTCGAGAATCTCCTTCAGCACGAGGGCGCGGCGCAGCGAGCTGGGCTGCCGCAGCCCTAGAGCGAGGCGTGCGCGCGCCACGGGTGCGGCGGCCGGCGTCGGCTTGGGAGCGGGGCTTTCCGGTGTGGGCGCGGGAGGCGCGATGCGCCGGTGAAGCGCCTCGTGGCGCGCCTCGGCCTGCGCCTCCTCTTCACTCGCCCCCGCCCTTCCCCGCGCCGCCGCCTCCAGTTGCTCGGCCAGGGCGCGCCGTTCCCGGGCCCGGCGTTCCCTTTCGAGACGCAGTCGCTCGTCCACAGAGGGCTTCAGGCGCGTCGGCCGCACGGGCTTCTCGAGCCGGGCGCCGGCGCGGGGCGGAGCCGGCTCGCGGACCTGGTCCCCGGCCCGCACCTCAGCCGCCTCGGCCTCTAGCGTCTCGATGCCGGCCCTTTCCTCCGGCTCCACTCGCTCGAGGGTCACGGCCTCGGGGAGCGCGTCGCGCGCTTCCTCCGCGCCGGCGCCCTCCAGCGTCTGCGCTTCCACCGGGATGGCCCGCTCCTCCCGCCGCTCCCGCTGCGCGCGGCGCTGCCCGGTGATCGCCTCCCATAGATCCTCCGGGACCAGAATCTCGGCCGAGGTCCGGGGCTGTGCGGGCTCAGGTTCGACACGTTCGCCCGGGCGCACCGTCGCAGGTCGGGCTGGGGACGCCCGCTCGGATTCTCGCTGCCGCCGAGTGACCTCGCCCCAGAGGTCCGGTTGGTCGGCGGGCTTCCGATGCCCGGCACGCTCGCGCTGCGCCTTCCGACGTCGGCTAGCCAACCCCTCCAGCAGCGACAGGATGACGATGATCAGGATGATGAGAAGCTGCGATGAATCCATGGGCTACTCCGAGGTGCCCTCCGTCCGCTCCTCACCCCCGGCGATGGCGGTGCGCATGGCGGTATCGGCCTGGACGTTGCGGTAGCGCATGAAGTCCATGATTCCCAGGTTCCCCTCGCGGAACGCCTCCGCGATGGCCTGGGGGATCTGGGCCTCCGCCTCGATCACGTGGGCGCGCATGTCCTGGACCTTGGCCCGCATCTCCTGCTCTGCGGCCACGGCCATGGCGCGCCGCTCCTCGGCGCGGGCCTGGGCGATCCGCTTGTCCGCTTCGGCCTGGTCGATCTGGAGCTCGGCACCGATGTTCTTCCCCACGTCCACGTCCGCGATGTCGATGGAGAGGATCTCGTACGCGGTCCCGGAGTCGAGCCCCTTTTGCAGGACCGTTTTCGAGATGTTGTCCGGGTTCTCGAGCACCGCCTTATGGGACTCGGACGAGCCGATGGTGGAGACGATGCCCTCGCCGACCCGCGCCAGAATCGTCTCCTCACCCGCGCCACCGACCAGGCGATTGATGTTGGCCCGCACGGTCACACGGGCGAGGGCGATGAGCTGGATCCCGTCCTTGGCCATGGCGGCGACGCGCGGGGTGGTGATCACCTTGGGGTTGACGGACACTTGCACCGCCTCCAGGACGTCGCGGCCCGCCAGGTCGATGGCCGCCGCCTGCTTGAATGCGAGGTCGATATTCGCCTTGTCGGCGCTGATGAGCGCCCGCGCCACCCGGGGCACGTCACCGCCGGCCAGGTAGTGAGCCTCCAGCTCCTGGACGCCGAGCTGCAGCCCCGCCTTCCTCGCCCAGATGAGGGGACGCACGACGGCCGGGGGGTTCACCTTGCGGAGGCGCATCCCCACCAGGTAGAACAGACCGATGTGAACGCCCGCCGAGAACGCCTCGATCCAGAGCCGCAGCGGGATTGCCCAGGCGAGAAACAGGACGAACGCGAAGATAGCGATGACGAACGCCACCGATCCGAACGCCAGCCCTTCCATGATCCCCTCCTCGCTTCCGGCGGAACGGGGCGCGTCCCGCGCTGCGGGCCCTCTGCGGGCCCTCTATAGTGAGCCGCGGCCGCGTATGCCGCCACTGGTGCGTGCGGTCAGGCCTGCTCCTTGGTGGGGCGCACGACGTGGCGGTAGCCCTCCGAGCTCACGACGCGGATCGCCGTTCCGGCGTTGATCCACTCCGATTCCGAGACCACATCGATGCGCTCGTCCCCGAAGAGGCCGGTGCCCGACGGGCGAAGATCCGTGAGCGCCACCCCCCGTGCGCCCACCAGGTCACGCCGCGGCGGCGCGGAGAGATACCCCGTCTCGCGGCTCTCCTCCGTGTCCAGGAGGATCCCCGTGCGCGCCAGCCTCGCGCTGCGCGGGAGCGTGCGAAGCAGCGCCCAGGCCGTCACCAGCGCCACCAGCACCGTCGTGGACAGCACCAGCGCGGCCGTGGTCAGGTCCGCGGCCGTCGGGAGACGCCCAATGAGGCTCAGGAAGATGCTCACCAGGAGCGCCGCGATGCCGCCAACGCCGAAGAGGCCGAAGCCGGGCACCAGGAAGATCTCCACGACCAGAAGGATGATCCCGACGCCGAACAGGATGAGCTCCTCCCAGCCGGCGAGCCCGATGATCAGGTGCGACCCGAAGTACAGCGCCAGGGACAGGAGTCCGGCGGCACCCGCGAGCCCGAAGCCCGGCGTCTTCAGCTCGATGAGCAGTCCCAGGAAGCCCAAAGTCAGGAGGAACGGAGCCACCAGGTGCGAGGACAGGAAGCGCACGACGCCCTCCGCCCAGTTCACCTCCACGGTCACGACCTGCGCACCCGGAACACTCAGTGTCTGCATAAGGACGTCCCAGTCCTCCACCTCCCGAGCGTAACCCAGCCGTGCCGCTTCTTCCGCGGTAAGGGTCAGGAGCTTCCCCTTCTCCACCACGCCCGGGATCTCGATGTCCTCGTCCACCATCGCCTCGGCGATCCTTGGGTCGAGGCCCCGGGCCTCCGCCAGCGCCCGCATCTCGCTGCGCATGGCCGAAACGATCTTCTCGGGAGCCTTCTCTCCGGTCCCGACCACCGGCGTCGCCGCACCCATCACGGCGCCCGGCCTCATGAAGATCTCCTTCGTGGCCAGCGAGATGAGCGCACCCGCCGAGAACGCCCGCCGGTTCACGTAGGCGTAGACCGGTACCGCCGCGTCGCTCACCACGTCGGCGATTCGCTCGGCCGCGTCCACCCGGCCGCCGGGCGTATCCATATCGAGGATCACCGCCGCCGCACCCGCCCGCTCCGCCTCGCGCAGGCTCCGCTCCACGAACGGTGCCAGCCCGAGCTCGATCTCGCCCGTTACCGGAACGCGGTACACCGTCGCGCCCGCCCCCTGACTCTGCGGCACCGGAGCTGCGCCCGCCAGAAGCGGCAGGCTCAGGACCAGCGCGACGACCGCCCTGCTCGCCCGCATCTCACGTTCCTCCGACGTTCTGGGAGGGAGGCGCGAACAGCCCTCCACTCTGCGATACGTCACAGAACGAAAAGAACTTCACGGCCCGGCCAGGCAAAGCCGGAGAACACAGGCCGCTGTGCGACCCCTGCTCTCCAGCCCCCGTGACCGCTACCGCGGACGCCCATCCGCCGGCGCCTCCAGGAGCCGGGTCGCGTAGTACGCGCGACGGATCGCCCGGTCGAAGTCGCCGGCCTCGAACGCGTGGCGCGCGCCCTGGACCAGCCGCCGCGCGCGCCGGACGCTCAGGGGAGCCGCACCCGTATCCGGCCGCTCGGCCAGCCGCTGCGCCGCGTCCCGGATCAGCATATCCGCCACCACCGGCGATGAGACTCCGCGGAGCAGATCCGACGCCCGCAGCGCGGAGAGGATCGCGAGCGACGGCACTGCGTCGGAAAGCGCGCGGCGCCCCGCGGCCAGCTCCTCCAGAATCCGCACCACCGCTTCACCCAGCGGTCCAGGGAGCGCCCCTCCGTTGAGCCCCGCCACCATTCGCCGCCAGCGATCCAGCATGGTGAGAAGCGAGTCCACGGCCGCAGGTGCCAGAGCGCCGGCGAGGACCGGGATGGCCTCCGCGTACGCCGCCTCCCGCAGCGCCGCGCCCTCCGCCTCCGGGAGCGTCCACCCCCGCATCCACAGCTCCAGCGCCGTCCCCAGCTCGGCCTCGAGCTTCAGATCGCGCGCCAGTCCCGGAAGCGAGGGCACTTCGCCCTGGAGAGACACGGCGGCACGTGCCTCCCCGGCCACCAGCAGGACAGAGGGCTCCACCGGTGCGTCCCGACACGCGACGAGGGTCACGCCCAGGACGGCGACGATCGAAACGATCGATGCGAACGAGCTTCGGATGCGCACGGCCTCGAACGGCTGACAGACGCAGGAAAGCACCCTACCAAGCTAATCCCTCACGAAGATCGCGGGCAAGCGGCATCGACCGCCCTCAAGGCATCGACCGCCCTCGACCGCACCCCTGTACCCCCTGTGGTGTTCCCGACTGGAAGTGCGGTTGCATTCGACCGCCGCTACATTCCGAGAGTCTCGGTGCGCAACCGTACTTCCGATTCGCGAACACCGGTCGCGAGCGCGCGTGCAACCTTCGCTCCCCCGTCACCGGCCGCCTCCCGTCCCCTGCGCTTGCTTGACACCCTCGTTCGCGGCCGGATAGCTTGCTCGCTCGGACGTCCGATCGAACCGCGCCCCACCGGAGGACAGTGAGCTTGGACGAGCGGCCGCGTCACGATGAGAAGCTAGCGAGCATCCTGAAGGCGGCCGCGGCGATCTTCGCGGACAAGGGGTACCATCAGGCGAGCATTCGCGACATCGCGGGTGCCACCGGGATCAGCCTCTCCGGCCTTTATTACTATTTCAAGAGCAAGGAAGAGCTCCTCTTTCTCATCCAGGACCACTGTTTCGGAACGATCCTGGAGCGGCTGGAGAACGACCTCGAGGGCGTCGCGGACCCCGAGGAGCGCCTGCGCATCCTGGTCCGGAATCACCTCCACTTCTTCGTGAACAGCATGCGGGAGATGAAGGTGCTCTCCCACGAAGCGAGGGCGCTGACGGCGGAGTACCGCAGGCGTGTGAATGCGAAGAAGAAGCGCTACACGGAGATCGTCATGGAGATCCTCTCCGAGCTGAAGCCGGCGGGGAGCGCCGTGGACCTGAGGGTGGCGACCTTCGGGCTCTTCGGGATGATGAACTGGATCTACAACTGGTACCGTCCGGAGCGGGACGTGCCGGTGGAGGAGCTGGCCGAGAACATGATTCACGTCTTCCTGCGCGGGTACGTGTCGGCCATGCAGCCGGCTCGCACACCGGCCGCCGCGCGGGGCGCGGCGCGAACGCAGGGCTCGATCTGGCGTGAGGGGTGAAGCGCACGGAGCGAGCCGGCCCGTCGCTGCGCGTCCGACCCGGCGAGCCTCGCGGGACTGCGCCATCGTGGACACTGGACAGGGGGAACCGACAATGGCCGAGCGCGAGCTTGTTCACTACGAGGTGGGGCAGGGCGTCGCCCTGATCACGCTGGATGATCCGCCGGCGAACACGTACACCTACGAGATGATGCGGCAGCTCGACGAAGTGATTCTGCGAGCCCGCATGGATGACGGCGTCTACGTGCTCGTGGTCACGGGCGCAGGCGAGCGGTTCTACAGTGCGGGCGCGAACATCAACATGCTGGTGGAGGTGACCTCCGGTTTCAAGTACTGCTTCTGCCTGCACGCGAACGAGACGCTGAACCGCCTGGAGCAGACGCCGAAGCTCACGATCGCGGCGCTCAACGGGCACACGGTGGGCGGCGGTCTGGAGATCGCTATGGCGGCGGACCTCCGGGTGGCGCGGCGGGGTGCGGGGAAGATCGGGCTCCCGGAGGTGAACCTGGGGGTGCTCCCCGGAACCGGTGGCACGCAGCGGTTGTCGCGCATCGTCGGGAAGTCGCGGGCCATCGAGCTCATGACCAGTGGCGAGACGTTCGACCTCGAGCGGGCGGCGGAGCTCGGGCTCGTGAACCGCATCCTCGATGCGGAGACCGGGGACGCGTTTCTCGCGCAGGTGCTCGAGTACGCGCGTCAGTTCACGCCGCCGAACCGGGCGGCGAAGGCGGTGGGCTTCATCAAGCGGGCTGTGCAGACGGGCTGGGAAGTCCCGTTCGAGCAGGGGCTCGCCCTGGAGCGGGAGCTACAGCAGCAGCTCTTCCTGAGCCAGGACGCGCGGGAGGGGCTCACCGCCTACGTGGAAAAGCGCAAGCCGCAGTTCACGGGACGGTGAGCGATTCGCGATCAGCGATTGGCGGTCCGCGACCAGCGGTTCGCAGCCGGGCGGGTGTGTCGACACACCGGGTAGCGGATTGGGGACCCGAATGGTGACTCGCGAATCCCTGATCGCGAAGGCTGATCTCTGATCCCTGACTACGGATAACTACGGAGAAGTACGGATCACGAATCGCGAATCGCAACTCGCGAATCGCGGACGCTGAGCGTAGACGTGTTGAGGACGGGTGCGCCTGTGACGGTAGCGACGGCGGGGATCCGGATTCACGATCAGCACTGGATCGGCGGCGAGTGGCAGGCCGCCGCGAGCGGTGAGAGCTTCGACGTACGGAACCCCGCGACGGGGGAGCTGCTGGCGCGCGTAGCGAGCGGGGATGCGGCGGACGTGGATCGGGCGGCGACGGCGGCGCGGGCGGCATTCAGGGGCGAGGCCTGGCGCAAGCTGAGCCCGCACCGGCGGGCCGAGCTCCTCTGGCGGCTGGCCGACCTGGTGGAGCGGCACGCCGAGGAGCTGGCGCTCCTCGAGACCCTGAACAACGGGAAGCCGCTCTTCGAGTCCCGGCAGGTCGATCTCCCCGGTGTGGTCGAGAACTTCCGCTATTACGCGGGTCTGGCCGACAAGATCGAGGGCGCCACGATCCCGGTAGCAGGGCTCTTCCTGAACTATACGCTGCGGGAGCCCCTGGGCGTGGTGGGCTGTATCGTCCCGTGGAACTTCCCGCTCTCTCTGGCCGCGTGGAAGATGGCACCCGCGCTGGCGTGCGGGAACACGGTCATCCTCAAGCCCGCCGAGCAGACGCCGCTCACGGCGCTCCGCCTGGCCGAGCTAGCGGCCGAGGCGGGCTTTCCGCCCGGCGTCCTCAACGTGGTGGCCGGATTCGGCGAGACGGCGGGCACCGCCCTGGTACGGCACCCGGACGTGGACGCCATCTCCTTCACCGGCTCGACGGAGGTCGGGCGCATCGTGATGCGGGAGGCCGCCACCACGCTGAAGAAGGTCTCCCTCGAGCTGGGCGGCAAGTCGCCGAACATCGTGTTCGCGGATGCGGACCTGGCGGCCGCCGCACGGGGAAGCTGCTCGGGGATCTTCTACGGGAAGGGCGAGGTCTGTGCGGCGGGGTCGAGGATCCTGGTGGAGGAGTCCATCGCCGGCGACTTCGTGCGGGCGCTGCTTGACCGGACGGCAAAGATGACGGTGGGCGATCCCCTGGATCCGAAGACGCGCATCGGCGCCATCGTCAGCGAGGCTCAGCTCGAGCGCGTGCTGAGCTACATCGAGAGGGGAAAGTCGGAGGGCGCACGGCTCCTCTGCGGCGGCGAGCGGATCACCGTGAACGGCCGGGGCAACTTCGTTACAGCCACGGTGTTCGACGAGGTGACCCCGCAGATGACGATCGCCCAGGAGGAGATCTTCGGGCCCGTGGCCGCCGTGATGACCTTCCGCGACGTGCACGACGCCATCGACAAGGCGAACCGGACGATCTACGGGCTGGCGGCCGGGATTTGGAGCCGCGACATCGGGAAGGCGCACCGGCTGGCGGCGGAGATCCAGGCGGGGACCGTGTGGATCAACACGTACCAGCGCTACGATTCCGGATCGCCGTTCGGCGGCTACAAGCAGAGCGGGTTCGCTCGGGACCTCGGCTTCCAGTCGGCCATCGACAAATACACGCAGGTGAAGAGCGTGTGGGTGGCCCTCGACGCATGACGCGACCCGAGCCATGAGGCACGCCTGGATCGTAGGTGCGGTTCGCACGCCCATCGGGCGGCACGGCGGCGCGCTGGCACAGGTGCGGCCCGATGACCTGGCGGCCCACGTGATCCGCGCGCTGGTGGACGGCGCGGGTCTCGATCCCGCGGCCATCGACGACGTGATCTTCGGCTGCACGAACCAGGCGGGTGAGGACAACCGCAACGTGGCGCGCATGGCCGCGCTGCTGGCGGGGCTCCCGGTCACGGTTCCGGGGCAGACCGTGAACCGCCTGTGCGGCTCCGGGCTCCAGGCGGTGAATACGGCGGCGCTCGCCATCGCTGCGGGCACCGGCGAGATGTTCATTGCGGGCGGAGTGGAGAGCATGAGCCGTGCCCCGTGGGTGATGCTCAAGCCGGATCGGCCCTTTCCCCGCGGAGTCCCGGAGATCGCCGACACCGTGCTGGGCTGGCGCTTCGTGAATCCCCGCTTTACCGCCGAGTGGACGATCTCGCTGGGGGAGACGGCCGAGGTCCTGGCGCGCGAGTTCTGTGTGAGCCGGCAGGAGCAGGACGAGTTCGCTCTGGCGAGCCAGCAGAAGGCGGCGGCGGCGATGGCAGCCGGGCGCTTCGGCGACGAGATCGTCGCGGTGCCGGTCCCGGGCGCGAGGGGAGAGACGCGGAGGATCTCCGTGGACGAGCACCCCCGCCCGGACACGACCCTCGAGAAGCTCGCGGCGTTGCCGCCCGCGTTCCGTCCGGATGGCACGGTGACAGCCGGGAACTCATCGGGGATCAACGACGGGGCGGCGGCGCTCCTGGTGGTGGAGGAGAAGCGCGCAGCGGCCCTCGGGCTCGCGCCGCTGGCGCGGCTCGAGGCCACGGCGGTCGCAGGGGTCGAGCCTCACCGCATGGGAATCGGCCCGGTGCCCGCGTCGCGCAGCGCGCTCGCACGGGCGCGGCTTCGCGTGCCCGATCTGGACCTCATCGAGCTGAACGAGGCGTTCGCCGCGCAGGCAATCCCCTGCATCCGCGAGCTGTGCCTCGACCCGGAGCGCGTGAACGTGAACGGCGGCGCCATCGCCCTGGGTCATCCCGTGGGCTGCTCGGGCGCCCGTATCCTAACGACGCTGGTGCATGAGCTCCGCCGACGCCGTGCGCGTTACGGCCTCGCCACCATGTGCATCGGTGTGGGCCAGGGGATCGCGACGGTCATCTCCACGGACTAGCGGGTCTCTGAGGAACTACTAGCCATGGCAAGGGAGGCGGCGGGGAGCGGAGTTCCGCGGTCGGAGCGGGTCGCCGTCCTGGGCGCCGGAACCATGGGCCACGGGATCGCGCAGGTCGCGGCCATGGCTGGCTACGGGGTGACCCTGCATGACACGAGCCCCGATGCCCTCGCCCGGGGCCTCGAGCGTACCGCCGACAACCTGGCCACAGGGGTGGCCCTCGGGAAGGTGACGGCCGAGGCGCGTGCGGCGGCGCTCGACCGGGTGGAAGGCGCGTCATCGCTCAAAGAGGCGGTGGCCGGGGCCGCTATCGTCATCGAGGCGGTGCCCGAATCGCTCGCGCTGAAACACCGCGTGTTCCGAGACGTGGAGCGCGCAGCGCCCACGAACGCCCTCCTGGCCACGAATACCTCGGGGCTCAGCATCACGGAGATCGCCGTCGCGCTGGGGCGCCCGGGCCGGTTCCTGGGACTTCACTTCTTCAATCCAGCGCACCTCATGGCACTCGTGGAGGTGGTGCGAGGTCGCGACACCGAGGAAGCCACGGTAGACCGTGCGCTCGCGTTCGTCCGGCAATTGGGCAAGGAGCCCATCGTCGTGAACGATTCGCCCGGCTTCGCGTCCTCGCGTCTCGGCTTGCTCCTCGGCCTCGAGGCCATGCGCATGGTCGAGGAAGGGGTGGCAGAGCCCGAAGCCATCGACCGCGCCATGGAGCTCGGGTACCGCCACCCCATGGGCCCGCTTCGCCTGAGCGATCTGGTCGGGCTCGACGTGCGGCTCGGAATCGCGGAGTACCTGCAGGCAAAGCTGGGCGAGCGCTTCCGTCCCCCGGAGATCCTGCGGCGCATGGTGGCCGAGGGGCGGCTGGGCAAGAAGACGGGGAGTGGGTTCTACAGGTGGTAGAGCGCCAGAGGGTTAGAGAGGATTAGAGGGTTAGCCGCGCTGGCCCCCGGCAAGTGCTTCCGTCACAGACGCTGGCGATTCCATGCGTATGGACCCCAACCCTGGAAACCACGATGCGAGGATGCAACCAACCCTCTATCCCTCTAACCCTCTAAACTGCGAGGCCGAATGCCGTACGAGTCGATCCTGGTGGAGACGTCGGATGCCGTGGCGACGGTGACGGTCAACCGGCCAGAGAAGCTGAACGCGCTCAACGCGACTGTGCGCCGCGAGCTCGTGGAAGCGCTGGACGGGCTTGCCGCCGACGATGACATCCGGGCCGTGCTCCTGATCGGCGCCGGGGACAAGGCTTTCGTGGCCGGTGCGGACGTAGCCGAGTTCGCCGCGCGCACGCCCCTCGAGCAGCGCGATGTGATCGCGGGCCGCCGGGTTTACGACGCCGCAGCGGCGTTCCCGAAGCCGCTCATCGCCGTGATCCGCGGCTACTGCCTTGGGGGCGGCTGCGAGCTGGCCCTGGCGTGCGACCTGCGCGTGGCGGGCCGCTCCGCCCGTTTCGGCCAGCCGGAGATCCGCCTCGGGCTCGTCCCCGGCGGCGGCGGCACCCAGCGCCTCGCGCGCCTGGTCGGCTACGGCCAGGCCTTGCGCCTCGCGGTCACGGGTGATTTCATCGACGCGGAGGACGCGTACCGAATCGGTCTCGTCGAGTTCCTGGTAGACGATGACCGGGCGTACGAGACCGCTCGCGAGATCGCCCGGCGCATGACGCGCTGGAGTCCTGTGGCGCTGCGTCTGGCCAAGGAAGCGGTCCAGGCGGCACTGGAGACGCCGCTTTCGGCGGGGCTCCGCCTCGAGCGAGAGCTCTTCCTCACGGCGTTCGCGAGTGAGGACGGCCGCGAGGGCGTCCGCGCATTCATGGAGAAGCGGGAGCCGCGCTTCACGGGGCGCTGAGACCGCCGGATCCGTAGCCCGCGTTTCGCGCGACGGCAACCATCGAGTCAGAGCACTGCGGAGAGCACTGCGGAAGGAGGTTCGCCGTCCTATGACCTCGAAGCAGAATCCCTTCGCCGGATCGCCGTTCGGCGACACACCCCAGATCGAGCCGGCCCACCGGATCCGCGCGGCCGTGGTGAAGATCCGCTCGCTCCGCTCTCAGATCGGGCACGACGGGCTCACCCCTACGGCGTCGCGTACGCTGATCGACGAGCTTACGGTCGCGCTCGAGGCGTGCGCCGACGCGCTGTCCGCGAAGCAAGGGTGACCGCCGCCCGGCTCCGAAGCCCGGAGCACGCGGCTCCGGGACGCCCCGCTTCACCGGCCCGGCGCACCGCCGCGCTGAGGCAACGGCTGTCGAGGAGAAGGTGCGCGTGAGTGCACGTGCCGCCCGCATCGCCGCGCTGCTCGCGTTCGCCCTTTACGGCCTGGCGGTCACGTGGCCGGCGTATCTGCCTTTCAACCGCGTCCGCCCGCTCATCCTGGGACTGCCCTTCTCCATGGCCTGGATCTGCTTCTGGATCGTGATGGGAGGCGTGGTCCTCTTCGTGCTCGACCGCGGCGAGAGCCGCGCGCGCGGCGAGCCGCGAGAGCCGCGAGAGCCGGGCCAGTAGCGTGGAACGCTGGCAGATCATCGCCGCCGTCATCGCCGGCTACCTGGCCGTCACCCTTGCCATCGGGCTCCTGGCCGGGCGGCGACCGTCCCACAGCGTCACCGGCTATGTCGCCGCCGACCGGGAGTTCGGGCTGCTCGTAATGTACTTCGTAATGGGCGCCACCATCTTCTCCGCGTTCGCTTTTTTGGGCGGGCCGGGGTGGGCATACTCCCGGGGCGCCGCCTCGTTCTACATCCTCGCCTACGGCGTCCTCGGGATCGCCCCCCTGTACGCCATCGGCCCGAAGGCGGCCGAGCTCGGCCGCCGCCACGGCTACGTGACTCAGGCGCAGCTCCTGGTGGGGCGTTTTCCATCCCGCGCCCTGTCGGTCCTCGTGAGCGTCGTCTCGCTGCTCGCCTTCGTCCCGTACATCACGCTGCAGATGCGGGGCGCAGGGATCGTCATCGACGCGGTCACCGAGGGGCACATCCCGCTGCCGTTGGGCGTCGCGGTCGCCTACGGCGTCGTGCTCCTCTACGTTCTAGCGGGAGGTGTCGCGGCCGTGGGCTGGACGAACTGCTTCCAGGGCGTCGTGATGCTGGCGATCGCCTGGGGCCTGGGGCTGTATTTGCCGGGGAAACTTTACGGCGGCGTCCGAGCGATGTTCGAGCAGATCGCCGTGGAGCGTCCCGAGCTGCTCACCGCCCCCGGACTCACCGATGCGGGCACTTCGTGGAGCTGGGGCGCTTACTCGAGCGCAATCCTAGTCAGCGCCATCGGCCTGACCATGTGGCCGCACATCTTCATGAAGTCGTTCACCGCCCGCGACGACGACACGCTCCGGCGCACGGTAATCCTCTTCCCCACGTTCCAGCTCTTCCTCATCCCCGTGTTCCTCATCGGATTCTCGGGCGTGCTCTTTCCGCGCCAGCCGCCAGCTCCGGACTTCATCCTGCCGTTCATGATCCTGAACACCGGGATGCCCGCCCTGGTGGTGGGACTCTTCTGCGCGGGCGCGCTTTCCGCCTCCATGTCTACAGGCGATGGGCTCCTCCACGCGGCTGCGTCCATCACGATTGAGGACGGGATGCGCCCGTTCGTGCCGCTGCGCGATCACACGCAGCGCATCCTCATGCGGGCCCTCGTGGTGCTCGTGGGCGGGATCGCGTACTACTACGCCGTGAGGCAGGGCCAATCGCTCGTGTGGCTGCTCCTGAGCTCCTACGGACTCATCGCCCAGCTCGCGCCGCCGGTCGTAGCCGCACTCTACTGGCCGCGCGCCACGACTGCGGGCGTGCTCGCGGGGCTCGTAGCCGGCTCGGCCACGGCGATCTTCTTCTTCCTGAATCCCGGGCTCCAGCCCCTCGGCCTCCACGAGGGGATACTCGGACTCGTCGTCCACGTGCCCGTTCTCGTGGCCGGCAGCCTGCTCACCCGCCCGCAGAACGAAGCGCACGCCGCCGCGTTCGTCGAGCTGCGCGAGCGCACCGCGTCCCTATGAACGCCGAGCGGCGCCTCCAGCAGTTGCGGGAACGCATCGCCGAGCTCGACGCCGAGCTGGTGCGCCTGATCAGCGAGCGCCGCCGGCTCGCCGTGGAGATCGGTGCCGTGAAGAGCGAGCTCGGACTCCCGGTCCTGGATCCCCAGCGCGAAGCGGAGGTGGTGCGCCGCGCCGCGGCCGTGGCCCGGGAGCTCGGCATCGACGAGGAGCTGACGCGAGACGTGCTGTGGCGGATCATCGCTTCGACACGCGACGCGCAGATCGCCGGCGAAACGGCCACGGGCGAGGAAGATAGAGAGCCCGCTCCGCCGCCGGAGGAGAGACAGGTCAGAGACGGCTAACCGGCTACAGGCCGCCGGTCTCCGGGGGGTGCTCTCCGCGGGGTGCTCTCCGCGGGGGTCCGAACGCGCCGCGGAGAACAGGATGCAGTCGCCCCGTCGCCCTGCGCTCCGTCTCCCTGCGCCCCGTCGCCCTGCTCCCGGTCGCCCTACCCTTCCACGCCCGGGTCCGCCTCCCCGGGCGCGGTCTGCTCCGCCGCCAGCGCTTCAGCCGCGAGAGCCAGGAGCTGCGCGTTCACCCGCCCGTACCGCGCGACGACCCGCGCCGCGGTCCCCGCCGGGACGCGGACCGGATACGAGATCTCCGGTGGCGTGACCCCGAGGACGAAGTGAGGATTCAGGGCGCGAAGGGTATCCAGCGAGACCCCCGCCAGCCACGCCACGCGACTCAGCGTCGTGCCGCCGGGCACAAACACGCGCTCGTAGCGAAAGGGCTCGAAGGGCTCGAACTCGAAGCCGTAGCGCTCCGGGTTCTTCGCCAGGATCATCGCGGCGATCATCATGGGGACGTACTCCCGCGTCTCCGGAGGCAGCCCCTCCATGATCTCCCAGAACACGTCCCGGTCCTGGCTCGCCGTGCCCGCCCGTCCCCCGCGGAGCGCACGCGCGACCCGCGCCTCGCCCGCGTTGTACGCGGCGGCAGCCAGGTACCACGATCCGAATTGGCGGTAGAGATCCTCCAGGTACGCGAGTGCCGCATCCGTGGCGCGCACGGGGTCCCGACGCTCGTCCACGTACACGTCCACGCGCAGCCCGTAGCGCCGGGCCGTACCGTCCATCATCTGCCATAACCCGGAGGCTTCCGCCACCGAATAGGCGCCCGGAAGGAAGCCCGACTCGATCATGGCCAGGTAGACCAGATCCTCCGGCAGCCCCCGATCACGAAGCTTCGCCCGAATCAGCTCGCCGTAGCGACCCTCTCGCGCGAGCCATGCCTGGAAGTACCTCCGCTGCCCCCCGACGTAACGGTGCAGCCACTTTTCGACTCGCGCATTCACCTCGAGGGGAACCTCCGCGACGGAAACACCGGCTGGATCGCCGGCGACTGCGGCGGCTACTGCGGCGGGAGAAGAGACCGCGGACTCGAACCGCTCGACCCCGGGCCCGACGCCCAAGACGCCCAAGCGGGACCTGAACTCCAGCCCCGCCCCCAGCGCCACACCCGGGACCAGACAGCCGTAGACGCATAACCGAACGCGTCTCGAAGATCTGTCCATGTCGGGAACCTCCTGCTCTGAACAGTCACCAGGCAGCTCCCTCACCCCCACAACGCCGACTCGGGTGGCAACAATCGTACCACGTCTTGGTCCTGCAACGTGCCACCGCGCCTCACGGGATGCGCACCGCTTGCGGTGCCGCCGCAGGCGATGACCCCTGGGACGCAGGCCCGAGCCGGGCCACGACCGAGGGGGGTACAACGGGGTACAACTAGAGTACGCCCATGACAGGGTGCGACACACGAAAAGTCCCGCCCTGACCGCGGGGCGGGAACCTGCTCTGCAGCTCAGCCGCTACTCCACAGCGTACACCGACACCACCGGCCGGCGGCCGCGGCGCTCGAACGCCACGACTCCGTCGATCAGTGCGAAGAGCGTGTCGTCTCCACCACGACCCACGTTGGGGCCGGGGTGGAACTTCGTACCGCGCTGGCGCACCAGAATCTCACCACCATGGACGTGCTGGCCGCCATACCGCTTGACACCCAGGTGCTTCGCCTGGCTGTCGCGCCCGTTCCGGCTCGACCCTACACCCTTCTTGTGTGCCATGGCCGCGCTCTCGATCCGTCGTAGACCCGGCGAAACACGCTCAGACCACGATCTCCTGGATCCGGATCTCCGTGAACGGTTGCCGGTGACCGTACTTGCGACGATAATTCTTGCGCCGCTTCCGCTTGAACACGATCACCTTGCGAGCCCGCCCGTGACGCACTACCTCCGCCCTGACCTGCGCGCCCGCCAGCGCCGGCCCCCCGATCTTAACCTCCTCGCCTTCCCCCGCCAAGAGCACGTTGTCGAACGTCACGGTCTCGCCGACCTCTGCCGCAATGGCAGGAACCCGCAGCATGTCCCCGCTTTCAGCACGGAACTGCTGGCCACCGGCACGGAATATCGCGTACATAGTCCGAATCGAGGCAATTGGGCAATAGGTTTGGCTCGAATCGCGTTCGAACGTCTGGATAAAGCTAAGCGAAAATGGTCGTCGGTCAACCGGGGCGGCCGTCGGAGGGAGTCGCCGAGTCGCCGAGTCGCAGGGGGTCGTAGGGGGTCGTAGGGGGTCGTAGGGTCGCCCCTGACTGCGGGGGGTTAGGTGCTCTCCCTGCTAGTGCTCCCGGCCGGAAATACGGTCGTATTCGACCGCCGCTGCATTGTGCCTCGCTGCATTGTGCCTCGCTGCGTTGCGCTTCGTCGCAATAGCGCAGGGCTATTCCTCCTCAGCGCGCCTTGCGAGGCGCACGCATCGACGGTCTCGATACGTGACCGTATTTCCGGCCGGGAGCACTAGGTCACGAGGTAGCGCGCGGTGATGTCCGTGTCGGCGGGTCCGGCGAGGAGGCGGAACTCATCGCGGCGCATGAGGGGGTCGTCGCGGAGGTCGATCTCGAGAGTCGAGCGCTTGGAGAGCCACCTGAGGAAATCGGGCTCATCCTCCATGATATGGAGGGCCACATCCGGGTGGACGCGGACGGTGAGGGTTTTTTCCTTTCCTTCGATGCCGACCCGTAGGACTGCGCGTTCGAGGCGGCGAGTCACGGTCTCGGGGGTGAAGACGCGTCCGCCGCCGGAGCAGTAGGCGCAGGGTTCTGTGAGCGTTTGCAGGAGTGAGGGCCGGACGCGCTGGCGGGTCATCTCGATGAGTCCGAGCTCGGAGACCTCGAAGGCTTTGGTGCGGGCCCGGTCCCGTCCGAGGTGGGAGCGGAGCTCCTGGAGGACGCGGTCGCGGTTCTGCTGCGATTCCATGTCGATGAAGTCGCAGACGATGATGCCGCCGATGTCGCGGAGGCGGAGCTGCCGGGCGATTTGCTTGGCGGCATCGAGGTTGGTCCGGAGGATGGTGCTCTCCGGGTCCTTGCGGCCGGTATAGCGGCCGGTGTTCACGTCGATGGAAACGAGGGCCTCGGTGGGCTCGATGACGAGGTAGCCTCCGGAGGGCAGCTCAACGTTGCGCTGGAAGGCGCGCTCGATTTCCTCCTCGATGCCATACTGGTCGAAGAGCGGGACGGGCTCCGTATAGAGGCGGACGCGATCCACGAGCTCGGGATCCACGCCGCGCAAGTAGAGACGGATCTCGTTGAGGATCTGCTTGTCGTTGACGATGAGCGCGTCCACCTTGTCCGTGAACAGGTCGCGGATGATGCCGCTGATGAGCTTCGCCTCGCGGTGGACGACGGCCGGCGGCTTGCTCGATTTCGCGCGTCGCTGGATCTTCTCCCACGTCGCGTGGAGGGTCTTGAACTCGCGCTCGAACGTCTCGCGGCTCAGCTCTTCGCCCACCGTGCGCACGATGAGGCCGCCCGCTCCGTCGGGCAGAATCTCTCGCGCCAGCTTGCGCAGGCGGGCGCGCTCCTCCCGGTCTTCGATCTTCCGGCTGACGCCCACGTGATTCGCGTAGGGCATGTAGACAAGGAAGCGGCCAGGTAGCGAGATCTGCGCGGAGACGCGGGGTCCCTTCGTGCCGATGGCCTCCTTCGTGACCTGGATCAGGATCTCATCGCCTTTTTTCACGAGCTCCTGGATGGGCGGGTAACGCCGCTGCCGCCGGCCGTCGCCGCGGTCGTCCTCCTCGTCGTCGTCGCCCATGCCCTCGTGGGCGACGTCCGAGACATGCAGGAAACCGGCCTTCCCCGTGCCCAGGTCCACGAACGCGGCCTGGATCCCCGGCAGCACGGCGGTGAGGCGGCCGAGGTAGATGTCGCCCACAAGCCGGTTCGCGTCGGGACGGTCAATCATGAGCTCCATGAGCTCGCCGTCCTCGAGGATGGCGACGCGGGATTCCTTGGGTGAGGCACTGATGAGGATTTCGCGCTTCAAGCGAGGTCGCTCCCCACTTCCGGTCAGCGTGTTCAGGTCATCGACCGCTTCGTGGCGTCGATCATCGTCGTGATAAGTCGTCGCAATATAACGAAAGCCTGCGACCGGGGGATCGTCTCGCGGCAGCGCTATTTCGAGCAGGAGCAACAGAGCGATGCGGGTTGCCGCGGCGACCCGAATGCCAAGGAATTCCTGGGACGGCACACTAGGGTCCCAGCTCCAGCCCGGTGCCCACGAACTCGCGGAGCACATGACGCGCGATGACGAGCCGCTGGATTTCGCTCGTCCCTTCGCCGATCTCGCAGACTTTCGCGTCGCGCATCATACGCTCGGCGGGGTAGTCGTCCGTATAGCCGTAGGCGCCGAGGATCTGAACGGCCCGGGTCGTGGCACGCATGGCGAGCTCGGAGCAGAAGAGCTTGGCCATGGCCGCCTCCTTCGTGTACGGGCGGTGCGTCTGCTTGAGCCAGGCGGCGTGGTAGGTGAGGTGGCGTCCGGCCTCGATCCCCGTAGCCAGGTCCGCGAGCTCGAACTGGATCACCTGGAAGTCACGGAGCCGGGTGCCGAACTGCTCGCGCAGGTCCGCATGGTGGATGGCGGTCTCCAGCGCGCCCTGGGCGAGGCCGAGGGAGAGGGCGGCGAGGCCGATGCGGCCCGCATCCAGCGTCCTCATGAAGTTGACGAACCCCTCGCCCTCGTTTCCCAAGCGATTCGCTTCGGGCACGAACGCGTCCTCGAGAATGAGCTCCCGGGTGTCGGAGGCGCGCCAGCCCATCTTGTCTTCCTTCTTCCCGGCGCGGACGCCCGGGGTGAACTCGAGATCCTCCGAGTGGCCGAAGCCCAGGGCGCGCGCCCGCTCCAGGTCCGTGGTCGGCTTGGTCACGATGAAGCTGGTGATTCCACGGGCACCCGCCCCCGGATGCGTGACGGCGGTGACGACAAAAACTTCGCCGACTCCCGCGTGCGTAATGAAGATCTTCGAGCCGTTGACGCGGTAGCCGCCGTCCTCGCGCACCGCGCGCGTGCGGGAGCGGGAGGCGTCGGAGCCGGCGGCGGGCTCTGTGAGGCCGAAGCCGCCGAGGACGACGCCACGCGCCAGCAGTGGTACATGGCGGCGTTTCTGCGCCTCGGTCCCGAAGGTGAGGATCGGGGAGGTGCCGAGGGTCGTGTGGGCGGAGACGGTGATGGCGTGGCTCGCGTCCACCTTCGCCAGCTCCTCGATGACCAGGAGGTAGCTCAGGTCGTCGAGGCCCAGGCCACCCAGCTCCTGGGGTACCGGGATGCCCAGGAGTCCCATCTCGGCCATGGCCTTTACCGTCTCCCACGGGAACTCACCTCGCTCGTCGAGCTCCCGGGCCACGGGGGCGATGACCTCCTGGGCGAACCCCTGTACGCGCGCCCTGAGCCTCTGGTGCTCCGGGGTCAGATACCGGTCCATTAACGGGATAACCTAGGCGCGGGGGGACCGCAGGGAAAGCCGGCGCCGTCGCGGCGCGGCGAGCGAGCGCGCGGCCGGCGTGGGCACATCCGGAAGAATCGCGCGCGCGCCGCCCAGGCAGTTGTCGCACCCGTCGCAACGGCTCATCGCAGCGGGATCACCGAAGTAGCGAAGGATGTGGGCGCGGCGGCACCCGGGGGTATAGGCGTATGCCTGCATCCGTTGAAGCTTCTCGAGCTCGGCGTGGCGCCGCGCCGATTCTCGTGCCCAGTCGATGCGCTCGCGGCCGGGCGCCAGCACCACCTGCCAGGCGCGCAGGGGAGTGGGCGGGATCCACTCCAGGAAGCTGCGGCGGGCCAGTTGCTCCATCAGGTGGCGGGCACGTTCAAAGGATCCCGCGAGCGCGCCGAGCACCGAGCCCTGAAGCTCCGTTCCTCGGTAAAGCGCGTGACCGCCGGCGGCCTTCCACAGCCCGCGCAGGAACGCGAGCTCCGCCTCCGCGTCCCCCCCTGCGAGCTCGGCGCGGATGCGCTCCGGCAGGGCCAGAAGCCGCACCCGGGCGGGACCGCGGGCGCCGGGCGGATGGCGTCGAACGGCGCCTGCCCGCTCGAGAACGCGGAGCACGGGATCCGCGCGCCGTGCCGTGCCGATCCCCACGACCGCTCCCAGAAGAGCCCGCGGCGCCGCGGCGAGGAAGCCGTCGGGGCCTGCGGCCTCGTGCAGAGCGCGGTGCCCGCGCTTGACGAGCTCCGGCTCCGGGAAGCTCTGGTCGATGAGGAACTCGTGCGTGAAGCGATCGGCATACCGGTGGAGAAGAACACAGTCCGCCGGCATCCCATCCCTTCCGGCACGCCCCGCCTCCTGGTAGTACGCCTCAAGGCTTCCCGCCGTCTGGTAGTGGACGACGAGCCGAACATCCGGCTTGTCGATCCCCATCCCGAACGCATTCGTGGCCACGACCACGCGGGTCGTGCCCGCCATGAACGCTTCCTGTACGCGCTCGCGGTCCGCGTCTGCGAGCCCCGCATGGTACGCGTCCACGGCGATGCCGAGACGCGCGAGGCGCCGCCGAACCGTCTCCACCGACTTGCGCGTGGCCGCATACACGATGCCCGAGCCGCTTGTCTCACGAACCAAGCGCTCGAGCAACGCGGCTTTCTCCGCCTCATCCCGGGGGGCGGCCACGTACCACCGCAAGTTCCGTCGGTCGAATCCACGCACGAGCTGGGCAGGCCGCCGCAGGCGCAGATAGCGCACAATGTCTCGGCGGACGCGCGGGGTCGCCGTCGCAGTCAGGGCAATAGCCGGGCACGCGAAGGCGGCACGCACGGCGCCCAGGCGGAGGTAACTCGGCCGGAAGTCATGGCCCCAGATCGAGATACAGTGTGCCTCATCTACCGCGAGCAGCGCGACCTCCAGCTCGCGCAGCGCGTCCCGGAACTGGGCCGAGTCGAATCGCTCCGGCGCCACGTACAGCAGCTTCACGTCCCCCCGGCGTGCCGCCGCGAGCCGATGCCGGATCTCCGAGGCCGTGATGGACGAATTGATGAACGTGGCCGGGAGCTTCACGGCCGCGAGCGCGTCGACCTGGTCCTTCATGAGGGAGATGAGGGGGCTCACGACCAGGGTGACGCCCGCCAGCACCGCAGCGGGGACCTGGTAGCAAATGCTCTTGCCGCCGCCGGTGGGCATCACCACGAGCACGTCGCGTCCTGCGAGCACGGCCGTGATCGCCGCCTCCTGGGCGCCACGGAAATCTCCGTAGCCGAAGAACGCGCGGAGTGCGTGCCGGGCGTCCTGGAGGGTGGGCACGGGCGCTGCAACCCTCTTGGGCGTATCGAGATTCACGAGCAGCCTGAGGATCGAGGCGCGGTAGCCGGATCCGGGCTCGGGACGGTGAGCTCCTGTGCCCACGGTAGGCGGACGGCTGGGGCCCGGACATGACGGCCCGGGTCGGCCGCCGCCCGTTCAGAAGCGCGCGTCGAGGAGCGTGAGGCGGGCTCCCACCTCCCAACCACGGCCGCTCGCGCGCTCGACGGGCAGCGCCGCGGGCAGCGGCAGCGGGAGGTCGAGCCGCAGGCGGCCGTCGCGGATCTCGAGCAGTGCCGCGCCGGGGCTTTCTGGAACCCCCTCTCCGCGCCGGTCCTGCCCCCGAGACCAGGCAGCGCCGATGGCGAGCCCCGCGGCGCTCCCGAGCATGGGCAGGAGGATGGCCGTCCGTTCGCTTTCGGGCTGGAGGATGAGATCGAGGCCGAAGCCTCCCACGAGACCGGCGACCCCGGCGATGCTGATGAGCCGGGCGCGCGGCCGGCTGAGGTCCCAGCGAGGCGCCAGGATCGCGGCGGTCACGAGCCCCGCGTTCCCTCCCAGGAGCGTTAGCGCGAGCGCCTCGTCGCCCTCGATATCGAAGAGGATCGAGGTTGCCACGCCGTACCACGTCCCCCACAGCGCCCCGAAGTTCACGGCGGTCGCGGTCCCGGCGGTGATGGATCGAGAGCGCGCGAGCATCGCCCCGGTGCCCAGGCCGGCGAGGCCACCCAGGAGCATGGCCCGGATGACGACCTCGGAGGACGCCTCTTCGTCTTCGTAGCACGGCTGCGAATCGCCGGGCCCGGAGCAGTAGCGGGTCGTGCGGGTGCCGAGGTCCAGCACCTCACGCCATCCCAGGCCCTGCCAGGTGCCCCACATCCCCCCGAAGGTGATGGCCCGGGCATGACCTTCCCCGAGGCGCGCGCGGTCGCTGTACGCGCGGGAGGCGATGAAGCCCAGTGGCCCGCCCACGAGCAGTCCGGCGCCGTACGCCTCGGGTTCCTCCGCGCCCAGGGCGGCGGGCACGGCCACGCCGAGCCAGAGGCCGTACAGCGTGCTCCAGACGATGAGCTCGACGCGGCCGCTGCCCTCCTCCTCCCGGCCGCGCAGCGAGGTGAGGTGTCGCTCCGCCTCCGCAGCGGAGGGCGTGCCGGCGTAACGCTCCAGGATGAGCCCGTAGAGGGCGCGCGCCAGCTCGTGGCGACCCTCCACTTCGAGGCGCTCGGCGACGCTCTGAAGCACCGCCGCCGAATCGGCGGGCGAGACCTGCGCCCCGGCCGGCGCCGGCCCTGCGGCCGCCAGAAGAAGACAGAGAGCTAGGGGCGCGAGGACGCCGTAAAGGGAGAACCTCGCGGACCCCGGACGCGCCCCGCGCGGGGCCAGTAACGGTCCCTCTTGCCCGGCGGGCGCTGCCCCGGGGCGGCGGGTCATCCCGCGCCTCCCGGCGGTCCGCCACTCTGCGTCCGCGGGAGAGCTGCCCCGCCGCGCGGCTCGCGGAAGAAGCGCAGGAAAACGCCCACCAGGAGCACGAGGATGGCCGGTGCGGTGAGCCACACGCTCTCCAGGAACATGCCAAGCACGCCGAGCACGGCACCGAGCCAGAACGCCCGCACTTTCCACGTGAGATAGCGGTCCGGTCCCCGGCGGGAACGGTCGAGCAGTATCACCGGCGACGCTCCAGGAACGCGCGCACGCCCTCCCGGAACTCCCGCGTCTGGCGCGCGAGCGCGTTCACCTCCGATCCGCGGGCGATTCCCTCCTCGAGCCCCACGCCCTCAAGCCCGTAGAGCAGCCGCTTCGTGAGCGCGAGGGCCGTCCGCGGCCGCGACGCGAGATCGACTGCATAGGCGGCCACATCGTCGTGGAACGACTCGGCGGGATACACGCGGTTCACGAGCCCCACGCGCTCCGCCTCCGCCGCGCCGATCCGGTCGCCCCGCGCCATGAGCTCGAACGCGCGGCCCTCCGGGAGCTTGCGCCGGAGAAACGTCATCACCAGCGCGGGTACGAACCCGATGCGCACCTCGGGGTAGCCGAGCTCCGCGTCCGCCGCCGCGAGCACGAGGTCGCAGGCGGTCGCCAGGCCGCAGCCGCCTCCCAGCGCGCGCCCATGCACGGCCGCGATCACGGGTTGCGGCAGCCGCCGGATGCGCAGGAACAGGCGGCCCATCACGTCCGCGTCGGCCAGATTGGCCTCGGCCCCCTGCTCCGCGACGCGAGCCAGCTCATCCAGGTCCGCACCCGCGCAGAAGTCCGGGCCTGCCCCGCGCAGCACCACGACCCGCGCGGCCCGGTCATCGCGCGCCCGGTCGAAGGCGGCGCTCATCTCCCACACGAGCTCTGCACTCAAGGCGTTCCGCTTGCCCGGCCGGTTCATGAGGACGGTGGCCACTCCGCCGTCCACCGCGTACTCCACGACGCCGCCGCTCATGGCGCCCTCCCCGCAGCGTGCCCCGGCGCCTCCCGCGGCACACGTCCGCGACCCGCCACGGTGCGCGCGACCTCGTCGGGAACCTCGATCTCCATGCGCAGGAGCGCCGAGCTGAACGTCTTTCCCTGGGCGTCCGTCATGAGGGAGACCGTGCCCCCGCCGTCCAGCGCGTTGTGGAGGAGAAAGTTCAGCGCGCACAGGTTCGGCAGCTCGTAGCGCACAACATCGCCACGGACCAGTGGTCCGAAGTGCGCCTTCACCCGCCGCGCGGTGACCTCGCGCCGTAGGAGCTTGTAATGCTCCGCATCGTAGGCGATGAGGCCGATGTTCACCGTATCGCCCTTGTCGCCGGAGCGCGCGTGCGCCAGGTGAACGAGGGGGATGCGCCTTGTCGTCCCGCCCTCCGCGCGCTGCTGAGGCCGCCGCTCCCGGCGGCTTCGGTCCGTACCTTCGGTGCCGGCGCCTCGCCTCATACCTCGAGCACCTCCACGCGCAGGTGGGGATAGACCTCGCTCTTGGGAATGAGGGCTGGCCAGTACGCCATGATCTCCTGAGCCCGTGGCCGTCCGCCTGCGAACCCCGTTACCGTAGGCGGGCCGTTCAGCACGAGAGGCGCGATCTCGCGGGTGAAGCGCTCGACCGCTTCCCGATCCTGGCCGCGTACCGCGATCCGGAACTCCACCTCGGGAGCCTCCGGGTCCGGCGCCCCCGCCAGCGGTCCGTGCGTCGCGTTCCACCCTATCAGCTCGGTGCGGATCTCCGCGAAGCGGAGCCCGAGGCGGTCCAGCCGCTCGCGGAGGACGCGATCGGCGAGGCGCGCCTTCTCGACGGCGTCGGGCCAGGAGTAGACGAGCGTACCCACGGCCTTGTACCCCGCCATGTAGGCGATGGACACCTTGAGCTGATCCGTCGGCGGCCGGCCTCGCACGCCGAACACGCGCACGCGATCCTCCCCCACGGCCTCCAAGTGAATCGTCGTGAAGTCGGCGATTACGTCGGGGGTGATGTAGTTGGCGGGATCGCCCATCTCGTAGACGAGCTGCTCCGCGACGACCGCCGGCGTGATGCGCCCGCCCGTCCCGGGATGCTTGGTGACGGTGAACCCACCTCCGGACTCCGCCTCGATGATCGGGTAGCCCACGCCGGCCGGGTCGGGCAGCGTCCACCACTCCACCTGGCAGTTCCCCCCCGTGCACTGGGCGCCACACTCGTTGATGTGGCCCGCAACGACTCCGGAGCCGAGCTGGTCGTACGCGTCCCCGGCCCAGCCGAACTCGTGGATCATGGGCGCATACGTGAGCGCCGTATCCGTGGCGCGGCCCGTCACCACCAGGTGTGCCCCGCGGCGCAGCGCCTCCACGATGGGGCCGGCGCCCAGGTACGCGTTCGCGCTCTCGATCCGGTCTCTCACGCTCGCGAGTGGCTCACCGGTCTCCAGGTTCCTGAGCTCGTGGCCCGCCGCCAGGAGCGGGTCCAGCCGATCCATGAGGTCGTCGCCCGCCACCATGCCCACGCAGGCCCGGCCACCCGCGCCGGCGGCGCGCCCGGCCTCCACCAGCGCGCGGGCACACGCCTCCGGATTGACGCCCCCGGCGTTCGTCACCACCCGGATCCCCCGCTCCGCACAAACCGGGAAGATCCGCTCCATGAGTGGCACAAAATCCCGGGCGTAGCCCGCGTCGGGGTCCCGCGCGCGCTGCTTCTGGAGGATCGACATTGTGACCTCAGCCAGGTAGTCCAGCATCAGGTAATCGATGGGACCGCCCTCTACCTGGCGGACTGGCGCTTCGAGGTCGTCGCCCCAGAAGCCCTGCCCCCCCGCGACGCGGATCGTGGACCGCCCCGGCACACCGCTCACGGGACCTCTATGGTCACGGTCCGCTCGATCACCGGGACCCCGGCGGGCTGGTCAGGTGAACCCACGAGCTCAAGGTGCAGGCGGTGCACTCCCGCCTCGAGTCCTTCCTTGATCCAGAGCGGCCCCGGCTCAGCGAGCTCGCCCGCACGCTCGTCCCACTGCCAGCGGACCCGATAGTTGTCCGGACTCAGGACCGCGCCCGAGACGCGGAAATCGACAAACAGGCTGTCCCCCGGCGCGACCGCCGCGGAATCGCGCGGCGCACTGCTGAATAGGATAGGCGTACCGGAGGGCGCCACAGGCCGACCCCGCTCCCCAACGCAAACATTGCGGAAGTCCAGGGAGCCCGGCGTGTCCAGCGTGCGCCCGGAGGCCTCCACCACCGCCACACGGAGGAGATGGCACCCGGGCGGAAGATCGCGCAGCACCACCGGCTCGGACGCCGAGTAGTGATCCACGATGCGATCGCCCACGGCCACGACCAGGTGTCCGGGACCCGGGGGACCCATGTCGAAGGCGTTCAGCATGGTAAGACGCAGGACCAGGGAGTCGCCCGGGACGACCTCCATCTCGCCGGGGCTCCCGATCATGACTCGCGGCGCGAGCGCCCGCAGGTCCACTGCCGGCGGCTCGTGCACCGCCTCATCGCCGCGCTCGGCGCACGCGCCGGCGGCCGCGGGCACGGCCAGCGCCAGCGCGGCCCGGAGGCGCCACCAGGCGAGAGCGCCCCGGACCATTACGCGCCCTCCACGGGAAGAGTGAAGGGACCCAAGTGCGGGCCGGGGTTGCTCAACGCGGCGCGGAGCGCCAGGATCAGCGCGTCCCGTGTCTCCTCCGGCAGAAGCACGTCGTCCACGAAGCCACGCGCAGCGGCATAGCGCGCGTCGAGCTGACGCTCGTACTCGGCGCGCACCGCGTCCATGCGCGCCCTGAGCTCCTCGGCCGGCTCCTGTCTCTGCGCCTTGAGCTCGTCGAGCTGCGCGCTGAACAGCGCCATGACCGCGCTCTCCCCTTCCATGACGCCCATCCGGCCCGTCGGCCACGTGAAGATGAAGTCCGGGTCGAAGCCTTGGCCCGCCATGGCGTAATAGCCCGCGCCGGAGGCGTGATTCACGGTTAGCACCAGCTTCGGCACCGTGGCCGTGGCCATCGCCTCCACGAAGCGCGCGCCCGCTCGGATGATGCCCGAGCGCTCCGCCTCCGGGCCCACCATGAACCCGGAGACGTCCTGTACGAACAGGATCGGCGTCCGGTGACGGTCCATCACGTCGATGAAGTAAGCCACCTTCTCTGCGCTCTCCGTGTAGATGATCCCGCCGAAGCGCGGCGGCCCACTCGCCGGATCTCGAAACATCTCCCTCAGGTTCGCGATGACCCCGACTGTCGTGCCATCCAACCACGCGGTGGCGCAGAGGACCTCAGGCGCGTGCTCCGGCTGGAACTCGTCCAGCGGCCGCCCGTCCAGGAAGGTGGCCAGCACCCTGCGCATGTCGTAGCTCTGGCGGTGATCGTCCGGAATGAGATCGTAGACGAGCTCGGGCGCGAGCGCCGGCGCCACCGCCAACTCGACGGGCAGGTTTCTCGCGCCGGGACTAGTGGGTAGCTCGGCGACAAGCTGGCGGAGCTTCCCGGCGCAGGTCTCGTCGTCGGGTACGCGGTGGTGCGCGACCCCGCTGATCACGGTGTGCACGTACGCACCGCCCAGATCCTCCGCATCCACCGTCCGACCCGTGGCACCCTTCACGAGATTCGGGCCGCCCAACCCCATGAAGCTCGTGCCCTCCACCATCACGATGGCGTCCGAGAGCGCGGGCAGGTACGCGCCGCCCGCGATGCACGGCCCCATCACCGCGGCGAGCTGCGGCACGCGGAGGTAGCGCCGCATCACCGAGTTGTAGTAGAAGATCCGGCTCGCGCCGTACTGGCCAGGAAAGACTCCGCCCTGATACGGAAGGTTCACCCCCGCGGAGTCCACCAGGTAGATGATGGGCACACGACACCGCATCGCGATCTCCTGCGCCCGGAGCATCTTCTTGATCGTCTCCGGCCACCAGGAGCCCGCCTTGACCGTCGCGTCGTTCGCCACCACCACCACCTCGCGACCCTCGATGACGCCCACGCCGGTCACCACCCCGGCCGCCGGCGCCTGACCCTCGTACTGGTCGTACGCTACCAGCAGCCCGATCTCCAAGAACGGCGCCCCGGGATCCAGCAAGCGCTCGAGCCGCTCCCGCGCCGTGAGCTTCCCCTGCTCGTGCTGGCGCCGGATCCTGCTGTCCCCGCCGCCAAGCTTGAGCTCCGCACGCAGCTCGAGAAGACGATCCGCCAGCTCGCGAAGACGGCTCGACCGCGGCGCGCCGGCCCCTTCGTGCACCGCCCGGCTCACCCCAGGGCTTCCGGCGCCCACCACGGCGCCCGCATCAAACCCCCACCTTGCGCCCATGATCCGCGTACCACCCGCGGATGTACTCCACCGCCTCCTGCGTGGACGTGCCCGGCCCGAACAGCCGCCCCGCGCCCATCCCCTGGAGCCGCTCCATGTCTTCCGTCGCGATGATCCCGCCACCCGTCAGGAGCACGTGCTCCATCCCCGCCTCCCGCAGGAGCTCGATCACCCGCGGGAACAGCGTCATGTGCGCACCCGACAGAATGGACAGCGCCACCACGTCCACGTCCTCCTGCACCGCCGTATTCACCACCATCTCCGGCGTCTGGTGAAGTCCCGTGTAGATGACCTCGAAGCCCGCATCCCGGAACGCGTTCGCGATCACCTTCGCGCCCCGGTCGTGACCGTCCAGTCCCGGCTTCGCCACGAGAACCCGAATCCGCCGCGCCTCAGGGGCCGCACCCCCGGCGCCCGGATCGTCTGCGCCCGTTCCCAAGTTCACCTCCGCGTCACGCGCAACGTCGTTCCTCCCGTCCACCACCTAACCTATCGAGCACCCGCAGGCCTCGCACCTGCCCCGCGACCTCCCGCCCCCCTGTTTCCCTCTCCGCCGCCGGTCCATGCCACGGGCGGCGCCATCACCACCGCCGCGTGCGCCCACTCGTTCTACGATGACCGCACAACCGCCATCCGGCTGAGACATTTAACATATTCAAAATAAATATGATAACCTCGCTAATCTCAAGTTGTTTCAAGCGGCCTCGGCGCCGGGACCGCCGGGACCACGGGCGAGACCGCAGCGGCGAGGCAGGCTCCACGGCCAACGGCGGGGTTCACGGGTGGCTGGCCAGATCGTCGTAGGCTTTCTCCAGGTTCGCGGCCAGTCTGTTCGCGCCCCCCCAGTCGCGGAAGCGGTCGGGGAGCCTCGTCTCCTGGAGGAATCGGTCACGGGGGATCCGCGCTGCGGTGGCCTCGGCGGCAGCGTCCGTCAGCCAGCGGAGGTACTCGATCAGCTCTACAATGATCTCAGGGCCGCCGGGCTCGCCGTGTCCCGGGATGACGGTGGGGGCATCCAGCTTGTGGAGCTCCTGAAGGGTGGTGATCCACTCCCTCAGGTAGGCGTTGCGGACGACGGGGATCATGCGGTTGAACAGGAGATCGCCGCCGTACAGGAGCCTTCTGTGCGGGTCGTAGAGCGCCACATCGCCGTCGGTATGCCCGCGCCCGGAGAAGAGGGCGATCATGCTGCTGTCGCGGGTGGGGAAGAATTCGACGCGCTGCAGGAACGTGAGGGTGGGGAGCCGGAGGCCCGGCATGGTGTCCGACAGCAGGCGCTCCCGGGTCGTCGCGTGGGAGATAATCTCCACGTCGCCCGGGAAGGCGCCGTTCCCGTGGGTGTGGTCGCCGTGGAAATGGGAGTTGATCAGGAACCGCACGGGGAGCGACGTCCGGGCGCGGACCTGGGCGAGGAGGGAGTCCGCGGCGGCAGGCGTGAGGTGCGAGTCAAACACCACGACGCCCCGCCGCGTGATGAGGAAGCCGGAGTTCGATCCCGCGTCGCCGCCCGGCACGGCGATGGCCGCGAAGGCATTCGGCGCCACCTCCACGACGCGGAAGCGGGGAGCCTGCGCGAAGGTCGGTGACCGCGCCGCGACAACGAGCCCAATCGTGGCGCATGCGAGGGCGATGCTTGATTCGGTGCGTGGGAAGTGTTTCATGGGACGGAGCCGTCAGGGTTCAGGCCGTTCGCGCCCAGATAGCTCGGTAGCTCGGTCACCGTGCGGACGCGCTCGCACGTCGCCTCCACCTCGCCCAGCGGGTCGACGAGAAGCGCGTGCATCCCGGCGCCGCGCGCCCCGAGCACGTCCACGGGGTAGAGATCGCCGACGTAGAGGGCCTGGTTTGGCGCGATCCCCAGGCGTTGCAGCGCGATCTGGAAGATCGCGGGATCGGGCTTCTCCACGCCCACGAGCCCGGAGTCGACCACTGTCTCGAAGAACCCGAGCAGGCCCGCGCGCTCGAGCAGGAGCGCGACGCGGCCGTCGGCGTTCGAGATAACGCCCAGGCGGAGGCCGCGGGCGCGCAACGCATCCAGGGCCTCCGGTGTGCCGGGGAGCACGCGGGTCCAGAGGTCGAGCTCCCGGTGCATGGCGCGCACACGCTCCCCCACTGCCGCCAGCCGGTCCTCGAGGACGCCGCACTCCCGGAAGATGCTCTCGAAGTACTCGGCCCACACGTGCGCCTCCGTCCCCGACCCCTCGGCCGCCCGGCGCGCCAGCCGCTGGCGGGCCCGGTATTCGATGGCTTCGAACCGTTCCCCGTCCGGCTCCACACCCGCCTCGTGGAACGCTAGGAAGAGGCGGTCGCGGTCCACGAACAGGAGAGTGTTGCCGGCGTCGAAGTAGACGCCGCGGAGACCGTTCACCCCCGGAAGGCGCATCAGAAGAAGACAGGCTCGCGGAACGAGCCGAACACCTTCTCCATGGCGTGCCGGATCTCGTACAGCGTGCAGTAGGCACGGGCACACTCGAGGATCGGCTCCACCACGTTGGCGTCGGAGCGGGCAGCGCCCGTCAGGGCGTCGAGGGTGCGGCGCACGCGTTCGGGGTCACGGCGCTCCCGGAGGCTGGCCAGGCGCGCGCGCTGTTTCGCCTCGGCCTCCGGCCCGATCTTAAGAAGGTCGATCTCGATGGCCGCGGAGCCTTCCGCGAACTCGTTCACGCCCACCACGGGCCGCCGGCCGGACTCGACCTCGTCCTGCTGGCGCTGGGCGGACCTAGCGATCTCATGCTGGAAGTAACCCCTCTCGATCCCGGGCACCACGCCGCCGATGCGGTCGATGTCGGCGAAGATCTCCTCGGTTTCCGCCTCCAGCCGGTCCGTGAGCGCCTCCACATAGTACGACCCTCCGAGCGGATCGATGGTGTTCGGGACGCCCGTCTCATAGGCCAGGATCTGCTGGGTACGAAGCGCGATGCGGACCGCCTTCTCCGTCGGCAGGGCCAGCGTCTCATCCATGGAGTTTGTGTGCAGCGACTGCGTACCTCCCAGCACCGCGGCCAGCGCCTGGTAGGCGACACGCACGATGTTGTTCTCCGGCTGCTGCGCCGTGAGCGTGACGCCGGCGGTCTGGGCGTGGGTCCTTAGCCGCCCCGACTCCGGGCTCTTCGCGCCATACTTCTCCCGCAGCGTTCGCGCCCAGATGCGCCGGGCGGCCCGGAACTTCGCGACTTCCTCGAAGAATTCGTTATGCACGTCGTAGAAGAAGGACAAGTGCGGCGCGAACGCCTCGAGGTCGAGGCCGCGGGCGACCGCGCGATCCACATACTCGAAGCAGATGCGCAGCGAGTACGCAAGCTCCTGGACCGCGGAGGCGCCAGCCTCGCGCATGTGGTAGCCGGAGATTGAGATGGGGTTGTAGTGCGGCGCGTGTCGGCTGCACCACTCGAACATGTCCACGATGAGGCGCAGCGCGGGCTCGGGCGGATAGATCCACGCGTGCTGCGCCATGTATTCCTTCAGGATGTCGTTCTGAACGGTGCCCCGGATCCTCTGCGGCGGCACGCCCTGCTTCTCCGCGGCCACCACGTAGAAGGCGAAGAGGATGATGGCCGGGCCGTTGATCGTCATGGACACGGAGACCTGGTCCAGCGGGATGCCGTCGAAGAGCGTCTCCATGTCGGCCAGGCTCGAGATCGCCACGCCGCAGACGCCCACCTCGCCCAGCGCCCGGGGATGGTCCGAGTCGTAGCCCATCAGCGTGGGGAAATCGAACGCCACCGAGAGCCCGGTCTGGCCGTGCTCCAGCAGGTACTTGTAGCGCTGGTTCGTCTCCTCCGCGGTCGCAAACCCGGCAAACTGGCGCATGGTCCAGAGCCGGGTGCGGTACATGGTCGTGTAGGGGCCGCGGGTGAACGGGTACTCGCCCGGCAACCCGAGCTTCTCGAGGTACGACCAGTCACGAGGGAGATCGAAAGGGGTATAGAAGGGATCAACGGGAGCGCCGGACACGGTGGTGAAGAGGGCGTCACGCTTCGAGACCGTTTCATAGGCGCGGCGCCACTCGGCAAGTCGCGCCCGGAGCTCCTCGAGCTCGCGCTCCTTGCGTTCGATCAGCTCCGCCAGCTCTTCGGGGGCAAGAAGTCCCCGCTCCATCGTGGACATATTGGGCTCCGTGCTGTGCGCCGCACCCCGTGGCACCCGCCCGAAAAATCGCCTATTGGCGCGATGAGTGTCAATCGGAGCCGTACAGGCGGCCGGTGAGCTCTGCGATGATCTGCCGCGCAACGGCATAAGGCGTGGCTTTCCCCGCTGCGATCTTGTCCAGCCACTCCTCGGCGATGCGCCGCCCCTGTTCTGATCCCCAGACCAGGCGCCGGAGTTCGCGCTCGACGGCATCGCGCAGGCGCGCTGCCGTGCGGGTCCGGCGACGCCGCTGGAGCTCGCCGCTCTCCGTGAGATAGGCGCGATGGCGATCCAGGGCGTCCAACAGTTCGGCCACCCCCTCCCCCGACTGCGCCACGGCCTTGAGCACCGGGATCGTCCAGTCCGCCCGCACGCCCGGGTCGCCTGGCGCCTCTCCCGCCTGCCGGCCGCTCGTCCCTGTCGCGCCCCTTGCGCGCATGCGCGGGAGATCCACGCCGTGGTGCGCCGGTACGTGGCGCAGAGTGACCCCACGCCGGAACTGGAGGGTGAGCTCGATCTCCCGGGCCACGCGGTCGGCGCCCGGCCGGTCCGCTTTGTTCACGACGAAGATGTCGGCGATCTCCATGAGGCCCGCCTTCATGGCCTGGATCGCGTCTCCGGACTCGGGAACCAGCGCGACGACCACCGTGTCGGCGGCGCTCGCCACCTCGAGATCCGCCTGCCCTACGCCCACGGTCTCCACGAGAAGACGGTCAAAGCCGAAGGAGTCCATGACATCGATGACTTCGCGAGTAGTCGTCGCCAGACCGCCCCGCGCGCCGCGGGTCGCCATGGAGCGGATGAAGATCCCCGGGTCCGTCGCCAGCTCGTTCATGCGGATGCGGTCGCCCAGGAGCGCGCCGCCCGTGAAGGGCGAGGTGGGGTCCACGGCCACGATCCCAACCTGCTCGCCGCGCGCCCGGTACGCCGTCGCCAGCGCGGCCACGAGCGTGGACTTTCCCGCGCCCGGCGGGCCGGTGATCCCCACGCGAGCGGCCCGGAGCCCACGGGCGAGGATCGCATCCAGCAGGCTCTCGAACCCCGGCCGCTCGTCCTCCACCACCGAAATGACCCGGGCGAGCGCGCTCCGATCGCCCGTCGCGAAGCGGTCCAGGAGCGCGCGATGGGCTTCCGTCAGGCCGGGCGCAGCCAGGCCGGGCGAACTAGCGTCGCTCATTCCCTCACCCTCCCTGCTCTCGCCCGGGCGGCCTGAGCCCTCGCGCGTGTCGCAGCGGGCTCTCCAACAGGTGCGTGGGTATGAAGTAAACGAGGACGAACATCGCGAACGAGAGGAGGAGGCCGGCCAGCAGGAGCCAGAGGTTGCGGAACGCGAGGAACGTGATCGAGGAGACCAGCGCCAGGCCGAATGCGAAGAGGCCGAGAAGGAGCCGGCGCGTGAGCAGCGTGAAGAACCGCTCCTGGTGGAGGGCGTCCGCGGGGTGGACCCGAAAGCGCAGCTCCTCGCGCTCGGCCCGGCGAATGACGTCGCGAGACGCCCGCACTGCGCTTCGCACCTCGCCGACCAGGTCGAAGGCGATCTCCGTCGGCTCCCTGGCCGTGCTCCGCGTGATCTCGGGGCGCAGCCGCCGGATCACGCGTCTCATGAGCTCGAGGCTCTCGAAGTCCGGATCGTAGCGGATGCCGATCCCTTCCAGCAGCGCGGCCGCCCGAAACAGGTAGACGAGCTCCTGGGGCAGCATGAGCGGCCACGTATAGAACGCGTCCAGGACGTCCTGAACGATCTGCTGGATCCGGTGCCGACCCGTTTCCCGTACGCGCCCGAGGACGGCCAGGATCTCGCCGGCTGCGTCCCGAATCTCGCCGCGGGAGACCTCGGGGTTGATCATCCCGAGGCGGTACATCCCGTCGATCACGCCGTCCAGGTCCTCCTTGCCGACCGCCAGGGCGATGCGCAGGATCGTCTCCCGGGTCCAGCGCGGCACGCGCAAGATCATCCCCCAGTCCAGGAGCACGATCGTGCCGTTCCGCTCCACCAAGATGTTGCCCGGGTGCGGATCGGCGTGCAGGAAGCCGTCGATCATCATCATGCGCAGGTAGACGGTCGTCAGGCGCTCCATCATGCGGTCCAGATCGAGCTCGCCCCGGGCGAAGCGCTCGTGCAGGGCGTCCACCTTCGTGCCGGCCCGGTGCTCGAGGACGAGCACGCGGCGGGTCGTGAGCGGATGGAGCACCTCCGGTGCCTGAACGCCGCGTTCGCCGCTGAAGTGGCCGCGGAACTGTTCCAGGTTCGCCGCCTCCTGCCGGAAGTCCATCTCCTCGCGCACCTTCACGCTGAACTCCCGCACGACGTTGGTGAGAGCGCGCACGTGGTGGGTCGGAAAGAGCACGTTCAGCCAGAAGAGGATGCGGAAGGAGATGTCCAGGTCGAGGGCGATCGTCGCCTCTACGCCCGGCCGCAGCACCTTGACGACCACGTCGCGCCCGCCATGTCGCGCTCGGTGCACCTGCCCGAGGCTCGCGGCGGCGACGGCCTCAGGATCGAACTCGCTGAACACCTCGGAGAGCGGGCGGCCGAGCTCGTGCTCGATGACCCCGATGATCGACTCCGGCAGATGCGGTGGAACCCGGTCCTGGAGCCGGCTGATCGTGGAGAGATAGGGCTCCGGCAGGATGTCCGCGCGGGCGCTGAAGAGCTGCGCCAGCTTGATGAACGAGGGGCCGAGCCGCGCCAGCGCGCCGGTCAAGCGCTCCGCGCGCCGCTGGTGGTGCTCCGGCGTCCGGTTCGCCGGCCGACCCACGATCAGCCAACGCCGCCGGTCACGGAGAAAGCCCAGGACGAACGGCGCCAGAGTGAAGAAGACGGCCAGACTTCTCTTCCACTGTCTCACGCGAAGGCCCTCCGCTCCGCGTTGCCCGTGCCCTCCGTCGCCGGCCGACTCACAGGAGGATCGCCGACCCCAGGCCCAGCAGGAGCAGGAAGCCGCAGAGGTCCGTGAACGTGGTCACGAAGATGGAGGAGGCCACCGCCGGATCGATGCCGAGCCGGTCGAGGAGCAGCGGGACGAACGACCCGGCGAAGCCCGCTACCAGGATATTCCCCCACATGGCCAGGAGCACGACGAGCCCCAGGGTCGCATGGCCGCCCACCACCACGCTCAGCGCCGCGGTGAGCGCCCCCAGGGCCGCCCCATTCACCATGCCCACCACGACCTCCTTCACGACCACACGCCAGCGGCCCGGCATCGCCTTGCCGGACAGCGCGATCCGGCGTACCGTCACCGCGAGCGCCTGCGTACCGGCGTTCCCGCCCATCCCCGCGATGATCGGCATGATCGCCGCCAGGATCACCGCCTGCTGGATCGTGCTGGAGAAGAGATAGACGACGGAGGCCGCCAGGATCGCCGTGAGAAGGTTCAGGAAGAGCCAGGGCAGCCGGCCGCGCACCGCATCGCTCCACTCGCCGCGAACCTCCTCCTCGTACAGCCCAGCGAGCCGGAAGATATCCTCCGTCTGCTCCTCCTCCAGCACGTCGATCACGTCGTCGAAGGTAATGCGGCCCACGAGCCGACCGCCCTCCAGTACGACCGGGACGCTCACCAGGTTGTAGCGGCTCATGAGCCGGCCAACTTCCTCCTGGTCCATGCTGGGGAGCACAGTGGCCAGCGGCGGCACGACCAGCTCCGCCACCGGCCGTTCCGGATCCGCCAGGATCAGGTCATCGAGGGGCACGGTGCCCAGCAGCCGCCGCTGCTCGTCCACTACGAAGACGTTGTAGAACGCCTCCACCTCGCGTCCCTGGCGACGCACCTCGCCGATCGCCTGCGCGGCCTTCAGGTGGTGAGGCACGGCGACGAGCTCCGTGGTCATGAGGCCGCCGGCCGTGTCCTCCCCGTAGAGGAGCAGGTCCCTGAGCTCGCCCGCCTCCTCGACCGGCAGCTCCGCCAGGAGCTGCGCCCGTTCCTCGGGGTCCAGGTCGGCGATGAGATCGACCGCGTCGTCCGCGGGCAGCTGCTGAAGCAGCTCGGCACGCTTCCGGGGCGCCAGTGCGACCAGAATCTCCTCGGGGTGCTCCTCCTCCTCCATCTCGACGAGCGCCTCCGAGGCGACGCCCGCGGGGAGCGCGCTCAGCATGGCCACCCGCTCATCGTCGCCCAGCGACTCGATGAGGTCCGCCAGGTCGCTGGGGTGGAACGCCGCGACGGACGCGGCGATCCGCGCCTCGTCGCCGGAGGCAAGGACCTCGCGGAGCCGCGCCAAGGCCTCCGCGTTGTCGCGCTTCCCGGTCTCGCGAGGGGCGCTCTGGCTCATGGCTCTCCCGGACTCGTCGGGTTAGTCAAGTTCGTCAGCACCGCTGCGGACGCGAGGCCCGGCGCTGACCTGGCCAGATCCTCGGCGACGCGCTCCGCGGACACCGCGCCGCACGAGACGACATAGGTGAACGCCTCCTCCACCGAGACTGGCAAGGGGATGAGCGAGGAGCGGGGAACGATCGCAAGGTACCCGGACATGGGGTTGGGCGCCGTCGGCATGTAGACCGTCACCGCCTCCTCACCGAACCGTTCCGAGGCGACCCTGGGGGCGATCCCCGTGATCATGCCCAGCGCCCAACGGCCGACGCTCGGATACTCGAAGAGCACAACCTCCTGAAACGCGTAGCGCTCCTGGCCCAGCAAGCTGCGCACCACCTGCCGGGACGCACGGTAGACGCTACGGGCCAGGGGGAGCCGGTTGAGGAACTCGTCCCAGGCGCTCACGAGACGCGCGCCCACCGCCCGGTGCGTCACCCATCCCATCCCCAGGAGGAGCAGGAGCAACGCGGCGAGGCCGAGGCCCGGAATCGGTCGGCCAAGCACCGCGTACAGGAACTCGCCCAGGATGCCGTCCAGCTGCACGAAAATCCACCGCAACACGATGACGGTCAACCCGATGGGGCCCACCACCGCCAGCCCCTCCAGCAAGTACCGCCGGAGCAGGCGAAGGCGCGATCCGCCGCGCGCAGTCATGGTACTCCTCCTTGTACTCCTCTTCGAAAAAAGGAAGGCGCGAACGGCCGCGCCCTCCGGACAGTCTTGAAGCGAAGGCTGAGGGGCGGCGGTTCACCGCCCACCCATCACGCGCCTCACCAGCACCTCCTGGCGCCGGGCCATCTGGCTCTCCTCGCGCTCCGCACCCTCCGGATGATCGTAGCCCAGAACGTGCAGCACGCCATGGACGGCCAGGCGGACCAACTCCTCGTGCGGCGCCACGCCCAGCTCCGCCGCCTGCCGCATCGCCTGGTCAACCCCGATGTACACGTCGCCGAGCACGGGCGCTCCCGGCTCGTGAAGGGCAAACGCAATCACGTCCGTGGGCCCCCGGCGTCTCAGATAGCGGCGATTCAGCAGGGCGATAGTCCGGTCGTCCACCAGCGTCACCGACACCTCGCCGTCCCGACAGCGCTCTGCTCGGAGCGTAGACGCGACGGCCCGGCGGATGAGCGCCTTCGGAACGCGGCGCAGCGGCGGACCGTTGACGTGGACCGTGATCAAGCGGTCCCTCAGGAGACCGCCTCGGCAGGCGCGGGGCTCTCCGTGAGGTCCTGAGTCGTCGGGTAGTCGAGGCGCTGGTGGTGCATCCCGGCGATCACCTTGACGAACTGCGCTTTGATCCTGGCGATCTCGGCCAGGGTGAGGGGCGCCCGATCGAGTTGCCCGGAGGCGATGCGGTCGTCCACGATGCGGTCCACCAGAGCGTGGATGCGTTCGGACGTAGGGTCCTGGAGCACGCGGGCCGCCGATTCCACAGAGTCGGCGAGCATGGCGATGGCCGTCTCCTTCGTCTGCGGCTTCGGACCCGGGTACGCGAAGTCCTGCGGGTTTATCGCGTCCTCGCCCTCCTCCTGGGCCCTCTCATAGAAGAAGCTGATGGGCTGGGTCCCATGGTGCTCGGCGATGAACGCGGCGAGGGCAGCGGGCAGCTTGGCCTCCCTCGCCAGGTTGAGCCCTTCCACCACGTGCTCGCGCACGATCGCCGCCGAGGTCGCCGGCTTCAGCTTGTCGTGCGGGTTCCGCCCGAGCGGCTGGTTCTCCACGAAGTACTGGGGGCGCAGCACCTTCCCAATGTCGTGGTAGTAGACGCCCACCCGCGCCAGGAGCCCGTTGCCGCCGATGACGTTCGTGGCGGACTCCGCGAGGTTCGCCACGTTGATCGTGTGGGCGTAGGTGCCCGGTGCCTCGAGCGCCAGCCGCTTGAGCAGCGACCGGTTCGGATCCGCCCACTCCAGCAGCGTCTGGTCCGTCGTGATGCGGGTGAACCACTCGAACACGGGCATGAAGCCCATGGCGAGCATGGCGCTGCCCGTGGCGCTGATGGCGCCGAACAGACAGGACCAGAGCATTTCCGTGACAGGCCGCTTCAGTATGAGAGCGAGCGCGAGGATCACGGCGGCGTACGCCGCCGTGATCATGGCGCTGAAGACCCAGGCCTGGGCGCGCCGCCGCACAACCCGCACGCTGAGCGCCGCCGCGGCGCCGCCCGTGATCGTCGTCGCAAGCGCCGGAAAGTCGAAGAACGGAGTCTGCGCGCCCACGAGGATCCCGAGCACCAGGCTGAAGATGAGCGAGATGCGGCCGTCCCAGAGCATGGCGACGGCGAGCGACACGAAGGCGATGGGGATCAGCTCCGCGCGATAGCCGCGGTGCGCGATGAGCGACGCGGCCGCCGCGTACGCCAGGGTGAGCAGCGCGAAGAGCAGCACCCAGCGGAAGTTTCCGTAGATGTCCGGCCGGAAGAAGAACACGTGCAGCCCGAAGACCGCGAGCACGAGCAGCATGAGCAACCCGTGTCCAGCGAGCCACCCCACATCCACCCCGGCCTCCCGGACGAGCCCCCGGCGCTCGAGCTCGCGCTGGTACGCATTCAGCCGCTCGAGCTCGCGCTCGCCGATCTGCTCGTGTGCCTTGATGATCGCTTCGCCCTGCAGCACGTATCCCGTCACCGTCGGCACAGACGCCCGCGCCGCCCGCCAGTCCGCCTCCGTCGCCGCCGCCTCCAGCACGTACGTCGGCGCGAAAAAGCGGATGAGCACGAGGCGCTGGAGCTCCACCAGGTCGGGGGGCGCCGAAGCCGGCAGGAGGCGGCTCGCCTGCCGATAGAAATCCCGCACCGTGACCACCGAGTCGCGTGGCACGAGCCGCTCCTCACCGCGATCGCGCACGGCCACCCGGTCCGTGGTGATCAGCTCCGCGTCCGTCGCATTCACGGCGCCGTGCGGCAGAATCTCCATCACCGACCGAAGCGTCGACCTGGAGAGGAGCTGCCGGCCGTCCCGGCCGGAGAGCAGCGCGACCTGGGACTCGGACGCCGGAACCCCGTACCGGTCCAGCACGGCCCTAACCGAGTCGCTGCCGCGCTGGCTCGCGGACACGGCGCGCTCCAACTCGGCGAAGAAGCGCTCCAGGCGCACCCGCACGGAATCGGCGACCTGCGGCTCGTGATCGAAGGTGGGCGGCACCAGCGCGACCGCCTCGCGCCGGTCTCGTTCCAGCTCCTCCTCGGACTTCGGGATCGCGAACGCGAACTCGGCGAGGATGTCTTCTGCCGCCACCATCCCCAGCGTGTAGCGGCTCACACGGGGCGCTCGGCGCTCGGCCGGGAACAGCGCGGTGATGACGAGGGCCACCACGACCAGGAGCAGGATGCGCGCCCCGTGGTGAAAGGCGGCGTCCGGCCAGCGACGCTGCGGCGGCCTCGACAGAAACGCCCATGGAGGCCCACCCATGCGATCCGGGCCGTGACTCACCCGCTCTCCTCCCCGAATGCCGACTCGTAGGCGCGAATGATGTCCTTCACGAGCCGGTGGCGGATCACGTCCGCGGCCTCCAGGTACACGAACGCGATGCCCTCGATCCCCCTGAGAATCCGCTCGATCTCGAGAAGCCCCGACTCCTCCCGGCGCATCAGATCGATCTGGGTCTTGTCGCCGGTGATCACCGTCCGAGAGTTCAGCCCGAGCCGGGTCAGAAACATCTTCATCTGCATGGTCGTCGCGTTCTGCGCCTCATCCAGGATGACCACCGCATCGGAGAGCGTGCGCCCTCGCATGTAGGCCAGTGGCGCGATCTCCATCGTCCCGGCCTCGAGGGCACGACGCACGCGCTCCGCCGGCATCATGTCTTCCAGGGCGTCGTAGAGCGGACGCAGATACGGATCCACCTTCTCTTGGAGATCGCCGGGCAGGAACCCCAGGCTCTCACCCGCCTCCACCGCCGGACGCGCCAGAATGATGCGCCGCACCTTCTTCTTGTACAGCGCGTCCACCGCAGAGGCGACGGCGAGATAGGTCTTCCCGGTCCCCGCCGGACCGATGCTCACCACGATGTCGTGGGTCGCCATCGCGTCCAGATACTCCCGCTGACCTTCAGACTTCGGCGTGATGACTTTGCGGGAACCGGGGAGCGCGATGCGATGCGCCTCCCGCCGATAGACCGCGCCTTCCTCGCCCGCCGCCCCCCGGTCCTCGACGAAGCGGGCGATATCCGACGCATCGAACGGGACCCTCAGGCGCGCCAGCTCGATCATGTGCTGCGCGACCGGGACGCACCGCTCGACCGCCGCCAGTTCGCCCGACAGGATCAGATGATCCCCGCGCAGGATCGCCCGGCAGCCGCCGAGGCGGGCGAGCTCCTGCACGTTCGCATCGTTCACGCCCGCCAGGAGCAGGGGGTCCGCCCCCTCGGCACTCAGCCTGTGCTCGACGATCGTATTCTGCACGTTCGCCATTCAGTACCCGCGTGGTAGACCCCCGATCCCACCGCGGCCCTAGCCCAAATCCACCCCTGGTGCATCCTCTGCCCGTCGGAGATGCAGATCCGCCAGCTCCTCCGGCGTCACAGGCGAAGGCGCACGCTCGAAGAGCGCCCGGGCCGCCGTCGTCTTCGGGAACGCGATCACGTCCCGGAGGCTCCCGGCCCCACCGAACTGCATCACGATGCGGTCGAGTCCCAGCGCGATCCCGCCGTGCGGCGGCGCGCCCGACCGCAACGCCTCCAGCAGGAAGCCGAACTTCGCGTCGATCTCCCGATCACCGACCCCGAGGACCCGCAGGACCCGCCGCTGCAGCGCCGCGTCGTGGATCCTCAGGCTGCCGCCCCCGAGCTCCGTTCCATTGTATACGACATCGTACGCGAAGCTGCGAACCGAGAGCGGATCTGTCTCCAGGCGCTCCAGGTCCTCGACCCACGGGCGAGTGAACGGGTGGTTCGAGGGTGCCAGTGCGCCGCCGTCCGTCACCTCGAAGAGCGGGAACTCGACGATCCAGAGCCAGGCGTGGGGCCGCGTCGCCGGCAGCTTGAGCGCGCGGGCTGCGGCGAGGCGTACGGCGGCGAGGGCGGGCGAAGTGACGCGGTCGGTGCCGGCCACTGCAAGTGCGAGATCGCCATCGGCGAGGCCGAGGGCCTCGAGGCTGCCCGCGGTCATGGTGCGAGCCAGGGGGCCCGAGGGCTGGCCGTCGTTCTTCTTCACCCACAGGAGCCCGGGCGCACCGGCTGTCTTGGCGGTCTCCGCGAGCTCGTCGAGGGTCCGCCGGCTCGCTCTGGCACCGCCGGTCACGCGGATCCCGCGAATGCGGCCGCCGTCGGCCACCGCGGCGCGCAGAGGCGGGAAGTCGAGGGCAGCGAGGGGGCGCGTCCAGTCCTGGATCTCGAGCTCGTAGCGCAGGTCTGGCCGGTCGCTCCCGAAGCGTTCCATGGCGTCCGGGTAGCGCAGCCGCGGGAAGGGTGGTTCTGCCTCGAGCCCGGCCTCGCGGGCGAGCACGGCCATGAGCCCCTCCGTCCAGCCCAGGATGTCGTCCTGTTCCACGAAGGAAGCTTCGACATCGATCTGTGTGAACTCCGGCTGGCGGTCCGCTCTCAGGTCCTCGTCGCGGAAGCACCGGGCGATCTGGAAGTAGCGGTCGAGGCCCGCCACCATGAGGATCTGCTTGTAGAGCTGTGGGCTCTGAGGCAGCGCGTAGAACTCCCCACGGTGGATCCGGCTGGGCACCAGGTAATCCCGAGCGCCCTCCGGAGTCCGCTTCGTGAGGATCGGCGTCTCGATCTCGAGGAAGCCGAGGCTGTCGAAGTAACGCCGCGTGGCGAGGGCCAGCCGGTGGCGCAGGATGAGGTTGCGCTGGAGCTCCGGGCGCCGGAGATCGAGCGGGCGGTGGCGCAGCCGAAGCTCCTCGGCGGGCAACTCCTCGTTTGGCGCGCGGGCCACCGGGATCGCCGGGGTCTCCGCCCTGGACAGGCGCGCGAGCGTGTGGACGCGGACCTCGACGTCGCCCGTGGCGATCTCTGGATTCCTGGCCTTCTCGGGCCGGAGCGTGACCACGCCCTCGACGGTGATGACGTCCTCGGAGCCCAGCTCCTGGGCGAACGCGATCCCCTCGGCGTTCGTCCACTCGGGACCGAACGAGATCTGGACGAGGCCGGACCGGTCGCGCAGGTCCACGAAGATGAGCCCGCCAAGGTCGCGCCGGCGGTGGACCCAGCCGGCGAGGCGGAGCCGGGCTCCGGCATCGGCGGCCCGCAGGCCGCCGACCATACGGGTGCGTCCCGTGGTGCGCTCGGCGTCGGTCATCCGAGGGAGACGGACCGCTCGGCGGCGGTGATGCGGCGGCCCGGCCAGAATCGAAGAAGGAGCGCGTAGCCGACGATCACGCCCAGGCCGTCGGCCACGAGATCGACGGCGGACGGCGACCGCCCCGGCACCCACGACTGGTGGAGCTCGTCGCTGGCGCCGTAGAGGACGCCCGCCAGCACGAGAAGCCAGTGGGGAATCGGCGAACGGCGCCAGCCGCGCCCCCACGCCAGAGTGGCGCCGAGCACGGCGTACAAGCTCAGGTGGGCCAGCTTGTCGGCGTGGGCGAAGAGGTCGCTCTTTCCCAGGTCGCCCTGCTGGCTCAAGAAAAAGAGGACCACCGCCCAGGCGGCGGCGGGTCCCCACGAGATCAGCGCTTCGATCACCCGTGCGCGTCGTTCGTCGCCACTCGTCCTCCCGGGATGTGCGGACCCCTGAGGAGGTCGCGGGCCCCGTTACCGGCCCGCCCCGATCGCGCTAAGTTAATGGTGCCTAACCGGTCCTTCAAGCGACGAGGCCCGATGAAGCGGAGCAGCCCGGCGCTCTGTGCCGTCCTCCTTCTCCTATCGTCCCCCGGCCCCGGGGCCGGGCAGATCCTCCTCCGCTGGCCCGTGCGCGCCACGCCGTGGCCGGAGGCGCTCCTGACCGGCGGCGCCGCGGCGCTGTGGAACCCGGCGGGCATCTCGGCGGGCGTGGACGGGCACGGGGAGATGTGGATCGCCCACGTGGATGGCCCAGACGCCACCGGGCTTCGAGGTCTCGCCATGAGCGTTACGGGCAACCTCCCCTGGATCGGCCGGGTCGCCGCGGCATACCAGCACCTGGGGATCGGCGACATCCCGAGGACGGACGAATCGCCGTCCGCGGACGGCGCCCTCCTCGATGTGGGCGACGATGCGGTCGCCGTGTCGCTCGCTCGGCGCGTGCCGCCCGGCGCCGCCGTCGGGCTTGCCGTACGTTACCTTCGCGCCGGGTACAGGGACCGGGTGGCCGACCGCGTCGCGGTCGATGCGGGGGTTATCCTGCGCGCCGAGCTCGCGCTTCCCTCCCGGTTCGCCATCCTGCTTCGCGACTTTCCCGCGGAGCCTGCGTGGCGCGCCGGGGTAGAGATGACGACGCCGGAACGCGTGCCGCGCCCGTGGAGCGCACGGATTGCGTACGGGATCGCCGATCGTTTCGAGGGCGACGCCGTTGAGCACAGATTCGCCACCGGCGTGACGTGGCGGCGCCGGCTGCACGTGGAGGCCGGGCTCAGTCACACCACGGAGGACGGGAGCTGGGTGGGTCTCTGGATGCTGGGCGCCGACTTCGGGCGGTACTCCGTGGCTGTGCTGTGGGAAGAGCTTCCCAACGATTTCGGCCCGGCGCTCCACTACCGGTTTGCCATCGAGCTTCCATGACGACCCGCGATGAGCGCCTCGACGTGCTCTCCCTGACGCCCGGGGAACTGGACGGCGCGCTGCGGATGCATTTCGCCGCGCACGGCCAGCCGGCGTATCGCGTGGCGCAGGTCGCGAGTTGGATCTACGAGGGCGGCGCTACCCGCTTCGTCGAGATGACGGATCTGCCCGCGCGGGAGCGCGAAGCGCTGGCCGAGGCATTCACGCTTGCGGAGCCCGCCAGCGCCGAGGCCGCGCGCTCGGTGGACGGAACGGTCAAGCACCTCTGGGGGCTGACGGACGGCGAGCTCGTGGAATCCGTCCTCATCCCCAGCGGCTCGCGGGTCACCCTCTGTCTCTCCTCGCAAGCGGGCTGCGCCATGGGGTGCACCTTCTGCTCGACCGGGTGGGGTGGCTTCCGGCGGCAGCTCACGGCGGGTGAGATCGTTTCACAATACCGGGCGTCCCGGCGCTGGGCGGCGGACCAGCGGTGGCCGCCGATCTCGAACCTGGTGTTCATGGGAATGGGTGAGCCGCTGGCGAACCGCAAGGCGCTCATGACCGCGCTCACGATCCTCAACCGGGGTTACGAGGTGGGAGCCCGGCGAATCACGGTGTCTACCGTGGGAGTCGTTCCCGGGATCCTCGAGCTCGCAAAGCGGCCTGAGCAGTTCCGCCTGGCGGTCTCGCTCCACGCGCCGAACTCCGAGCTCCGGCAGGAGCTCGTGCCGCTGGAGAAGCGCTACCCGCTGCCGGTCCTCATGGACGCGCTGCGGGCGTTCCAGCGGGCGGGTGGCAGGCGCCTCACCTTCGAGTACACGATGATTGCAGGGATCAATGACGCGCTCGACCTGGCGGACGGGCTCGCCGACCTCGCTCTTGACGTGCACGCGTTCGTGAACCTCATCCCGTTCAACCCGATCCCGGACAACAACTGGACGTCGAGTGCGCCCGAGCACATGCGCGCTTTTGCCCGGCGCCTCGAGGCCCGCGGGGTGACGGCGGCCGTGCGGGAGCCGCGCGGCCGCGACATTGCCGCCGCCTGCGGCCAGCTGCGGGTCACGTACCTGCGGGCACGCCGCGCGCGGACGCCTGCAGCACCGCGCGCGGCTGCGAGGAGAAGCTGAGCGCGAGGGAGCGGGGAACTTAGCAGGTCGCTGAAGAGCTACAGCGGGTCGCGTTGCGAGCGCCGTGGGGGCAGCGGCAAGGCGGCGCGACGCCGGCGATACCCAAGCGCATCGTCAAGGAGCGGCAACGCAGCCGATGCCCCCACACCGCCGCAACCCGAAGGGCGCCTGGGGGTTGCGCACCCGATCCGGCGTCGCTCGTCGTCGCCGAGGGCTCCGACATCGACTCCTCCTCGCTCCTTGTCTCGGGCGCGCAAGCCCCGGGCGCGCGACCCACTGTAGCTCTTCAGCGACCTGCTAGGGTACATCCGTGACGGAGCGTCGGCCCGGCTGCTCCTCCGTCCCCGCTTGTCTTCTCCGCAGCGCCTGCCAGAGCGCGCGAGGATCCCACCAGGGACGGGACGTCGCGGCGGCCGTGTCCGCGGGCGCCGGCGTCCAGTCCCTCCCCAACAGCACGCTTACGTCCACGTACAGGTTGGTGTCCGGCTGACTGAGGACTGTCCCGATCCCCAGGGCGTCCGCCGCCAGCCGCGCCGGCTCGTGCCTCCCGACCCGGTCGATCACCGCCGAAGAATCGCGGTCGAAGCGGTCCGCGTTCCCGAAGTAGACGACATCGAAGCCGCGGTCCCGCAGGAGGTCCGTGGCCTCGCGGGCCACGTTCTTCCGGCCGCCCGAGTTGAGCACCTCTACCCGGATGCGTTCACCCGGGGGCGCCTGCGCACGCGCCCGGCTTGCAAGCGCCGGTGGCTGCACCGCCCGCCACTGGGCGATCGCAGAGCCCAGGAGGACGCCTGCCGCGAGGACGACCAGGAGCACGGCGACGACGCGCACCCGCTCACGGGCGGCCATGGCGCACCATCGCGTTCCAGAATGCGAGCGTCTCGCGGTGAATCGTGCTCCGCCGCTCAATCAGGTTGACCAGGCGCGCGGCCAGGATCTCCTCGGTGACCCGCTCTATCTCTGCGGGCATGCGACGCCGCAGCTCGGCCCGCCAGCGCGACCGAAACCGGCGCCCGGGCTCGAGGAAGTCCGCCGCGTAGAGCGCCTTGCCAAGCGTGCCGAACCCCTCGTGCCCCAGCGTATGGTACGCCACGGCAGTGAGCAGCTCTTCGTCGCGAACCCCCTCCGCGCCGAGCCGGCCCGCTGCCGCGGGTCCGTGAAGGAGCTGGGGTGGCCAGTCCGTCCGCGGCTCCGGCAACCACGGACGCAGGCGATCGGCGGGCGCGTCGCGCAGCGCGTCGTGGAGCCATCCCGCTGCGAGCCACCGCGTGCGCTCCGCCAGCGCCACTCCGGCTGCCCTCGCCCATGCGTTCAGCAGCGTCACGACACGGACGATATGGCCTCGCCGCTCGAGCGTCACCTCGGCCCAGGCGGGAAGGATCCCGCGGGCCGCGGCCTCCACGATAGGATGGGGGGCCGGCGCTTCCGCCGCCTCCCTTGCGCTCGCCATTCCCTCCTCAGTCCAGCACCATGTTGTCGATGAGCCGGGTCCCGCCCAGAAACGCCGCAACTGCCACCACCGCCCCCGCCGAGACCTGCGCCACGGGCTGCAGCGTCTCGGGGTCGACGATCTCCAGGTACTGCAGCCGCACGAGGGGGCGGGACTCGAGCGCCGCCCTCATCTCCGCCAGGAGCTCGTCCGCTCGAGTCCGCCCCTGGTGGAACCGCGTACGCGCCATGGAGAGCGCCAGGAAGAGCGCCTGCGCCTGCTCCCGCTCCTCCCGTGTCAGGTAGACGTTGCGCGAGCTCATGGCCAGGCCGTCGCGCTCCCGTACGATGGGAGCGACCTCGATCGCCACGTCCATGTCCAGGTCGCGCACCAATCGGCGGATGAGCACCGCCTGCTGGAAGTCCTTTTGGCCGAAAACCGCCACATCCGGGCGCACGATCTCGAACAGCTTGGTCACCACGGTGAGCACGCCGCGGAAATGCCCGGGACGGAACGCTCCGCAGAGCCGGTCGCCGAGCCGCTCGGGCGCGACCACCACGGCGGGGTCGCCGTCCGGGTACATCTCGGAGACCGCCGGCGCGAACACCAGGTCGGCACCCCGGGCCTCCGCCAGCTCGAGGTCGCGCTTCAGGTCGCGAGGGTAACGGGTCAGGTCTTCGCCCGGCCCGAACTGGATCGGGTTCACGAAGATCGAGAGAACGATCCAGCTCGCCCGCGAGCGGGCGCGATCCACCAGCGAGAGGTGACCCTCGTGGAGGTAGCCCATGGTGGGCACGACCGCGATGCGATGACCCGCCGCACGCGCGCGGGCTACCGCGGCGCGTACCTCCGCCTTCATCGCGACGAAGATCACGATTTCGCCGAGAAGCTGTGCTCGGGCCCCGGGTAGCTACCGCTCCGCACCTCGCCGATATAACGTCGCAGCCCGCGCCGCGCCTCGCCTTCCAGATCCGCGAAGTGCTTGAGGAACTTGGGATGGAAGCTCGAGTTGAGCCCCAGCGCATCGTAGAGCACCAGGACCTGACCGTCCGTCTGCGGACCGGCGCCGATCCCGATCGTGGGGATCGTGAGCTCGCGGGTGATCTCTCCCGCCAGCTCCGCGGGGATCAGCTCGAGGACGATGGCGAAGCAGCCGGCGTCCTGGAGCGCGCGAGCTTCGCGGCGCAGCCGATCCGCCGTCACGTCGTCGCGCCCCTGCACCCGATAGCCACCCAACGCGTTCACGGATTGGGGCGTCAGTCCCAGATGACCCAGCACCGGGATCCCTGCGCGGACCAGCACGCGCGCGGTCTCGCTCCGCTGCTCGTCGCCCCCCTCGAGCTTCACCGCCTCGACCCCCGTCTCCTTCACCGCACGCCCGGCGTTCCGGAGCGCGTCTTCCGGCGAGACCTGGAAACTCATGAAAGGGAGATCCAAAACGGCGAACGTGCTGGGCGCGCCGCGTCGGACCGCACGGGCATGGTGGATCATGTCGTCCAGCGTTACCGGGAGCGTGGACGGGTAGCCGAGCACGACCTGCCCCAGGGAGTCCCCCACCAGGATGAGGTCGATCCCGGCTTCTTCGAGCAGGCGGGCGAACAGATAGTCGTACGCCGTAAGGGCGACGATACGCTCCCCGCGCTCCTTCATCAGGAGGAAGTCCCGAACCGTCCGCCGCACGCCGACTCGCTCGCTTCCCCTGGACGCTCCCATGGCTTCGCCGCCCCCCGGAGGCCGCCCGCTTCCAGCTCGATCCCGCCAGCCGACGGACGAAGCTTACGCACCCCGTTCCGGGCGTGTCAAACCGCGACTTTCTGCGCCGCCACACGCTCCCCGTCCAACCGTGTGCAGCCTCCCAGGACCTCGCGGCACAACCGCCGGGCGGCCCTGGCCAGCGCGGGGGTGCACGTCGGCAGAAGCATCCACGGGTACGCGGGCTGCGAAAGCCCGCCGGCAGTCGTACCCCGCGCCCCAGGCACGTCGCTGAAGAGCCACAGCGGGTCGCTGTAGTTCTTCAGCCACCTGCTATAGGTTCGGAGCACCATGGGACTGATCTGGGATCCGCTGCTGGTGGAGTACTTGGCACGGGAGCTGGCCGAGCGCTTCGCCGGCCGGACGCTGCGGGCGGTCCACCTGGACGCCGTCACGCGTACAGCGCTTCTCTTCCTGGACGACGAGGCGCTGGCGTTCGAGCTTCATCCCCTCCGGGGCGGCATCCACCTTTTTCCGGGACTCACGCCCCCTGCGGACGCCATGCCGCTCGGACTTCGTATCCTCACCGTGCGGGCGCCCGCCGACGAGCGGATCCTTTTCCTCGAGCTCGGGCGCGGCCGCACCCCGCGCCCGCGAGCCCGGCTGGCCGTCGAGCTGATGGCCAACCAGTGGAACGCCATCCTGGCGGACGCACGTTCGGGCACGATCCGGGCCGTACTCTGGCCCCGCGTGGCGGGCTCCCGGAGGCTCATCCCCGGTCACCCTTACGAGCCGCCGCGACCCTCGACCCGCGAGGGGATCCGCTCGCCCATCTCCCTGAAGCGCTGGATGGCGCTCCTCGGCTCCCTGACCCCCGCGGAGCGGGAGGCCGCGCTGGTCCGTACGGTGGCGTACACGAGCCGCGTGAACGCTCGCGCGCTGCTGGGAGATGTCGGAGCCGCCGATGGGCCCGCGGGCGAGGCGGCTCTCGAGGAAGGCTGGCGCCGGTGGCTTGACCTCCACCGGCGGCCGCGGCCACGCCCGTGCCTGCTCCACCTCGACGATCGGCTGCAACCGTACCCGTTCCCGCTTCCGGACATCGTCGCGCAGGCCGTGGACTCCCTCGTCCACGCGGTTGCTCGCGCGAGGGCCGAGGCGGGCGGCTCGGCACCGACGGCGCTGCCCGCTCCGATCCTCCTGGCCATCGAGTCGCGCCTGGACGCGGCGCGCCGCGCATCCAAGCGCCTGACGCAGCAGCTCGCCGCAGTCCCGAACCCGGATGACCTGCGAACCCGCGCACACCTTCTCCTCGCCCGGCTCGCGAGCGTGCCCCGTGGCCTCCGGGAGGTGACACTCCCGGGCTTCGACGACGAGCCCGTACAGCTGACGCTCGACCCGAGCCTGCCACCGGCCGAGAACGCCCTCCGCCTCTACCGGGAGGCCGGCCGCGCCGAGCGGGCTCGCGTGCGCCTCCCAGCGCTCATCTCGCGCGCGCACGACCGCGTGGAAAGGCTCGAACGACTGCTGGCAGATGCCCGTACCGGTAGGCCGGATCCGGAGCGGCTTCGCGCGACGCTGCAGGAGCGAGCCCCGGAAATGCGGCGGGCAGGCGCGGCGCAGCGGCCTCCCGTGCCCTACCGCCGCTACCGCACCTCCGGCGGCCTCGAGGTGCGCGTCGGGCGCGGGGCGCGGGCGAACGACGCCCTCACGTTCCGCCATTCCCGGCCCGATGACGTCTGGCTCCACGCCCGCCACGCCGCCGGCGCCCACGTCGTCCTGCGCTGGGATCGCCCGGAAAACCCGCCCGCCCGCGACCTCGCCGAAGCTGCCGGCCTCGCCGCACTCCACTCTCGGGCGCGCACATCCAGCGCCGTCCCCGTGGACTGGACGCGGCGAAAGCACGTGCGCAAGCCCCGCGGGGCCGCGCCCGGCGTCGTCGTGCCCTCGTATGTGCGGACGATCTTCGTCGAACCGGATCCGGCGCTCGAGCGGAGGCTCGCGTGGACCGGCGAACCGGAGGAAGGAGCGGGTTAGCGAGTTAGAGGGTTAGAGGGTTAGAGGGTTAAAACCCGCTCTACCCGCCCTCTCACGCCAGCTCCGTGAACCGCTTGATCAGGACGTTGAGCTGCTCGGCGATCCCCGCGAGGGTCTGAGTCGCGCTTTCCAGCTCCGCCAGGCTGTCCGCCTGCCGCCGCGCCGCGTCCGCCACGCGGCGCACGTCCTCGTCGTTCCCCTCCGCGATCTGGGCGATGGCGGCGATCTGCTCGCGGAGCGTTACGAGCTCCGCCTGCTGAGCCATGACGCGTTCCGCGATGCGTGTGGCCGCTTCGCCGGCGTCCATGGTGGCGGTCACGATGGCGTTCAGCGCGTCTAGTGCGCCCTGAGACAGCTCACCGACGCCCTTTACGCTCTCCTCCCCCTGGTCCATCTCCTGGGTGACGCGCTGGACCTGCGCGCGCAACTCGCCGATGATGCGGGTCACGTCATCGGCGGCACGGGCGGACAGATCCGCTAGATTGCGGACCTCATCGGACACGACCGCGAAGCCCTTGCCGTGCTCCCCGGCGCGGGCCGCCTCGATGGCCGCGTTCAGCGCGAGGAGGTTCGTCTGCTCGGCGATCTGACGGATGACGCCCACGCTCTCCGTGATCCGCTCGGCCAGGCTGGCGAACTCACGAATGTCGTGCGCCGATGTGCGAACGAAGTCGCGAAGATCAACCAGGCGCGCCACGGCCTGCGAGATCGTCTCCCGGTTCTGCTCGGCGAGGCGCGCGGCTTCCCGGCTGCGGTTCGCCGACTCCGAGGCGTCTGTGGCCATGCGGGCCGCCGCCTCCGACAGCGCGCTGGTGGCCCGGAGCCCATCGTCCGTACGGGTCGTCTGCTCCATGATGCGGCGCCGGATCGCCTCCGCGTTCGCGGCCACCTCCTCGCCCGAATGGCGGAGCCGCGTCGCCGTGCTCCGCAGCTTCACCGCCTCCTCGCCCACCTGCTGCGCCGTCTGCACCATGGGTCTGACCAGCCCGTCGAGCTGGATCGCCAGGGCGAGCTGCTGCGCCAGGCGATCCACGAGGTCCACCTCCTTCCGCCCGTACATACGCGGCTTGTGGTGGGCCATCTCGAGGACACCCAGCACGGACTCACCATAGCGGAGCGGATGGAAGAGGAGTGAGCGCACGAAGTGACGGTCGGTCAGTCCTTCGTGCGCTGCGTCATCGATGACGATGACCCGGTCACGGGTCGCCCTCTGGCGAACGCCAGCCACGGCGCCGTCGAACGCCTCGGGCGGCCCTTCCTCGTAAAGCGTGTCCCAGCCCTCCGGCCTCCAGCGCTCGATTCGCAGCGCCGTCCAGTCGAGGATTCGCGTGCCCAACCCCGCGATCTGGCGCACGGAGTCATGGAGCGGCATGCCAGCGGCGATCACCCGTTCCATGGCCGTGATCTTCTGCTGCTCCTCCGACGCGATGGCCTGAGTCACCAGCTCGCGGGCAAAGAGGCCCGCGAACACCAGGAAGGTGATGTTCAGCAGCCAGGCGAAATCTTGCAGGTACTGTTCCAGCGTCCCGAGGACCACGGCCACGGCGAGGACCGCCAGGAACGCAGCCACGACCTCGTAGCGGATGACCACCATCCACTCACCGGCCGTGAGCTTGCGACGGAAGATCAGCGAGAAGTAGAAGAGTCCGCGGTTCAGCACGAAGTAGCCGATGATCAGCGCCACATGGGCGGGGATCGCATCCACGGAGAAGGGCGTGGCGCCGCCGCTCGGGAAGGCGCCGCTCAGCGCGATGTCGTAGAGCAGCGCCGCGAGGACCACGCTCAGCGCCTCGCGACCCGCGTTGATCACCGCGGGTTGTGGCGTCTTGCCGAGAAGGTAGCGATCGCCGAAGAAGCTACCCAGCCACACGGCGAGCGCCGCTTCGCCGACCCCCGACCAGATGGTCAGGGTGAGCGCCACCACGGGCGTCATCGTCAGGTAGGAGTACTTCGAGAGCGGGATGCCGCCCCACCGGAGCAGTGCCACCGCCACCACCCCGACACCCGCGCTGATCAGCCCGACTCGGTCCGGCGGCTGGGCCAGCAGCGAGCCGATGACGCTCACCGCCCCCAGCAGAACCAGCGTCCAGGCATAACCCTGGAGCAGCCCGACGGTGAACCCGCCGAGCTGATCGCGCTCACGCAGAACGGCCATCGATGGCTTCCCTGAGGGAGGCGAGGAACGCGGCGGCGCTCCCGGCACCGCCCTCGTCCACTCGATCGATGAGCGCGCTACCCACCACGACGCCATCCGCCATCTCGGCAACAAGGGCCGCCTGCTCGGGCGTCGCGATCCCGAATCCGACGGCGATCGGGGCCGAGATCAGCCCGCGCAGTGCCCGTAGCTCGTCCGCCAGCTCGCTGCGCATGGAGTCGCGCGCACCGGTCACACCCGTGCGCGAAATGTAGTAGACGAACCCGCGGGCCCGCGCGCCGATCTCCCGGATCCGCTCGAGCCTCGTAGTCGGCGCGATGAGACGGATGAGGTCGAGTCCCGATGCCTCCACCGTCTCCTCGATCTCGGGATCGGCCCCAACCGGCAGGTCCGTGAGCAATAGCCCGTCCGCGCCCGCCGCTTCCGCGTCGCGCACGAAGCGCTCAGGTCCGTAGCGGAGCACCGGGTTCAGGTACGTGAACAGGACTACGGCGTGGTCGTGGCTGCGACGGAAGCGCTCCAGGAGCCGCAGCGCACCGCTCACCGTCATTCCACGGTCGAGGGCGCGCTGCGATGCCCGCTGGATCGTGGGGCCGTCGGCCAGCGGATCGCTGAACGGGATTCCCAGCTCAAGGACGTCCGCTCCCGCCGCCGCCAGCGCATCCAGGAGGTCGGGCGTCTCGGCGGCGGTCGGATAGCCGGCCGTCAGGTACGGAACCAACGCCTTGTGACCCGCCGCCCGCCACCCCTCGAACCGCGCGGACAGCGCGCTAGACGAAGTAGTCCGCGACATTGATCCCGTACTTCTGTGGATCCGTCGTCTTGATGATGGTGCGCCTCGGCGCTCCGGTCGCGGGGTCAATCTCGGAGAGATCCACGGTCGGCGGGTCCGCAACGGGCAGCCCCATCGAGTCCGAGATGATCTTCACGATGGGCTGGTGAATGTGCTCTGCGTCCGGGTTCGGCGAAACGACCACCGCCAGCTCATAGGAGTCCAGAATCACCAGCGTGCCCACCGGGTACACGCCCGTCACGTTCATGAACGCTTTCACGAGCACCTGGTCGAAGCCCCGCGCCGGATTGTCCCGCATCTCCTTGAGCACCGCGTCCGGCGGCCACGGCTGATACTGATAGCTCCGCACGGACGTGCCCGCGTCGAACCCATCTGCGATGGCTACGATCTTCGAGAAGAGCGCCGGGTTTCGTGCACGGCGGTTCCTGGGATAGCCGCTCAGGTCAAGCTTCATGTGATGCTCGTACGCCACCAGCATGGGGCGGTACGGGATGTCGGCGAAGCCGTGGAGCGAGAAGAGGGAGAGGAGGCCCTCCGTCGGATGCTCCTTCAGCTGCTGCCACTCCTCGTCCGTGAGCCCGCTCGCCTTGTTGATGACCTCGGGGTCCAGCCGCATCTTCCCGATGTCGTGAAAGAGGGCGCCGAGCCCCAGCTCGTAGAGCTGCAGCTTGTTCAGCCCGAGCTTCTGGCCGAGCACGACGCTGAAGATGCACACGTTCACGCTGTGGGTGAACGTGTACTCGTCGAAGTCGCGGAGCGTCGTCATCCCGATGATGGACGTCTCGTTCGTGAGCACCTGGTCCACGATGCTCTGCACGGCCCGCTTCACCTTCCGCACGTTCACCGCCTTGCCCAGGCGCACGTCCGTGAGCACATCCTTGGCGACGCGCACGGATTGGGCATAGGTCCGCTTCGCCGCCTCGCGCTCCTCCTCCTCCCCCACGTCGACGGGCGCCTCACTCTCCGGGAGCACGGCGATGCTGGAAATGGGAGATCGTGCCATGCGGCCGCGGAAGGCCTCGAAGCGCTCGGGCTCGCCCGGGTCGCCCAGCAGCAGCGAGAGGAACGGAGCCCACTCGCCTCGCTCCACGCCGCTCTCGATCTGGATCGCCCCGATGCCGTGCGTTTCGAGGGCCCGGGCGAAGCTGCCGAACGTTGCGTAGTTCGAGAGATCGAGGCGCAGGCGCGTCTCATTGAGGAAGAAGAAGTCACCCAGCACCCGTAGCTCGAGCGTGCCCTCCCGCTCCGCCGTCCGCCCCACGGTCGCTTGCAGCTCGTCCAGCGCCTTCTGCACCGCTTCGTTCTCAAGGGGATAGAGCTTGAGAGCACGGAGCGCCGCGTAGAACGCGCTCAGCACCTGGCGCCCCTGGGCCTGGAGCCCGCCCCCCGCCTCGACGATCGCCGCCCCTCGAGTCGCCACGGGCTCACCCCTCTCCCCGCAACGCGCGGCCCACTGCGCTGCGGACGATGGGATCCTCGTCGGGTGCCGCCGCCTGCAACGCCTTCGTGGCGTCGGCGGTCCGGATCCGACCCAGCCCGAGCGCGGCGCACGCCCGAATCTCCGAGCTCTCCCGGCGGCCCAGGAAGCCGCGCCCATTGAGCAGACGGTCCAGCAGCCCCACGCTCTCGTTCCCGCCGAGGCTCCCGAACGCCTCGAAGAAAGCGATCGACTCCGTGAGATCCGCGTCCCGGAGCGTTCTGCCCGCGATGATCTCGGCGAGGCGATCCCGCGCAGGCTGGTAGCGCAGTGAGCCCAGCCCCCGCGCCGCCGCGATCCGAACATCGCGCTCCGGGTCCATGAGCGCCTCCTGCAATGCTTCCGCCGCCCGGCCCGAACGCAGCGCGACCGCCGCTTCCACGGCGGCCAGCCGCACCTCCGGCGCCGCGTTCGCCAGCAGCGCCGCCACCTCGCCCGCTGCCTCCGTGAGCCCCAGCCGGCCCACCAGCCGCGCGGCTCCCGCGGCAACGATCGGATCCTCGGACTTGAGGTGGGAGACCAGCGAGGCCTGGTGCTGCTGAGCAATGCGCTCCACCGCCTGCCCCAGCAGCGACCGCAGCTCCTTCTGCCGCACCTCCTCGGCCGCACGGATCAGCGGCCCGAGCGCACCGGCGCGCAGGTACTGGAGAACCGTTCCCAGCTCCTCTACGGACGGCGTGATCGCTCCCGCCTCGATCGCCCGCACCAGCTCCTCGATCGTGCTGGCCGAGCTGAGCTCCTCCATGAGCGCGTCCACCTCGGCGCCACGCTTCTCGTCGAACGCGCTGCCACGGCGCACCAGCCCATCCAGCTCCCGGAGCACTCCCGCGACGGCACCCAGCGCGCCGCGACTCAGGAAGTTGGGCAGCAGCGTCCGCAGGATCCCCAGGATCTCCGACTGCCGCTCGCACTTCGGTTCCTCCAGGCGGTCGAACAGCGCGGCCAGAACGCCGCCGCGCAGGTCGCGCTCCGTCTCCCGCTCGACCTCAGCCCCCAGATAGCGCAGCTCCCTCTCGTCGAGGAAATACAGCGTCGCGTCGAAGTCCTCGCGCTTGATGCTGGCCACGGGCGCAGGCGGACGCTCCACCTCGGTCCCCGCGGCTTCTTCGCCCTCCGCAACGGCCTCCGCCGTCTCCAGCTCGCCGCGCAGCATTTCCGCGAAAGGCGCCGGCTCCTCACCGCTCGGCTCCGGCACGTCCGCGCCCTCCGTGAACAGATCAACGTACGAGTAGCGGACGCTGCCGAAGTCGCGCTCCCAGAGGAGCGTCAGCAGATCGTCCTCCTCGGAGCGGAGATGCCGCGCGCGGTGCAGCACCTCGAGGAAGCCTTCGAGATCTTCGTCCTCGAAACCGGGCGCGAAAGTGAGAGCGCGAATCCCGTCCTTGTAGAACAGGAACGCGAGCGAATCGGACCGACTGTCCCCGCGATAGACCTGCGCCCCGTTCCAGGTGATCGCATCCTCCGTGATGGCCAGAGTCAGCTCCGGGGCCCGCGCCCAGACCTGAGCAAACGCGCTGCGCAGCGCGCCCACGAAACGCTGGTACACGGGATTGTTCACGTCGTAGAGCTGGTGGGCGCGGAGAGCCTTCCCGAACGCGACGAGCAAGTCGGACACCTGGTTAGGAGAGACGTCGCTCTCCGCGGCCGTCTCGGGCGCATCCATCGGGGAGCGGGCCAGATCGGACACGTGCGGGTCCGCTAGAGAAGAGAGGGCCGGCCGGTCAGGCGCGCCACGTGCGCCACATCCTTGTCCCCTCGGCCGCTCAGGCAGATCACTACGGATCCCCGGTCACGGTATTCCTTGCCGATCTTCAATAGGTGGGCCACCGCGTGCGCGCTCTCGAGCGCCGGGATGATTCCCTCGAGCCGGGCCAGGCGATGAAAGGCGTCCAGCGCCTCCGCGTCCGTGACGGCCAGGTACGTCGCGCGGCCCTCCTCCTTGAGGTACGCGTGCTCCGGGCCCACGCCCGGGTAATCCAGGCCCGCCGACACCGAGTGGGCAGGCGCTACCTGGCCGTCCGCGTCCTGCAACAGGTAGCTGTACGAACCGTGCAGCACCCCCGGAGCCCCGGCCGTCAGCGAGGCCGCGTGCCGCCCCGTCTCCAACCCCTCACCCGCGGCCTCCACCCCGATCAGCTCGACCTCAGGGTCCTGGAGGAACGCAAAGAAGATCCCCATGGCGTTGGATCCACCCCCGACGCACGCGACCACAGCGGCGGGCAGCCGCCCCTCGAGCGCCAGGATCTGCTCGCGTGCCTCCCGCCCGATGACGGCCTGAAAATCACGCACCATGCGGGGAAACGGGTCGGGGCCGACCACAGAACCAATAATATAATGCGTGCTCGCGACGTTCGTCACCCAATCGCGCATCGCTTCGTTCGTCGCGTCCTTCAGCGTGCGCGTTCCCGAAGACACGCTGCGCACCTCGGCCCCCAGCAGCTCCATCCGGTAGACGTTGAGCGCCTGCCGCGCCACGTCCTCCTCACCCATGTAGACCACGCACTCCATATCGAAGAGCGCGCAGGCCGTGGCCGTCGCGACCCCGTGCTGCCCCGCCCCAGTCTCGGCGATGATCCGCCGCTTTCCCATGCGCCGCGCCAGGAGCACCTGCCCGAGTGTATTGTTGATCTTGTGGGCGCCCGTGTGGTTGAGGTCTTCGCGCTTGAGGTAGACGACGGCGTCGCCCGCCGCCTCCCCGAGCCGGGCCGCACGGTACAGGGGCGTGGGGCGCCCGACGTAGTCCCGCAGCAGGCGGTCGAGCTCCTCCCGGAAGGCAGGGTCCGCCCGGACCTCATCGTAGAGGAGCGTCAGCTCGTCCAGCGCCGTCATGAGCGTCTCCGGGACGAACCGGCCGCCGTAGGCACCGAAACGGCCCGCGGCAACGCCTGAGCCCGCTCCGGTCATGGAGCCCCCACCCCGGCCGCCCGCGCCGCTGCCACGAAGCGCCGGACCAGGACCGGGTCCTTCCGTCCCGGCGAGGATTCGACGCCCGAGCTCACGTCCACCACCTGCGGCCGCAGCCGTTCGACGGCCTCTCCAACGTTGTTGGGGGTCAGGCCCCCCGCCACGATCAGCTCGATGCCCGGCGGCACCACATCCCGGGCCGCCGCAACCCGCTCCCAGGCGAAGCGCGCCCCTGCCCCGCCGCGCCGACGCGCGTCCCAGCCTTCCACCAGGACCCCATCCACCACCGCAACGTAGCGCTCGACCGCGAGACCGAACTCCTCCGTGTCCCGAAGACGGATCACCTTCCAGACCCGCCAACGACCGCTCGCTCGCACCGCGGCTACCTCGTCGGGCGCTTCCTCCCCGTGGAGCTGGATGATCCCTGCACCGGCAACTCGCGCAGCCTCCACCACGTCCCGGAGCGACTGGTTCACGAAGACGCACGCCAGCGTCGCCCCTAGGCCGCCCGCCAGCGCCCGCGCCTCTTTCGCCGTCACCCGCCGCGGCGACGCGTCCGTCAGCACCGCACCCAGGTAGTCGGCGCCCGCCGCCGCCGCCACCTCTGCATCCGCGCGCCGCATGAGACCGCAGATCTTCACCCCGAGCTCAACCATCACGCCTCCGCGCCTTGCGATACCGCGCCAGCTGCGCGAGCGCCGGGCCGACTCGTTCCTGGCGAAGAAGCCACTCTCCCACAAGCACAGCGTCTATACCCGCCTCCCCGAGCAGCGCCACGTCCTCTCCGCCCCGGATCCCGCTCTCCGATACCAGCACGCGGTCGGGCGGCACCCGCGCGGCCAGCTCCAGAGTCACCTCCAGCGACGTCCGAAACGTACGCAGGTCCCGGTTGTTCACCCCGATCACCTTGGCGCCCACCTCGAGGGCACGGTCGAGCTCGCGGGCGTCGTGGACCTCCACCAGCGACTCCATCCCCACCCCCTCCGCCACCCGTGTAAGCCCGCTCAATGCGTCATCATCCAGGATCCCCACGATGAGTAGCACCGCATCCGCGCCCGCCGCCCGCGCCTCCCACACCTGTACCGCATCGAGGATAAAGTCCTTCCGCAGCACGGGCACCGCAACCGCCGCTCGCACGGCCGCCAGCTCCTCCAGGGCGCCACCGAAGTACTCCCGGTCCGTAAGCACGCTGATCGCCGCGGCACCCGCCGCCTCGTACTCCGCCGCCAGCGCTGCCGGCACCAGACCCGGACGAATCGCGCCCGCACCGGGCGACCGTCGCTTCACCTCCGCAATGACCTGAACCTCACTGCCACCAGCGAGCGCACCCGCGAGACCCCGCGACTCCGGAGCCGCCACCGCCGCCACCCGCAGCTCCGTCTCCCGTACCCGCAACTGCTCCACCTCGGCCCGCTTCGCCCGCACGATCCGCTCCAGCACACTTCCAGAGCAGTCTCCGCTCACCGGCACGGTCGCTGTCATCGCTGTCACGAGACTCTTGCGTTTCGGTAGACTTTCGGGTACCGTTATTCGGTTCCTATTCGGTGCCCACGAGCTGGAGGCGTCGGCGATGCCGCTTACGAAGCGCCAGAAGGAGATCCTGGACTACCTCGATGCGTACATCCACGAGCACGCGTACGCCCCGAGCTTTGCGGAGATCGCGCGCTACTTCGGCTACTCCTCGCTCGCCACGGTGCACGAGCACCTGAGCAATTTGGAGCGGAAAGGTTATATCCGGAAGGCCTATAACGAGAGCCGCTCCATCGAGGTCATCTTGGGCGTGCGGCGGGGCGGTGCCACGGAGTTGCCGCTCCTGGGCGCGGTGGCGGCGGGCGAGCCCATCGAGGCGGTGGTCGAGCGAGAGTCCCTGTCCGTACCGGAGGACATGATTCCCAGCGGCTCAGAGTGCTACGTGCTGCGGGTGCGTGGCGACTCCATGATCGACGAGCAGATCCGGGACGGGGATTACATCGTGGTGAGCAAGCGCCCGACGGCAAGCAACGGGGAGACCGTTGTAGCGCTCATAGGCGGTGAGAATGCCACCGTGAAGAAGCTCTATCGGGAACCCGGCGAGCGGATTCGACTCCAGCCTGCCAACCCCGGCATGGAGCCCATCATCGTGGATGCGAGCGACGTGGTGATCCAGGGCGTGGTGGTAGGCGTGATCCGCAGATACTAGGACGCATTGCCTCACCGCAACGCGCGGGCTGGCCGCCCGCTCCGAACCTCTGATGGACCAGGCCGAACGCGCCGTCACGCAAAGGCGCGGGTGGCCTCGCGCAGCTCAGCCAGCTTCGCGGCGGCGGCGCCGGAGTCGACCGCTTCCTTCGCGAGCTCTATGCCGTCGGCGATAGAGGAAGCCCGCCCCGCGAGGAAGAGGGTCGCGCCGGCGTTCAGGACTGCAGCGGCTCGGGCCGTGCCCCGTTCGCGACCCTCGAGTACGGCTCCGATGAGCGAGGCGTTCTCCGCGGGGCCGGCTCCCCGGAGGCCGTCCAGCGGCAGCGGCTCCCATCCGAGCTCGGCCGGATCCAGCCGGAAGCGGCGGATCTGCCCGTCGCACACCTCGCGCACCTCCGATGGCGCCACGGGGCTGAGCTCGTCCATCCCGGGGTATCCGTAGACGACGAGAGCGTGCCGGTGCCCGAGCCGCTGGAGCGCGCCCGCCACGAGGTCGAGGAGCGGATGCTCCGAGACGCCCACGAGCTGTCGGCGCGCACCGGCAGGATTCGTCAGAGGGCCCAGGAGATTCATGATCGTGGGGATCCGGAGCTCGCGGCGCACTGGGGCTACGTGACGCATGGCCGGGTGGAGCAGCGGCGCGAACATGAAGACGATACCCACCCGGTCGAGGACCTTGGCCATGGCCTCGGGCGAAAGCTCGATGCGTACGCCCAGCGCCTCCAGGACGTCCGCGCTGCCACACCGCGACGTGAACGAGCGGTTCCCGTGCTTCGCGATGCGCACGCCGGCTCCTGCGGCCACCAACGCCGCGGCTGTCGAGATGTTGAACGTGGTGACGGAGCCACCGCCGGTGCCGCACGTGTCGATGAGGAGCTCCGGCTCTGCAGCCGGGACGGGGATCATGGTGCGCCGGAGGGCCCGTACGCCGCCGGCCACCTCCTCCGGAACGGGGCCCTTGGTGCGCAAGGCCACCAGGAACGCGGCGACCTGAACAGGGCTCACGCCGCCTTCCATGATCCGCAGGAAGGCAGCTTCCGCTTCCTCGGCCGTGAGCGACTCCCCCGCCGAGACCGTGGCGATCTGCGGGACGAGATCGGGTGCGGACTCGCTCGTCGTCATTCCCTTCATTCCCTGGGCGCAGGCCCCCTCGCCCGCCCGAAGCTGCCCGAAGCTGTCAGACACACGCGAAGTGTCAAAGTTTACCAGCGGTCGGGCGTCGGGGCAACGGCGGAATCGGCGTCGCGGAATCGGCGTCGCAGCTTGACATTCCCGGCTCCCACCCTAGCTTCTCCTCGCGTGACGGCCGGGGACCGGCAGCGCATCAAGCTCACGCTGCACTACGACGGCGCGGCGTTCCGCGGCTGGCAGTTCCAGCCCGGCGCACGCACGGTTCAAGGGGAGCTGCGAGGTGCGATCGAGCGGCTCACCGGTCACAAGCTCCCCGTGATTGGCTCTGGCAGGACGGACTGCGGTGTCCACGCCACGGGGCAGGTCGCCGCGGTCACGGTGCCCGCCCGCTGGACGGCCGGCGAGCTCCGGCGCGCACTCAACGCCGTGCTGCCCGACGACATCTGGGTGGCGCGGGCGGAGGAGGTGGATTCTCGGTTCCACCCGCGCTACAATGCCGTCTGGCGTACGTACGAGTATTGCATCGGCCTCACGGAGGAAGCGCACTCTCCGTTTCACCGGCGCTGGTGCTGGCCCCTGGTTGGCGAGCTGGACCACGGGCTCTTAGCGGCGGCTGGGCAGGAGCTCCCCGGTGAGCACTCGTTCCGCGCCTTCGCCAAGGTGGGCCAGCCGCACCGGGGCGACCGCTGCGTCGTGCGCCTCGCGGAGTGGCGCTCCTGGAACGACCTCGGCGTGCGGTTCGTCATCACGGCGGACCGGTTCCTCCACCACATGGTTCGATACCTCGTGGGCACCATGGTGGACATCGCCCAGCGGCGCAGGCCACACGCGGAGTGGGTCGCATTGCTCCACGGCGACTCCTTGGGTCTGGTGACATCGCCTCCGGCGCCGTCCCAGGGCCTGTTCCTGACGGCAGTCGAGTATCCGGAGTCGGGGACCGGCGCGGCGAGACAACCGCGGGCCGGCGAATCCTACACTCACAGGCGGAGTGAGCGTATCCCATGAAGATCTTCGTGGACACGGCGGATCTCACGGAGATTCGGCGCGCGACGGAGGCGGGTCTCATCGACGGTGTGACGACGAACCCGTCGCTCCTCTCGGCGGTAGCGGGCGACGACGACCCCAAGGAGCTCCTGCGGGAGATCGCCGAGACGGTGAACGGCCCCGTGAGCGCCGAGGTCGTGGCGGTGGAGAGCGGCGCCATGCTGGTGCAAGGCCGGCGGCTCGCGGCCATTCATGACCACATCGTCGTCAAGGTACCCATGACGGAGGACGGGCTGCGGGCATGCCGGTGCCTGCGCGCCGAGGGGATTCGCGTCAATGTGACGCTCTGTTTCTCGGCGCCCCAAGCTCTGCTTGCCGCGAAGGCGGGTGCCACGTACATGTCGCCGTTCGTGGGCCGGCTCGACGACATCGGCGAGAGCGGCATGGAGATCGTGTCCCAGGTCCGTCAGGTCTACGACCGGTACGGGATCGAGACGGAGGTTCTGGCCGCATCGCTCCGCCATCCGCGCCACGTGATCGAGGCGATGATGCTGGGCGCGGATGTGGCGACCGTGCCTCCCAAGGTGCTGTTCCAGTTGCTCCGGCACCCGCTGACGGACACGGGGCTCGAGAACTTCCTGAAAGATTGGCGGAAACTGGGGCGCGCACTCTAGTCTGAGTCTAGGGTCCCGTCCCAAAAGTTCCTTGTGCACCGAGAGCGCCGATGCGCCCGCAACGCAAGTCGCGACTGACGAAGGAATCTCAGCGCTATTTCGAGGAGGAGGAACGCTGCGCTGCGGGATGCGGCGGCGATCGCATGCCAAGGAATCTCTGGGACGGGCAACCGGCACCTCGCTAAAGAACGATATGGTGGTTCGTTACAGCTACGGCCTCCTGGCGCTCGCGGCGCTGCCCCTGTCCGCCTGCCGGCAGGCCGGGCCCGCGCCGGACCAGGAGGCCGCGCAGAGCGCGGCGGGCGTGACGGCCGCTCCCGCAGCAACGCTTCCCGGGGCGCCGCCGCCGTGGGCTGCGGACGCGGAGCAGGCCCGCACGCTGGACGAATCGCGGGCGACCGCCATCGTGCGGGCAGCCGCCCGGGTGGCGCCAGCAGTGGTGAGCGTGAGCGTGTTCCGGACGGAGCGCGTTCGGAGCCCGTGGGAGGAGTTCTTCTTCCCGTGGGGCTCCGAACGGCAGGTGCCCGCCCTCGGCTCCGGGTTCATCGTGGACGCGGTTGGGATCATCCTGACGAACGACCACGTGATTCGCGGGGCGGACCAGATCCGGGTGACGCTCCCGGACGGGCGCGAGTTCGATGCAGAAGTCGTGGGCAGCGACGAGGTCGTGGACGTGGCCGTCCTCCGTATCCGGGGTGACTCTCTCCCCCTGGCGCCGCTGGGCACGTCCCGCGGGCTCCTCATCGGCGAGTGGTCGATGGCCATTGGCAACCCGTTCGGGAACCTTCTCTCCAACACCGAGCCCACCGTGACCGCGGGCGTAATCAGCGCAGCGGGCCGGCACATCGTGCCAAGCGAGGGGGAGCGAGGCTTCTACCTCGACATGATCCAGACGGACGCGGCGATCAATCCCGGGAACTCCGGCGGCCCCCTCGTGAATGCGCGCGGCGACGTGATCGGGATCAACACGTCGATCTTCACGCGCGGCGGCGGCAGCGAAGGCCTCGGCTTCGCCATCCCCATCGATCGAGCACGCCGCATCCTGGACGACATTCTCCGCTACGGGCGCGTGCGCCGCGCGTGGGTGGGCGTGGACGCGGAGGCCCTGGAGGCGGACGTCTGGGGCCGGACGCGCGGCGTCCGGGTGGCCCGCGTGGCCCCCGGCTCGCCCGCGGCGGGCGGGGGCCTCGCGACGGGCGACCAGCTCGTCCGCGCGGGCGGTCGGCGCCTCACCACGCCGCTGGACTGGCAGTCCCTCATGCTGGACCTGCGCATCGGCGACGCCGTCGAGCTGGTCGTCCAGAACCGCCAGACGCGCACGGTGCGCCTGGTGGCCGGGGAGCTGCCGTCACTGCGGGCCAGCCGCGTCACCGTGCTCCGGGATATCCAGCTCGTGAGCCTGACCCCACAGATCCGCCAGGAGCAAAGGCTGACGAGCCAATACGGCGCCCTGGTTGTCGACATCCCCGCTGAGCTGAGCGGACGCATCGACCTGAGGCGCGGCGATCTCATCGTCCAGATCAACAACGCGCCCGTACGGGGTGCGGAGGACGCGGCCCGGCTCTTCGGGCGGCTCGCGGGGCGCGGCCCGTTCTATCTGTTCTTCGAGCGCGAGGGCGCACTCATCTCGCGCGTGCTGGAGATCCCCGGGTGACCCGATCCTTCCCGACTCCATGGCCTTGCACGCAGGCGCCGGGCACCCGCTGGCCAGCGCCGGGAGGACGCTCGTGAGCCGCGCCCCCTCCGACCGCTACGTGCACGCGCTCACCGAGCGCTACGCATCGCCGGAGATGCTGCGGATCTTCTCGCCCGCGCGCCGCTACGGGGCCTGGCGGCGGCTATGGCTCGCGCTCGCGGAGACGCAGCAGGAGCTCGGCCTCGCGGTCTCCGATGAAGCGATCGGCCAGATGCACGACCACCTGGACGACATCGATCTCGACCGCGCCGCAGCGTATGAGCGCCGCTTCCGCCACGACGTCATGGCGCACGTACACCTCTTCGGCGATGTCGCGCCCGCAGCACGAGCCATCATCCATCTGGGCGCCACGAGCAGCTACGTGACCGACAACGCGGACCTCATCCTTCACCGCGAGGCCCTCGCCTTGATTCGCGAGCGCCTCATCCGTTGCATTGCGGTGCTGGCGCGCTTCGCCGCCACCCACCGCGCGCTCCCGACCCTCGCGTACACCCACTTCCAGCCGGCACAACCCACGACGGTGGGCAAGCGGGCGAGCCTCTGGATCCAGGATCTGGTCCTGGACCTGGAGGAACTCGAGTTCCGCCGCGCGACGCTCCGGTTCCACGGCGTGCGCGGCGCCACAGGAACGCAGGCCTCGTTTCTCGAACTCTTCGACGGTGATGCCGAGCGCGTCGAGCGGCTCGACGAGGGTGTGGCCCGGCGCATGGGCTTCGAGGCCAGCTTCGCGGTCTCGGCGCAGACCTACCCGCGCAAGGTGGACGCGGCGCTCCTCGCGACCCTGGGCGGGATCGCTATGTCCGCATCGAAATTCGGCCACGATATGCGGCTACTCCAGCACACAGGCGAGGTGCAGGAGCCGTTCGCGGAGGACCAAGTCGGCTCGTCCGTCATGCCGTACAAGCAGAATCCGATGCGCGCCGAGCGAATCTGCAGCCTCGCCCGCCATCTCATCACGCTGGGGCCGGGGCAGGCATTCACGGCGGCGACTCAGTGGCTCGAGCGCACGCTCGACGATTCGGCGATTCGCCGCATGGAGATCCCGGACGCGTACCTGACCGCAGACGCGATCCTCGTGCTGCTGGAGAACGTGGCCGCAGGGCTCACTGTGAACCCGACCGTGATCCGGCGGAACCTCGAGGCCCAGCTTCCTTTCATGGCCACGGAGGCCGTGCTCATGCGTGCGACGGCCCGCGGCGGCGACCGACAGGCGCTCCACGAGCGGCTGCGGCGTCATTCGCTCGCGGCGGCGGCGCGCATGCGGGAGGACGGCACGAACGACCTCCTGGAGCGGATCGCCGGCGACCCGGCGTTCGCCTTGGGGCGCGCCGAGCTGGACCAGCTGTTGGACCCGGGGCGCTTCATCGGGCTCGCGCGGGAGCAGGTGGACCGCTTCCTGCACGAGCACGTGGATCCCGTGATCGGGGAACTGGACGAAGGCGTGCTCGGGGAGCTGGAACGCGTGGCGGAGCCAGGGGTGTAGTTCCGTAGCGGGTTAGCGGGGGTTAGCGGCGTATGAGCGGTGAGGGAACAAACGGAATGAGAGGATCGAGTCGGAAAGCCGGAGACGCGGACCAAACGGAAGCCATGATGAGCGACGTGGAGCACACTGCTGACGCGTGGACACGGGGTGGAGAAGCGAGCAACTCGGCTGCTCGCCCTGTCGTCCGCTCGTCCACTGGCGTAGTCGAGCGGACGGAGCTCCCCTTCCCGCTGTACCGTGGTGGGAAGGTGCGTGAGGTGTATGATCTCGGGCGGCGGCTGCTCATCGTTGCGAGCGACCGGATCAGCGCCTTCGACGTGGTACTGCCCCAGCCGATCCCGCGGAAGGGTGAAGTTCTAACCCAGCTCACTGCGTGGTGGCTGTCGCAGCTTGAGGATCTGGTGGACCACCACCTGGTGGCGGTAGACCCGGATCGGATCGTGACCCTGGAGCCGCGCCTGCGGGTGAGCCGCGAGGTCTGGACGCGGCGCGCCATGCTCGTGCAGCGCACCGAGCCGATCCCCATCGAGTGCGTGGTGCGGGGCTACATCTCCGGCTCCGCGTGGAGGGAGTATCGCGAGCGCGGTACGCTGGCCGGCGAGCCGCTTCCGCCGGGCCTGATCGAGAGCCAGCGGCTCGAACCGGCCATCTTCTCGCCGGCGACGAAGGCAGTGGACGGCCACGACGAGAACATCGCGTTCGTGGACGTGGCTCGGCGGGTGGGCGCAGAGCTGGCGGAGCGGCTCCGCACGGTGAGCCTGGCCCTCTACGAGCGGGGCGCCGGAATCGCTCAGACGCGGGGCATCGTCGTGGCGGACACCAAGTTCGAGTTCGGACAGACGCGGGATGGCAGGCTCCTCCTCATCGACGAGGTGCTGACCCCGGATTCGTCGCGCTTCTGGCCTGCGGACCTGTACGAGCCTGGGCGCGCGCAGCCGTCGTTCGACAAGCAGCCGGTGCGTGATTACCTGGACGGGCTCCGGGACTGGGACAAGCGGCCGCCTTCGCCGCCGCTGCCGCCCGAGGTCGTGGCCGCCACATCGTCCCGGTACCTGGAGATCTTCCGGCGGCTGACGGGCACTCCGCTGGACGACTTCCGGGCGCCGGAGGCGGGAGGCGCCGCGTGATCTCCATCGCCCGCGAGGGGATGCCGTTCGTGGCGGGCGCAGGAGCGCTTGCGCTCACGGCCTGGGGCGCGGCCGGGTTGCGGGAGGGTGGCGTCATCTGGGTGGTGGCGGCGCTCGCCAGCTTCCTCGCCCTCGCCTTCGCGTTCTTCTTCCGCGATCCTGACCCCGAGGGGCCGCGCGACCCGCGTCTGCTCCTCGCCCCCGCGTACGGGCGCATCGTGCAGGTCGCGGAGGTGGAGGAGCCCACCTTCCTGGGCGGGCGCGCCACGCGTATCTCCATCTTCCTCAGCCTCTTCGACGTGCACGTGCAGCGCTCGCCCGCTGGCGGCGTCGTCGCGCACCGTGTCTACGAGCCCGGAGGGTTCCGCGCCGCCTGGGCTCACGCGGCGAGCGACTCGAACGAGCAGTCTTCCCTGGGGATTGAGACGGACGCCGGGCGAGTGCTGGTGCGGCAGATCGCGGGGCTCATCGCGCGCCGCATCAGCACCTATCCGGAGCAGGGTGAGCGGGTGGAGCAGGGTCAGCGTATCGGCCTCATTCGCTTCGGCTCGCGGGTGGACACCTTCGTCCCTGCGGGCTGGCGTGTGCGGGTCGCCATCGGCGACCGCGCGCGAGCCGCGGTCACGGTGCTGGCGGAACGCGCGGGGAGCGGGCCATGAGCGTGCCGCGGGCAGAGCGTCGCCACCTCCAGCGGGGGATCATCATCCTCCCCAGCGCCTTCACGCTGGCCAGCCTATTCATGGGGACATGGGCAATCATCACGGCGAACCGCGGCGACCTGGCATCCGCCGGCTGGTTCATCGTGATCGCGGCCGTGCTCGACATGCTGGATGGCCGCGTGGCGCGTTTCACGCGCACCGGCAGTACCTTCGGGGCCGAACTGGATTCCATCGTGGACGGCATCAGCTTCGGCGTGGCGCCCGCGGTCATCATGTATCACCTGTACCTGGCGGATTCCCACTGGAGCTGGGTCGTCGCCTACCTCTACGTTACGGGCACCGTGGTCCGGCTCGCCCGGTTCAATGTGGAGCAGGGGGGGCAGGCCAAGGTCCACTTTCACGGGCTCCCCTCTCCCACCGCGGGGATGACCCTGGCCACCTTCTACCCCTTCAGCCAGACCGAATTCTTCAGCCGGTATCTGGCTGACCTCCCCTGGCCGATGATCATGACCGTGCTCATGATGCTTCTGGCCGCGCTCATGGTGAGCCACGTCCCGTATCCGGTCTTCCCGAAGTTCAGCTTTCGCTCCGGGCGCGGCCTCCTCAATCTGGCCGTGTTCTTGACCGCAGTGGCGGCAGCGGTGGTGGCGCCGGCCCTCTCCTTCTTCCCGGTGCTCATAACCTACATTGTGTGGGCGCTATTCAAGTCGGTGCTCCTGGGGTTCGTGGACCGGCTGCCGGAGCGGGATCCGCTGCTGGACGTGGATGAGGATGGCGCCGACGAGGCCGCGGCGGAGCTGCGCGCCATCGAGTACGAGGAGCTAGCGCCGGTACGGTTCGCGACTCGGCCGGCTGACCCGGAGACAACGGAGGATGCGCCTTGAGCGACTATCGACTCGAGATCCGCGTGACACCGCGCCCCGGGCTGTTGGACCCCGAGGGGAACGCCATCGAGCACGCTCTGCACTCCCTGGGCTTCCTGAATGTCACGCGCGTGCGCGTCGGCCGGATCATGTCCCTGGACGTGGGCGCGGATTCGGCCGCGGAGGCGCGAGCGCAGGGCGAAGCGATGTGCCGGAAGCTGCTAGCCAACCCGGTGACTCAGGACTACACGGTCGGTGTGGTCGGTGAGCCCGCCGAAGCGGGAGGCGTGCGATGACGAGGGTCGCGGTCATCACGTTCCCGGGCTCCAACTGCGATTACGACTGCTACAAGGCGCTTCAGGCCATCCCGGGCGTGGAGCCGGTATTCCTCTGGCACCGGGAGACGGCCCTGGGGGACATGGACGCCGTGATTCTGCCGGGCGGCTTCTCCTACGGCGACTACTTGAGGCCCGGCGCCATCGCCCGCATGAGCCCGCTCATGGCCGCCGTGGAGAGGTTCGCGGCGGACGGCGGCCCCGTGCTCGGGATCTGCAATGGCTTCCAGATCCTGTGCGAGGCCGGGCTGCTCCCGGGGGCGCTGCTGCGCAACCGCACCATGCGGTTCATCAGCCGGCCGGTCATCCTGCGGGTGGAGAACGCGGATACGCTCTTCACCTCCGATTATGCCAACGGCCAGCTCCTCCGCATGCCTATTGCCCACGCGGACGGGAACTACCACGCGGATGGGGCCACGCTCGATCGGCTCGAAGCGGAAGGGGGCGTGGTCTTCCGCTACGCAGACCGGCATGGCCAGCTCACGGACGCGGCCAACCCGAACGGCGCTGCCCGGCACATCGCGGGGATCATGAACTCTGCCGGGAACGTCCTGGGGATGATGCCCCACCCCGAGCGCGCTGTGGAACCGGTCCTGGGCTCAAGCGACGGGCTTGGGGTGTTCACGTCGCTGATCCGCCATCTCAGGGGTGCGACGGTGGCATGAGCGAGAGGCACGGACGGCGAAAGGTAGCGACGCGCTCGCGCAGCGGGGCCGCCGGTCCCCGCCCGCGCCCGGGCGACCCCAGGCTCACGCCCGAGCTCGTGGCCGACCACGGGCTGTTGCCCGAGGAGTACGAGCGGATCCGCGAGATCCTCGGCCGCGATCCCGCTTACACGGAGCTCGGCATCTTCAGCGCCATGTGGTCGGAGCACTGCGGCTACAAGAACTCGCGGCGGCTCCTCCGCCTCCTGCCTACACAGGCGCCGTGGGTGATCCAGGGTCCGGGCGAGAACGCGGGCGTGATCGACATCGGCGAGGGCTTCGCCCTTGCGTTCAAGATCGAGTCGCACAACCACCCGTCGGCCGTGGAGCCGTACCAGGGTGCGGCCACTGGCGTGGGCGGGATCCTGCGGGACGTGTTCACGATGGGCGCCCGCCCGATCGCCATCCTGGACTCCCTGCGATTCGGGGACCTGGATGACCCCCGGGTCCGCTACCTGTTCTCCGGCGTCGTCAAAGGGATCGGCGACTACGGCAACTGCGTGGGCATCCCGAACGTCGGGGGCGAGGTGTACTTCGACCGCGGTTACGTGGGGAACCCCGTCGTGAACGCCATGTGCATCGGGGTCCTCAAGCAGGATGAGCTGATCCGCGCCGAGGCCGCGGGCGTGGGGAACACCGTGATGGCCGTGGGATCACGCACGGGTCGCGACGGCATCCACGGGGCGACGTTCGCAAGCGCGGAGCTGGGCGAGGACTCGGAGCACAGCCGACCGCAGGTGCAGGTCGGCGACCCATTCACGGAGAAGCTGCTCCTGGAGGCGACCCTCGAGCTCATCCGTGGCGAGCACGTCGTCGGGATCCAGGACATGGGCGCAGCCGGCCTCACCTCGAGCGCATCCGAGATGGCAGCACGAGCTGGCACCGGCCTGGACATCGACGTCGCGAAGGTTCCGGTCCGGGAGCCGGCGATGAGTCCCTACGAGATCCTCCTCTCCGAGTCCCAGGAGCGGATGCTCGTGATCGCCCGCAAGGGGGATGAGGCCAAGGTCCGCCGGATCCTGGAGAAGTGGGAGCTCGGGGCCGCGGAGATCGGCACCGTGACCGATGACGCCGTGTTCCGCGTGCGAGAGAACGGCGTCGTGGTCGCCGAGATCCCGGTGCTCCCCCTCGTCAAGGGTTGCCCCACCTACGAGCGCGAAGGCTTCGAGTCCGAGGAGGTGCTGCGCGCCCGCGCCGCGGATCTCTCAGGCCTCGAGCATCCCGAAACCGACGGGGAGGTCGCGGACGCGTTTCTCGCGCTCCTCGGCTCACCCACCATCGCGTCGAAGGGCTGGGTCTACGAGCAGTACGACAGCACCGTGCGCACGGGTACGGTCATCGGCCCGGGCGGCGACGCCGGTGTGTTCCGAATCCGCGGGCATCCCGGTGCGGTGGCCGCCACCACGGACTGCAACGGCCGCTACGTCTACCTGCACCCTCGCCGCGGCACCATGATCGCGGCCGCCGAGGCGGCGCGGAACCTGGTGTGCGTCGGTGCGCTTCCCGTGGCAGTGACGAACAACCTGAACTTCGGCAATCCATTGAAGCCGGAGATCTACTACCAGTTCCGCGAGGCGGTCATCGGCCTCGCCGAGGCGTGTCGCATCTTCGAGACCCCGGTCACCGGCGGTAACGTCTCGTTCTACAACGAGTACGAGGGCCGCGCAATCTACCCTACGCCCGTCATCGGGATGGTCGGCCTCGTCGAGCGGGCGGATCACGTCGTGCGGCATACCTTCGCAAGCCCAGGGGACGCCATCGTCCTGCTGGGCGAGAACCGGGACGAGCTCGGCGGCTCCGAGTACCTCTACCGGCTGCACGCCCAGGTGGCGGGCGAGCCGCCGGCCGTGGACCTCATGGGCGAGCGCGAGCTCCAGCGCCTGATGCTGGCCCTGGTGCGGGAGAGGCTCCTCCTCTCCGCACACGACTGCTCCGAGGGCGGCCTCGCCGTGTGCCTCGCCGAATCCGCGATGTACGACCCGGAAGCGCCACTCGGCGTCGAGGTCACGCTGAACGACCCACTGCCGCCTGCACCCCTTCTTTTCGGAGAGTCCCAGGGTCGCATCGCTGTGTCGTGCGCGCCCGAGGACGCGCAGCGCGTCCTCGGGCGCGCCGAGCGGTACGGAGTGCCTGCCCGGCGCATCGGGAGCGTCGGTCCGCCCGGCGCGCCCTTCAGGATCCGGACTCACACCGCGATCTTGGAGGTGAACGGCGAGACGCTGGCCCGGGTATACTACGGCGCGACTCCGGGCCTGATGCAGCGCCCCGCCGTCGCAGCAGCAGCGGCCGGGGGATAGGGGATTCGTTGCACCGCCGCGGGACGTCGGCGCTGCGGTGTCATGGCGCCGTCCGCCGCGACGGTGCCGGCAAGCGGCACAGCGAGAGCGAGGTGAAGGAATCCGGATGGAACCTACGGAGCCGATGACGGCTCTCCCGCTCGGGCATGACAAGCCGCGCGAGGAGTGCGGGATCGTCGGGGCGAGCGGCCTCGACGACGCCGTGGAGCTCACCTACCTCGGGCTCTACGCCCTCCAGCACCGCGGGCAGGAATCCGCAGGGATCTGCTCCGTGGACGATGCGGGCGTCGCCCGCATCCACCGGGGATTGGGGCTCGTTGCCGAAGTGTTCTCGGCTGAGAAGCTCCGCACGCTGCGCGGGCGCACGGCCATCGGTCACGTGCGCTACTCGACCGCCGGAAACAGCGACCTCACGAACGCGCAGCCGATCCTGGTGCGGTACAGCAGGGGCGACCTCGCCATCGCCCACAATGGCAACATCACGAACGCCCAGGACCTGCGTACGCGTCTGGTGGCCGAGGGCGCCATCTTCCAGACGACGAGCGACACGGAGGTCATCATTCACCTCATCGCCCGCTCCCGCCACGAGACCGTCGAAGCGCAGCTCGACGACGCGCTCACCCACCTGGACGGAGCCTTCTCCCTCGTTCTGGTGGTGGGCGAGACGCTCTTCGCGGTGCGCGACCCGTGGGGCTACAGGCCCCTCGTCATCGGCCGGAAGGATGGCGGCCGCGTGGTGGCCAGCGAGACCTGTGCCCTGGACATCATCGGTGCCGAATACGTGCGCGATGTGGCGCCCGGCGAGGTCTTGAAGATCGAAGCAGGGACGATCACGCCGCTCAGGAGACTGCCGCCCGCGCCCCGGCCGGCGCCCTGCATCTTCGAGCTCGTTTACTTCGCGCGACCGGACTCCCGGGTCTGGGGCTGCAGCGTGGACCGGGCTCGCCGCGCCTTCGGCCGCCAGCTCGCCCGGGAGCACCCGGTGGACGCGGACGCGGTGCTGAGCGTCCCCGACAGCTCCAACTCGGCCGCCCTCGGCTACAGCGAGGAGAGCCGAATCCCCTACGAGCTCGGACTCATCCGCAACCACTACATTGGCCGAACGTTCATCCAGCCGGTGCAGACGGACCGCGACTTCGGCGCACGCATCAAGTACAATGCGGTGCGGGAGGCCATCGAAGGCAGGCGCATCGTCGTGGTGGACGATTCCCTGATCCGCGGCACCACGAGCCGCAGCCTGGTGCGCTTCATTCGGTCCGCCGGCGCACGGGAAGTGCACTTCCGCATCTCGAGCCCACCGGTCCGCTTCCCCTGCTATTACGGGATCGATTTTCCCACTCGGGAAGAGCTCATCGGCGCTCGCCTCACCGTCGATGAAATCCGCCGCCACCTGGGCGTGGACTCCCTCGGGTACCTGTCTCTCGACGGGATGAAGACCGCGGTCGCCGAGTTCGGCCCGTTCTGCGACGCCTGCTTCTCCGGCGACTATACGGCGCCACTCACGGATCTCGAGCGCGGCTACACGGTCGTGCGGCCGGACAGGCGGGTGGAGCAGCCTGCGGGCGCGGAGGCGTCACGCCCACTGGCGGCGGCCACCCCGCCGGGCCTGCGTCGATGATCGCGGTCACCCGCGAACTGCTGCACCAACTCCCAAAAACGGACCTGCACGTCCACCTGGATGGCAGCCCCCGTCCCGAGACCCTGGTGGAGCTGGCGGAGAAGTACGGGAAGCCGCTCCCCACCCGGGATCCCCAGGAGCTCCGGCGGCGCCTCCTGGCCGAGGACGCGCGCAACCTAGAAGAGTACCTCGCGAAGTTCGACATTACCCTCTCCGTGCTCCAGCGGGCCGAAGCCCTCGAGCGGGTAGCCTTCGAACTCGCCGAGGACTCGGCGAGGGAGAACGTCCGCTACATGGAGGTGCGCTTCTCGCCCATCCTCCATACGCGGGAAGGCCTACCCCTCACCGAGACCGTGGACGCAACGCTCCGGGGGCTCCGACGCGCGGAGCAGATCTACGAGATCCGCACAGCGCTCATCATCTGCGGGATCCGCAACATGGATCCGGCTACCTCGCGTGACCTCGCGAATCTGACCGTGGCGTACAAGAACCGGGGCGTGGTGGCCTTCGACCTGGCGGGCGCCGAGTACAACTACCCGGCGAAGAAGCACAGAGACGCGTTCTACACGGTCATCAACAAGAACATGGCGGCTACGATCCACGCGGGCGAGGCGTACGGGCCGGGGTCGATCCACCAGGCGCTGCACTACTGCCGGGCGAACCGGATCGGCCACGGCACTCGCCTCTACGAGGACCCGGACCTGTTGCGCTACGTGAACGACTTCCGCATCCCGCTCGAGATCTGCCTCACCTCGAACGTCCAGACCCGGACCGTGGGCGCCTACGAGGACCACCCTCTGCGGGAGTACTACGACGAAGGACTCGTCGTCACCCTGAACACGGACAGCCGCCTCGTCTCCGGCACCACGGTCACCGCCGAGTACTGGCAGACCCACCGCCGCCTGGGCTTCACCTGGGAGGAACTCGTCCACCTCGCACGCATGGGCTTCGAGAGCGCGTTCCTCCACCGGAGAGAGAAGCTCGCGCTCCTGGCGCGCGTGAGCGTCGAGATGGAGGCGCTCACGGCAGAGGCCGCGGCACAAACGGCCGCGGCCTCCCCTTTGCGATCCAGTTCCTAGAAACGGTACCGCAGCCCGATCTGTGCCTGGAACTGGAAGGGGTCGAAGCCGCTGGGCAGCTCCGTGCCGAAGTCCCGGTTCACCGAGTAGATCACCCTCCCCGCGGCCGCGTTGTATGCTTCCGCCCGCAAAAGATTCTGGTTGCTGCCGAAGACGGCGAGGAAGTTGCCCCAGCCGCACGCGCCGTCGTTCAGCTCGGCGTCCGCCGCCGCCTGCTCCTCGTCGCAGAAGAGGCTACCCACGCCATCGAGCACGTTGAACAGGTCCACCAGCAGCTCGACGCGCTGGCTGCCCACGGTCTCGATCTCCTTCGACAGCCGGAGATCGAGGGAATGCCACCAGGGGTTGCGGCAGCCGTTGCGCTTGGCAATCGCGCCGACCTGGCTTTGCAGGCACTCGAACTCGTCGATCAGCTGGCTCATGGTCGTGGCGTCCGCGGGGGTCCTGAACTCGAGGTTCGTGCCCACGAAGGCCCGGTCGTTGCCGGCGACGCCGTCGCCGTTGACGTCCCCGTCCACCGTCGGCGTCCACGGCGTGCCGGACTGAGAGCGCCAGATCCCGTTCGCCCGGATCCCCCACGGCCCGCGGTACAGGAAGCTGACCACGAACGTATGGCGCCGCTCGAAGCGCGACGGGCCCCAGGCGCCCTTCACGTCGTCCCCGATATCACCGATGAAGTTCGGGTCACCCGCGGTCGTCTCACCCGAGAACCCTTCTCCGCTCGTGCAACACGAGAACGAACTGTTGTCGTAGGCGTAGCTGAACGCATAGCGGCCGGACACCTGCAGGTCCGCGAACGCCCGCTGATCCACCTCCAGCGTCAGGTTGTACGATCGCGCCTCGCCCTCGGAGACATTGTAGTAGATGCGGTCGAACGACGTGCTGCGAAGGCGATCCGTGCTCGCGGCGCTCCTCGGGTTGTAGCGGTTCGCCAGCACGAATACGGGGCGCCCGGCCTCTGAGGCCAGCGTGAACTGCGAATCTTTGAGGTTCAGGTCCCGCACACTGAACGCGTCCTTGGTCTGGCTGAAGATGAAGTCCACCCCTACCTTCGTGCGGCTTCCGAACAGGTGTTCGTAGCCGACGCTCGCCTTGAGCGTCTGGGGCAGATCGAAGTCCTGGGAGAAGACCGTGTGCTCGGGCCGCCCGCTGGGCGCCTGGCCGCCCGCACACGCCGCCGGGTTGTTCTGGCCCAGAGGATCGTTGAAGAGCTCCTGGAGGTTGAACGCCGGCACGTTCCGCGCGCTGCTCGTGCAGCTCACGCTCAACAGGGGCTTGTCCGCCTGGAACACGTTGCCCGCCAGAACCGTGGGCGCGCGCGCGACCAGGAGGCCGAGCCCACCTCGCAGCACCCGCTCGCCCCGCCCCCTTAAATCGTAGGTGAAGGACAGGCGCGGCGAGATCCCGGTAAAGTCGGGCGCAAACCCCGTCGGCACCCGGAACGCCGACTCCACGTCCCGGATCTTTCCGGGCTCGTCCTGCAGGCTCGTGCCGCTCACGCGCACCCCCGCCGTCAGGAGCAGGCGCTCCGTCACCTGCCAGTCATCCTGCGCGTACGCGCTCCACTCGATGGCCGAGAACTCAGCGAACGGCACATCGTAGCGCGAGCAGATCACGGGCTGGCCCGCCTGATTCGCCGTCAGCGCGACCGGACACCGGCGCGTGAATCGAGAGTAGGTATCCGGGCGGTTGCTCTCGAAGTCCCGCAGGCTGCGGAAGCGGTAGCTCCCGTTCCCGAGCAGCCAGAACGTGTTCGTGGTCTTCCAGAGCACGTTGTTCGTGCCGACCTTGAAGGTGTGGTCGCCTGCCCGGTACGTGACGTTGTCGATGAGCTGGAGCTTCTGCTCCTGAAGCCGGTTGCGGAAAAGGATGCCGTCACCGCCAAAGCGGATCTCGTTGAACCCTTCCAGGGTCACCCGGATTTCGGGGAGGTAGCCGCCCGGCTCGTTGCCCGGGCGAGGCCGATCCTCGTCCGACCACTGGAACCGGAACACGTTGAACACATTGGCGCCCAGGATCGAGTTCAGCTCGACCACGGTCGAGCTCACCTCGTCCCGGAACGGCCCGCCGTTCGTGACCGCCTCGTTCCGTCCGATCCGGTCGTTCGTCTGTTCGAAGTCCGAGTAGTTCTGCCGGATCGTCAGGCGATGCCGCGCCGTGATGTCCCAGTCAACGCGGCCAAACAGGACCAGGTCATCTTCCCCCTGCTCGAAGTTGCCGAAGAACCCATTCGCGTTCTGCAACCCGTACCTCGTCTGCAGGACCTGGAACAAGCGGTTCAGGCTGTCCGCGCTCACCCGCGCTGAGACCGGCGTCGCCGCCTCGATGGGTTGCTGCTTGTCCTGGGCGTCCAGGGAAACGAAGAAGTGCACCTTGTCCCGCACGATGGGACCCGAGAGGCTGAGGCCAAACTGGGCGACGCGGAAGTCCCGCGGATCCGCGGCAAGAAAATCCTTGTTCGTGAGCGCCTGGTCGCGAAGAAACACGAACCCCGTGCCGCGCAGGTCGTTGGTGCCGCTCCGGGTCACCGCATTCACCACGCCGCCCTGGTAGCTCCCGTACTCCACGTCGAGCCCGTTCGTGATGAGCTGGAACTCCTTGATGGACTCCAGAGAAAACGCAAACGGAATACGCGACGAGCCGCGGTTCTCGCCGAAGAAGATGTTGTTCGCGTCCGCCCCATCGATCTGCACGTTCGTGCCCGACGTCCGCGCGCCGCCAATGGAGAACTGCCCACCCGTGGTCACGTGCGGTTGCGGACTCACCAGCGGCGAAAGGTTCAGGAAGTCCGTGAAATCACGACCGTTCACCGGCAGGTTCTCCACCTGCTCCGGGCCGATCCGCTGGACCACGCCCCCCTGCGTCACATCGATCCGTGTCGCCGCCGTGGCGCCCACCTCGATCCCGGCCACCTCCACCGGCTGCACCGGGAGCTCAAACGTCACGCTTACCACGTCGCCCACGCCTACCTCGTAGCCGGCACGCTCCACCGTCTGGTAGCCGATCGAGGACGCACGCAGCGTGTAGCCCGAGCCCGGCGGAATGAGCGGGATCAGGAACCGCCCCGCATCGTCCGTCAGCGCCCCGCGCTGGAAGCCCGTCTCCACGTTGCGAACCTCTACCTGGGCGCCCGGCAGCGGAGCCCCCTCCTCACCCGTCACCCGCCCCCGCAGCGTCGCCGTCGTGGTGCGTTGCGCCCACGCCGCCGACGGAACAGCCGACGCAGCGCCCATGAACAGCACGGCTACCAGCACGAATCGTGACAGCCTTAGCGGGTTCGGTGTCATTTGAGTCTCCTCCTGAGGTCGTGGGAAGGCAGTGAAAAGCGAACGCGGCCGCCTCGAGGGGAGTGCGGCCGCGGTATCCAAAGATGTCGCCAGAAAGAAAAGCGGAGGGAGCGTGGGACAAACGAGCCGGGACGAGTGATTCCCTCCCACTGGGCGCTGGATCTTCATGCGCGTAAGGCCATCTCCGAGGACGTGCCTCTGCGCCAGATGATAGCAACCGTGACCTCGACTCCGGGCCGCTACGCGAACTCCGGACGTCATCGGGCACGTCCCCCCGTACGCCGGGCTGCATGCTACAGCGCGGAGCTCCGGGCGTCAAGGCCGCTGAAGGGCGCTCGCGGTGAGGCCGCTGCCCAAGATGCGGAACGGGCCCGGTCCCCCGAGGAGACCGGGCCCGTCCTGTTTGGCCGCGCGCCGGCCCGACCCTAACGTCTCCGGGGTCGGACCGGCGGCGGGCTAGAGATTCTCGAGATTACGGATTGGCCGTGAAGTTACCCACCTCGATGTCGCCGTTGCCCCTGGTCTCGATCAGGTAGCTGGCCGGCGTCGTCGAGCTGTAGCCGGCGGTCGCCGGCTGCGGCCTCACCTCGT
>JACQVF010000073.1 GCA_016209885.1 Gemmatimonadota bacterium | reverse complement strand
GACGTGGGGATCCGCGACGGGAAGATCGCGGCGGTGGGCAAGCTGGCCGGGGCGAGGGCGGCGCGGACGATCGACGCGCGAGGCAGGGTGGTGGCGCCCGGGTTCATCGACATTCATTCCCACGCCGACGGCGAGGACGGGCTCGACTCGGAGAACGCGCGGCGTCGCGCGGCCCCGAACCTGGTGACCCAGGGGGTGACGACCGTGGTCGTAAACCCCGATGGCGGAGGGCCGCCTTCCATCGCGAAGCAGCGGGCCGGGATGGAGGCGAACGGGATCGGCCCCAACGCGATCCTCATGGTCGGTCACAATACGGTCCGCCGCGCCGTCATGGGCGACGACCATCGCCGTGCCGCGACCGCGGAGGAGGTGCGGCGCATGCGGGCACTGGTGCGCCAAGGGATGGAGGCCGGCGCCTTCGGCTTCACCGCGGGGATGGAGTACCTGAGCCCGGGCCGCTGGAGCACGACGGACGAGCTCGTGGCGCTGGTGGAGGAGATCGTTCCCTTCGCCGGCGTCTACATCCCGCACCAGCGCTCCGAGTCGTCTGCGCCCATGTGGTGGAGGCCCAGCCAGGACCCGCCCGGCGAGCCGACGCTCGTCGGTGCCGTAGCGGAGACCATCGAGATCGGCGAGCGCACCGGCGCCACCGTGGTGACCACGCACCTGAAGGCGCGGGGCGCCCACTACTGGGGCTCGAGCCGAGCCGCCACCTCGCTCATCGAGCGCGCCCGCGCCCGAGGCGTGGAGGTCTTCGGCGACCAGTACCCCTACAACACGAGCGGCAGCGACGGGCGCGCGGTCCTGATCCCCGGCTGGGCGGCCGGATTCGATGATGGGACCGGAAGCACGGGTGGCGGGCAGGGCACCACCGGCGACTACGCGGAGGCGCTGCGCCGCACGCTGGCGGACCCGGAGGCCGCCCGCAAGGCGCGGCAGGACATCGCGTACGTGATCGAATTTCGAGGCGGCGCCGACAACATCGTGGTGTTCGAGCACCCGGATCCGAGTTACGTGGGGAAGAGCGTGGCGCAGCTTGCCGCCGCCCGCGGGGTCCCGCCCGTCGAGATGGCCATCGCCCTCCAGCTCGAGGGATACCGGGACCGTCCCGGCGGCGCGCGGCTGCGCAGCTTCTCCATGTCCGAGGAGGACATGGACGCGTTCGCGGCGCCGTCGTGGGTGGCCACGAGCTCGGACGCAGGCATCGCGCTGCCCGAGGACGGGGCGGAGGTGCACGCGCGCTTCTACGGCACGTTCCCGCGCAAGATCCGCGTCTACGCCATGGAGCACGGCGCCATCTCCGTGGAGAACGCGATCCGTGCCCAGACATCGCTTCCGGCCCAGATCCTCAGGCTCAGGGATCGCGGGCTCGTGCGGGAGGGATTCGCGGCCGATGTGGTGGTGATGGATCTCGAGCGCGTCCGCGATAAAGCTACGTTTACGGATCCGCACCAATACGCGGAGGGCATCGACTACGTGCTGGTGAACGGGAAGCCCGTGGTGGACGGCGGGTCGCTCACCTGGGCGCTTCCCGGCGTGGTGATCACCCGCGACGGACGGCGCGCCCCGCCCACCTGAGGCCACGGGCGCGATTACGCTGGAACTCGGTTGCATTCCGGATCGGGCGGCGATCATTATCGGTGCGGTTCCAGGCGGGGCGGCGGGACGGGCGGCCCGCTCGCTCGCCGGTAAGAGGGAGGTCGCCTCAAACGGGGGAGGGATCCATGCGAGGGGAGTGGAGAACGGTCCGTTGGGCAGCGCTGGCCATGGCCCTGGCGGCGGCGCTCGTCTACGAGCTCGCGGGAGCCGGGGGACTCGCGGCGCAGGAGCTCGCCCGGGGTCCGTTCAAGCGGATGGTCATCCGGGGCGTGATGGTCATCGACGGTACGGCGGGACCGCCGGAAGGGCTCTACGACATCGTCGTCGAAAACGATCGCATCACGGAGATGCGGCTGGTCGGCGACGATTTCGGGAGGATCGAAGCCCGGGACCGTCCTGCGCCGGGCGACCTCGACCTCGATGCGCAGGGCATGTACATCATGCCGGGGTTCATTGACGCGCACGTGCACATCGGGAGAGAGGACCGTACCGGGCTGCCGGCCCGGTTCAACTACTTCCTCTGGCTGGGGCACGGGATCACCACAGTCCTGGAGGCCGGCAGCGGCAACGGGATCGAGTGGACGGTGGCGCAGCGCGACTCGGTCGCTCGCAACCAGATCATGGCGCCCCGGATCTTCACGTACGTGCGGCCGGGGATGAGCTTTCCGAGGCCGGTCTCGACGCCGGATGAGGCGCGCGAATGGGTCAGGCACGTGGCCCAACTCGGCGCCGACGGGCTCAAGCTGAGCTCGCATCCGCCCGCCATCATGGCGGCGCTCATCGACGAGGCCCACAAGCTGGGGCTCAAGACCACGGCCCACCTCTCACAGTCCGGGATGAGCAGCCAGATCCGGAACACTGTCGCGCAGATGAACGTGCTCGATGCCGCGCGCCTGGGATTGGACCACCACCAGCACTGGTACGGGCTGCCGGAGGCGTTGCTGGCGGAGCGGACGATCCCGAACTGGGCGCTCAACCACAACCACAACAACGAGCAGGATCGCTTCCGGGACGCGGGCGAGTTCTGGCTCCAGACGGTGGAGCCCGGATCGCCGAAGTGGAACGCGGTGATGGAGGAACTGCTGAAGCTGGACTTCACCATCATTCCGACCGCCGCCGCGTACGAGCGGAACCGCGACTTCATGCGCGTTCGGCAGTCGGAGTGGCACGCCGCGTACGCCTCGCCCAAGCAGCTCGAGATGTGGGAGCCGGATCCCCGGGAGCACGGGTCGCGCTACTACAACTGGACGACGGAGTACGAGGCGAACTGGTTCAACGGCTACCCCCGCTGGCTGCGGTTTCTGAACGAGTACAAGAACCGCGGCGGCAGGGTCGCCGCGGCCGCGGATGAGGGGAACTCGTACAACCAGTACGGCTTCACCTACGTCCGCGAGCTCGAGCTCCTTCGCCACGCGGGCTTCCACCCGCTGGAGGTGATCCGCGCGGCCACGAAGGCCGGCGCGGAGGCGCTGGGCGTGGGCGACAAGCTGGGCACCATCGAGCGGGGGAAGATCGCGGATTTCGTCATCGTGGACGTGAACCCGCTGGAGAACCTCAAGGTCCTCTACGCGACCGGCGCCATGCGCTACGACCCGGAAAAGGACACCACGTACCGGGTGGGCGGCGTGCGCTACACGATCAAGGCGGGCGTCGTCTATGACGCCAAGGCGATCATGGGCGAGGTGCGGCGCATGGTCGAGGAGGCGAAGCGGCGGACCGCGGCGGGAGCGCCCTGAGGGTCCGTCACGAAATAACTGCGTCAACACCGAGGCCGAGCGAGGAGCCGCCAGGCAAGGCGCAACCCTGGGGTCCCCACGCAACGAATGTTGCGTGGGGTAGAGGCCGACGAAGGCAACCTAGCAGAGCCGGTTGTCGAGGAGGCGCAACGCAGTCTGGCGGCTCCGCAGCCGGCCGAATGTAGCAGTTATTTCGTGACGGACCCTCAGGCGCTGCGACGCCGGACGATCGCGCGACGGCACCTGCTACCCCGCTTACGCAAACCGCGCGAGCCGGTAGGGCTCCAGCAGGTCGACCTGCACCCCGTCCAGGATCTCCATGGCGGCCAGTTGGCCGATGAGCGGCGCGAGCGTCATCCCGCTGTGCATCACGGTCACGTACACGTCGGGCGCCTCAGGGGAAACGCCCACGATGGGATAGCCGTCGGCGGGGAGCGGCCGCATCCCCAGAGTCATCTTCTCGAGCCGGGCGGACTCGAGGGCGGGCACGTAGCGGGCCGCCGCTTGAAGGATCCGTTCTCCCTCTTCCCTCGAGGCGTCCTGGCTGGGCTTCTCGCTGAACCCGACCCCGGTCACGATCCGGCCGTCCGGCTTCTGCTTGATGTGGGCACCGGGCGCCAGGACCACGCGCTGGATCCGGCGCGGTTGCGGCGTCACGTGGGCGAGGACGCCGGGTGAGTCTACGAGCGGCACCGTGAGCCCGGCCAGGGCGGCCACCCGCGAAGTGTCCACGCCACAGGCGACGACCAGCACGTCGCCCTGGAAGTCTCCCTGGCTCGACCGCACGGCCCGCAGCCGCCCCTGGCGCACGTCGAGCCCGGTGACCTCGCATGGGTGGATCACCCGCGCGCCCTGCTCCTCCGCCTTGCGGAGAAACACGTCCACGGCGTGGAGCGGGTCGATACTTCCCTCGAGCTCCGCGTGAGCCGCGGCTAGCACGGCGCCGGGTACCACGCCGGGCTCCAGCCTGTGGATCTCCTCCTCGCCCACGAGCCGCGTCGCGTACCCCCACTCCTGGGCGCGCCGCACGCCCTCCCGTAGCCGCCGCGCAGGCTCCGCCTCGCCGTACCACTCCAGGCTGCCGCCCCACTGGACTACGAGCTCGCCCTTCCACTCCTGCTGCAGGTACAGGTAGCCCTGCAAGCTGAGACGATTCAGCAGGTGGTAGTGCTCCGGCTGCTTGCTGAACGTGGCGTTGAGCCAGGCAAACGACCGGCTCGTGGCGCCGGCGCCGGGGCTCTCCTTCTCCAGCACGATGACTTCCGAGCCCCGCCGCGCGAGATGGTAGGCGATGGATGCACCAATGATTCCACCCCCCGCCACCACGACGCGGTCGCGCGGCGGCCGGTACCGGAATCCGGGAAGCGCCGTCACGGTCAGCCCACCGAAGATCTCGAGGAATCGCCGCCGATCCATTCGTCGCTCCCCACGCTCGCGTCGCCGCAGTCCCTCGTCCGCTCCACGCCGGACGGCCCGCCGCCAATCTGCAACCGAGCTCGGCGTTGCGTAAATGGCGAGAGCGGCGAAGCCCTGGCCGAGGCCGGGACTTGCGTGCTATCCGGGACTTGCGCATCGTGGTAGTGTTGTCATAACTGCGTATACTACATCATGAGCTATGGTTCGTACCCAGATTCAGCTGACGCAGGAGCAGGCGGCCGCCCTGCGGGCACTGGCCGCGGGGGAGGGGCTGTCCATGGCGGAGCTGGTGCGCACGGCGGTGGATCGCCTGCTGGGGGATCGGCGAGCGGTTGACGCAGCGGAGCGTCGCCGGCGGGCGCTGGACGCCGTGGGGCGCTTCGCCTCGGGTCGCTCCGACGTGGCGCGGGAGCACGATCGGTATCTGGCCGAGGCGTACGAGCCTTGACCGTCTTTGTGGACACCTCAGCATTCTACGCCGTCCTGGACCGCGATGATGGGCGGCATGCTCAGGCGGCGGCGGGCTGGCGGCGAGGGATCGAGGGTGGCGAGCCGCTGGTTTCGAGCAACTACGTGGTCGCGGAGACGGCGGCGTTGCTCCAGCACCGCCTCGGGCTGCCCGCGGTGCGGACCTTCGTGGAGGATCTGCTCCCCGTGGTGCAGGTGGAGTGGGTGACTCGGGAGGACCACGCGGCGGCGACGTCGGCTCTGCTCGTGGCGGGCCGGCGCGACCTGAGCCTCGTGGACTGTACGAGCTTCGAGGTCATGCGGCGCCTGGGACTGCGCCGCGCGCTCTGCTTCGACGAGGGCTTCCGCGATCAGGGCTTCGAGTTGGTGTAGGGCGGCCGTCACCCGGCCTTGTCTCGGTCGCCTGCACCCGCGCCCGAAGCTCCTCGATGTGCCCACGCAACGCCGCCAGCTCCCGCCTTTTCGGCCTCCGCCTCGTCCGTAAGGGTTCGTCACGAGATAAATGCGTCAACACCGAGGCCGAGCGAGGAGCCGCGCGAGCTGTCGGAGATCCCGGTCCTCTATCTTTTCGTGGACGGGCTTTATGAGCCGCTTCGCACGCACGGGATCCAGAAGGACGGGCTGCTGGTGGCCTGGGCCGTCACGATCGAGGGGGAGAAAGTCCTTCTTTCCCTGCGCCTGGGAGGGAAGGAGAGCCACGAGGCGTGGCTGGAGTTCCTCCGGGATCTGGTGGCCCGAGACCTCGTGACGCGCCGGTACCTCTCTCGCTCCGCAGCGCTCGGGGTGCCCCAGGTGGGCGCCGCGATGCGCGCCCTGGTCGAGGACGAGACGAACCGGAACGCCACGGCCATCTTCGCGCAGGATCCGCGCCTCAACTCGATCATGCGCACCACTTGCGGGGCCACCATGCGGGAGGGCGGCCACGCGCGGAACGCGGTCCCCCAACCGCCCGCGCCGTGGTGACCTGTCGGATCCTCCTCGACGACGACCCTGACGAAGTCCACCGAGCGCCGGAGCGCGCCGCCGGCCTGGAGACGCTCAAGATCACAGCACCCGGCCGCGCGCGGAGCAGTCCGCCCTCGCCCCTGGCGCCCGAGATCCTGCGGCCCGTCGAATGGCTCACCTGAAGCCGGACGTTTGCCGGACGTCATCGGGCCTCGTCATTTCTGGACGCGTCGCTCCGAAAGTCGTAAGATGCCCGCGTCGCGGATGGGGACAGTTTTTCGCGAGGAGGTCACCATGCTCTCACGTGTATCTCTGCTGCCCCGCCAGCTCTCGCGCGCGTTGCCTGCTCTCGCGGCGCTGCCGGCTCTGGCCGCCGTGGCTGGTGCACAGGTGCCGAGCCCGCGCGACGTCTTCGGCTTTCGGCCCGGCGACGACTACCAGCTCGCCGACTACGGGCAGATGATCGACTACTACCGGCGGCTGGATGCGGCGAGCGACCGGGTGCAGATGATCGAGATCGGGAAGTCGTCGCGCGGCCAGCCGCTGTACCTGGTCATCGTCTCGAGCGAAGAGAACATGCGGCAGCTCGACCGCTGGCGGGGCATTTCGGAGCGGTTGGGTCGGGCGCGGATGGGTGAGGACGAGGCGCGGCGGCTGGCGAAGGAGGGGCGCTCGATCGTCTGGATCGACGGCGGGCTGGACGACATGGAGCTCGCCACCGGCCAGCTCATGCCGGACCTGATCCACCGGGTCGCCGCGGAAGACTCCGACGAGATGCGGAAGATCCGGGACAATGTGATCGCGCTACTCATGCCGCACATGAACCCGGAGGCGGCGCGCAACGACATCCCCTGGTACCGGCAGCACCGCGGCACGCCGTGGGAGGTCACGCGGCCGCCGCGCCTGGGGCAGCCGTACGTGGGGACGGACAACAACCGGGACTGGTTCACGATCACGCAGCCGGAGACGTGGGCGGCGTCCCGCATCTTCTACCACGTGTGGTATCCGCAGATCGTCTACAACCACCACCAGACGGGGCCGGCGCGCACGCGGATCGTCATCCCGCCGTACCAGGATCCGGTGAACCCGGACATCCATCCGGGGGTCGTCGCGGGGGTGAACATGGTGGGCTCGGCCATGGCGAGCCGCTACGCCGTGAAACAGATGCCGGGCTACATCTCCCGCGTCGTCTACGACATGTGGTGGAACGGGGGGATGCGGCTGGCCCCGTACTACCACAACATGATCGGCATCCTCACGGAGACCTCGCACCGCTCGCCCACGCCGTACAAGTACGACATCACGAGATGGCCGGAGGTCATTCCGGTCCGGCGCGGCGAGCTCAACCGCACGGACGGGACGAGCATCTTCTACAAGTATCCGTGGAAGAAGGAGGAGTCCCATTTCCGCGACGCCATCGACTACATGGAGGAGGCGTCCATCGCCGTGCTGAACCTGGGGGCGAACTACCGGGAGGAGCTCCTCTACAACTTCTACCGGATGGGCCGCGACGCCATCGAGGCGGGCGAGAAGGGCAACCCCTTCGCCTACGTGGTTCCGCCGGATCAGTGGGACGCCAGTGAGGCGCGGGAGCTGCTGAACATCTTTCGCCGCGGTGGCGTCGAGGTGCACCGCGCGACGGCGGCATTCCGGG
>JACQVF010000069.1 GCA_016209885.1 Gemmatimonadota bacterium | reverse complement strand
TGGTCTCGATCCGGTCGTCCGGCGTGCCCGTCTCGCGGAGCGCCCCGATGACGCGCTCGGTCTCGCGCGCGTTCTGGCGGCCCGCGCTGTCGGCCGACGGCGCGTAGGTTTCCACGGCGAGCCTGACGTGCGCCATATCCGGCGGCACCTCGAGCTCGGCGGTAGCGGTGACCTCGAGGGTGCGCTCCTGCGCCGGCGCGGCTGCCTGGACGGCCTGCGCGGGCCGTTCCGCCGTGCGGGGCCACGGCGTACCGTACGGGCCGCCGGGCCGCCCAGCCCCTACGGCGCAGCTCGAGGCGCCGAGGACGCACGCGGTCACAAAGAGGAATCGGTTCACGGCGAGCGCCTCCGGGCATTGGAAGTGGTCAGGAAACCGCTCCTTGTACGCCGCGGAGGCGGGCGAGGATCCCGGCAGCGGAGAGGGCGGTGGCCGACGGCCTCAACGGACGCGATTGCGGCGTGTGCGGGCGGCGCCCTATTCTGTGGCTCCATCCGGCCGATGCGGAGGAGCTTCGTGCGCTATCGCACCACGGATTTTGGCTATCTGGTCACGCTGGAGCGGGGCGAAGAGCTCATCCGCGCTCTCATCGAGTTCGCTCGCCACGAGGACGTGGCCGCGGCGGCGCTCACCGGCCTCGGCAGCCTCGCGCGCCTGGCCCTCGGCTTCTACGACCCCGCGGCGCAGGAGTACGTGCGGCGCGAGTGGAGCGCCGCCCTCGAGGTGGCGTCCCTGGTGGGCACGGTGTCGCTCCTGGACGGCGAGGTCTTTCCCCATGTCCACGGGGTGTTCTCCGACCGCGCGTTCAACGTCGTGGGCGGTCATGTCTTCGAGGCCGTCGTCTCGGTCGGCCTCGAGGTTCCTGTCTATACGTCCGAAGGCGCGTTCGAGCGGAGCCCCGTGGACTACTGCAACCTGAAGCTCATCGACCTTTCCAGGTGAAGGCGATCATTCCGCTGGCCGGCAAGGGCACGCGCCTGCGGCCGCACACGTACCTGACGCCCAAGCCGTTGCTGCGCGTGGCCGGCCGGCCCGTCATGAGCTACGTCCTCGACGATCTCCTGGCGGTCGGAGTGCACGAGATCGTGTTCATCGTCGGCTATCTTCGCGATGCCGTGGAGACGTACATCCGCGAGGCGTACCCCCAGGTCCGCGCGTATTTCGAGGAGCAGGCGGCGCTGAACGGCACGGCGGGCGCGGTCAAGCTGGCACAGCCGTACGTGGATGAGGACGTGCTCATCGTGTTCGTGGACACCCTGTTCGAGGCGGATCTCTCGCTCATCGAGCGCTGTCCGCCCGACTGGGCGGGCATCATCTGGGCCAAGGAAGTCGAAGACTACCAGCGATTCGGCGTCATCGTCACGGACAACCAGGGCTTCATGACCCGGATCGTGGAGAAGCCCAGCGAGCCCGTATCCCGGCTCGCAAACATCGGCGTCTACTATGTCCGGGACTATCCCCTGTTCTTCGAGGGAGTCGAAGCGACCCTCGCCCGCGATCCCGGGCCGGGCGGCGAGTACTACATCACCGACGCGTTCCAGTACATGATCGACCGCGGCGCGCGCATCCATACGGCGCCCGTGGACGGCTGGTACGACTGCGGGAAGCCGGAGACGCTCATCGAGACGAACCGCCATCTCCTGGAGCGGGGGCTCGCCCTGGTCCCCGGAGCGACGGCGGGCGTCGAGGTGAAGGAGCCCGTGCGCGTCGAGGAGGACGTGGTGCTCCGCGACTCCGTGATCGGCCCGAACGTGACCGTGGAGCGCGGCGCACAGCTCATCGGGTCGCGGGTGCGCGACAGCATCATCGGCGCGGGGGCGCGGCTCGAGGGCGTGGACCTCGAGGGTTCGCTCGTCGGCTGCCGGACCGTGGTGCGGAACTTCCGCGGCCGGCTGAACGTCGCGGATGACTCCGAGGTGGTGGCATAGAACGATGGGCGCGACGCCGGAGCCGAGTGTGGGCGGCCGGCATGCCGCATGCCGCTGGATTGATGACAGCCGAGCGGATTGTTCCCATCCGCGTTGTAGCGTCCCTGCATACGTGGAGGTACAAAGGAGGTACAAATGAGAAGAGGGTTGATCGCGGTTTCGGTGTTGCTGGTCCTGCTGCTGGACTGGGCCGCGCTGGACGACATCACCACCGGGAACGAGCCCGGCTACGCGCTCGAGTACCTCATGGTCGTGGTCAGCCTGCCGTTGCTCGGCCTGCTGTGGTGGCTCTGGTGGCGGAGTGCCGCGTGAATCTTCGCTCCGAGAGGTAGGCCATGGAACAGGCCGCGGGTGCGCAGTACCTCGAGAACGCTCTCCGGGAGTTTCGGGCGCTCAGGACGCTGGCCGACAAAGCGCTCGCCCAGGTGAACGACGAGCAGTTCTTCGTCCAGCCGGATCCCGAATCCAACAGCCTCGCCGTGATCGTCAAGCACATGGCTGGCAACATGCGCTCGCGCTGGACGGACTTTCTCAACTCGGACGGCGAGAAGCCGGACCGTCATCGCGATCGTGAGTTCGAGATCGCACCGGAGGACAGCCGCGGCGCGCTCGCCGCAGCGTGGGAGGCAGGCTGGCAGTTGATGTTCGCTGCCGTGGAGCCCCTCGCGCCGGAGGACCTGGCGCGCACGGTGCGGATCCGAGGGCGGCCGCTGTCCGTGATGGCGGCGTTGAACCGGCAGCTCACCCATTACGCGTACCACGTCGGTCAGATTGTATTCCTGGCGAAGCACCTCTGCGGCAGCGGCTGGCAGACGCTGAGCGTCCCGCGCGGCCAATCGGAGCAGTTCAATCAGACGATGTCTGGCCGCCCCTGAGACCATGACGCCGGCCGATAGCGCCGGTCTCGCGGGCCAGACCGCCACCGCTCTCGCGGCGCTGGTTCGTGCCGGCCAGGTCTCGCCCGTCGAGGTCGTGCGCGCGCACCTCGCCCGGATCGCAGCCCTCGATGAGCGCGTCGGCGCGTTCCAGCTCGTGCGCGGGGAGAAGGCGCTGGCCGAGGCCGAAGCGCTGGCCGCGCGCGCGGACCTCCGCTCGCTGCCCCTCGCCGGCGTCCCCGTGGCGATCAAGGACAACGTGCACGTGGCCGGGGAACCCATGCGCCGCGGCTCGAGCGCCACGCCGGAGACGGCGGGCGAAGCGGACCACGAGATCGTCCGGCGGCTGCGCTCCGCCGGCGCCATCGTCGTGGGCAAGACGCGGGTCCCGGAGCTCGGCGTCTGGGGCACGACCGACTCCGCGTTCGCCGTCACCAGGAACCCGTGGAACCTCGAGCGCACGCCGGGCGGCTCCTCCGGAGGCAGCGCGGCCGCGGTGGCGGCGGCGATGGTGCCCGTCGCCCACGGCAACGACGGGCTGGGCTCGATCCGCATCCCGGCGGCCGCGTGCGGACTGTTCGGGATCAAGCCCGGTGCCGGCGTTGTGCCGTCGGAGCTCGGGCCCAACTCCTGGTTCGGGATGGCCGAGAACGGCCCGCTTGCGACCACGGTGGACGATGCCGCGCTCGTGCTCTCCGTGCTGGCGGAGTGCCCCGAGCTGCGTGAACCCGCGCCACCGGAACGGCCGCTCCGGGTCGCCGTCTCGACGCGCTCTCCCATGCGCGGCGTGAACGCTGGGCCCGAGGTTCGTTCCGCGACCATCGAGACCGCCCGCCTCCTCGCGGGCGCCGGGCACCACGTCGAAGCCGCGGACCCACCGTACCCGATCCGCTCCGCCGTGGCCATCCTGGCCCGCTGGACGGCTGGCGCGGCGCGGGAGACGGACGGCCTGGATCCCGCGCGGCTCGAGCCGCGCACGCGCCGGCACGCACAGCTCGGCAGGATCGCGGAGCGCCTGGGCCTGATCAAGCCCGGGGATCGTGAAGCCTGGCGCGCGCTCCTGGGCAGCTTCTTCGCGAGCTGCGACGTGCTGCTCACGCCGGCTCTTGCGACGCCGCCGATCCGCGCCGAGGCCTGGGGCCGGCGTTCGTGGAGCGCCAACCTGATCGCCAACGCGCGCTTCGCTCCGTTCACCGCCCCGTGGAACTTCGCCGGCTACCCGGCGGCTGCCGTACCCGCCGGGCTGCACCCGGACGGGACGCCGCTCTCGGTCCAGCTCGTCGCGCCCCCCGGCGGCGAGGCGCTGGTGCTGTCCGTGGCGAAGCAGCTCGAGATGCTGCGGCCGTGGAGGCGCCACGCGCCGCTGGCGGGGTAGCGCTCAGACGGGCGTCTGCAACACCCGGACTGAACGGCTTGAGGCAGGGGGACCGCATGGCCCCCGACGCGATATCGCGAAGCGCCGAGGGGCGGGGGATGGCTGGGGCGGGGCGGCGCGTAGGGTTAAGCGGAGGGGGTCATGCGCTCCCCCTGTGGCCCACGAACGCACGACATCTTCTCCCGCCCTACGAATCCCCCAACCCCACGGCCTGGAGCACCGTCAGCAGCACCCGCTCGATCCCCTCGGGTCCACCGTCGTTCGTGTACCACACCGACGGGGTGTGCGTGTTGCCCGAGCTGCCGCCGGCGCCCAGGGCGATGGCCGGTATCCCTAGCGCCATGGGCACGTTCGCGTCCGTGGATGAGCTGACCAGCTCCGGCGTCTCGCCCAGCAGGCGCGTGGCGTCCTGGGCCGCGCGTACCAGCGACTGAGTCGGCGCCGTCTCGCCCGCGGGCCGCTCGCCGATCACCTCGATGCAGAGGTCGAGCCCGTGGTCGGGCCGCTCCCGGGGCCCTTGCACGGCGGCCCTGACCGCGTCTTCCAGACACCGGCGCACGCTTCGCTCCGTGTCCGCAAGCAGCGCTGGAGATTCGCTCCGCACGTCCAGCTCGATCCACGCCTCCGCCGGGATCACGTTCACGCTGGTGCCGCCGCCGATGCGCGCCACGGTCAGAACGGTGCGCGGCGCGCGCGGCAGCCGGAGCGCCGTAACGGCGGCCACGGCACCGCCGAGCGCGTGGATCGCGTTCGGCAGCCCCCAGTCCACCCACGAATGTCCGCCCGGCCCGCGGACCACGACCCGAAGCCGGCGCGCGCCGAGGGCTCGGTTTACGACCTGACGCCGGCCGGTGCCGTCCAGGGAGATGAACCCGCTGGCGCCGCCGGCCGCCGCGCCGTCCTCGAACAGGTGGCGCACGCCCCGCAGGTTGCCGATCCCCTCCTCGCCTACCGTGGCCGCGAAGACGAGCGGTCGCCGCGGGCGGATCCCCGACCCCCGCAGCACCCGCGCCACCGCCACCAGCGCGGCGAGCCCGCGGGCGTTGTCGGAGACCCCGGGCCCGACCAGGCGGCCGCCGCTCTGGCGCACGCGCGTCTCGATATCAGCCGGGAAGACCGTGTCCAGGTGGGCCGAAAGCACGAACGGCGCGGCGTCGCCTCCGCCGTCCGCGCAAGTGCGGCCGATCACGTTGCCCGCGCCGTCAATGCAGGCGTCCTCGAGCCCGGCGTCGCGGAGCAACTCGAGCACCCGCCGCGCCCGCCGCTCCTCCCCGAACGGCGGCGCCGGGATCTCCGCCAGCTCCACCAGGTGCGCCAGCGTGAGCGCATCCGTCTCGTGGACAACGCGTCGCGCCGCGTTCACCCGCGGATCGCGAACGAGCTCGAGCAGAACCGGTGAGCTTGCCTCACTCATGGGACGCAAGTTAGCGGTATGCGCGGAGGCGGGCGAGCGCGCGAGGGGGCGAGCGCGCGGGCGGACGATAGGGCGAGCAGCCTGGCGCTTGTGCCGGTGCGCTCCGCCCGCCGAGCTGCCACCGAAGAGGAAGCGCCTCCAGGTTCCGAAACCGTTGTCCGCCAACACAGGACCGTTGACGGTACCGCCCACGACCCTTATGCTCTACCAAGCCAGCCTTTCCCGTAGTCCCCCTCGCTCGCCGAGCAACTGCTGGACTCGGTAGGAGCGTAGTCGCGATTGGTCTCGAGTTCCGCTCGATCGCGAACCCGTACGCTTTCCCGCCGCCAATGCTGCGCGGGACGAAGGATCTCGCGTTTCAAGGCGTCGAAAAGGGAAGCTGCGCACCAGTTCGTCCTGCCTCCGGTCGCCGGGCAGCTAACCGAAGCTCGGAGCGCGGTCCATCCTGGGGCCGTCGCCCGCACGGAGCGCGCGGCCCGAGTTTTCACTGCGCACATGATGGTCACCGGCACAAGGGATCGATCGTATCCTCAGCGGACCAGCCGGGCCCGTGATCCCCTGGCTCGCGGCCCGCTCAACCCGTCGGGGCCTACGGGAGCGTTCTTCGCAATTCGTTCGCGAGTCCGTCTCGCTTGCGAACCGATACGGCTTCCCGCCGCCGATGGCGCGGAAGACGAAGGATGACGCATTTCAGGGCGTGGAGGTGAGCAGCCGCGCACCAGTTCGCCCTCGCTCCGGTGGGCCAGTGGCTAAAGTGAACTAGGGCGCAGACTATAAGTTAGCCGCAATGCAGCGCGGAGTTGTACGAGTCCATGGGAACGGGGCTGGAGTCCTTTTCCAGGAGAGTGCCGTGACAGTTTTCCGGTTCTCTGCTTTGCACCGGGCTATGCCTGTCGGTCACGAACGGAGGCCAGCATGATCACGAAAGCCAGACATCTCATTTGGGCGACGATCCTCATCACTGCATTGGGGCCCCCTAGCGAAGGCCTCGCCCAAGTGCAGCTGCCCGAACCGGGTACGCGCGTGAGGGCCCACTTGGTTGGTGGCCGCGCACGCCCTGTCGGTGTGGTCGAGGCATGGCGGGCCGATACGTTGTTCCTCCGGATTGGACAGCGTCACACTGAACTCGCTTTGCCACTCGGCTCACTAACCTCCCTTGAAGTGAGTGAGGGAAGGAGGCGGGGTCCTGGGTTTCCGCTTGGCTTCTTGGTTGGTGCCGCGTCCTTTGGGCTCATGGCCTTGGGTACCACGGACAACATCAGCGCGGCTGGCGGGGACGCGACGTCCGCTGTCGTGATTTTAGCGGTAATCGGAGGCGCCTTGGGTGGGGTGATCGGAGCCCTGATACCCGTCGAGCGTTGGAGGCAATTACCCCTTGAGACGAACAATCCGTAGAGTCAACCAGCGTCAGCGAGCTTGTGCTTCTGAACGACCTCTCACCATGAATGTCAAAGTAGCTAGAAGGGGGTACGATCAAGAGCTTCGCCCTTGCCGGCTCACCCGACGATGCACGAGTTCCTCGGCGCTACCTCGGCCGCATTCCCGTTCGCCCGCTTCCGCGTCGGCGTTTCCAGATAGCGGTATGCGCTGTAGCCCATCAGCGCCAGCGTACGGGACATTGGTCTCCCAAAATGAACTACAAGCGGATCTATCGAGTTGTCGAATGGTATGGCGAGCACCGCGCTGCACAGCGGCTAACATCGCGCCGGTAACGCTGCGCCGCGCTGCGCGCGGCTTGCCCTTCGCGGTTCGGCCTGCGGTCACGCCGTTTGCAAACAGCGCAAACGGCGCGCCCTTGGCCTCACCGCTCGGGA
>JACQVF010000067.1 GCA_016209885.1 Gemmatimonadota bacterium | reverse complement strand
AGGCCTCCGTCGTCGGAGTTGTGACTCTTCGTCGAGTCTCCATAACTCCAATAAGGATAAGCCCTTCCGGTTCTTTTTGCTAGATCTGCGTGAGCCATCACGCTTGGTCAGGGTCTAGACGCCGCCTAATGCCTCGTCGGATCGACAAGAACGAACTTCTGGCCGGGCTCGGGCGTCGGTGGGAAGGGTTCGCCCTTCGTTACGGTCCGCTCCTTGCCCGTCTGGCCACCGCGGGGACCGCGGATCTCGTACTGACCGGACCGGGGAGCCCTCTCCCCGGGGGAGTAGGTCCTCTTTCCCATGCCTCGCATCACCTCCTCTCGGGTCGGGATGGCCCTATGGGCTGGATTTTCACGGGGGCTCCCCCTACATTAGGTTTTGTGAAGCATTCGCCCACAAGACAGGGCCCTTTGTGGGCCCGCACGGAAGTTAACACAACCTAATGCCGGAGGCAACCCTGTGAAGGACCGGAATCGGGTCACGACCCAAGCGGCGGAGGAATTTGCCAAACGGTTACGGCGTTCGCGCGACCGCCAAGGCCTTACCCAGAGCCAGCTCGGCGAGAAGGCCGGGCTCTCCGCAGCCGCGGTCTCTCAGCTGGAGTCCGGCGAGAGGAAACCGAACTTCGCGACGATCGTCCACCTCGCGAAAGCTCTCAGCATGACACCTAACGCCATCATGGGCGTGGAAGAAGAGGGGAGCGACCCCTCCCTGCGAGGCCTCTTCAGGAAGCTGGAAGGGTTCAGCGCGGAGGATGTCGAGAAGGTGAAGGCCTTCGTGAGCTTTCTCGACCAGGAGGACAAGAGGAAGGAGAAGGGCTGAAGTGTCCCAGCCGCACATTCTGGTCAGCATGCTCCGCCAGAGGGCGGGCGTGGGGGACGAGCTTCCGGTCAACCTGGATGCCATCGTGGGCTGGTGCCCCCTTAGGCTGGAAGAGATTCCTCTGGACGGTTTCCTCGGCATGCTCGTCCCGCGCCCAGGGAAGACGTCCGGAATCCTAATCAAGAGCGGGCAGCTTCAGGGCCAGCGCCGGTTTACCATCGCGCACGAACTGGGACACTTCTCGATCCCGACGCACGCCGAGGAGGGCCGCCACGTCTGCCTGGAAGAGGACCTGAACGCTCCGGCGGAGGGAAAGCGCCTCGAACGGGAGGCCAACGAATTCGCGGCAGAGCTGCTGATGCCCCGACACCTTTTCGCCCGCGACATCGGCAACGCCGACCCATGCTTCGGTGTCGTGAAGGACCTTGCCTCACCGTCTCGTTACGATGTATCCCGTACCGCGTGCGCGATCCGGCTGGTGAAGCTCACGCGGGAGCCGTGCGCGATCGTTTGTGGCCAAAACGGGATGGTAGAATGGTGGCTGCGTTCCGAGAACTTCCGGTATTTCACGCTCCCGGCCCGTGGCCATCCGATCCCCGCTGATACGGTCTCCGCAGCCATCTTCAGGGGGGAGGAGCCCAACGACGAGCCCGAGCCCGTGGAAATGGAAGCCTGGTTCACTCCCAGGGGAGAAACAGAGGAGGTCTACGAAAGCACGTTCCCGATTCCAAGCCTCGGACAGGTTCTTTCCCTGATCTGGGTCATCGAGTCCTGAGAGATCGATCTTGATGCCCCCACATGGCTGCATCACAGGGGGCTGCACCTCTGGAGGCACTATGACGCTGGGAGTTAGGGAACTCGACGAGCTCAAGAGAGGGGAGTTCAGGCTCGAATGTCTAGACATGACGTTGGATAATGGGGACCCGAAGCATCCGAAGACCTTCAAGGGTCCAGGGGAGGTCCATTTCGTCGAGGGAGAACTTCTGGAGTTCGTTCTTTATGATTCGACGTGCGGACCTGTCTTTCCGTCGTCACCTATACCGGCGGGTGAATGGCTTCCTCAGTCAGAGTTCTACGACTTGAGAGCTACGGACCTCCTCGGGCGGGAGTGGCTTGCCGAGGACATCCGACCTGACACAAACAGTTCGTCTCGGTCCGGTGCGGTTGTACGGGGATGGATTCGAGAGCTTTCGTTGGAGTCTTCGTCCGAGAAGGAGAGGGGGCACGCCTTGTGGTTGTACTTCGCCAGTCCACTGAAGATGCCCTTGGGCAACGTCCGTACCGAGACGATCGTCAAGGAGGGAGACCGGGAGCGGAGGCGGCTCAGCGTAGACGTCTGGGAGGTGTCTTGCGGCACTGCCGTACTACGCTTCCGACGCGGCGATCTCGGAGTCGAGGTTGAGGTTGTGCCGATGAACGGAGAGGCACTCCCGCCGGGCATCGACACGCGCATCGAGGAAGGAATCTGGTTTGCTCTTTCGGAGGGCGTTACGGCAGACGCGCTCCAGCAGCGCTCGGGCCGAACCGAGAAGGTAATAGTACGCAGTCGTCGCCGAGGTCGCTCCGGCCTTGGTTCGTATCCTCCGTTCAAGGTGACAGATCCTGGATCGGCTCGGGTCGTGGGCAGCATACTCTGCACCTATCTGGAGCACGTTCTGCCGTTCGAAGGAGAGCGATTCCATCCGCTCTCGGTCCTCGTTCGCCAGGTACTTCGAGCGAGGGGGGGGACGCTAGAGGAAGAGGCTCGAGCAGCTTGCATAGCGGTTGAGGGCGTTGTCGACCGCTACTTCAGGGAGGAGTATGGAAGCCCGGATCCGGGCGTCGTAGCGAGTGTCACCGAGTTGCAGGCCCTGCTTAAGACAACTGAATGGCCTCAGAAGGAGCTGATCGAGGAGCGGGTGAGGGGCGCTATTGGACGGTTGACGGGCACGAACGCCCGATCGGCTATTCTGTCGATGGGGAGAAGCGGGGCAGTGGAATCCGAGCAGGTCCGAGCTTGGGAGGATCTCCGACCCTTGATCGCGCACGGAGCAGAAATAGACCTGGCCCCGCGAGAGCTCCTGGAGAAGACCGTATTAGTCCGTCAGCTCTTCAACACGCTTGTGCTCAAAGCGATTGGCTACAGGGGACAGTACACTGACTACTCGACGGTCGGATGGCCCTCAGTGAACTTGGACGGCGGGACTCACTCGGACTCGCAGCAGGCGTAGATGACCTGATGCCAGACATGACCGAACAGGACCACCTGTTCATCAGCTACGCTACCGAGGATGGCGTGCTGGCCGAATGGCTTGCGCTCCGCCTGACAGCTGAAGGCTACAAGGTCTGGATCGACCGGTTCGAGCTCCTCGGCGGCGAGCCTTATCCCCGCGACATAGACGGGGCGATCAAACACCGGACCTTCCGCCTCATCCACCTCGTCTCACGGCACTCGCGCGACAAGCCAAACCCCACGAAGGAACGGACCCTCGCCCTCAACCTCGGAAGAGAACGGAACGAGGACTTCCTAATCCCGCTCAATGTCGGCGGCCTCCGGGCGACCGAACTGAACTGGATGCTGAGCGACCTTACCTACATCCCCTTCTTCGAGAGCTGGGCGCGGGGGCTGGGGCAACTGCTCAAGAAGCTGGGGCGCCTGAACGCGCCGAAAAGTGCCGTGGACGGCCCACGGGTCGCCGCCTCAACGTTTCTCCGTGACGACGTTCTCCAGGACACGGAGGAGACCCTCTATTCCAACCTGGTCCCGGTGCTAGAGGCACCGGACGTCGTGCACCGCTTCCACCTGAGCCGAGCGGTCTCCTTGCTGGAGGCCCGGCAACTGGAGCACGCGTGGCCGCACTACCTGCTCGAGAGCGCGGACGGCCTCCGGAAGCGGTGGTATGCGTTCGCGTTCGAGCCGCCGCCCGAGCTCGGGATCCCGAACCTTCGGGCCTACAAGGCGGGCGGGGCGGTCTGGAACGAGGTGGAGGAGATTCACGGTATGCCGTCCTGGCAGATCGTGAAGCCGCTGTTGCGGAAGACCCTGCACGTCGGGTGCCTGCGGCGGGGCCTCCTGCTTTCGGATCAGCCGAGCTACCTCTTCTTCCCCAATGGCCTCCTAAACGATGACAAGATCTGGTTCCGGTCCTACACGGGACGCAAGACGTACACGCAGGTGACCGGGCTCCGTAGGTTCCGCGGTCGCGACCAGTTCCGGTACCATCTCGGCTTCACCTTCGACATCCTCCGGCTTCCGGGCGCGCAGCTCGTTGCGAAGGTCCGCGTGCGGCTGCGAATCACCGACGATAAGGGGAACCTGCTCCCGGCCGTGAGCGCACTGGCACGACGCAAGGCGATTACGCGGACGTGGTTCAACCACGAGCTGCTGACCAGGCAACTGGCAGTCCTTTCCTTCCTCGGCGATGGGGACCAGGTGGCTACGTTCGGCACCGTAGCGCCCGTGAAGCTCGCGACAACGCCTATCACCCTCACCACTCAGGTCGGGATCAACGAAGGGGCGCTTCCGAAGGGGAGGCGGCTCTTCCGCTACCGGAAGGATGACGACGAGGAGCCCGCGCCGGAGCTGGACGATGAGTGAGCTGCACTTGCTGCCGGAGCCGCCTCTTGAGTTCAGGTACGGGCAAGAGACCGTTGACCCCCATGACGGGTTGGCGCTCTTCGGACCGTTCGACGGGGACCTCGCTTCCCGGCCAGGCAACATGCGCTACGGGCTGATCAGCACTCCAGAGGGCGCGGACCAGTTTCTCGCTTTCTCGACTCTGGTAGCAGGACCGATCATCCCCTCGGAGGAGTTCGATCGCGACCTCTGGCCCCCGTTCCCAGGCTTCGACGTCGCCTTCCCGTGCGACTGGCCGACGCAGCCGGCATGGCACGCCACCGTCGACCGCGACGACCTGCTGCGTGCCGCACGAATCGGCGAGCCTCATCACGAGTCCGGAGACCGTTCCGAGGAGCGGCTCGATGCTGCACCGGATGAGGCCCTGGCCCGCCGGGTGCTGCGTGGGGACAGGGACGCCCTGGAGCAACTCGTCCGGCGCTAGCTGCGCCCGATCCATGCGGTCGCGGCGTCGTACCTGTCTGAGCCCGCGGACATCGAGGATGCGGCTCAGGAGACCTTCTTGCGCGCGCTCGGTGCGATCCAGAGCTACGACCCCGGCCGACCCTTTGCGCCCTGGCTCTACCAGATCGCCCGAAACGTCTCCCGCAACCGGCTCGCCGCTTGGTCCCGGCGGCGGGAGGATCTCCATTCCGGCGAGCTGCCGTCTCGGCAGCCGGGTCCGGACGAGGTGCTGGAGAGTTCCGAGATCCGGGCGCGGGTGGACGCGGCGATGGTTCGGCTTCCCGAACGGCGGCGCACTGCCTTCTACCTCTCCGACGTGGAGGGCTACCCAACGGAGCAGGTCGCCCGGATCATGGGCCTCTCGCCTGGAACGGTGCGCTCCCACGTGCACCACGCGCGGATGGCGCTCCGAGCCGCGCTCGCGGAGAGCCGGGAAGAAAGGAAGAACAGGAGGTTGATGCCATGAAAGAGCGCTCGGAGGACGGCGTCCCGCGCCCTCTTCCCCGGGACTGGCTCCCGGATCCCCACCCTCCCGAGGGCGCCCCCGAGTGGGACGCGAGGGTCGGGCGGATCCTGGCCGCGGCTGATCCGGAGCTCCAGAGGCTCGGGAACCGGCGTGCGGTGGTCGGGACGTGGTGCGTGCTGGGGCTGTTATGGAAACCCGCGGCGGCGCTGGCCGTGGCCGCGACCGCGCTCCTCCTACTGACCGGCCGATCGGCCGCTTTCCCAGAGCCCTCGCAGGGTTTGCTCTCCTTGAGCCTGATTGCTGTGGAAGGTGACCCGGTTGCGCTCTGGGAAGCGTCCTGGGAGCCGTTCGGGATTGAGGCCGACCCAGTTCTGGCGCTGATCGCCTTTCAGGAGCAGGGAGACGTGACAGGAACGGGCATGCCCGCCACCACGCCGGAGGGAGAGAACCGATGAACAAGTGGACCGATGGCGCCCGGTGGCGGGCAGCGGGGACCGCCATCCTCCTCCTCGTGGCCGGCGGCGTAATGGGCGTTCTGGTGGATCGCCTTTGGGTGTCTCCACCCGAGAGCCAGGCTGCACCGCTGACCGTCGAGGCGATGGCGACCCGCCTCGGGCTGTCCTCATCCGAGGCGGCGCATGTCCAGATGCTCCTCGACAGCCTACACGCGGAGATCCATGCGGCCGTCGAGCAGGGTCCGGACTCGCTGCGGACGGCGGTTCGGAACGCGCAGCGACGTATTGAAGCGGCTCTGCCGCCCGAAGCCCGCCCTGAGTTCCGCGCGTGGATGCACGAGCAGTACGAACACATGATGGGCCGCAGGCATGGCGGGCCGATGGACCACGGGATGATGCACAGGGGAGGATCGATGGGACCCGAGGGGATGAGCCCCCCGAGGGACGGGGCCGGCCGCGGCGTGGACACGGCGGCGCCGCACGTCCGTTGATCCTCGCGGGCTTTGCGGTTCGACGCACCTCGGCCGACTGAGACCAGTGAGGTGAAGCGTGAGCCTGAATACCCAAGCAGCCACGCGATCTTCGAGTTAGCCGCTCGGCACCAGCGGCGACCAGCGGCGTCGCTTTCTTTTCCACCATGTGCCACTCGCGCTTGCGAGTGCCGTGGTGCTCGTCCTGTTCATGAGTCTCCCGCTCTTCGACGCCACCGTGTACCCCCACGGCGACCTGTTCAGTGGCACGCTCCCCCAGCAGGACGGCGGGGACCACAATGGGCCGATGGATCACGGCGGGAGCCGAAACGGACCGATGGATCACCGGGGCGGGCCGCACCGGACCGACGGGTCAGGGGAGGGCCACACCGGACTGATGGATGACGGCGAGAGCCACACCGCAAGTTTTACCCTGAGCCCTGACGAGATCCAAGACCGCATCCAAAGGCGCTCCTACATGCGGCAGTTCAGCGTCGCCACCGGCTACATTGCCCTCGGGTTCCTTGGGCTCACGCTCCTCATCGGGCCGGCCAACCTCCTGCTGCGCAGACGGAATCCGGTCTCGAGCTATCTGCGCCGTGACGTGGGTACGTGGACGGCCATCGCCAGCGTCGCCCACGTGATCTTCGGATTGCAGGTGCACGGCGGCGGACAGATCTCCGACTTCCTCAATTACTTCGTCACGCCCAATGGAGGCCCGTGGCTTAATAGTTTTGGCCTGGGGAACTGGACCGGGCTAGCTGCGCTCGTGATCGTCGTGGGGTTGCTCGCGCTTTCCAGCGACGCCGCCCTGCGCAAACTCAAAGCCAGGCCGTGGAAGTCGCTTCAGCGCCTGAACTACGCCTTGTTCGCACTGGTCATCCTGCACGCGTTCTTCTACGGTGCACTGCTCCGGGTGACATCCCCCTTTACGCTTCTGCTCGGCCTCAGCGTCATCGCGGTCTTCGTCGGACAGGCGGTGGGGGTCTGGCTGTGGCGGCGGACGTACTCCAGCACAACAGGCAAGTATTGACGGCTGGGTAATCCATGCACCGTTCTGTTCCCGGGGGAACCCGCGTCCGGCTTGACGGGATGGGCGCAGGAGTGATGCATTCTTTACGCATCGGTCAATAATTTGACGGTAGGGGGCGATCGGGACCCTGTGACGGGCCTAACGGGCAGTTCCCCTTGCCGCCTCGTGCGGTATCGCCTATGATATCATCATGCTGCGGCGAGTCGTGATGGACACCAATGTTGTCGTCTCGGCTCTCCGCTCTCGCCGGGGCTCTTCTGCGGCCGTTCTCGCAGAGTCAGGCACCGGCCGCTTCGAGCACTGTCTCTCGGTCGCGTTGCTGTTCGAGTACGAGAGTGCGCTGAAGCGGGCAGAGTCGGGCATCAAGTTGTCGCCCGAGGCGATTGATGACGTGCTGGACTATCTGGCTGCGACAGCTCACCTCCAGGAGATCTTCTTCCTGTGGCGACCTGCGCTGCCAGATCCGGCGGACGACCATGTCCTGGAGGTCGCAGTGGCCGGAGGCTGCGACGCGATCGTGACCTACAATCGGAGAGACTTTCGCGGGGCGGAGAGGTTTGGGATTCGGATTGTGACGCCACCGGAGTTTCTCCTCGAACTCGAGGATGAGGTTCCATGAGTGCGATGAGTCTCCGCCTGCCTGAATCGCTCCATCAGGCCGCCAAGCGGTTGGCGGAGCGTGAGGGCATTTCCGTCAACCAGCTTGTGACAAGCGCTCTGGCCGAGAAGTTGGCCGCGCTCATGACGGTGGAGTACCTGGAGCGCGCGAAGCGGGGCAGCCGGAAGAAGTTCCTGGCCGCTATGGCTCGCGTACCTGACGTTGAGCCAGAGCCGCGGGACAGGCTCCCGGCCGGCATCGCGCCGAACAAGCGTTTGCAGCCGACGAAGGCTCGGCGCCGGACCAGGACTCGCAAGAGCGGGAAGTAACGGGTTGGCGGCACTAGCAGAGCTAGCAGAGCGCCCCGAGCTTGTGCCGTCCAAAGTGTCCAGCCAGGGCGAGTCCTCCCACCACTACGTCCAGTATGATCCAGCGCCGCGCGACCATTCGTCAGCCAACGCACCGCCCAGCGGTGCCTGTTTCGGGGTCTGTTTGCTGGTGACAAAAATGGTGACAAGCCGGGCGAGGTTCAGAGGGGTTCAGGACCTCGGCACCATTGACCGCGACGATGTAAGTTTAGGCTCAGTAAGGTATATTGAGGTTCAGCAAGGTTCCGGGCACCGCACTCGAAATGCGGCGGGCTTAAGGCCCTTGGGGGTTCGAGTCCCTCCGCCTCCGCTTGTGGTGATTCTTGGAAACGTGACGGTCGCACAGCCGAATGGGCCTGCGACCGTTTGAGTTTCCGATGGCGGGACTCTCACCCAGGATGCCACAAGGCCATGTACGCGCATGTCGTAAAGATCTCCTTGCTCCTGCCGGCGCGGGCGTGGCGCGTTAACTTGCTTGCAGCCAGATCCAGAAATGAAAACCACGAAATACTTCGACGCGATGTTGGAACCCTCGAAATGCGGCGGGCTTAAAGCCCTTGGGGGTTCGAGTCCCTCCGCCTCCGCTGCTGCGCAATCTCAAGCACCGAAGGGGTTCCGGCCCTTGGTCCTCGCGTGGGGATCGGGGGCTCTTATGCGTCCGGGGACCCCGGTGGTGCCGTGTCTGGGCCAAAAGCGGGCAAGAAGGGCCCCACGCCCACGAGAAAGACTGAGAGTATTCCGCCCCCCGGTCTCCGGCGTGGATCCGGGGGCCGTCGTATGTCGTTGGGCGCGCGGTCCTACCGCAGACTGTGCGGCGCCCGAACCTGCCCGTCCTACCGCATCAGATCCCCGCGATAGTCCCCGCGCTGAGAGGTGAACATCGTAAATCCCTTGGCGATGGCGGCTTCGAGACCCTCGGCGGTCTGGTATCTGCCGCATATCACCTTCCCTCCGCTGCTTCGATGCGCCGCGCACGCCTGCGCTACTCGATCGACGGCGGCCATGACGTCCGGATGGTTCTGGTTGGCTGCCGGGGTGCCGAGGCCGAGCGACATGCTGAGATCGCCCATCCCGACCAGTACCACTCCCAGGCCGGGCACCTCGAGGAGCTCCGCGATGTTGTCCACCGCCTGCTTCGTCTCGATCAGGATCATGGCCAGCAGCTCTCCCTCCGCGTTGAGCGGCCACACGTCAGCCTTGCGCGCATATTCCTCCGTGCTCACTCCCCAAAACTGAGCCGCTCGCCCCGGGGACCACCCGCGCTTGCCGGCGGGTTCCCCCCCGTACCATCGCCCCCGCTGCTGCGGCGGATAACGCATCGCCGCGATGAACTCTCGCAGCTGCTCCGCCGTTTCGATCTGCGGCAGAATGAGCCCCATGAGACCCGCATCCAAGAGCTGCTTGACATAGTGCTTCTCTTGCTGGCCGGCTTCCATTCCGACGCGGACGACCGGCGCTAGCGTCGGCCGCGCGGAGCCTTCGGGGCGGAGTGCGGCGAGCGCCGGTTCGAGCCTGAGGAGGCCGAACACGTCGTGCTCTTGATCGGGCAGCATCTGCCACGATTCGCCATTGAAGATGAGCTGGCCCCGCTCCGCCCGCTCGGTGATTCCGTTCAAACGGCTACCTTGCGCTTGCTGCGCCCAAACCTCTGGCGGTGAAAACGTCGGCAGTAGGACGCAGAGGACAACCGAAATGCCGGTCGCCCAGGCCGCGCGGAGCCAGCTCGCATCGCGAAAACAGGTCTTGGCTTGCATCGCTACCTCCCACGGAACGGTGTGCTGGAGGGTACTCGCGGGAAACGAGATACGTAAGGCTTCGGCACTATGAGAGGAGCGGGATCCGCGTGTCAACGGCGGACGAGAACAGCCGCACGTCCGTGGGCGACCCCTCGAACCGCTGCGCCGCGAGGGTTAGAACCTGATCCAAGGTCGGCCTCGCGTAGTCCGCCTCGGCCATCACCTCGAGGGCATCCGCCAGGCACTCGGACATCAAGTCCCGGTTCCGCTCGCGCACCTCCTCCTGTATCCGGAGCTCCTCGTTTCCCTCCAGGACACGGTGCTCCCAGCCGTGCACGAACGGCGGTCCCTACGGCTTTCGTGACTACGCGATCGAATACCATCCGTACCGCCCGCTCCCGCACCTCCGGGGAGTACCGCCCTCTCGTTTTCATGACTCCATCCTCTCAAGAGTTGGAGTCTCCGGCAAACCCGGGGCGGTTCATGGCTAGTACGGGTTTGAGTTTCAGTCGGCCCTCCGTTCGACCGTCGCCCGCTGCCGGTCGCCTTCCTGAACGGCTACGAGCCCTTTAACAGGTTGCATAACGGTGGAAAATATGGTAGAATTCTACCAGACAGCGGAGCTGCCGTGGCACTGAACATCAAGAATCGCGAAGCTGATCGTCTTGCTCACGAGCTTGCCGAGGTCACCGGTGAGAGCCTCACCGAGGCCGTAACGCTGGCCCTTCGCCAGCGGCTTGCTGCAGTGCGTCGCCAGCACGAACGCGCCGCCATCGTGTCCGAGATCGGCGAGATCCAGGCCTTCGTCGCTTCCCTGCCGGACCGTGACAGTCGGGCCGCTGAGGAACTCCTCGGATACGACGAGTTTGGGCTACCTGGGTGATGCCTCGTGGTCATCGACACCTCGGCACTGCTGGCGATTCTGTTTTCGGAGCCTGAGGCGTCGCGCCTGGTTCAGGCGATCGCGGCCAACGCCACACGCCTGGCGGCAGCACCGACCGTGGTCGAGGCCTCCGCGGTGATGCTCGCGCGCAAAGGCCCTGAGGGCGACATCGCCCTTGATGCGCTGCTACGACGGCTGGACATCGATGTGGTAGCGATGTCGCCCGACGCCGCCGCGCTCGCACGCTCCGCGTACTCGCGTTACGGGCGGGGTGTCGGATCCCCCGGAGTACTCAATTACGGCGACTGCCTCGCCTATGGTGTGGCGATGGCTCTTGGCGAGCCGCTCCTCTTTGCCGGTGGCGACTTCCCGCGAACTGACGTTCCTCCAGCGCCGTACTAAACTGGCGGTGAAAGCCACTGGCTGGCGAAGCGGCGCCAAGCCGACCTCCGCTCCGATCCCGCCAGAGGTCTGCGTGAACCCCGCGCACCGGGCCCCGCTCTCACCGGTCCATCTTCCGGTCCATCTTGATGAAGCTGCCCACCGCCAGCCCGAGCCGCGCGCCTGTGCCAGCACCCAGTGCGGCGCCCGTGAGCATGCGTTCGGCCGGGTCGTTCACCGGGAGTGGGCGCGGGACGTTGGAAGAAGATGCGATTCCGCGAAAAAGGGGAGTTGGCGGCGCCTTGTGCGGGTATTACCTTGCGGCGTAGGCCCGAGTCTCTGAAGGCTTGGTAGAGGAAGAGAAGGTTCAACTGGCCTTCCCGGTCCGACATTTCGCGTCGTCCGGCGGTCATACCATGTCAACCGGTCAAGCTGAACACGGTGAGGGACTCGAAAGGGCCCGGCGCGTGAAGGAGCGCGTCGAGGACGATCTTCTCGGCATCCCCGGGGTCCAGGGCGTGGACGTGGGCTACAAGGTGGTCGGAGGGAAGAAGACGAACCGGATCGCGATCCGGGTCTACGTCGCCCGCAAGCGGGATGTTGCAGAAGAGGAGCGGATCCCCCCCGAGATCGAAGGCATCCCAACCGACGTCATCGAGCGTCGGTTTATGCTGCACGGCGCGTAGCCGTCCCAGCCCCCCTGAGATGTTCTAGCCGCGGCCGGCCGCCGGCTGCCGCGGCGATCCGTCACCTTTTGCAGGGAGGGCACCATGCCTGTCGTCGAGGAGATCCGGCCTGTGAAGGCCGAGGTGGAAGCCGACTTCCTGAAGAAGGCGAACGTTCAGGGGGTCGGGATCGGACGGAAGATCGTGAAGGGCGTGAAGACCGATGAGCTCGCCATCATGGTCTTCGTCCGAAAGAAACGGGACGTTCCCGCGAAAGACCGCATCCCGAAGACGGTGAAGGGAGTCAAGACCGACGTGGTCGAGCGGGAGATCGTGCTCCAGCCCCGGTGGGTCAGGGTCGCCGACCTGAAGCCCCGAGTCGACACTGCCTCCTACGCCACGCTTCGGGGCGGGATCAGCATCGGCCCGTGCCGATCCGTGTATATCTCGGGGACGGACGTCGCCTGCCAGGGTGTCCCCTCGGAGGGGTGGTACATCTTCGTGGGGACCCTCGGAGTGATGGTGACGGACGATCAGACCGGCGACCCCATGCTGCTCAGCAACTTCCACGTGATGTGCGTGGACTCCAACTGGTCGGTGGGAGATCAGATCGCCCAGCCGAGCCGCGTGGACGGGGGCACGTGCCCCGCGGACGTGGTGGCCGAGCTCACCCGGGCGTCTCTTGGCGGTCAGGTGGACGGTGCCGTGGCCCGGCGAACAGCCCGGTCCAGCGAGTGTCGGATCGTGGACATCGGGTTGGTGAACGGCAGGACTACGGCGGCGATCAACATGGCGGTACGGAAGCGGGGCCGGACGACCGAGCTGACCTACGGTACGGTCGACACGGTGAACCTCACCGTGTCCATCGACTACTGCAACGGGCTCGGGAACGTGACCCTGACGAACCAGATCGGTATCGATGCCGACACTTCGAAGAACGCGGCTTTCGGAATGGGAGGCGACTCCGGTTCGGTCGTCGTGGATAACAACCGCCGGGTCGTCGGCCTCTACTTCGCGGGTACGGCGGCCGGCGACTACGGGGTGGCGAACCCGATCGATGCGGTTCTCACCGCCCTGGACGTGAGCCTCTGCGTGTCGCTCAAGAAGATCGAGAAGGAAGCGCGGAAGGAGTTCGTCGGCAAGGAGTTTCTCCCGAAAGAGTACCTCAAAGAGTACATCAGGGAGAAAGTGTGGCTCAGGGAGAAGGAGTTCATCAAGGAGTTCAAGGAGCCGAAGGAGATCTACGAGGGGAAGGAGCTTCTGGAGGGCGGCAAGGGATTCATCGAAGGTGGGAAGGCGTTCGTGGAAGGCGGCAAGGGGTTCGCGGACGTCAGCCCGCCGAAGCTGGAGGAAGGGGTCATCGACCGGATCAGGAACCTCGAGGCCGCCGTGTCGCAGCTCGCTCACTTCATCCGCCCGGAGGACCGGCCGGACCTGTCACGAGCTGCGCTGATCGGCGAGCCCGATCAGGAGCTATCGAAGCTGCAGAGCGAGCTCGCGAAGCAGGCCCAGGACGCCAAACAGGCGAAGGACCAGAAGGACGCCGAGAAGCCGCGGGAGCGATGACGGCGGCGAGCGGTGGCGTCACGCCCGGAGAAGCGGCGGGACGCCCGGACGAGCGGCGGTGGGCTCCTGTCCCGCCGCCGCCGTCCTCGAGAGACGGACGGCGATGGCTCGTCATCTGCCACCCGTGGGATCTCCCGGCGCTCTGGGCGTATCGGGGGCTCACGCGCCGCGGGCTCGGACCTCTGGAGCTCGTGAGCGTCGAGGCGCTCTTGGCCGCGACTCGATGGGAGCACCGTCTCAGCGCGAACGGAGCCTTCTTCGACGTCACCCTCGTGGATGGGCGCCGGTTCACGAGCGAGTCGGTGGCCGGGGTGCTCAACCGGATTCTCGTCGCCGCGCCGCCCCAGCTCCTGAGCGTGGTGCCTTCCGACCGGCGCTACGCCGAGCAGGAGTTCCTGGCCCTCGTTTTGAGCTGGCTCAACGCCGTCCGTGGGCCGGTCCTCAATCCCGCCACGCCCCAGGGCCTCTCGGGACGCTGGAGGTCCGAGCCGGAATGGCGGGTCGTGGCCGCACAGGCAGGGCTTTCGGTGACGCCGTTCCGGGTGTCCTCAGCGATGCCGGCGCACCCGGGCTCGTCGGGTGTGAGCGGGGCGGCCGCGAGCTGGGGGGCAGGCGGGCCGATCGCCGTGGCCGCCGCGAGCGCCCAGGCACCACTCGCGGCCAGCGGCGCAGGAGTGTCCGGCGCCGCCGGCCCGGGAACGACGGGTGGCACCGCCGTGGCCGGCGTCGGCCTGGTCTCGACCTATGTGATCGTGGTCGGCAGAAGGATCGTGGGCGACCCGGTGGACGAGGGCGTGCGTCAGGCCTGCCGTCGCCTCGCCGAGCTGGCCGAGACGCCCCTCCTCGGAGTCGCGCTCTCTCCGGGACGTGAGGCCGCGCCCGTCTTCGCCGGGGCGACGCCTCTCCCGGACCTCCTGTGGGGCGGAGAGCCTCTCCTTGACGCCCTCGCGGAGGCTCTCCACCTCCAGCCGGCCGCACCGGGATGATCCTCCTCTGCGGCATCCCCTCGGAGCAGCCCCTCGCCATGGTCCGGGGAGAGGTCGAAGCCCTCGGGGCCCCAGTCCTCATGCTCAATCAGCGGCGAGTCGCCGGGATGTCCCTCACCCTGGAGATCACCTCGGGAGCGGTGGCCGGAGAGCTCGTGGTGGACGGCCGGCCGCACTCCCTGAGCCAGTTCCAGGCCGTGTACACGCGGCTCATGGACGACGAGCTCCTCCCCGAGCTTGAGGGAGAACCCCTTTACTCGTCGCTCCGGCAGCGATGCCGGACCTTCCACGAGATCCTGATCCGCTGGCTCGAGGTGACGCCGGCGCGGGTGGTGAATCGCACCGCGCCCATGGGCTCGAACGTCTCCAAGCCCTACCAGTCCCAGCTCATCCAAAGGCACGGCTTCCGGGTCCCGGAGACGCTGGTGACCAATGATCCGGAGGCCGTGATGCTCTTCCGCCGCCACCACGGTCGCGTGGTGTATAAGTCCATCAGCTCCTTCCGCTCCGTCGTGCAGGAGCTCGGGGAGCCTGACCTTGAGCGACTCGACCGCATCCGGTGGTGTCCCGTTCTCTTTCAGCGACGGGTCGAGGGCGTCGACGTTCGGGTCCATACGGTGGGCGAGCGAGCCATCGGGACGAAGGTAGAGTCCGCCGCGACGGACTACCGCTACGCGAGCCGGCAGGGCGATGCGACCACGCTCACCGAGTTCGAGCTCCCCGACGACCTGGCGGAGCGCTGCGTCTGCCTGGCTCGCTCGCTCGGCCTCGACTTCGCCGGAATCGACCTCCGCATGGACCCGGACGGAGAGGTCTACTGTTTCGAGGTAAATCCGAGCCCTGCTTTCAGCTACTACGAGAGCAACACGGGCCAGCCCATCGCTCGGGCTGTGGCGGAGTACCTGGCCGAAGCGGAAGCGTACAGGTCGAGCCAGTAGCTCAGCTTGACGAGCAGGACGTTGGTGCCGTCGGCGCCGAAGAGGCGGTCGAGGTCGCGGCCCAGGCGGAACGAGGCGTCGCCGTGTGCGACAGGTTCGGTTCAGTCCGTAATCCCGAGATAGCGCCTGTCGCCGGCCAGAATGCGACGCGCGGTGCGCTTTTTCAAGTTGGCCGTATTTAGATGATCCCGATCGCGCCACCGCGGGGGCCCCGGCTTCGCTTTCGCGTCGTTCGCGTCGCCTCGCTCTGTCTCTATCCGGCGTGCCGCCATAAATTCTCTCGAATGGTTTCTCGAGGTGCGAAGTGAGCGACGTGGATCGGACTGGTCTCGCCGCGCGGCTGGCGGCACACCTCGACACTGCTCGCGATGAGCCGCTCTCGCATCAGATCGCGGACCAGGTATGGCTCGAGGTCATCGAAGGCACGCTCGAGACCGGGGAGCGGCTGCCGACCGTTCGGCAGCTTGCGGTCGCGCTCGGCGCGAGCCCCAGGACCGTGGAGCGCGCGTACGCGGAGCTCGAGCGTCTTGGCGTGGTCTCCACGCGCGTTGGGCAAGGCACGTTCGTGAGCCTCGGGCCGCCGGCGGAATCGGTGCGCGAGCGGCGGCGTGAGCTGCTGCGACTCTGCCTCGAGGCGCTGGAGCGAGCGGATGCGCTCGGCTTCGACGCGGAAGACCTGATCGACACCCTCGGCGAGCTCCGGGCCGCACGGCTCGACGCCGAGCCCTCGAAAACGCCTCCCGGCTCCTGACATGACCGCGTTTCCTCCCGCTCGGATTCACACCGCGCTGCCGGAACGGCGGCAGGAGGGCGCCGTGACCGCCAGCTCGCCGAACGACACGCGCTATCCCTTGCCCGCGATCGTGGCCGGTGTGTTCGGGGGTGCCGGGCTGGCAGGTGGGCTCCTGCTCGCGCTCGCGCCCCTGGCCCTGCCGGTCTGGCTGCCGCTCGGCCTCGGCGGCGTTGCAGGCCTGGTGCTGGGGTCCGCGATCAAATACGCGGACCAATGGGAGAAGGCGGTGGTCCTGCGGTTGGGTCGGTATCGCGGGCTGAGGGGGCCGGGCGTCTTTACGGTGGTGCCGGTGATCGACCGCGTTACCTACCACATCGACCAGCGCATCTGCACCACCGCGTTCGGCGCGGAGTCGTGCCTGACCCGGGACACCGTCCCCGTGAACGTGGATGCGATCGCGTTCTGGGTCGTCTATGATGCGGAGCGCGCGGCGCTGGAGGTCCAGGACTACGAGCAGGCGGTGGTGCTGGCGGCGCAGACCGCGCTGCGCGACGCCATCGGCAAGCACGACCTGGCGGAGCTCATCGTGTCCCGCAAGGAGCTGGGCCGTGGCCTCCAGGAGACTCTCGACCGAAAGATGCATGATTGGGGGATCCAGGTGCAGTCGGTGGAGATCCGCGATGTGGTGATCCCGAAGGCGCTCGAGGAGGCTATGTCACGGCAGGCGCAGGCCGAGCGGGAGCGGCAGGCGCGGATCATCCTCGGGACCGCCGAGACCGAGATCGCGTCCAAGTTCGTCGAGGCCGCACAGTGCTACAGCAGCAACCCCGTGGCACTCAACCTGCGCGCCATGAACATGCTCTACGAGAGCATCGTGAAGCGTGGCTCACTCATGGTCGTGCCCTCCGCGCTCGCGGATTCGCTCAACCTGCCCGGCGTCCTGGGCGTGGCCGGCGCGACGGGCATCGCCGGGGGCGCGGCTCGCGGCGGCGAAGCGGAGCCGGCGGGCCAGGGCCCGGCGCAGGGAGAGACGGACACGGAAGGCGCGGACGCCGGGAGCGAGTAGCCGCGCCCGGCGCCGTCAGCGACCCACGAAGACCTCCCGGCTTTTCACATCGATGCAGATCGGCGTCCGGTACAGGGGGGCGATGGTCCGGATACCAGGCAGCGCCTCGCGTGCCACGAGGAACAGGGGATCCAGCGGCGCGTCGAAGAGGAAGCCGGGGCGCTCGTCATGGTTGCCGGGGATCAGGATGTCCGGGCGGTATAGCTGGACCCGGGCCATGGCCTGCGCGACGAGATCCTGCCACTGCTGCGGGCCCTGATAGGCCAGGAGCAGAGCGTTGACCTTTCCCAGTTTCGCCATGACCTGCCGCTCCCCCGCGCTGACCGCCCCGGGGCTGTCCGTCCACACCAGGCGGAAGCCGTCCTCGAAGGAGAAGAGGAAGGCGAAGGTCCCCTCGGTCCGGATCTCCGGTGCCCGGCTTCCTCGGGCCGTGACCTCCGCCTCATGCTTTCGCTCCGCCTCCGTGAGGGTGTCGGGGTAGATCGTGGCGAACGCGGCCCTGGACCGCTCGGCGGTCCCGGGCGGAAACTCGCTGTGGTTGGCGTGGACGGCCTCTACGGTGAAGCCGCCGAAGTCCAGGACATCCCCGCCCTTCACCATCCGGATCTGCGCCGGCGGAACTGCCGCCGTGCGGAGGTAGGCCGCCGTGGGGGGCGCGCCGACCACCATGGCGCCTGTGCGCCGCGCGATCTCCGGCGCGTCGGAGACATGGTCGTAGTGGGCATGGCCCACCAGGATGGCGTTCGCCCGCCGGACGTCCGCGGGCCCGATCCCGATGGGCCGGTAGCGCGGCCCGCGGTCGTAGAAAGCGTCGAGGAGCAGCACCTGGCGCCGGAAGGCGAGCTCGTAGCTGGCGGTGCCGAGCCAGCGGAGCACGAGGACGCTCTGACTCTCGGGCAGCGGCCCGCCCGCGGACGCCGGCGTGAGGGTCGTGCACGCGGGCTCGGCCGGGAGTCCGGACCCACGT
>JACQVF010000070.1 GCA_016209885.1 Gemmatimonadota bacterium | reverse complement strand
GCCCTGATCCTCGCCATGGCGATCGTCCGGCGCGTCTATCACCTGGAGGCGTACGTCAAGCCCATTCACTTCGACTACCTGGGCGTCCTCCTCCTGGTGATGACGCTGCTCTGGTTCTACTTCACGTTCGCCGAGTACCTGACCACGTTCTACGGCAATGAGCCGCAGGAGATGGCCGTCTTCTGGGCGAAGATCAGCGGCCCCTACGCGCCATTCTTCTGGGCGATGGTGCTCTTCGACTTCGTGATCCCGTTCGTGATCCTGGCGAACCGGCGGACCCGGACGGTGGCGGGGACCGTCGTGGCCTCGATCTCCGTGGTCATTGGCATGTGGCTCGAGCGCTTCACCATCATCGTTCCGACGCTGGTGAACCCGCGGCTGCCATGGCCGGACGCACTCTACACCCCGAGTTGGGTCGAGGTGGCGATCACCGCCGGATTCTTCGCCACGTTCACGTTGATCTACATGGTCTTCACGAAGCTCTTCCCCATCGTCTCCATCTGGGAGGTGAGGGAGGGCAGGGAGAAAGGCCTGCGGGAGGTGGAGGAGCGCATTCGCAGCTACCTCCCCAGCCCCGCCGAGGAAGAGGAGGCGGCGTATGCAGCGCGGAAACCGGCCGTCGTTGGGTGAGCGCGTGGCGCGCCCGCTCGCCATCGCGGTGCTGTGCGCAACGGCGCTGTGCCTCACGGCGCTGGCGCGCCCGGCATCCGCACAGGTCTTCACCCCGCTGGGCGACCCGCTCAAGGGCGAACGGCTGTTCGAGACGAAGGGGTGCATCCGTTGTCACCGCGTCGACGGAAGAGGCGGCACCGTGGGGCCGAATCTCTCGCGACTGGGCCAGCAACGCGACCTGCTCCAGCTCGCGGGCCTCTTCTGGAACCACTCGCCGGGCATGAGCGCCAGGATGCAGGAGCTGGGGATCACGCGCCCCGTGCTCTCCGGCTCCGAGATGGCCGATATCATGGCGTTCCTCTACGCGCTCAACTACTTCGACGAGCCGGGCGATCCCGTGCGAGGCGCACGCCTGTTCCGCGAGAAGCAGTGCGTGTCCTGCCATGGCTCGGGGGGGCCGCTGGGAGGGATCGGGCCCAGCGTCGAGAGGCTTGGCGACTACGGTTCGCCGCTCCTCATGATCCAGGCCATGTGGAACCACGGCCCCGACATGCAGGAGCGCATGAAGGCGCTGGAGATCCGGCCTCCCGTCTTCGAAGGGAGCGACATGGCCGACCTGCTGGCGTACCTGCGGAGGGAGGGGAAGCGCGAGGGACTCGCCGTTCCGAGCCTGGTGCCCGGAGACCCCAGGGAGGGGTGGAAGCTCTTCACCGTCAAGGGGTGCATCCGCTGCCATGCGGTGCAGGGTGAGGGCGGGAAGGTGGGGCCGGACCTCAGTCAGCGACGCCTGCCCCAGACGCCCAGCGGACTCGCAGGGCTCTTGTGGAACCACGGAACCCGGATGCGGGAGATCATGGAGCGCCTCGACGTGCCGCCCCCGACCTTCACGGGCTCGGAGGTCTCCGACCTCGTGGCTTACCTCTACTTCATCGGATTCTTCGGACCGCCCGCCGACGCAGCCCGAGGCCGCGGCTTCTTCACCGCAAAAGGGTGCGTCCGCTGCCACTCCGTGAACGGGAAGGGCGGCACAGTGGGCCCCGACCTCGCCCGCTCGCAAGCCGTGCTCTCCCCCGTGGAGGCGGCCCGGCTCATGTGGAACCACGCGCCCCTCATGGAGGCGCGCATGCACGAGCTCGGGATCACATGGCCCACCCTCGAAGGGAACGAGATGGCCGACCTCCTGGCCTACCTCGCCTCAATTCCCGGCTCGAGGAGCACCCCCCGGTAGCGCCGCGGCGGCACCCCCCAAATGTGGCGCCGGCACCCCTCCGGCGGCGTGGGGTGGTGCGACGCCATGCGCCCCCTCAGCCGACTTGGAGCGCGGCCAGAGATTCGGGACGTGGGCCGGGCGAGGAAGTCAGTCTGGCCCGGCGCCGTGGCGCTCACGAACGACCGCGCACCGCCTCCTCGACTTCCCGCGACCCCCGCCGCTCCTTTGCCGGCCGCTCCACCTCCGACAGAAGAGCCCGCTTGCGGGCCAGCGCCCGCGCCATGTCCGCCAGCGTGGTACGCTGGAGGTAGCGTTTGATCTGCTCACGGATCGGCTTGAAGCTGTCATGCTGCGGACACGGCATCTCGTCAGAACAGCGCCCCAGCCCCACCGCACATTGCTCCAGCTCCGCCACCCCGTCGATGGCTGCCTTGATGTCATAGAGCGTGATCTCGCCCGCCGGATGGGCCAGTGTGTAACCCCCCGTACGCCCCCGGGCCGAGCGCAACAAGCCGGCGCTTACCAGCTCCTGGAAGATCTTGGCGAGGAAGGGATAGGGAATACCCTCCGCCCGCGCCACCTCCCGCAGGCGCAGATAGTCACGCGGCTTCCGCTCGGCCAGGTGCGTGAGCGCCCGGATCCCGTACTCGCACGCCGTCGAATAGAGCATGGACTTTTGGGAGTTTAAGGTCCTATATTCCGTCTCCACCGCTAGTATGGGGGTTGCGGTCCGGCCCGGGCAAGGACAGCGCGCGGAGCGCGCCGAGCAGGGCGCGGACGGCGAGAGATAGGCGGCCCCGGCCGCGGCGCGCCGCAGGTCCATCTGCGTGGACCGGGCGCGGGCGGCGGCCGGGGCCGCGACCGCGTGCAAACCGGAATTCATCGCGTTTTCGCCTGAATTTGGGACAAAGCGCCCCAGCGCAGGTGCCAGGCGCTCGGCGGCGCAGCGGGTGAATCCAGTAACTTGTGTCCACGCAATGAGTTGCGGCGATGGGCCGGACGGGGGCGTTGTGGCACGCCCCGTGCGTAGCGATTGCGGGAGTGCCATCGCGCCGAGAGTGACGAACCACCGGACGAGGACGAATGGCCACGAGATCGGTTTCACGTGCCGCGGGTGTTTCTCCGGAGGTCGCGGCCGCGGAAGGCGAGGTAGGGGTAGAGGCGAGGCGCACGGTATTTCGGTTCCCGGAGCACATCGTGGAAGTGGTGTCAGACTCCGGGGAGGGCGCCCAGAAGTGCGGGCAGATCTTCGGCGCCGTCTCCGCGAAGATGGGCAACGGGGTGTGGACGGTGGAGATCATCCCGGCGGAGATCCAGCCGCCGCCGCGAACGCCGGACGGCGGCAGCGGGAACCGGATCCGCATCGGGAGCGGCCCGGTCACGAACTGGGGCGACGAGACGAACCTGGTGGTGGCTTTCAACGAGCAGGTGCTTGTGGCGCGGCACCGCCTGGGCGCGCTCGCCGAGGATGCGATCCTGCTGCTCGAGGAGATGTGGGCGACGCATGCGGACCCGGCGATCCGTAGCGCGTGGGAGGCGGCGCTGGATGAGCTTTCGGGTCGCGCATACCGGATCGTCCGGGTGCCCATGGAGGAGCAGTGCCTGACGGTGGTGGAGAACGCCCGGCGCGGGAAGAACATGTTCGCGCTGGGGCTCCTCTCTTTCATCTACGACCGCGATCTGGATCTGGTCCGTGACCAGATCGCAATGACCTTCCGGAAGAAATCGGAGGAGGTCTACCAGCGGAACGTCCAGCTCCTGGAGCTGGGGTACGGGTGGGCGGACGAGAAGCTCGACTTCCGGGTGGAGGTGCCGCCACGGCCCACGGACCGCCCCATGGTGGTGATGAACGGGAACGAGGCGCTCGGGATGGGCGCCATCGCTGCCGGCATGGAGCTGTGCGCCATGTACCCGATCACGCCGGCGACGTCCGTCTCCCACTACCTGGGCGACGTGTTCGAGAACTTCGGGGGGATCGTGCACCAGGCGGAGGACGAGATTGCGGCGGCGGGTGTAGCGCTCGGCGCCTCGTTCGCGGGGAAGGTGGCGTTCACGATCACCTCGGGTCCCGGGCTCTCGCTCAAGACGGAGTTCCTGGGCCTCGCCGTGATGACGGAGACGCCGCTGGTGGTGGTGGACGTGCAGCGCGGCGGCCCGAGTACGGGGCTGCCGACGAAGGTCGAGCAGTCCGACCTGTTGGCTGTGCTGTTCGGCCAGCCGGGCGATGCACCGAAGGTGGTGATCGCTCCGGCCACGATCGAGGAGTGCTTCTACGCCATGATCTCGGCGCGGCGGATCGCGGAGGCGTTTCGCGTGCTGGTGATCGTTCTTTCGGATGCGAATCTGGCCACGGGTGTGCAACCGTTCCCGCGCCCCGAGCTGGATCCTCGGTGGCAGGCCGCTCCCGTGGACCTGAGCCCGGTGCCGGACGGGCTACGGCCGTACGACTGGGATCCTCGCCTGGGGCTTTCGCGGCGGATCATCCCGGGCCAGCCGGGCGGGATGTTCACGGCCACGGGGCTCTCCCACGACGAGAACAGCCACGTGGCGTACCGATCCGACGTTCACCAGCACAGCGCGGCGATGCGCAGCCGGAAGCTGGCGGTGCTCCAGCAGACGCTCGAGCCCCCGGTGGTGTACGGCGACGACGCGGGCGATCTGCTGGTGGTCGGCTGGGGGAGCACCAAGGGCGCCATCGAGGAAGCGGTGGACCGGGCACGCGCTCTGGGGCTCTCCGTCTCGTCACTGCATCTCACGTTCCTTTCGCCGCTGCAGCCGGGCATCAAGGAGATCCTCGGCCGATTCCGGAAGGTGATGACGGTGGAGATCAACTACAGTGACGAGCCGGATGACCCGTTCATCACGGAGGAGAACCGGCGGTGGGGCCAGCTCGCGTGGCTGCTCCGGGCGCACACTCTGGTGGACGTGGGCTGTTGGACGCGCATCTACGGAGAGCCTCTGCGCCCGGGTGCGATCCTCGAGGCGATGATCCGCCGGATGCCGGAGGGAGGAGGGTCATGAACGGCTGGGGTTGCTCGCTCCTTTCCTGCATGCTCGAGGACGAAGAGCGCGTCTTCGAGCTGCACGATTACGAGAGCGCGATTCCGCGCTGGTGCCCGGGGTGCGGCGACCACTCCGTCCTGGCGGCGGCGCAGCGGCTTCTGACCGCAGAGCAACTGCGGCCGGAGGAGACGGTGTTCGTGTCGGGGATCGGCTGCTCGAGCCGTTTCCCGCACTACGTGAATACTTACGGCTTCCACGGTCTCCACGGCCGGGCGCTCCCGGTGGCCACCGGGGTCAAGCTCCAGCGGCCGGATCTCCACGTGTTCGTGGTCATGGGCGACGGCGACTGCTGCTCCATCGGCGCCGGACACTGGATTCACGCGGTGCGCTACAACCTGGACATGGTCGCGTTGCTGCTGGACAACGGGATCTATGGGCTCACGAAGGACCAGACCTCGCCGACGACGCCCCAGGGCTACCCGAGCAATACGCAGCCGCGGGGGAGCTACCTGGCGGCGCTGAATCCGCTCTCCACGACGCTGGGCGTCACGAACGCGTCGTTCGTGGCGCAGACGGCGGAATGGATACCGGCGCACCTCTACGCAACGCTCCTGGCCGCGTTCCGCCATCGTGGTTTCGCGTTCGTCCGCATCTTGCAGCGCTGCCCGGTCTACACGCCGGATCTCTACGAGGGGGCGGTGAGGGACCGGGAGCTCATCGAGTTGCTCGTGCACGAGGATGGCATCCAGGTCCCGGAGCTGGAGAGGGTCTACAAGCACCAGGCGTGGCACGATCCCCGGGACCTGGACGTCGCGCGCCGGCTGGCTGAGCCGGACGGCAGGATCCGGCTGGGTGTCTTCTTCCGTGACGAAACGCGTCCGCGCTACGAGGAGGTCCGCCGCGTGAGGGCTCAAACCGCGCAGGAGAAGATCGCGCTGCTCAACGCGGAGTTTGACCGCTATGCCGTCTGACGATCGGGTTCGGCTGGCCCTCGAGGCCCTGGCTGCTCCGCTGGAGCGCTTTCGTTCCGCGCTGGCCGTGACGCTGGAGCAGGCGCGGGGAATCCTGGTGGCGCAGCAGGCGACGGCAAACGGGCGGGCGCGGCAGCTCGCCGCGGAGCTCGGGCCCTTTGCCGCCGGCCGCATGGATGTGGAGCGGCTGGCCGCGCTGGTCGCGAGTCCCGAGGCGCTGGAGCCTGCGGCCGCGAAACGGATCGAGCGCGCCGTGGACACCCTGAGGGCTCTGCTCTCCCTCGGCGATGAGCTGGTCACCGTGCGGGTGGAGCCGGGCGCGCGGCTGTGCGACGCGGCCGCGGCGGCGCTGGCGCAGGTGGGCCGCGCCTTCGGGGCCGCCCGCGCGATCGAGCTCGCGAAGAGTGCGCGCTACGTGCCGGCGGAGCACGACGGCTGGCTCGCGGCGCTCCCCTTCGACGACTGGATGCGGGGGGAGCGCCGTCTGGCGCCGCCGCTCGTGGTCGAGGTGGATGGCCACGACCTCCGGGCCGGCGGCCTGGCGGAGTTCCTGGACGGGAACCAGAAGATCGTGCTCGTGGTTGGCGGCGAGTCGCCGCCGGCGCCGCTGGTGCGCCTCATCACGCCGGCGGTGTTCGTGCTGCAGAGCGGCGACGCGAGCGGCCTGGAGCGGCTGGCCGCGTGGGACGGCCCCGGGGTCGCCGCCCTCGTACCCGAGGGCGCGGCTCGCTTCGTCCATGACCCCTCGGCGGGGTCCGAGCCGTGGCAGCGGCTGCGCGTCGAGTACGCGCCCGAGACGGCGCCCAGCCGCGCCCTCGGCGGCCAGAGTGCGTTCCAGCAGCGGGAGGAGCTGCGGCAACTCGTGGCGCTCGTGACGCCGGCGGCCGCGTCTGCGGCGGTGGTGGCGGCAGCCGCGCCTGCCGCGCCTGCCGGATCGCCCGCTGGCGAAGCTGCCGCCACGGATCCGGTGGGCAAGCTCGCGGCCTGGCTGCTCAGCCAGGCGGATCTGGCTGACGCGGGCTAGCCCATGAACGCCTCCATGATCCTGGGCTCGCTCCTGACCCTGGGCGGCCTCGGCCTGGTCTTCGCGACCCTCATCGCGGTCGCCAACAAGAAGCTGTGGGTATGGGAGGATCCGCGCATCGAGGCGGTGACCGGGATGCTGCCGGGGACGAACTGCGGGGCCTGCAGCTTCGCCGGCTGCCGTGCGTTCGCCGAGGGGCTCGTGGCGCGGAAGGCGCAGGCGGCGGGGTGCACGGTGATGAGCCCCGGCGCCATCAGCGACGTGGCGGATTTCCTGGGCGTCGAGGCAGGCGAGGCGGTGAAGCGGGTCGCGCGGCTCCTCTGCGCCGGCGGCTCCAACGTGGCGATCCAGATGGCGCGGTACCGCGGGCTCGCGACCTGCGCTGCGGCGACCGCGGTGGCGAGCGGCGGGAAGGGGTGTACGTGGGGGTGCGTCGGCCTCGCTGACTGCGAGCGCGCGTGCACCTTCGACGCCATCGTCATGAACCCGTTCGGCATCCCTGTGGTCATCCCCGAGCTGTGCACCGCGTGCGGCGACTGCGTGGTGGCGTGCCCCAAGGATCTCTTCGTGCTGATGCCCATCACGCACGAGCTGATCGTGCAGTGCCAGAGCCTGCTGGCGGGCGAGGAGGTGGAGGCGCTGTGCCGGGTCGCGTGCAACGCCTGCGGGCGGTGCGTGCAGGATGGGGCGCCGGGGCTCATCGAGATCAAGGACGGGCTGGCGGTCATCGACTACGGGAAGATCGAGCTGGCGGAGCCGAGGGCGACGGCGCGTTGCCCCACGGGAGCCATTGTCTGGCTCGAGGGAATCCAGTTCGAGCTGGGCATCCCCCTCGCGGCGAGCGAAGCGGCGCTCGCCAGGAGTGAAGCGGCATGAGAATCGGGCTGAGCAGGAAAGCGGAGCCGGAGCGGCCGGAACCGAAGTATCCGGGGATCCGGGACGCGGTGGACGGCAGCACCGCCACCGTCCTCATGGAGACTGCGGCCAGCGAGGCAGCCGGCGCCTACCCCATCACGCCTTCCACGCAGATGGGCGAGGGATGGGCGGCCGCGTATGCGGAGGGCCGCCCCAACGCGTTCGGCCGCCGGCTCCTCTTCTTCGAGCCCGAGGGCGAGCACGCGGCCGCTGCGGTCACCGCCGGCATGAGCATGGTGGGGCTCCGGGCCGCGAACTTCTCCAGTGGCCAGGGGATCGTCTACATGCACGAGTCCCTCTATCCGGCCGTGGGAAAGCGGCTCACGTACGTGCTGAACATGGCCTGCCGCGCTATCACCAAGCACGCGCTGAGCATCCACGCGGCTCATGACGACTACCACGCCGTGGACGACACCGGCTTCTTCCAGCTCTTCGCGAAGAACGTGCAGGAGGTGGCGGATCTCACGCTCATCGCCCACCGCATCGCCGAGCTGTCGCTCAACCCGGGGATCTGCGCGCAGGACGGTTTCCTCACCAGCCACGTGATCGAGTCCGTGCTCCTGCCGGAGCGCGAGCTCGTGAAGGAGTACTTGGGCGATCCGTCTGATCTCATCGAGTCGCCGACGCCGGCGCAACGCCTGGTCTTCGGCGAGAAGCGGCGCCGCATCCCCGAGATGTTCGACCTGGACTACCCGGCCATGTTTGGCGTCGTCCAAAACCAGGAGAGCTACGCCCAGGGCGTGGCGGCGCAGCGGCCGTTCTACTTCGACCACGTGGCCGAGCTGGCAGACTGCGCGTTCGCCGAGTTCGCGGCGCTCACGGGCCGGATGTACGCCCGGGCCTCGGGCTACCGGCTCGAGGATGCGGAGTACGTGATCGCGGGCCAGGGCTCGGTGGTGGCGAACGCGGAGGCGGTGGCCGATCACCTGCGCGCCGCCCGTGGCCTCAGGGTCGGCGTGCTCAACCTCACGATGTTCCGCCCCTTCCCCGCCGATCTCGTGACCCGGATGCTGGCCGGGAAGAAGGGCGTGACCGTGTTCGAGCGGGTGGATCAACCGCTGGCCGTGGAGCCGCCGCTCCTCCGGGAGATCCGTGCAGCGATGTCCCAGGCGGTGGAGAACGGGCGGGCGCGCGGGCCGCTCTTCTACCCGACGCTCCCGGCCCTCACGCCGGACAAGGTGCCCGATTTCTACTCGGCGTGCTTCGGCCTCGGGAGCCTCGACCTCCAGCCGGGCGAGATGATCGCCGCGGTGGAGAACATGCTGGAGGGCGCACGTGGGCGCCGGCGGTTCTACCTCGGTCTCGACTTCATCCGCGAAGGGACGCGGCTGCCCAAGCTCCAGATCTGGCAGGAGCAGGTGGCCGATGCGTACCCGGAGGTGGCCGAGCTGGCGCTGCGCTCCGCGGGCGAGTTGAACCTCCTCCCCGAGGGCTCCATCTCGTTCCGCATCCACTCGGTGGGCGGCTGGGGCGCCATCACCATGGGGAAGAACCTCTGCCTCACGGCCTTCGAGCTCCTCGGCCTGCACGTGAAGGCCAACCCGAAGTACTCGTCGGAGAAGAAAGGGCAACCCACCACGTTCTACGGGACGCTATCCCGGGAGGCGGTGCGCCTGAACTGCGAGCTCAAGCACGTGGACGTGGTGCTCTCGCCGGACGGGAACGTCTTCCGCCACTCGAACCCGTTGGAGGGGCTCGCTGCCGGTGGCGCCTTCGTCATCCAGAGCGATGCGGGCGGCCCGGCGCTGTGGGAGAGCCTTCCCGCGTCGGCGCGGCGCGAGATCCGTGAGCGGGGGCTCAAGGTATTCGCCCTGGACGCCTTCAGGATCGCCTCCGACGAGGCCACGGACCCGGAGCTCCGCTACCGCATGCAGGGCGCCGCGTTCATGGGCGCCTTCTTCCGCGTCTCGCCCCTCATGGAACGGGAGGGTCTGGACGAGACCAGGCTGTTTGAGGGGATCCGAGCGCAACTGAACAAGAAGTTCGGCCACCTGGGTGAGCGGGTGGTGGCGGACAACCTGCGGGTCATCCGGCGCGGGTTCGACGAGGTCCGCGCCGTGGAGGTCCCGGAGGCCAGCGGCGAAGAGGTGGGCGCGCTGCCGGTGCCGAAGATCCCGGCGCTCATGGACGTCCCCACCGCCCGGGATGGCATTGGCAACCCGGGCCGCTTCTGGGAGCAGGTCTGCTTCCTCTGCAAGACGGGTCAGGACGTCATCGCGGACCCGTCTACGGCCATCGGCGCGATCCCCGCGGCCACGAGCTCGATCCGCGACATGACGGACATCCGGTTCGAGGTGCCGGACTTCATCGCCGCGAGATGCACCGGGTGCGCGCACTGCTGGACGCAATGCCCGGACGCGGCGATCCCCGGGGTCGTGAACACCGTGGAGGAAGTCATCGACGCAGCGATCGCCGCGGTCGCGGCGGATGGCGGCACCAGCGAGCGGGTGCGTCAGATCGCCAAGCCGCTGGCCCGCGAGTGCCGGCGCATCCTGAAGGGCGTCCCGTTCACCACCTTCGCCGATACCCTCTCCTCCGCCTACAAGAGCGTGGTGGAGAAGCTGGGCTGGGATCCGGAGCGCCGCGCGGCGCTGGGCGCCGAGTTCGGCGCCGTCTACGCCGCGCTCGCCGAGTTCCCGCTGGCGAAAACGGCGCCGTTCTTCGATGCGCCGGAGAAGCGCGAGGCCGGCGCGGGCGCGCTCCTCTCCATCACGGTGAACCCGGAGGCCTGTAAGGGCTGCAACCTGTGCGTGGCCGTATGCCCGGAGGGCGCGCTCGTCACGCTTAAGCAGGACGAGGAGGTCGTCGAGCGGCTGCGCCGCAACTGGAAGCTGTGGCAGCGGCTGCCCGACACGAACGACCGCTACGTGAACATCGCGAGCCTGGAGGAGGGGATCGGCGTGCTGTCGTCGCTCCTCCTCAAGAAGGGGAACTACCGCTCTATGGTGGGCGGCGATGGCGCATGCATGGGGTGCGGCGAGAAGACCACGGTCCACCTCGTCGTCGCCGCGATCCACGCCCTCATGGGCCCGCGCGTGAAGAAATACGTGGCGCGCCTGGACGAGCTCATCGCCGGGCTCGACCGGAAGGCGCGCGCGCTCCTGGCGTCGGATGCGGACCTGGATGCGGCCGCGGGCACGGCCGCGGGCACGGCGCCCGCGTCGAGCACGGTCGTGGTGCCGCTGGGTGCGGCGAAGCGGCAGCGGGTGGAGCGCATCTCGAAGCTCATCTCCCGGCTCAAGGATCTGCGATGGCGCTACGTGGAGGGGCCGAGCGGGAAAGGGCGCGCGGCCCTCGGCATGGCGAACAGCACCGGATGCTCCACGGTCTGGGGGAGCACGTATCCCTACAACCCGTACCCGTTCCCGTGGGTAAACCACCTCTTCCAGGACTCGCCGTCCGTGGCCATCGGGATCTTCGAGGGGCACATGCGGAAGATGGCGGACGGGTTCCTCGACGTGCGCCGCTCCCAGCTCGAGCTCGAGGACGCGTACGATCCCGCGGTGCACGAGCCCGCCTTCAGCAGCTTCGACTGGCGGCAGTTCACGGACGGGGAGTTCGCCCTGTGCCCGCCCATCCTCTCCATGGGTGGGGACGGCGCCATGCTCGACATCGGCTTCCAAAACCTCTCGCGCCTCCTGGCCTCCGGCAAGCCGATCCGCGTCATGGTGCTGGACACGCAGGTCTACTCGAACACGGGAGGCCAGGCGTGCACGAGCGGCTTCACCGGGCAGATCTCGGACATGGCGGCGTACGGCGCGGCGCGGCACGGGAAGGAGGAGGTGCGAAAGGAGCTAGCGCTCATCGCGGTGGCGCACCGCGGCGTATTCGTGCACCAGTCGTCGCAGGCGTCCGCGTCCCACCTGCTGGCGGGCGTGCTCAGAGGCCTGCAGGCCAGGCGGCCGGCGCTCTTCAACATCTACACGCCGTGCCCGGTGGAGCACGGCCTCGCCGATGACGCGGCGGAGCACGCGGCGCGCCTCGCGCTGGAGAGCCGCGCGTTCCCGTTCCTGACCTACGACCCCGATGCCGGCTCCACTTTCGCGGACTCCCTGAACCTGGACGGCAACCCCGCACCGGACCAGGAGTGGCCGAGCTACGAGCTCAGGTACGTGGACGAGGCGGGCGAGGCCCGGACGATGGAGCTGCCGCTCACCATAGCCGACTGGGCTGCCACCGAGGGCCGCTTCAAGAAGCACTTCAAGAGGGTGCCCCGGGAGCAGTGGAACGAGGACATGGTGCCGTTCCACGAGTTCCTGACGCTCGCGGTCGAGGAGCGGGCGGGGAAGGTTCCGTTCATCCACACGATCGACGGGGAGAAGCGGCTCGAGCGGCTGCGCGTCTCGTCCGAGATCGTGCGGCTGGCGCAAGAGCGGCTCCTCTTCTGGTCGCAGCTCCGGCAGCTCGCCGGGCTCGAGGTCGCGCCCGGCGTGCGGGACGCGGTGGCGGGCGAGCTGGACGCCGAGTTCGAGCGCAAGGCGGAGGCGATCCGGGCGGAGTACGAGGCGAAACTCGCGGATCTCAGGGCCCGCTATCCCATGCTCGTCGCCCGGAAGCTAGCGGAAGGGCTCGTGCGCGCCGGCACGAGCGGCCAGACCGTGGGCGAACTGCTCGCTCGCGTGCAGGCGATTCCGGACATGGCGCCGCTCCCCGCGCTCTCGCTCCCCACGGACGGGGGCCCAGCGCGGGCCGTCCCCGCGGGCACGGCGGCTGCGGCGCTGACCGCCGCCGTGGCCGGTGCGGTGGCGGTCGCCGCCCCTGCCGCCGCGCCTGGGTCCGCAGAGACGGAGGAGGCACTTGCCCTCGAACCCTACATCGACTCGGCGCTCTGCACGACGTGCAACGAGTGCACGAACCTCAACGCGAAGATGTTCGCCTATAACGAGAGCAAGCAGGCGTACATCAAGGACCCGCGGGCGGGCACGTTCCGCGAGCTCGTGATGGCGGCGGAGAAGTGTCCGGTGGGGATCATCCATCCGGGCACGCCGCTGAACGCGAGGGAGAAGGACCTGGACAAGTGGATCAAGCGGGCGGAGCGGTTCAACTGACAGCGCTCGAGCGCGGCGGGGAGGTGTGGCGGATGAGGGGCGGCCCGACGTTCCGCCACGGCATCCACCCGGCGGAGCATAAGGAGCTGACGGCCCACCTGCCGATCCGGCGCATACCGTTCCCGGACGAAGTGGTGCTTCCGCTTCGCCAGCACACGGGCAAGCCCGCGAAGCCGATCGTGAAACGGGGGGACCGGGTCGAGCGCGGAGACACCATCGCCGTGGCGGATGGCTGGGTCTCGTCGCCCGTTCACGCGTCGGCCAGCGGGAAGGTCCTGGCCATCGACCGCTGGCCGCACCCGGACGGCTCGTTCGCGCCGGCGATCCGCATCGCCGTAGATCGATACTCCGCGCAGGTGCCGCGTCCGCGAATCGTCCCGCACTGGGAGGGACTCTCTGCGGAAGAGGTGGTGCGTGCCGTGAAGGACGCGGGCGTCGTGGGCCTCGGAGGCGCTGCGTTCCCCACCCACGTGAAGCTCTCGCCGCCCAGGGACCAGAAGATCGAGGCGATCGTCATCAACGGGGCGGAGTGCGAGCCGTATCTCACGAGCGACCACCGCACCATGACGGAGTACCCGGAGCGAGTGCATTTCGGGATCCGCATCATGATGCACTGCCTCGGCGTACGCCGCGCCATCGTGGGGATCGAGAGGAACAAGCCGGACGCCATCGCCGCGATGGAGCGGGCGCGACCCGGCGATCTGGACGTGACGATTCACCCGCTCACGGTGAAGTATCCCCAGGGCGCGGAGAAGATGCTCATCAAGACGCTCCTGGGCCGCGAGGTGCCGTCCGGGAAGCTCCCCCTGCACGTGGGCGTCGTGGTCCAGAACGTGGGCTCGGCAGCGGCCATCGCGGAGGTATTCGAGACGGGCCTCCCCCTGGTGGAGCGCATCGTTACCGTGACGGGCCGCGGGCTGCGTCGCCCGGCGAACCTCATCGTCCCGGTGGGCACGAAGCTGCGCGCCCTCCTCGAGTTCTGCGGCGGGCTCACGGACGACGCGAGCGAGATCGTGTTCGGCGGGCCCATGATGGGGCTCCCGGAGGCGAATCTGGACGTGCCCGTCACCAAGGGCATTACCGGGGTGGTCGTCCTCACGCGGGCGGAGTCACGGCGTGCGGAGACGTATCCGTGCATCAAGTGCGGCCGCTGTCTGGACGCCTGTCCCGTCTTCCTCAACCCGCAGCATCTGGGGCAGCTCGCGCTGGCAGGCCGCTACGAGGAGATGGAGGCGCACCACCTGGCCGACTGCATGCTGTGCGGCTCCTGCTCGTACGTGTGCCCGTCGAACATCCCGCTCTCCCAGCTCTTCCAGGCATCGAAGTTCCAGTTGCGGCGCCGGAAGGCGATGGTCGCATGAGCCTGCCCAGACCTTCCAGGCGCACCGCCCGTAGGGCCGGGCGCGACGAGCCATGAGGGAGCCCGCCGAACCCGGGAGCGCCGCCGGCGGCCAGCCTGAGGATCCGGCCAGCCGGCTGGAGGACGCCGAGCTGCTCGTCACGGCGTCGCCGCACCTCCATAGCCCGCACACGACGCCGAACATCATGTGGACGGTGGTGGCGAGCCTGGTGCCCATCATCGCGGCCGCCACCTACTTCTTCGGACCGAGCGCGCTACTCGTGGTGGCCGCGAGCACCCTCGGCGCGCTGGCGACCGAGCGACTCCTCGGCCGGCAGGGATCGCTGCTGGACGGGTCCGCGGCGATTACTGGGATCCTCCTGGGGCTCACCCTACCGCCAGGGTTCCCCCTCTGGATGGCCTTCCTGGGCGGCCTGTTCGGGATCGCGTTCGGCAAGCTCATCTTCGGCGGGCTCGGCCAGAACGTCTTCAACCCGGCGCTCGTGGGCCGCGCATTCCTGCAGGCTGCGTTCCCCACCGCCATCACGACGTGGTCGGCGCCCGGATCGGCGTGGGAGACGCTCCGCAGCAGCAACCTGGTGCTCCCGCTCATGAGCGCGACCGCGGGCGGTACGGGCGCGGCGGACGCCGTGACCGCCGCGACGCCCCTGGGGCTCATGAAATTCGAGGCGAAGGGGACGGCGCCGTGGGAGCTGGTGATCGGCAACACCAGCGGCTCGCTGGGGGAGACCTCTGCGCTCCTCATCCTGCTGTGCGGCGCCTACCTGGCGCTCAGGAACTACCTGAACTGGCGGATCCCGGCGAGCATCTTCGCCACCGTGGCCGTCGTGTCGGGCGCGCTCCACCTGGTCGCGGCGTCCCGCTTCCCGGGTCCGCTCTTCATGCTCTTCTCCGGCGGGCTCATGCTCGGGGCCGTCTACATGGCCACCGACATGGTGACCTCGCCCGTGACGAATCTGGGCTGCTGGATCTTCGGCGCCGGGATCGCCGTGCTGGTCGTGATCATCCGCCAGTGGGGCGGCCTGCCCGAGGGCGTCATGTACTCGATTCTCTTCATGAACGCGCTCGTCCCGTTCATCAACCGGGTGACCCAGCCGCGCGTCTTCGGCAGTGCGCGGCGGAAGGAGTCGGCGCCGTGAGCGGTGCGGACGCGCGGGGCGGGTCGGAGGCGCGGGACGGGTCGGGGGCGCGCGGCCGGGTCGAGCTGCCCGTGGTGAGCTCCGGCCGTCCGGAGGAGTCCGGTGGCGCCGGGGCCGCCGGGGCGGCCGCCGCGGACGCCTCTGGCCCGGCGACGAGCGGCGCAGGCGCGGCTTCGGCGGCGGGACACGAGCGCAGCGAGGCTCCGTGGTGGTACCTCCTGGTCGTCCTCGGAACGGCGGGCGCGCTGGCCGGCGCCCTCATCGTTGTGGTCTTCGGCCTGACACAGCCGCGAGTGCAGGCGTACAAAGCGCGGGTCCTACAGCAGGCGATCGCCGAGGTGCTCAAAGCGCCGGAGCGCTACGATACGCTGTACGTCGTGGGGAACGAGCTGGCCGGGGAGCCGCCGGCGGGCGCCGACGTGCGGAGCCTCGAGCAGGTCTACCTGGGGTTCCAGGAGAACGGCGAGCCGGTGGGGTTCGCGGTCGTCTCCGTCGAGCCGGGCTTCCAGGATCTTATCCGCCTGATCTTCGGCTACGATCCGGCCACCCACAAGATCCTCGGGATGAAGGTGCTCGAGAGCCGCGAGACTCCAGGGCTCGGCGACAAGATCCTGAAGGACGAGCATTTCATCACGGAGTTCGAGGGTGCGGAACACCCCCTGGTTGGCGTGAAGATCGGATCCGGGAAGGGCGGCCCCCAGGAGGTGGATATGATCACGGGCGCGACGATCTCGTCCCGCGCGGTGATCCGCGCCATCAACGGTAGGCTGGAGCGCTTGGGCCCGCTCCTCGACGCGTACGCGTCGAGCGGCGGTGCACGCGTCGCGAACGCGCCACGATGACTCAAGTCCCTTCTCCCCAGGATCTTGCCGCCCACGGGCACGGCGCGCCGGCGGCGGAGGCCGGCGTGAAGGCCGCCGCTCGGGGGCCACGCACGACGGCGCGTGAGGATCTGGTGCGCGGGATCTGGCAGGAGAATCCGACGCTGCGGCAGCTTCTCGGCCTCTGTCCCACGCTCGCGGTGACGAACACAGTGGCGAACAGCGTGGCGATGGGGCTGGCCACGTTCGTCGTGCTCGTGGGCTCGAGCCTCCTGGTCTCCAGCTTGAAGCGGTTCATCCCGAATGCGGTGCGCCTCGCCACGTTCATCCTGATCATCGCCACGTGGGTCACCATTGCGGACATGCTCCTCGAGGCGGCGGTGCCCGAGATCCACAAGGCCTTGGGGGCGTTCGTCTCCCTCATCGTGGTGAACTGCATCATCCTGGCCCGGCAGGAGGCGTTTGCCTCGAGGCAGCCGGTCGGCCGTTCCGTCCTCGATGCGGTGGGCACCGGGCTGGGCTTCATCGTGGCGCTGCTGCTCATGGGGACGCTGCGGGAGGTGATCGGGTACGGGAGCCTCCTGGGCATCCCGCTCTTCGGCCCGGCCTACGAGCCGTGGGTCGTGATGATCCTTCCGCCGGGCGGCTTCCTGACCATCGGAGCGATCCTCATGGGGCTCGCCTGGGTCGAGCGGCGCAGAGCGGCGAAGCGGCAGCCGGCGGCGCCTGTTGCGCGGGCCTCCGTCGGCAGGGCGGCGTGATGGGCGACCTTTTCTGGATCTTCATCTCCGCCATGGTGGTGAACAACTTCACCCTGGCGTACTTCCTCGGGCTCTGCCCCTTCATGGGCGTCTCGGCCCGCATCGCCACGGCGGTCCGCATGGGTGCGGCCGATACCTTTGTGCTCGTGATCACTTCCATCTGCGCCTGGCTCCTGAACACGTTCATCCTGGGGAGCGCGCCTTACCTGCGGCTCATCTCGTTCATCGTGGTGATCGCGTCCGTGGTGCAGATCGTCGAGATGACGATCAAGAAGGTGAGCCCGCGGCTCTTCCGCGAGCTGGGCATGTACCTGCCGCTGATCACGACGAACTGCGCGATCCTCTTCCTGGCGCTGTTCCAGACGACCCGGAGCTACAGCTTTCTCCAGGGCCTCGCCTTCGCCCTGGGGGCGGGCGCCGGGCTCACGCTGGCCCTCATCCTCATGGCTGCCATGCGCGAACAGGTGGAGTTCGCCGATGTGCCGGCGATCGCCAAGGGGACGGCTTTGGTCTTCTTCATCGCGGCGATCCTGTCCCTGGCGTTCATGGGCTTCGCCGGGATGCTGAGCTCATAATGGGCATGCTCGTCGCCGTCCTGGGATTCGCGGCTCTGTTCGTGCTCTTCGCCCTCCTGCGGCCGGGGGATCGGGGGAAAGGATGCCACGGGTGCGCTGGCGGGAACGAGGCCTCGCGTTGCGACGTCTGCCCCACTGGTGTGGACGAGTCAGCGAAGTCGTAGGACAGGCTGGACGACGGTGATTGGGAGTCGAACCATGAGCGAGCAGGATGGACACGACGTGGAACCCCTGCGGGGGCGCGAAGGGCGCGGGGATGACGGGGCGGAGGGGCGTAGGGGCATGAGCGGCCGGAATCCCGCCGGGCGCCGGCAGCTCCCGAACCGCCGCGACGTGATTGCGCTCGGGGTGGGCGCGTTCCTCGTCAGCACCCTGCCCCTCGCCCGCCGGCGCCACCGACTCGTCCGCCGGAGCGTCCCGGTGATGGGTACCATCGCCGAGTTCGCCGTGGTGCACCGTGACCCCCGCTACGCTCACGCGGCCATCGACGCGGCGCTCGCCGAGCTCGAGCGGATAGAGCGCACGATGACCCGTTTCCGTCCCACCTCGGACGTGGGCCGGGCCAACCTGGGCGCCGCGGCGGCGGCGGTGCCGGTCTCACGCGAGACGGCCCTCGTGCTCGAAGAGGCGGTACGCTGGGCCGAGGCGAGCGACGGCGCCTTCGACCCGTGCCTCGAGCGTGCGGTCGTGATGTGGGACGTGACGCACCGGCACGAGCCGCCGCCCGGCGACCGCGTGCGGAGGCTGGCGGGCCGGCGCCTGTACCGGGCCCTCGAGATCGACACGTGGCGCGGAGCACCGGTGGTCCGCTTCCGCAACAAGGATGCCGGGATCGACCTGGGAGGGATCGCGAAAGGGTACGGCGTCGACCGGGCGACCCACGCGCTCCGGGACTGGGGGATCCGCCACGCCCTTGTGAACGTGGGCGGCGACCTCTACGCGCTGGGGAGCTCCGAGGACGGCGACCCCTGGCAGATCGGGATCCGCTCGCCCGTCGATCCGCGCCGGCTGGCCGGCAGCGTCGAGATCTCGGACCGTGCCGTGGCCACCTCCGGGGATTACCAGCAATTCTTCGAGTACCGCGGCCGGCGCTATCACCACATCCTGGATCCGGCCACGGGCGAGCCCAGGCGGTCGGAGGAGCGCAGCGTCACGGTCATGGCCGACACCTGCATGGCTGCCGACGCCGCAGCCACCGCCGTCTTCGGCATGGCGCAATCCGAGATGGGTCGGCTGCTCCGGCTGCGGGCGCCGGATGCACAGGTCGTGCGAGCCGGCTGAAGCGCGCCACAAACTACCCCGCACGGCGTTTCGCCGGGGGCTACCAACCGATCGGACCAGCCGCTTGAGGCCCCCTGCCGTTAGCCGGACGTTCACAGGGCGCGACCGGGAGGGCGCTGGCGCCGTTCGCGGAGCCACAGCGGTATCGTGCGAATCTTATGGCCTGACTGAACCGGGGACTGCTGAGCTTCCCGGTCGCCGACAGCCTTGTGGTGTGCTCGGCGGCAGTTCTCTCGGAAGGAAGCCGGGACCTGGCTTCCCCGTCCACGGCACGTTTCAATTCAAAGGCCCCGGCCAAGCGATTCTGGCGCTTCTCACTCGCCGTCCTGTGGAGCCGGCGGCTCCGCGACAGTCCCGGGCTGAAACGTCACGATGAAGGCCACCAGGTTCCAGATGTCGTTATCCAGGAGCGACAGCCCCCAGGCCGGCATCGCGGACCCGTGAACCGATCCCCCGCCTTGCTTGATGCGGGTAAACAGCGCAATGAAGTTCCGCTGGCGGATCAGGGTGTCCTGGGTGAAGTCCGCCGGCGCGACTGTGAGCTGCCGGGCCACGAATCCCCTGCCGTCGCCCGTGAGCCCGTGACATCCCGCGCAACGCTCACGATAGAGCTGCGCTCCCGCCAACGCGCTTCCCGGCACCTCCGGCGGATAGCTCAGTGCCGCCACGTAGGCGAGCGCCCGTGAGAACACTTCGGGCTGCAGGATTGACGATACGTACTGCATCGTGGGGTGCGGACGACGCGCGGCCAGGGCCGCCGAGAAGCGCGCCTCGAGCTGAGCACGCGTGAGCTTCGCATAGTCCCCGGTGGTGAAGTCCGGTGGCCTGGGCACCGAACCCGCAAGGACCGCCGGGCCGTCCCCGTGCCCCGACGGGCCGTGGCACGTCCAGCATACCGTCTCGAAGATGGCCTTCCCCTCGAGCTGCTCCTCGGTCAGCGTGAAGGGGAACAGCAGCGTGTCCACCACCGCCCGGGCTGCATCGCCTGCCGTCGCCTCGGGCGACGCCTCTTGCCTGCCGCCGCATGCCGTCAGGAGCAGCGCTAGCAGCACCGAACCCTTAGCTCTCCCTTTCATCAAAACCTCCCGGACTGGCGGTCCCGTCGCGGCAGCTATCGCGCCGAAAAAAAACTGCGCAGGGTTGGCTTACGATTGAGGCACTTACGCGCCCCGGCCCATCGAGCGGCGACCTGCGGGCGGTCCAGCGCGCCGGCCAACGGGCCCCCGATCGATCTCGTACCTCTCCCCGGTGCACAACGCGTCGCAGGGAATCCCGCCGGCCGCCCTGCCCCGGCTTCGTCACCGATGGGTATGATCCAGTGCCGTATGATCCAGGGCGTCACAAGGAGCTTTCCCTGCGCAGACTGCAAAGCCTCAGCCCGGACGGCGGCAGTCCGGCTGAAGAAGCAAGCAAGATTCGGACCGACGCGCGGGACGCGCTTATCCCTTCTTGCACCATGCAGTTAGCCGAATTCATCGCACCCCATGATGGGGCAAATCACCCGGATCGCGGGCGAAAGTGGGTGGAACAGCAGGGTAACTCCCCCGGGGACGGAGCTGCGCGGAGGCGGTAACCGACACGGCGACAAGCGATTGGATCCGTGCCCCCAGCATCTCGCTGACCAAGTGGCCCCCGCTTAGACCCGTGGACAGGGGGGATCCCCGGTTCTCATGAGGCGGCGGCTGGCGGCCCGGCCCCGCGGTAGCTTGGCTCGCGGCGCCTTGCAGGCACCTCGCACCCGGGAGGGATCTCCTGCCCCTTGGCGCGCCCATTTGGTGCGCAAGGCCGGCGGGGGGATCAGCCCTCGAAGCCGCGGTCTTCCCCAGGAACTTGGGCGGGAGCACTGGTCGCGTGGCGTGCATGGCGGTGGGGGAAACGCCCCGCTGCCGGACCCGAAGCTCGGTGTGGTACGGGGTAGATGCCCCGGCTCAGCTCCCCCAGGGAGCGGCGCGCGGATCCCGCAGGCACCCGTAAACAATGATTTCGCAATATGATACCGGTGTCGACCGCCCTCGGACGCCCGGGCGGCATGTGGATTGCAAATCGTTATCGGCGTCGAGGGAGCCGTGCGGTGTACGGCCGCCGCTCCGCCGCTATTCGAAGGGGGAGGAAGACATGAGCCGCCGTCATAGGCAGTTCACGAGCGTCGCCGGTCTCTGCCTGGCCATCCCCTTGCTCGTGGTCGCCCGGGCGGGTCCCCTGTGGAGTCAGAGCCCGGGATCCTCTTCCGCAGAGCAGCCGCAGTCGGCGCAGTATGTCGGCCCGGAGGTCTGCCAGGGATGTCACGCCGACCAGGCTGCGTCCTGGGAAGCCACGCCCATGGGGAGGGTCTTCCTTCACGCTGCGCGGAATGATTTGGAGGCCCGGGGGTGTGAGGCCTGCCACGGTCCGGGAAGCGAGCACGTGCAGGGGGCGGGGGATACGACCAAGATCTTCCGCTTCGGGAAGAGCTCTCGCGCTACGATCGAAGAGCAGAACGCGCAGTGCCTCCAGTGCCACGATAAGGGGATCCGGCTGTACTGGAAGGGGAGCATGCACGAGAGCCGGAAGCTCTCGTGTGTGACGTGCCACTCGGTGATGAAACAGGTCTCCCCGGAGAGGCTCCTCGTCAAGGAGACGGTGGCGGAGGTCTGCTATCAGTGCCATCTGATGCGGAAGGCGCAGAGCCAGCTTTCCTCCCACATGCCGATCCGGGAAGGCAAGACCGGCTGCAATAGCTGCCACAACCCGCACGGTTCGGCCGCGCCCAAGCTTCTGGTCGAGAACTCGGTCAACGAAGTCTGTTACAGGTGCCACGCCGAGCGCCGGGGTCCGTTCCTGTGGGAGCACCCTCCGGTGACGGAGAACTGCCTCAACTGCCACGAGCCCCACGGGTCGATCAACGACAATCTGCTCAAGGTCCGGGCGCCCCGGCTCTGCCAGCGGTGCCACATCGAGTCACGGCATCCGACCACGCCCCAGGCGGCCGCGGGCCGGTTCGCGTTCAACCGGTCCTGCACCAACTGTCACTCCCAGATCCACGGCTCGAATCATCCGTCGGGGGTCCGGTTCCACAGGTGACGCTTACGAATGCGGGCTAGCTCTGCTACCGGTGGAGGACTGCGAATCATGTCGACCATGTCACTTGTACGCCGCCTCGGAGGCTTAGTGGCCGTCAGCGGTCTCGTGCTGTTCTCCGCGACCGCCGCGGCGCAGGTGCCGAACCGCAGGGGCGAGGTGCAGTTCGGGTCGCGGCAGATCTACGGCGAGGTGGGGTCGTCGAAGTTCCTCGAGTATCGCTCGATCCCCGAGGGGTTGTTCCTCAGCCGGTTCTCCATGGATCTGGACTGGCCCGACCAGGGTTACTATCTCAGCCTTTGGGGCAGGGATCCGCTGGAAGGTGACCAGACGTTCCGGCTGGCGGCCGGCCGGTCCGGGCGGCTTGCCTTCACCTTCAATTTTGACAAGACGCCCCATCTTTTCAGCACCGCCGGGCGCAGCCTCTATAGCCGGACCGGCCCCGGGGTCTTCACGATTCCGGACCAGATCCAGAATGATCTCAAGACGATTCTGGCGACGGACACGGACCGGACGCTGCCCGGCGTCCAGCCCGACCTGGCGGCGCTCCGGGCTGTGATGGAGGGTGTGGCCCAACCGGTGGATCTCGGCCTGCGCCGCGAGAAGGGGACGGCGAGCCTGCGCTACACGCCCACTCCCGGCTGGGACTTCCAGGTGCAGTACTCTCTGGAGAACCAGCGGGGCGCGCGCCCCTTTGGGGCTACATTTTCCTTCAATCCTGCGGAACAGCCTGAGCCCATCGACTACAAGACGCATGAGATCCGGGCGAACGTCGAGCGGTCGGGCAACGGCTGGGCGATCCAGTTGGGCTACAGCGGGTCGCTCTACCGCAATGAGGTGGACGCGCTGGTGTTCGACAACCCGTTCCAGCCCATCGACCAGGCGGGGAACCCGTCACGCGGGCGGATGGACCTTTACCCGGACAACGCCGCCCACCAGGGCACGGTCTCGGCCGCGGTCAGCCTACCGCTTCAGAGCCGGCTGACCGCCACGGCCGCGTACGGGGTGTTCTCGCAGAACGACCCCTTTGTGCCGTTCACCATCAACCCGACGGTCGCGAATGTGCCGGCGCTGCCCGCCAGGAGCGCCGATGCACAGATCAAGACCACGCTCTTCAACTCGTCTCTGACGACGCGGCCGGTGCCGGGTCTCTCCGTCAGCATGCGGTACCGCCTCTACGATCGGAGCAACGAGACGCCGAGCCTGGTGTTCCCCGGCTACGTGCGGACCGACCAGGTCCTGACGGCGGTGGCCCGGCGCAACCTCCCGATCGCGTACTCGCGGCAGAATGCGTCGCTTGACGCCTCCTGGCAGATCCTTGGGCCGATTACCGTCCGGGGCGGTTACGAATGGGAGGGGTGGGAGCGGGAGTTCCGCGAGAGCCTCACGACCGACGAGAACACGCTGAGCGGGGCCGTGGACGTCACTGAGGGAGGCTGGCTCTTCCTCCGCGCCGCGTTCCGCAGGTCCGACCGGACGGTGGAGGACTACCATGCCGAGCACGTGTTGCATGAGGCCTTCCCCGCGGGCGAGCCGGCCGGCACCCTCGAGCCCCTCGAGGAGCTCCGCAAGTTCGACCAGGCCGCCCGCGATCGGACCCGCGCGGAGCTCATCGCGCGGCTGACGCCCGGCGACAAGCTGAGCCTCTCGGCCAGCTACACCCTGACCGATGACGACTACCACGAGTCCGAATATGGGGTCTCCAAGAACAAGGGTCACGGCCCGGCGGTGGAGCTGAGCTACAGCCTCTCGCCTCGCCTGACTGTCTTCGCCGAGTACGCGCGGGAGGAGAACACCTGGAACATGCGGTCGCGGCAGCGCCAGCCGGGGAACGACAAGCTCATCAACGACTGGCTCAGCGATATCCGGGACCGCGTCGACACCTATGGCGCGGGGCTGTCCGGGCAGCTCCTCCCGGAGAAGCTGGCGCTGGATCTGACCTACAACCTGTCCGACGGCACGGGCCAGACAAACACCTGGACGCCGCTGAAGCCGGATATCGTCACCACCGCGGCAAACTACCCGGGCATCGTCAGTGACCAGCATGTCTTCAACGCGGCCCTGCGCTATTACTTCGGGCCGGGGTTGGAGACGCGGCTCGACTACCGGTTCGAGAAGTACGACCAGGTTGACTTCGCCCTGGATCGCATGACGCCGTTCATGGGGTTCGTTGAGGCCGCGTCGGCCGGTACTTTCTGGCTGGGAGGTATCCGCCCCGACTACCGCGCCCACGTCTTGTCGGTAAGCTTCGGCTATCGGTTCTAGGCCGACCGGCGAGCGCCGGACACAAGCCAAGCGCCACTGCTGCTGCCGCCTCGGCACCCCACACCACGGTGCCGGGGCGGTCGTGCTACGCTCACCCGATCGCCGGACGCTGGAGGAGCATCGGCTTCGCCACCCCGCGAAGCACCTTGTCGGTGACGCTGCCGAGCAGCACGCGGGTGATGCCGCCGTGGCCGTGCGTGGCCATGGCGATGAGGTCCACCGGACCCTCCGCCGCCTGAAGGATCGCGCGCGCCGGCGAGCGAGCTTCCAGGACCCAGGTCTCGACCTCGAGCCCGCGCTCGCGCAGCCGCCCGGCGATCCCGGCCAGGTACTCGCCCGCGTGGGCGCGGCGCGCCTCGAGATGCGCGCTCGGGATCAGGTAATCGCGACCACCGGCGACGGTGTGGGTGCACACCACCTGGAGCAGCGTGAATCGGCTTCCTAGCACGGTGCCCAGGGCGCCGGCCGACGCCAGGATCTGCTCTCCGGGCTTCGAGCCGTCCAGCGGAACCAGGATGTGGGCCGCCGTCGGCTCGGCTGTCAGGTCCGCGGCCGAGGCGCCGGGACGCACCAGCAGGACCGGGGTCTCCGTGTGCCTGACGAGCCCGTCCGCCACGCTGCCCAGCCAGGCGCGCGAGAGCCCCGTGCGGCCGTGCGTGCTCATGATGATGAGGTCGGCGGCCACGTCCCGGGCGTGGCGATCCAGGGCATCGACGAGAGGGCCCGGGATCATTGTGGGTGAAACGGTCACCCCCGTCACGTGGGCGATACGCGCGGACACGTCGTCCAGATACTCCCGCTCTTCCAGCTTCGTCTTCGCGTTGTACTCGCCGAGCGTGATGCCCTCGTAGTGGTACGGCGTCACGGAGTGCATGTCGCTGTAGGGTGCCGGTACGTGTACGTGAACGGGATGGAGTGATGCGCCTGTCCGGCGATGGATGGCGAGCGCCCAGGGGAGCGCGTGCTCGCCGAAGCAGGAGCCGTCCAGCGGCACGAGGAGCGAGCGGAACATCGAGGCCTCCCGTTGGAGCGGCGACCGGGTCGCCGGGGACCCGACGGCCCGCGCCAGGCCATTAGGTGGGCGGACACAGGGGGCCTTCCGCCGTTGCGTGCAGGGTGCATGAATCGTGCCCTTTCAGCCGACCCGGACATCCGTTGGCGACGGCCCCGATCTTGCTCGCATGGACCTTCGGCGGCTGCCCGCCGGGGGCGGCGGCGCACCCCTGGCCGTAGCTCTGCGGCGCGCAGCGGACCGGCCCGGCTCGGCCCCACGGCCATGGTCCTGTCTGGACCGCGGCGTGGCCGGGCGATTCAGGAGACCACGATGAGGACCCAATTCGCTTACTGCTCCGCATGCGACCGCGTCGTCCGGGTCGTGTGGGAACCGGCCGACCCCAGCGACGACCGGGAAAGGCTCCCCCACCCTTCCAAAGTGCTCTGTCTCGAGGTCGGCCAGAGCTGTACGGGGTCCATGTGCCCCGTGTTCGGCGTCGCGCCCGCCGAGATGCGCGAGCGACTTCTCCGCCAGACGGGTGGCTCGAAGGCTTGAGCGACGCCGCGCCTCCGGCGATCCGCTCACCTTGCCACTACCCCGTGCTGGCCTCACGCAGTGCCAGGGAAGCGCGCTGGGGATCCGCGCGCAAGTAAGTTGCCGCCCGTGCACCGCTGCCCGCGAACCGCACCGGGGACCGGCCTACTGAGCCGACACAGGCGACCATCCTGTCGTATCGGCGTAGCCCTGCTTCTTTCGGGTGCACATCCCGGGCCGTGTCTGGGATGATTTGTCCCAACACGGGACGACGCGCGTCGAGATGGGGAACAGGGACTTCTCCACGCCGGGAAATGGAATGGGCGTAACCGCCGTCGTGCTTCCGTCGATGACGCTCGGGCTCGCCGCCGCGTGCGCATCTCGGTGGTTCGGGGGCTGCCGTTCCTGCTGCTGGTGGTCTTCTACCTCCTCGTGATGCTCCTGGCGCTCGCTCTGGCGCGGAAGTTGCCAAGCTTTCTTCGCGGCGAGGGGGCGTGTGTCCGAGGGAAAGCGGACGTCGCGCCCCGGCCGCGCCCCGGGGGTGCGGCGGCGCGGGAGCGAGTCTGGACGGAATGAATCTCGAAGCGAACGGAGGCCTGATGATCGCGAACGCGGCACAGCGGCACCCGGGTACGCCGCATCACCGGGTGAACTACGACGATGCGCCGCTGGTGCTGACCTGGGAGATCACCCAGGCGTGCGATCTGAAGTGCATCCACTGCCGGGCCGAGGCGTGTCCGGACCGCGATCCAGGTGAGCTGAGCACGGAGGCGGCGGCGGCGGTGATCGACCGGATCGCCGCGTTCGCGCCGAACCCGCCGATCCTGGTGTTCTCCGGGGGCGATCCTCTCAAGCGGCCGGACCTCTTCGAGCTCATCGGGCATGCGACCGCGGCGGGGCTTCACACCGCGGTGACGCCCGCCTCCTCGCCGTTGCTCACACGCCCCGTGATCGAGCGGCTGCGGGACTCGCGGGTGTCGCGCATGGCGCTCTCGTTGGATGGCGCGACGGCGGCGGCCCACGACGGATTCCGCGGCGAGGTGGGGTCGTTCGACACGATTCTGCGGGGGGCGCGCGACGCTCGCGAGTTCGGGCTGGCGGTCCAGATCAACAGCACGGTCACCAAGACCACGGCGGCGGACCTGCCCGCCATCGCCGATCTGGTTGAGGGGCTGGGCGCCGTCATGTGGGAGGTGTTCTTCCTCGTACCCGTGGGGCGCGGCGCGGGGCTCGAGGCTCTGCGCGCCGATGAGACCGAGGCGGTCCTGGAATGGCTCTACGCACGGGGGCGGCACGCGCCGTTCCGCGTGATCACCGTGGAGGCGCCCCACTACCGGCGTGTCGCCCACCGAGCGGAGCGGCGCAACGGGAATCGGGGCGTGCGGGTCGGATCCACGGGTGACGGGAAGGGCTTCCTCTTCATCAGCCACCTGGGCGAGATCTTCCCGTCGGGATTTCTTCCCGTGTCCGCCGGCAACGTCCGCAGCGACGACGTCGTGGACGTGTACCGCAACTCGCCGCTCTTCCGCACGCTGCGGGACCCCGACGCCCTCAAGGGCAAGTGCGGCGTGTGCGAGTACCGGGCCATCTGCGGAGGCGCGCGCGCCCGCGCATTCGCCGTGACCGGCGACTACCGGGAGGCGGACCCCTTCTGCGCCTACGTGTCCCGGCGCTACCGGCGCATGGTGGAAGCGGGCGACGCCGAGCCCGTGGAGGCCTACTTCGCCCGGCGCGACCAGCGGAGCCGAGTGCTCCCGGTGGTTCCCGCGGTTCCCGCGCTCAGAAGCTGACCAGTCGCGTCACCTTCGCCGTCAGCACCCGCTCCAGCACCTCGTCCACGGCGAGATCGCGGCGCTCCGTCAGCACGAGGAAGACGTCGCTCAACGGCGCGTGGATGAAGTTCACCCGCACGTTCGTGACGAGCTGGTCGGTGGCCCCGTTGTACTGGACGAACGCGCGCCCGAACAGGCGCGTGGAGTAGGCGTAGCCGAGCCGGATGGCGTAGACGTCCGCGGTAAACGCCGTCTCCGGTAGCCGGACCGCGTTGCGCTGTGCCGAGAGCTCCAGCGACCAGCGGTAGTGCGGCCGCCAAACCGCCTCCGCGCTCACCGAGTTGCGTGTGCCGTTGAAGTAGCCGCCCGCCGACCAGCTCACGCTGCCCGCCAGCGGTCGCGCAGCGCTCGAGCCGTAGCGGGCGACGGCCTCGCGAAACGTGTAGGCGCCGGGCGGAACCAGGGCATCGCGACGTACCTGGAACGGGCGCGCCAGGCGCTCGAAACGGTCGTCGAGTTCGAGGTCCAGGATGCCGCCGTCCAGGAACTCGCTGCCGAGTCCCAGGGTGATGGTCCGGGTCTCGAGGACGGACTCCGGATTCGTGATGTAGGTGACCTCCACGTAGGGATTGAGCTCCTGGACGTGGGGAAGGCGGGGTCGGGGGTGGGCACCGAAAGTTGCGTACGCGTGTCGGAGCCCGCTCCGCCGCACGAAACCGACCCCGGGATCGAAGTTCTCCCCCAGTTCCCTGACGAGGGCCGAGATGTCCCACAGCCGGTCCCGCCACGCGGCGGACAGGCGCCACGCCAGGTTATGGCCGTCCACGCCCGGCGAGAGGGTCCCAGCGATGTACGAGTTGACGATCATGTGATCGAGGAGGCGAAGGTCGACGTCAGCGCCGAAGCTTCGATTGTAGCCACCCGGCGTCTCGCCGCCCGTGGCCTGGCGGTTCGTGAAGATCACGCCCACGTCCGAGCTCCCCAGCACACTCCGGCGTACACGGACCACGGAGAAGTTCTCGGCGGGCAGCCCGTGGGCCGCCGCTCTGGTCTGTATGTTCAGGAGCCCCACCTCGAAGGCACCCGCCCGGCCCGTGAGCCGGCCGCCGGACAGGATCGGGATCCGCCGGCCATCGTCCGTGAGGCCGATGCGGCGGGAGTGAAACATGGTGAAGTCCCGGGGCGAGACCCCCATGCGGAAGTTCCGCTCGCTCACGTCGCCGAAGGTGAACACCCCGGAGTTCTCCAGGAAGAACTCCCGTAGCTCCGGGAAAAACAGGGAGAAGCGGGTGAGGTTCACCTGCTCCTGGTCCACTTCTACCTGCGAGAAGTCGGTGCGATAGGTGAGGTCCAGGGTGAGCCGGGGCGTGATCCCGTACTTCATATCCACTCCGGCGTCCCAATCCTTGCCCCGCTCGCCCTCGGCGACCAGTCGGCCGCCGGATCCGGCCATCAGGCCGAACGGCTTCACCAGGAGCTGATAGCCCGAGCGGAGCCCGCGCAGGCCGAAGAGCGTGCCCGCCTTCGACACGCGGTGAAGCGGGTCGCGCCGATCGAGCGGCGCCCAGTACGAATCCTCGTTCTTACGCCGAACCCTGCGCAGGAGGTTGAGCCCCCACGCCTGCTCGTCGCGGCCGGGATCGAACCGCAAGGTGGTCCAGGGGATGGCGATCTCCGCCGTCCATCCGGAGTCGCTCACCTCGGTGCGTGCGTACCACACCCCGCGCCAGGCGACGTTCTGGATGCGGCTGTCATCGAAGACCTGGGCGTCCCGCATGGCGCCTGCGGGGTTCACGTGAAACAGGAACGCGTTCCGCCGGTCGAGGAACGAATCCAGCGCGACGGCCACCACGTCGAAGTCCCGGGCGCTGCGCCCGCCGTAGTCCAGCTCGAGACTCTGGATCACGAGCTGGTCGGGCACCGACTCGTAGCACATGAAGCCGAAGTAGAGGTAGCGGGCATCGTAGAGGATGCGCACCACGGTCGGCTCCGTGGCCGGGTAGCCCGGGTTCGGCTGCGACTGCACGAAGCCGGTTAGAAGCGCGGACTCCTGCCACGCGGGCTCGTCAAGACGGCCGTCTACGGCGATGCGTTCGTCCGTCCGCCTGGCCTGGGCCTCCGGGCGGGGCGCGGCCTCCGGGTCGATGGGAAACGACCGCTCCACGACGGACGAGTCGGCCGGGACCGTCTGCGGCGACGCCGTCGCCGGGCACGCTACCGCCGTCGCCGAGACGATCCCCAAGACTACACGCGGCAGCAAGACCAGACTCGTGCTTCGCATGCCTCCCCCCCGGCGATCGGGCCGCGCAGCGGCGCTCACAACGAACCAAGGCCAGGCGATTCGGGACCGCTGCCTGGCCCTGGCGCGGCGGCGGCGATCAGCGCAACCGGATGAGCCCCACCTCCGCCACGTTCTCGAGGAACTGGAGCACCGCCTCCGGAGTCACCGTCCCGTAGTAGTGCGCGCCGGCTTCCCGCGCCTCGCCGGCCACATATCGGTAGATATCGAGCCCCATGCGCTCACCATTCACCGCGTTCAGAACCTCGAACGCCATGAGGCCGTGGAGGCCATCCACCGCGCGGATCTGATCCCGTGCGTCCAGGAACTCACGCGGTCCGCCGCTGAGGGCGGGATGCAGCCCCTGAAGCCGCTGCTCGGCGTCCGTGAGTCGCGGCCTGCTGGAAGGGCCCCGCCCCGTGAGCCAGCGAACCTGGGCCTCCAGCTCCCGCAGCGCCTGCGCCTCTCGCTCCGCCACACGCTCCAGCATGGGCGCGACCAGGGAAGCCGCGTCCGGCCCGATCTGCGCCAGCGATGACACGGCCAGGCGGTCACGCACCGCCGCGTACTGCACCTGGTCGGCGGCACGATGGTAGGCGGCGTTCCGGTCCGGCTCGGTCGCGAGCCAGGACAGCCCGAGCGCCAGGTTGCGAGCGATGCGTTGCGCGCCGCGGCCGTCGGTCTCCGCGGCGAGAGCGGGCGCGGCACGCCCGTCGACCGCCGCCATCACGTAGGCGATGAGCGCGGCCGCCGCCGCGTTCCGGCCGAGCTGCGTACGGTCAATGTTCCAGAGATCGTCGTCCGTCGTGTGGATGTAGTTGTCCGGCCAGTTCGTGAAGGTGACGCCCGGCACGCCGATGGGCGCCTCGTTGAACGTCATGTGATCCGTGTTGTTGTGAAAGAAGATCATCTTCGCGTTGTAGCGGTGGCGCGTGCCGAGCGCCGCCAGGTGCGGCTTCGGGTACAGAATCGCGCCCCCCACGGAGCCGCCGACGGCCTGAACCTGCGCCAGCTCGCTGGTGTTCGTGGCCACCATGTACTCGACCACCGCCTCCACCACGTCGTTGAAGAAATGAAAGCGCGTCGCCGGGAGCCGCGTGATGTTCTGCATCCGCAGCACGTCCTGGCCCTGGTTCGCACCCACCATGTCGTGGTTGATGTTCACCCAGATGCGCCGCAGGGAGTCGCGGTTGTCGGCGAAGTACTGGCGCTCGCTCGAGATCTCGGTGACCCACCAGAAGCGCAGGTTGCGGCGCGGCCGCGGGAGCTTCCCTTCCTCGATCAGCTTCGCGAGCGCACGGGACACCTCCAGCACGCTTGCGACGCCGCTCGCATCGTCGTTCGCCGAGAACTTCTCTTCCTGCAGGTGGCCCGTCAGTACGACGTCCTGAGCGGTGCTCGGGTCCGTGCCCCGGATGAACGCCTCCACCATCACCTGCCACGGCTCCTGGCCGGCCGTGGACGTGGATGCGGCATCCACGACGGCGCGAGCCCGGAGTGGTTGCGGACGCGCGGCCAGCCGCGCCCGCAGCGCGAGCCCCTGGCGGAGTGATAGACTGAACGCGAAGGCGCGCCCCATGCCGGTGCGATCGTCCCGGGGAACACGGGACCAGCGGATCTGGTGGGGATACGAAACGTATCGATCGTCGTTGGGATCCGGGTAGGAGATCACCCCCACCGCGCCACGTCGCTCTACGGCCTCCGCCAGCACCCGGGGCAGCGGGCCATACGCGAGCACGATCCTTCCCGAGACGTCGCTGCCGGCGTACGCCGATGTGTCGCTCCCGCTGCCCACGTCCACCACCTCGGCCGTCACGTCCGCTCCGGGGCTGTAGTCCGCGAGCATGATCGGCGTCCACAGCGTGCTTGCGATGCGCTCCGGCTCGGGATCCAGCAGCCAGAGGTCGGCGAACCGGGCGTTCCAAGGCCGGCTCGCTGCCGCCTGCTTGATGAGCCGCACGTCCGCGAGGCCAAAGTCCCGGGCCCTCGCCTCCACGTACTGCGCGACCTCCCACAACCCGTCCGCTCCGCCGCCCGGCCTATGGAACCGGGTCATGAACCGGATGTGCTCGTACGCCGCGTCCCCCGAGACCTCCTGGGTGATCAGCCGAACGAGGCCCCCGTCCAGGAGCGGCAGATCCTGGGCTGAGAGACCGGCAGCGGCGCCCACTCGCAGCGAAGCCGCGCAGCCGATTAGGCGCATCCTCATGAGTGCTTCCTCCTGGCGAACAGTGGCCGGACCGCCCTGGCCGCGTCACACTCACGACGGCCTGCGTGTTCGGCAGCAGACAGCGTTCCGAAAGAAGGTGGCGAGCTGACCCTGCACGATACGCCTCCGGCGCCCGCCGGGAAATGCTCGCAACTCGTGAGAGACTGCGAGACAGGTAGTGTCCCCCTTGGCCACAACCGCGAGACACAAAGGCTGCTGAAGAACCCACCTTGAAATGACTGGAGAAACTGGGGGGAGGAGTAAAGGTCCTGACATGCCGGTGTCTTAGTCGTACCACGACGATTATGAAGACCCGTGCCGCCTTCCTCCCTTAACCGCTCTTGACACGGCGATTTCCGATCTACTATATGGGTCTCGAATACCCCAGATTACGTGTGGGACCGATTTCGACACGGGACCCCAGGCGCACGCCCGTAGGCCGCCCGCGATCGTGGCGGACGTGGAAGCCGGACTACTGGACGTCTGAGAAGAGGGCAGGCTAGATGCTGCACCCCCGGTCAGCGGCGAGCCGGGGCCCCTCCGGAGCGACCTCCCATCCGGTGCTGGTGCCGCCAGGCTCCTCGGATACCTCCCTGCATGCCGGGGTGGCGGAGGACGGCCCGAAGAGGCACCCGGATCCCGGTCATCCCCGTGGCGACAGGGAGCTGCTCGAAGCGCTTCGTGGAGGGGACCAGTCGGCCCTTGCGGTGCTGTTGCGGCGCCACTGGGTTCCCATCGTCAACTATGCTGCCCGCATGCTGGAATCGGCGGACGCGGCCGAGGATGTGGCGCAGGAAGTTTTCGTTCGGATCTGGCAGTACCGCTGGCGATGGACGCCCACTGGCTCCCCGAGCGCCTACCTCTACAGCATCGCCCGCAACTTGGTCCTGAAGCGCCTGCGGCATCATGCCGTGCATACGCGAACGGCGGAGCAGATCCGCGAGAACATGCCGGTCGTCGTCACGCCGTTTCAGCACGCGGCGAGCGTGGAGTTGAGCGAGACGTTCGATCGTGCCCTCAAATCCCTCCCGGTCCGCCGCCGTGAGGCGTTCATTCTGCTCCGCTATCAGGGGCTCTCGCTCAGGGAAGCGGCTAAGGTGATGGGGGTTTCGCCGCAGACCGTGGCGAACCACGCCACGCTTGCGGCGCTCGAGTTGCGCCAGCGCCTCGAGTGCCACGCGCCGTAGGGGCGGTTCTTCACGCTGTCGAGCAGGTAGGCGCCGCCCCCCCTCGTGCGCAACGTGGGAGCGTGCGGCAGACCGCGACCTGCGCTCCAGATCCTCCAGGCGCTCAGGGACCGCTTTGATTCGGCGGACGTGCTGAATCCGGGGCGGTTCATCCCCTAGCCCTCGCCTCGCCTACAGCATGCTTGACTGGTGCGGATTCCGACGAAGTGGCCCACCCAGGCCTCACTAGCTGGGGTCACGCGAACGAGGCCCTGCGCAACATGACAGGACGCCGCGGAGGCATACATGGAGGATCTGATCGAACCGGCGAGGCTCTTCCGGTGACCGAGGACGACCTCCGCCGCCTTGATCTGCTCTCTTGATCGCGCTCCCCGGCGAGGACGGGCCGGCGAGGCCCGGAAACGCGAAGATCGATGTATTCTAAGCTGCTTCCCGCCTGGGGACCCCACTCCCTGATCAACGTTCGAAACGTTCGATTGGTAAGGATCCGGGGCTCAGAGGTTTCTCTGTTAGAGTTGCCGGATTACCCCATATCGGGTCGACCTGACTCGGACGGATCGGCTGCATCAGCTACCTGCTTCAGCGAGCCATGCGCATCGAACCTCGAATTCTAATCGCGCGCCTCACCGGCGAAGCCAGCGAGGAGGACCTGCGTCTCCTGGCCGAGTGGAGGGCGGCGAGCGCGGAGAACGAGGAGTACTACCGCGCGTTCCTCGAGTTCTGGGAGGCCGCCGGTGACGTTCCTGCGATCCTGGAGCCCGGTCCGCCGCCGGCGGTGGAGGAGGTGTTGCGGTCCGCCGAAACGGAGCTGGCCGAGCGCCTGCTTGCCAGCCCGCCATCGGTTCGGCGCCCCGCCGCTCCGCGGAGGCGCCCCCGCTGGACGAGCTGGACGCTGGCCGCGGCGGCGCTGGTTGTCCTGGGGATCGGACTCGGCGCCCTCGTGGAGAGACTCCGCGCACCCGAGGGGTTCGGGGCCGAAGAGTTCGTCACCGCGTCCGACGAGGTCGCCACCCTGGTGCTGCGCGACGGATCGGTCGTGCGCCTCGCCCCGGAGACCCGGCTCACCGTGGGGTCAGATTCCCGCAGGCGGGAGGTCGCCCTCGAGGGCAGGGCTTACTTCGCCGTCCGCCGCAGCGACCTCGGTCCGTTCACGGTGCGGACGCCGGGGGGCGAGGCGCGGGTCCTCGGGACGCGCTTCGACGTGAACGCGCGAGGCAGCGAGCTGGAGGTCGTCGTCGTGGACGGGGCGGTGGAGGTCGCGGCGGCGGGCGGGCGCGTCAGCGTGCGCGCGAACGAGGTCGTGCGAGTCATCGAAGGAGGCGAACCCGTCGTCGAACCCGTAGACGACGTGTTCGCGGTCCTCGCGTGGTTGGGACAGTTCTTCGCCTTCGAGGCGACGCCCATCGAGCAGGTCGCCGAAGAGTTCCGCCGGCGTTTCGACGTTGTCATCGAGATCGTCGACCCGAGCCTGGCGAGCAGAACGGTTACGGGGTGGTTCACCGCACAGACTCCCGAGGAGATGCTCGCCGGGATCTGCCGTGCGGTGGACGCCGAGTGCACGGTGCGTGGTCGTGTCATCCGGATGGAAGCCCGCGCAGGCGCGCGCCCCGTAAGCATGGATGCGGCTTCCGCACGCTCGGCCACAGGGAGCGAGACCTCCCGGGCCGAGCTGGCCGGATCGTGAATGCGTGGAATGGCCAGCGGGCACCGACGCGGGCGTTCATGGGGGTCGAAGCGAGCGGCCGGGTGATTGGTCGCCGGGGGGAACCTAGTGCCCGGAGGGGATCGATGCGATTCGTTAGATTTGTCATAGGCGCGTGCGGAGCGCTGATCATCGCCGCTGCGTTCCTCTCCACCGGAGAGGCGCAGGTCGTCGCGGCCGAATCGGCGGGTGGGCGCGCCCTGACTCTCCGCCAGGGTGGCGCCGGCTCGGAGCTTCTCAACCGCCAGGCCAAGCTCAGCGTGGAGGGAGAGTCGCTGGTTGCGGCCCTGACGAGGCTGCACGAGAGCTCGGGGGTGCCGCTCCTCTTCAGCCCCAGTGTCATCCCCGCCGACAGCAGGGTGAGTTGCGCCTGCTCCGCAGCTACGGTGCTGCATGCGCTAGATCAAATGCTTGCCGACACCCAGCTGGAGCACGAGGTGATTGCGGGGCAGGTCGTCATCGCGCCGCGGCGACCGGATCCCGCGCCTGAGCGGCTGGCGTCCCTCCTCGCCCGGAACCCGGTCGAGATCAGGTTGCCGAATACCCTGGGAGAGCTGGCTCGACCAGGTGTCCTACCCACTCGCCAGGTGCCCCAGACCGGAACCATCACGGGGCAAGTCGTAGACAGCCGGACCACGCAGCCGCTGGCCGGCGTCCAGGTTGATGTCGTCGAGGCGGAGCTCGGCGGGTTGACGCAAGCGAACGGGCGGTTCTTGCTGCCCAACGTGCCGGTGGGGACGCAGACGCTGAGGGCGCAGCGCATCGGCTATCGGACCGTAACGCAAGAGGTCGTGGTCCGGGCCGGTGTGACGACGCCCGTGAACTTTCAACTCGCAGTGGAAGCACTGGTGCTCGATGAGATCGTGGTGACGGGAACGGCGGGCCAGGCGCGCCTGAGGGAGGTGGGAAACGCTATCACGCAGATCAATACGGCCGGGCTTGTCGAAGTCCTGGAGACAACTGATCAGCTACTCAAGTCTCGCTCGCCAGGAATGGCGGTGATGACCAGCGGCGGCACCCCAGGCTCCGGCGCTCGGATCCGGCTTCGGGGCAATGTTTCGGTCGCCATGAGCAATCAGCCTTTGGTCTACGTGGACGGCGTCCGGCTGCGGAGTGATGGCTACCCCGACTCTTCCCTGCCCACGGAAAACGTGGTTCGCGGGCCGAACTCGTCGAACACCCCGCTGAATGACATAAACCCCAGCGATATCGAGCGGATAGAGATCATCAAAGGCCCCGCCGCCACCACGTTGTATGGGACCGAGGCCGCGGTGGGCGTGATCCAGATCTTCACTAAGACGGGCCGCCCCGGCCCGCCAGTTTGGGAACTTCAGGTGTCTCAGGGAGTGGACTTACTCTGGAAGTATGGTCCGCCCCAAGAGCCGTACATGCGGCTGGACATGAGCGACAAGTTCACGCGTGATGCGTGGCGACAGCGCTATGAACTCTTGGTCCGGGGCGGGACGGACAACCTCGGTTATTTCGTTTCCGGTGGGTATCAGAATAATCAGGGCATCTACGGCGACGACTGGCAGGAGGTGGCAAACTTTCGGGCCAACCTCAATTTCGCGCCGCACCCCACCCTGTCGATTCGGCTGAACAACGGATATACGAGACAGGATATCCGAGAAACGGGTCAAGGGAACAACCCGCAAGCCGCCCTCATCAACATCTGGCACTGGCCCAGCACCTTCTGCCAGTGCACGACAATCGAGGACCTCGAAAGCCTCCTCGATTTCAAGACGTTCCGGCCTACCGATCACTTCACTACAGGCGCCACCGTCACCTACTCGCCGACGTCCCAGATTACGAGTCGTATGACGCTAGGCTACGATTGGAGCCAGCGGCAGGTTCGGCAGGTGCTGCCCTTCGGGTTGATTACCTATCCCCAGGGGACGGTGCACTCGGAGAAGTGGAACGGAGAGATTGCCACGCTGGATGTGGTGAACTCACTGACTTTCGCCGTGACCGAGAACGTAGGGTCGCGATTCTCGATGGGCGGCCAGCTCATCCAGACGTCAGAGAGCACGCTCGGCGCCCAGAGCATCGGGCTTCCCGGTCCCACCGAGCCTACGCTCTCCACGGGCGCCCAGCATGTCGCCTACGAGACCATCCAGCGGGTACTGACGGGCGGTTTCTTCGCTCAGGAGGAACTCTCCTTCAAAGATCGTTACTTTCTGACCGGTGGCGTCCGGGTGGACGGTAACAGTGCCTTCGGTAAAGACTTCGGCTTCCAAGCGTACCCGAAGGTCAGCGTTTCCTACATCATTTCCGATGAGCCGTGGTGGAGCGAGCGCATCGGTAGCATCAAGCTCCGTGGGGCGTGGGGGCACGCCGGCCGCGCGCCTGGTGCCTTCGACGCCGTCCGGACGTGGCAATCGGAATCGTGGCAGGCGCAGCCAAGCTTCGTTCCGCTGAATAGCGGCAACCGCAATCTCGGACCGGAGCGGACCTCGGAGCTCGAGCTTGGCTTCGACGGCGTGTTCTTCGACGCTGGTCTGAACATCGAGTTCACATGGTATCGTCGCACCACTGAAGATGCGCTGATGCCGGTGAGCGCACCCCCCTCGGTGGGCTTCTCGGCTTCCCAGCTCACGAACGTAGGCAAGATCCAGAACCGTGGCATCGAAGTGAGCGCGCAAGCGGCGATCGTTGATGGGACGAGGTTCGGGTGGGATCTAGGCTTCAGCGTCGGAACGAGTGACAGCGAGGTCCTCGACACGGGTCCCGCTGGCGAGTTCGGATTCGGATGGGGCCAGACGCGTGTGGAAGAGGGCTATCCTGCGCCGGCCGTCCGAGGTGTTCGAATCCAGAACCGCAACGAGATCGCGGACCCGATCTACGAAATCGACCTGGTAGGTCCGAACGAGCCCACGTTTACAGGCGCGGCGTTCACGTTCTTCCGTTTGCCGGGGAACCTTCGGGTGTCGGCCCGGGGCGAATACATCGGCGGACACTGGGTCGAGAACTATGGTCTCTGGCGGGCCAACCAAGACGGGGTGAACCCAACGTGCGAGGGTGAGAACGGCTATTATCAGCGCATCGCCGAGCGCCGCCTCGACGACGTAACCGCCTTTTGGCGAGGTTACTGCAACCGTCAGATCCGGCCAGAGTACTACGTGGAGCCCGCTGACTTCTTCAAGATTCGGGAGCTGAGCCTTCAGGTGCCCGTGTCTGGACTCATCCCAGTGGCAACGAACGCCTTGCTCACGATCTCGGGGCGCAACCTCTGGACGTGGACCAAGGATGAGATGACCGGAGGCGACCCAGAGTCGTGCTGCACGAAAGGGGTGAACGATCGAGGCCGCTCGCTCCGTGAATACATTCCGGTTCCCATCTCTTGGACCGCCTCGTTACGGGTGATTTTCTGAGGAGGCGAGGCATGAACGGGTCGAAAAGGGAATTCTTTAAGGGAGCTACGTGGCTCATGAATAGGAAACAGCCGAGTCCGTGGTGGGCGGCGGCGAGTGACGGCGGCACGCCCCGTCGCTGGCTCCGGAGGGCTCTCATGCTGGGGATCCTGAGTGTCGCAGGCTGCGGCTTCGACGTCGTGAACCCCGGGCCGGTGGAGGACAGCTTCCTGAATCACCCCGGTGCCCACGCCGCCATCGTGAACGGGATGCACCGCACCACGTCGGACGCGATGAACCGAGTCGGCCACTTGGCGGCGGTTATGGCGAGGGAGATCTATTCAGTGGGTAGCACGCAGCGGTTCGGCGTGCCATTGACCGCTAGGTCGGGCAAGCTCGATCCGAGGGACATCAGCGCTCCGTGGGCTAATGCGCAGCGGGCGCGGTGGGTATCTGAGCACGGGGTGGAGCGGTTGCGGGAGGTTCGGTCTGACTTCGAAACGTCTCCCCTCGTTGCGCAGGCACTCACATGGGTCGGCTTTGCAAACCGGTTGCTCGGTGAGAACATGTGCCTGGCGATCATCGACGGAGGCCCACCCCAGGACCGGTCGATTCACTTCGATAGGGCCGAGAAGGCGTTCACGGAGGCGATTCAGATCGCGCGTGCGGCTGCAGACACCAAGACGGAATTGGCCGCGCTTGCCGGGCGCGCCTCGGTTCGCGTCTGGCTGGAGAAGTGGTCCGACGCCGCAGCCGATGCCGCCGCGGTCCCCAAGGGTTTCGTCTTCCAGGCGAAGATGGGAACCCAGGGTGATGGACAGTATAACTACATCGCCTGGGCAAACGCCGATGCGCCTTACCGCTTTTTGAGCATTGGTCCTTGGTTCAGGGACTACAACACCTCCACCGGCGATCCCCGGGTCGCTTGGCTTGACAGTAAAAAGCCCGCGAACATCCCCAGCCTGGGGCCGTGGCAGCCTCCGTTGAAGTACAATGACCGCGACGACCCGATCAACTTGGCGAGCGGGCGGGAGATGCTTCTGGTGCGGGCCGAGGCGAGATTAGCTGCCCAGCAGGATGTCTTGGGCGCCCTTGAGCTGATCAATGAACTGCGGGCGGATGTCCGTGTGGCGTCTCGCGCGACGTTGAGCCTTGAGGAGGCGTGGCTGTTCCTCAAGATGGAACGGGGCGTCGAGCTTTACCTCGAGTCGCGGCGCATGGGGGACGTCTGGCGCTGGAAGCAAGAGGGTACGCCGGGGGTCGAGCCCGCGAATCTGGATCCGGGAAAGAATGACCTCTGCTATCCACCCAGCCAGAGTGAGGTGGATTCCAATCCGAATCTAAGGTGAGATGCGCCGGCCACCGTACCGTGAGAGCACACCCGCGAGGGCTGCCAAGCCCGTCGACCCCGTTCGATCTCGCGGAAGTCCAGATCCAGGCGGACCGGGGCGAGAGTTCGTGGTCACGCAGCACGAGACCACACGGCGCGGATTCGTCCAGGCAAAATGCAATTTTGCGGAGCGGGAGATAGGAATGCAACCCACGGTCCAACGGTTCGGCTTTGCTGCCCTCATCCTCGGTATCCTCGGTGGATTCCTCGTCGGCTGCGCGGAGAGCGAGAACGATGACTCTGTCGCCTGGTCCGAGCTCGCTGAAAGTGTCGATTACGTGCTCAAGTCCGATCTTGCGATCGACGGACAGGGCAACACGATCGTCGACCCTCTTATTCTCATTCGCGGGAACCGCATCCGCGAGGTGCGCGCGAATGCCCGGCCACCATCAGATTTCGAAGTCATTAACCTGCGCGGTTACACACTGCTTCCGGGGCTCATTGACACGCACGTCCACATCGCGGCCACTTTCGACCAGGATGCCGGAGACGAACGGCTCGCGTTAAAGGCGGCGGGAAACGCCCGAAGCCTGCTCATAAGCGGCTTCACGACGGTACGCAGCCTGGGCGCGCCGGATGCGGTGGCGCTGGCACTCCGCGATGCGATCAGCGAAGGGTTGGTCGTGGGCTCCCGTCTCCTCGTTTCGGGAGCTGGGATGACCGATCGCGGCATTGCGGGAACGGAGGGCGACCGAGTCCGAGAGGGGGCGAAGCCCGCGACGGAAGCTGACATTCGCAAGTGGGTCAGGCAAAAAGCCGAATCCGACGTCGACGCAATTAAGGTTTTCGCAACGAGGAGCAGCCGAGCCGGCGGCACAGCCGTCTACTCACAAGAACAACTCGATTGGGCGGCGGATGAGGCCAGGAAGTACGGGAAGCCCCTGGCGGTGCATGCGCACGCCGCTGATGGTGTTCAGCGAGCGATCCGCGCAGGCGCGCGGACGGTCGAGCACGGCGCATTGTTGGATGACCAGACGCTCGAGCTGATGGTCCAGCAGGGTATCTACTACGCTCCGAACCTCTACCTACCCGAGTATTACCTAGAGCATGCCCAACGTTTTGGTTTCAGTGAAGAAGAGGTTCGTTATACACGTGAATTCCTTCCCATTCGTACGGCTGTCCTGACGAAGGCGGTTCAGAAGGGCGTAAGAATCGTTTTTAGCACGGACGCGACTTCGGGATGGATCTGGTCCGGTGAGACGGCGCTCGAGTTCGAGCGGCGGCATCGCGCCGGTCAGCCACCAAAGGAAGCGATCATCAGCGCTACAACCCGTGCCGCCGAGGCCCTCTTCCTTGACGACAGGGGGGATCTGAAGCCGGGACTACTGGCAGATATCATCGCGGTGGACGGCAATCCGCTCGAGGATATCACGGCCCTTCAGCGGGTGGTGTTCGTGATGCAAGATGGGAAGATACACCGGCATCCGGGGAGAAAGTGAGACGCGGGAGTTGGCCGGTCCTCACCCGCCGAGCACGCGTAGGCTGCTGGGAGCTCCTACGCAGCCATAGGTTCTTTTCCGTATTCAGCTAGAACTCGGCCCCAGGCAGGTTTGCCATGTCACCTACCAATCGACGGCGTTTTCTTGAGAATTCGACCACTGTGCTCTCGACCCTTGCCCTTGCCCGCTGCGGTGCTGCGAATCGCATCGAGGAGCGTCCCACCCGCGTTCCGCCGCAAAGATCGGGGAGCAATTCCCCCAGCGTGCCGACGGTGTGGACTGCCGCCGTCGTTGTGGCGCTGCTAGCGGTCTTCCTGGGACCGCCGTCAGTTGTTCGGGCTCAAGATGGCTTCGCAGACGCCGATGGCAACATCACCATGGCGCTGACCGGAGACGCGATCATCAGTCGGCAACTATCGGCGTATGCGGAGCCGCCGTTTCTGAGGATGATCGAGATCATCCGCAATGCGGACGTTGGGTTCACCAACCTCGAGATCCTGTTGCACAACTACGAAGACGACGTCATCCCTTCGATCGGGTATCTTCCGCGCGCGGCCGGCACGTACATGCGCGCCAGCCCCGATCTGGCTAGGGAACTCGCGTGGGCGGGCTTCAACATCGTCGCCCGGGCGAACAACCACGCCGTTGACTTCGGGATCGGCGGGATCCGGGCGACCGACCGGGCGCTAGACGCCGCCGGGCTCGTCCACGCCGGAACCGGTGATAATCTAGCCCTGGCCCGTAGCCCCGGCTATCTCGAGACTGCCGGAGGGCGAGTCGCTTTCATCTCGGCAGCTTCGTCGTTCCCAGACTTCGGTGCTGCTGGCCCTCAGCGGCCCGATCTTCGAGGCCGCCCCGGGCTGAACCCGATTCGCTACGAGACCACATACGTGCTTCCCGGCCCGTATTTCGAGCAGCTCGGGTCAGTCGCCTCAGTCCTCGGATCGGAAGGCTCCGGAGGTGGCCGCGAACAACTCCGCTTCATCGGTCAGACGTTCGTCCGTGGCAACGAGGCGCGGACGCTTCGAACACTCAACGAAGTCGACTTGGAGGAGATCCTGGCGAGCGTACGGGATGCGAAACGCCAAGCGAACTGGGTGATCGTAACGGTACATTCCCACGAACGAGGCGCGACGCGGGAGGAGCCAGCCGACTTTCTCATTGAATTCGCTCATGCCGTAATCGACGCCGGAGCCGACGTTTTCGCGGGGCATGGACCGCACCTGCTCAAAGGTGTTGAGATTTACCGGGGCCGACCCATCTTTTACAGCCTGGGAAACTTCATGATGCAGAACGAGACCGTGCGATTCCAGGCGGGGGACAACTACCGGACCCTCGGACTCCCTCCCACGGCCCTTCCGTCCGATTTCTACGACGAGCGGGAAAGAACGATGGGCGGTGGCTGGCCTACCGACCCGACCTACTGGGAAAGCGCCGTGGCTGTGGTCGAGTTTCGAGCCGGCGAACTCCGGGATGTACGCCTCCACCCAATCACAATGGGCTTTGGTCTTCAGCGTCCGCAGAGGGGGCGCGCTATGCTCGCGAACCCGGAACTCAGCCGTAAGATCATTCATCACCTAGCCGAGCTTTCGAGACCTTTCGACACGCAGATCGAGTTTGAAGACGGGGTGGGTCGGGTGATCCTCTCCGGATCATCTAGCTCTGGCACACGTCGCTAAAGAAAACTCGTGTCGTACAGGGAGGGGAGAGAGATGACGTCAGGTTCTGGGTCAGGCTCCGAATCGACTCGTCGAATTCGAAGCCGGGGATGGGCTCGGATCGGTGGCGTCGAAGTCGGGGCTCGGATCGAAGTCGAGCGAGGCTTGCGGTGGTACGCGAGCGGGGGAGAGGGGTGGAGGGCGGGTAGCGAGGCCGAGGTGCTCAAAGGTTGGGGGGAAGCTGAAGGGGTCGCTGAGGAAGGCGATGATCCGCATCTGGCCACCGCAGTGGGTGCAGAGGAGCGGGAAGCTCTCGTAGATGCGGGCGACGAGCTTGACCCAGCGGGAGGAGGTGGGCGGCGAGTGGGCTACGGCCGCGGGCGCTGCCGGAGCGCGGGTCGAGGGGTTTGGCGGCCGAGGCGGGCGGCGTCTCGCGGGGGTTCTTCGGGGTGGCGGGTTGCGAGGTGAGTTCCTGGCGGCCGATGCGGTGGCGCGAGCGAGGAGGGGGGAATGGGGCGCGAAGACGCCGTGATAGCGGTGGCGGTGGAGGTGGGGCGGAAGGACGAAGAGTGCGAGGCGTTCGAGGAACTCCAGGGGGAGAGGCGGAGGACAGTGGTGCCCTCGGGAGTCGGCTGGGGGAAGTGGTAGAGGACCTGGTCGGGGCCGTCGCCGCCTTCCGTCTCGAGGCGCTCCTGGCTGAACGGGGGACGGGCGCAGTAGCGGAGGAGGTCTTCGAGGCCGAGGCGGTCGCGGCCTTCGATGCGCACAGAGGCATCGATGCTGAAGCTTCCGTGCCCATGCCAGGTGAGCATGTCGTCGGTGGCGTGGGGATCGATGAGGCCGTGGCGGCGGAAGTGGCGGAGCACCCTCTTGCGGACGGTGGCAGTGAGGCGCTCGACGTCGGCCAGCGTGAGGGGGTCGGCCTCGAAGAAGCGGAGGTGGCCGTCCGGGTCGTCTTGGAAGAGGCCGTCGGTGACCGCCAGGCCTCTGCGCCGGCGTCGGGGCAGCGGCTCCGGAGACTGCCCCGAATGGCGCGCAGGAAGACGTGCAGCACGGTGCCGGCGAGCTTCGGGTTGTGGTGGAGGAAGGGGCGGAGGCGCTTGGGGACCGAGAGGACCCACTGGCGGACGGGGAGCACGGGGAAGATTCGGTCAGTGAGGTGAGCAGCCAGGTCCACATGCGGCGGGTGTGACAGGAGGGGCAGACACGGCGCCGTTTGCAGCCAAGGGGATATTCCCTTCGTGCCACCGACCACAACATATAGTGTTGGGCCCTCATCGCTGCCCCCTTCCCGTCCCGACGAATAACGCATGGATCGGTGTGGGCGGGGTCTGAACGGCCTGCTCCAGAAGGCGATAGAAGAGGAGCCCGCGGGAGCGGGATCAGTCCACGCCCGACCGAAGGCGCCTTGCATCGGCTGAGGGCACACCACAACATATAGTATAGTACCCGGTGGCATGAAGGGAATATCCCCTTGCAGCCAAACGCGATGAGGAAGTCGTGGCGACAGTCGCCACAGCGAGCGCGGGCGAAGCCGTGGGCCAGCATGCCGCAGCGGAGGTACGCCCGGAACTGGGGAGCGACCCCGTTACCGAGGGGATCCTGCTCGGCGGCGGTGGCGAGGAAGGTGTCGAGATGGTGCTAGAAGGCGGGTAGAGGACGGTCTTCTCGGGGCGGCGGGGGGCCGGTAGGTGCCAGGGCCGGGCGGACCCGATGAGATGGCCGCCGACGGTTCGGTCGCGAGGGAAGCCGAGTGCGCGCTCCCACGCTGACCCCTTCCGGGGCGCACCCATGGCGAGCTGAGACGATCCCCTCCGCAGACCCTATACATCTTCGGTGCTGGTATGCAGTGTGTCGCGCCGCATGGCCTGCATCGGCGATGACCTGCCGATTGACTGGCTCGAGCGATCGCTGGAAGGGACTCAGAGGGTGACGCCCGGAGACGTCCTGGACGTCATGAAGCGATACGTCAAGCCGGACAGCTCTTGACCATCCTGGTCGTCGGCGACAGCAGCCAGTTCGACGCTCCACTGAGCGTCTTGGGCGAAGTGACCGTCCTCGATCCCGCCGGCCCGAGGCAGTAAGCCGGCTCGGAAGCGGCCGCGGTCCGGCTCCTCGGCGGGTCCCATGCGTCGGAAGGTCTGATCCACCGAACCCCTGACGCGCTGATTCGCTGCACTGATATTCAGACGCAGACGGGCGACGTTCTGGAATGGTTCGATCGCGTGGGCTACCGCGTGGGTATCCCGGCCCTGGAGGCGCGGTTCGGGATCCAGCTCAGGCGGTTTGGGGAGTTGGCGAAGAGCGTGTCGTGGTCCTGAGGGTCGCGGCTAGGACGCCGTGCCCCGTGCTGCCGGCGACGGTTTCCTCGACATCGAAGGAGGCGTCCATGGTCCGATCGAGCCGCCGTACCTTCTTCTTCCAGTCCATCGCAGCTGCCTTGTCCGCGCTGGTGCTGCCGCGCTGGCTCTGGTCCCGGGCGAGGCCGTTCGGAGTGCCGAGACGGCTGCCTGCGGCGGACTCGCTGGCGGCGTTGGGGGATGTGGTGTTGCCGTCGGAGCTCGGGGTGGAGGGGAAGGG